>NZ_JAHLPV010000035.1 GCF_018918095.1 Acetivibrio sp. MSJd-27 | reverse complement strand
TTTGAGATAATCTTTATCTAATATTTTTTTAGTCCTTGAAACATAGGGCTTGTTTAAGTGCGCCTATTTTTCAATTACTTAATTTTTTTAAAAATGTCTTGACTTTTAATAGTTAGTCACTCCTATTCTACCGTTATCCATGTAAAGGGCTTCTTTCTGGCCTGAATAGCGGCTGCACGGATTGCTGCAATAGCAACCGTTTCCTCATGGGGCACTTTGATTTCTCCGCTTTCAAAAAATTCGATTAAATTATCGATAAACAAATTCCAAAATGTCGGCAGAATTTCAAGTGCCTGAACCGGTTTATTCTCATCTTCATATCCTACCTTCATAGAAAATCCGGGAGCTGTAAACATCGTTGTAAACTGTGCGCTCCTGCCATCTGCAAATTCAATCAATACAGATGGATACTGCTGATCTCCTAAGAAAATCACCCGTTTGGCATCGGTTCCCATAATAGAAACAATCGGCTCAATTTGATGAATGCAATACATATTGAACTCGCCCGGACCGATTGATTGGATGAATTTAACCTTTTCTCTGTCGAGTTCCGTATAAGCGGATGCAAACCGCAGCGCAGATGTGGAATAGCACGGCGTTCCATGAATATCCGCGTTTTCAAAAATTTTTAATGCCGTCTGTTTATCCGGCGCAAAGGTTTTATCTATGTAAAGCCTTTTTCCTGATTTTCCCGCAAGATCTGTCAGCCGAAGATGCTGTTCCGAATTATCCGGCGACAGGACAACGAGACAATCGCTTTTCTCTATTACCTCTTCAATAGAACTGCAGAGATAGATCCCCATATCTGCCGCCCATTGCTCGTTTGTCTTCCCGTTTGGCTCCGGAGAATCGATATCCCCATAAGCGTAGGTTACCTCATAGCTTCCTTTTGGTTGCTCTTTAATCCACTGCGGATAATTATTTGCATGCCATTCGTCCAGATAATAATCGATAAAGCCTATCTTTTTCATGTATATATTCTCCTTAAACTGTTGATTTTCTTATCTGTTTTGATTTCTAAAACAAAGGGACGTTCGTCCTTTTCTCACGATGCTTTTTGCAGAAGAATCATCTGTCTTGCGGTACCTGACCGAAGCATAAAGATGACCCGATCCTGCGGATGAATGTCCGTTGTCAGTGCGGTGCGAACTGAAATTCTTCCGCCCTCATCACTTACAAGAATTTTGGAAAAGGCTCCGGCCCGGTAGCCCTCCATCGAATAGACATCGTTTTTGTCAAAGTCTTTCTCATAAGACATCCGGATAATCTCTCCGTCATAGGCGGCAATATAACCACATGAAATACGGTTGGAGCCTTGATAGGAAGTATCGGTGGGGTTTTTGGAAAGCATCCATTTCTCTTCGTCAAAATCATAAAGGTATTCAAACCCTGCAACCTTTTCTCCTTCCAGGCTGACACGGAACACATCTCCTCTGTCCAGACTTTGTGCCGCCGGGTATTCCGAATAATCAATGTAGGCTGATTTTTCCTGGTTGTCCTCGAAATAATAAATTTTGTCTTTCATTTCCCCTTTTTCATCCACACTGGCTGCCTTGCGGAGAAAAACAACCATTGAGTTTTCATAGGTGACTCCTTTAAAGGAACCACGGAGCACCAAAATATCTGCTGTCTGCCGGTCACTGATCTGATAAGCCTCCACCGGATAGCTATGCATGGTGTTTAAGTCATTCACAGCCATCGTGCCATACTTTTCGTCCTCTCTGTTGTTCTCGTCTGCCGGAATGACAAAAATCTTTGTCCGGGCATCTACCATAATTTTCCTTCTCCCAAAGTGCGCCCATTCTGCGAATAAGTGGTATTGTTCAGCTTCAAAGAACAAAAGAAGCTTTTCTGTCCGGGTCCATCAGAAGGTGTGATAAGTTCCCGGATCTTTCCTTCGCTGTCCGTGCTGTAACCGATCAGCTGCCTTTTGAAGCTATCCTCTGCTAAAAGCTCAGAAGGAATTTTATCTCGGGAATCCAGAATATATTTCTGTGTGTTGAAATAAAAAGTATCTCTAACCTCAAAGATGGTAAATCTGTTTCGATTGTTTGTATTCCGCGAAACATCAACGTTATGCATATGTTCCCATAAAGTTTCAGACTTGCTTATGATTTAAAGTCTCAAAAACACCTTTCTTATCATATGTGTTTTCAGCAAATCCATCGATTTCTTTCATTGCTTTAAGTAAGCTTAGACTGAAGCCTGCCATAATTTTCTGCAATTCGTCATCACTGTACGGACACCCAGCCGTTACAGCCAGTGTCGCCAAGCTATGTGCGACAAGCCACATATCCCGAAAATACCTTTCGGCACATTCTTTCTTCATATTGTAAAACTTCATAATCGTCGGATAAATCAATTCGCCGGAATGTTTCATTGCCGAAAGCGCATTGTTTCCGCCGCCTTCGGCCGGCATAAGAAAGAGGAGACGATACAATTCGGTCTCCTCTCTTGTCAAGAGTTTGCAGAATATCTTTCAGAAAATTAAAAAGGAGCTGCAGCTCCTTTTTACCCTGTCCAAAAGAGTCTGACCATTCTCTCGCAAAAGCGATTTATCCTATATTCAGAAGAATCACCGCACAAATGCTGACAATCAAAGCAATACTGTTACGCTTTGTGAATTTCTCCCGAAAACATATCGCCCCTACAACCGATCCAAGCAGGAGCGCACCCCCGCTCACAATAGGAAAAAGAATAGCAGAATCTATTTGCGACGAGGCATAAATAACGAACTGGTTAATCAAAAATAGTAAAACAGAGAGAATAACTGCATATCCGGCCTGCTTTTTTCCCAGACTTCTCCGGTTTTCCGTTTTTCTTGCAAAAACAAGATTCAGCAGAAAAAAAAACAGACTTGTAAAACCGAACATCAGTGCCGAAAAAGTTGCATTGGTATTCGCCGGCATCCATTCTGCATACAATTGCTGTGCAATCATAGTGCTTCCCTCTGATAAGGCGCATAACATAACCAACAGAAGTAATTTGAAATCCATTGTTTTTATTTTTTTTATATCAAGCAGAATAAAAATACCAATCAGCAAAAGCAATATGCCGCAAAGCTGTGATATGCGAAAGGGCTCATACAAAACTGTCCATCCAAAGATACAAGGGAATACAATTCCCAATGAAGTGAACACACTTACAAGAAGCACCGAACCTCTCTTCAGAGCCAAAAAATTACTTACCATGCTTACGCCAAGAGATATTGCCGCAAAAAAAGCCAATGACACCGTGGTTGTGTTGAATGCAAAAACATTTTCTCCTGACCATAGATAAGCTCCTGACCAAAGCATACACATCATATGCAAAATCAGATTGAAAAGAAGAATGTTCGCTCGCCCCCTGATGCAGACAGAACTTTGTTTTGAAAAATAATACTGTAATGTCTTAAAAACCAAAATCAACCCTGTCAACAACATAGCAAGAGCCTCCTGTAATAATGATCAAAATGAACTGCCCAATCCACTTCCCCTCAGCGACAGAATCTGTTTTGCTATTGTTTTATTTCTGCCCAGAAATTGATTTAGGATTCGAAGCTTCTGATGTCACTGTAATAATATCTTTTTTCGCCTGCGGTATTCTGGTAAACGGCGTATGCTCTCGTATAATAGGTCTTTCCCGATTTGATGCCGCAGAAACGAATGCCAAACTGCCCCAAAGCGTTGGCAGGTGTCACAGCAGGCGCTTTTAAAACGTTATCGCCGTCCACAACCATATCTGTAAGATTTGCTTTGGAGGAATCACTGGTAAACAGAATTCCATATTCCACGGTATAACCGTTGTAAATATTCTTTACAGTTGCAAAAGAGATTCCATACGGAACCCCGCCCTCTGTTCCCAGGAACAATGCTGCTGGTGTCGGAATCGTCAAAATGTCCGGCAAAGTCTCTTTCATCGGGACAAATGTAACGCTGATAGTTGTATCCTCAGTCACTTGCGGCATGCTGTATACTCTTGCACCTACGTTTTCCGAAACCACAGTTACTCCGTTCGCCTGAATGGAATCAATATAGCAATTGTCGTTTGGAAGTGCTTGAAATGAGAAGTCTTCGCCTTCCTTCACATAGTTTTCTGCAGGAACATTGATTGTTCCGTCGGCAGAAACATTTACCGTAACAGTATAGAATATGACCCTGCTGTTATTCGGGAAATTTGCCAACTGAGGAAACGAATAGTCTTCCGTTCCGTTTTCAAAAGAACCTCCCAGCATAGCAACCATACTCATAGACTGCATATCCGCAAGAGTTTTTGCTGTTGTTCCATTATAACTGTCCTCTTCTGCATCGGATGCCGACAGATAATAGCAGTTTGAGAATCCAACGCTTGTCAGACCAACCGGCGCAATCGGTCCGGAAGTGTTTGCATGAGAAGCTGTTCCAATATTATAACAATTGGAAACGCTCACATTTTTTGCTGTGCTTCCTAAAATACCGCCGGTACTGACTTTTTGTGAAGATATCGTTCCTGCATTATAGCAATCGGAAATTTTTGCATCCGCAGAAAGAATACCGACAACTCCGCCAATGCCTCCGTTTTTCGCAGAGACTTTTCCGATATTCCAACAATTGCTCACATTGGAGTAGGTCCATCCGACAACGCCGCCCACAGTCGAATTATTGGCATTAACCAAGCCCGAATTTCCGCAGAATGCTACAGCTGTCGGCGAATAACCTATAACGCCGCCTACTGCGTTATCTCCACGAACAGTTCCTTCATTTCGCACGTTTTTCATTGTTAAGTTAGCACATTTTCCGAAAATCCCGCCGACCATATAATAACCATTAACCGTTGCTTTGTTTACTACATTAGTGATAAAACCTCCGCTGCATTCGGATGCTTTTCCTGCTAATGCACCAATGTTATCCATACCTTTGGAAACTCCCGCGCCGATTTTTCCTTCAATAGTGAGATCCTTAATATCCGGCGTTCCGGTTAGAGCGGAGAACAGTCCCAAATCCGCCTTATAAACATCTTGGATTACCGTGATGACTTTGCCATTTCCGTCCAGCTTACCGGAAAAGATAAATGGTTCGTAATCCGGCAGAGTAATATCCGCTTCCAGTCGATATGCCTTAGAGGAATTCTTTTCAATGTCCAAAAAATCTGCCGCATCTCTGATTGCAATCGGATTGCTCACTGTTCCGACCGGTTGCAAAAATCCGACCAACTGGGGATATGGATAACCGCCATCCGCTATTTGCCATTCCGCAGTCTCAGATGTTTCCAAACCGTCAAACTGATCCAGCTGCTTCATGTTTTCTGACGTCATATCAATTGGATTTTTATAATAAGTGCTTTTGTCCGAGCGATCGGAGTCGCTCTCTGACAGGCGATGCATATAAGCATAATAACAGCTTTCCTCCGGTGCAATCTGCGCATTATAACTAACACCGTTGACCTTGCCGACATTATATCCGCGTGTGACGCTCATATGTCTGCCGCTTCTGACTCCGCCCAAAATGCCACCCGCGTTGGCAGCTCCCTTAGATGATATAATCTCTCCTGCATTGTAGCATTTGGAAATGATAGCTCCGTCTGTCAGTCCAATTCCCAGAATACCGCCTACAAAATCATTTGTTGCCTGCACTTTCCCCGTATTATAACACAAATAAATGTTTCCGTAAGACCAACCGACAATCCCGCCTGCGGTGGAATTTCCTGCTGTGATATTACCCATATTTGCTGCATATTGAAGTATAACAGTATTCTGACCGCTCTGATATCCTGCGATACCGCCCACATAATAACTGGTTGTTGTCACGTCACCGGTATTAATGAGATAAGTGGCTGTAATACTGCCTGCCAAGGTGCCGAAAATCCCGCCGAAATTGCTTCCGCTCCCCTTGACGGTTGCAGTATTGGTGACATTCGTCACCTTGCCGTCTGTACAGTCAACAGTAGTGCCTGCCAATGCACCGACATTCTGTGCAGAACCTCCGTTAATCGTCCCTGCAATCGTAAGATCATGAACGTCCGCACTGCCGGATAACTTCCCAAAAATTCCACTACCATTCATTGTGACTGTGATGGTCTTATTGTTTCCGTCCAGCGTTCCGCCAAAACTTTCAATCTGTGCATAATTTGTCGGCAAAGTAATGTTGTTTTCCAAAACAAAAGAACCGTTTGGATTGGCCTTGATCAGGCTGACAAATTCATCTCCGGTGAAGATTGAGGTCGTGTCTTCCGCACTTGCCGGGATCAAAGCACCACTTAACAACAATAACATTGCAATAAACAGTGAAAAAAATCTTTTCATACTAAGCCTCCCCTTCTTAAGATTTATTGATTTCGTCGCCCCATAGTTGCACACAGCACAAGCTGTTTGGATGATAAAAGCGTTCCTTCCCACCTCCCTTCTTTGTTTGATTGCGAGGCTATCCTAAGGAATATTTACGAAAACAGATTCGAACTTTCCGGAAGGATATAGCCTTTTCCGCTATATAGTTTCCCGCCTTTTTTAGCAAAGGAAAGCATATCACTTTGAAATTGATTTTCCGGCACCAATAAATCGATACTGATCTCATCCTCTCTGTGAAAGATGTCCATCCGCAGAGAAAACGTGTTGACCGGACCAAGCACAATCCGAAACAGTTTCTGAAACTTCAAAATATTGGAGGAATCCTTCAAAAACGCTTTCAAGCCCGTGTCTAATGCCCAGGAACTGCATACAAATGCCTTATAGAGATAATTGGGGAAATGTTCGGCAAGAAAGGTTTTGGCGCAAGCAAACGATTCCTGCACCGCCTCCTCTGATAATTTTTCTCTTCCCGGCATATGCACTCCGATAACAGGGTCACCCTGTGCTACAACTCGTTCGAACCCCGAAATGGAGACGGGAGAAAAAAGAAGTCTCCCATCCCTGTCAAAAGTATACCCCTTTCCATCACGAATTTCCGTGACAAAAAGCTTTCCTTGATATCCATCTCCGGGTTGTTTGCCTTCATCGGTGTATCCATAGCCCTCCACCGCAATTGGAATCGATTCACCGGTAATCTGATCCCAATAAATGTCATAAGGTGTATGGAATTCTAACAGTTCAAAAGCAAGTCTCCCCAACATAAAAATGTCCGGCTTGAGATAGCGGTAAACCCAATAGCGATGAGTCCCTTTGAGTCCATAATTTCCATATTGCTGAAAATTTCGTTCTGTAAAGCGGTTATACTGTGCCAAAAAATCAATGCTTTTTCCGTGATAACGGTACTTTCCATTCTTCGTAAGAACAGAGAGGCGAATGAGAAACAGAAGGTTAAACAAATAGCTGTCTGTCCCCAAATCCGAAAAGTTTGCAATATCCAAACCGATGCTTTCGTTGCTTTCAAAGAGCCGATGATAGTATTCGGTCACGGCCTTGCTTGCAGCGAAATCATTTTCGATATATTCTGCACACTCCAAAAGTTTCTGTCTGGAATTCGGTGCAATTTCCATAGTCTGTATATCTTGTTTGAGCCTGTTCATAAGACAATCCAGTTGTAGCAATGCTGCCCCTCCTTATTGATGAGGATTTTCCATGAGCTGTGGATAATCATATCCATCTTCTGTGTTCCAAATGCTATGGTCAAATCCCTTAAAATTGTCAAAATCTTTCATCTGCTGTTCGCTCAAAGCGGTTGTCCCGTCATATGCGTCTGTTTCTTCCTTTGAGAGATAATAGCAAGAAGAAGGATTGATCGATGCAACCGGACTGGCAATCGGTGACAGCGCTTGCCCTATACTGTAGCATGCCTTTACGTTGATTGTTCTGCTGGCATTTGCCAGACCCAAAATTCCGCCACAATAGGTAGCTGCCCCCTGAACTGTGACATTGCCTGTATGATAGCAATTTGATATGGACGAGTTCGTCCCTGCACTCATAGCGGCAATACCGCCCGCAATATTTTTTGCACTGATTTCCCCGGTATTATAACAACGCTGAATCACAGAAGAACCATCAAAATAAGCAACGATACCTGCAACGCCCTCGCCTCTCGCTGTCACATTGCCCACATTGGAGCAATCCTTCAGAGTCAATGCATAAGATTGTCCGACAATCCCTGCCACATAATAAGAACCGCTGATGTTTCCTTCGTTTCTTAAATAGCTGTAATGAGAGCCGGTTGCTTTTCCGAAAATTCCGCCGATATAGTATTTGTCTCCCCAACCGCTGGAATTTCCGATCCCTTGCACATCTGCACGATTGGTCACATTCTTCACCGTAACGCTTGCCTCAGAAACATTTCCTGCCAATGCGCCGACCAAACCATATCCTCGCACAGTTCCATCGATTACAAGATCCTGTACAAGTGCACTTCCGTATAACTCTGAAAACAGACCGACATTTTTATGTTCCTGCGATGTGAAGGCAATCACATCACCGAAAATATTGACGGTAACTGTTTTGTTGTTTCCAAGCAATTTCCCGTTAAAACGGAAAGGCTGATAGGTGCTGTCTATATCAACATCTTCTTTCAGTGTAAAATAAGCGTGACTGTCCTTCATATTTTCAAAGTGACGTTGCAGTGCAATACCGTACGGTTCTGCCTCGGTCCCCTTGCCTCCGGCATACTTCGTGGGAATATGAAATTCAGAGGTTGTGGAGGGATCCTTATCACTGAACAAAGCCTCCACACATACTTTATAGTCGTCTCCGAACAATACTCCCATCCCTTCCGCAAGAAGATAGTCAGTATTCTTTTGCGCATGCACTTCATCCACCAAGTTTACACCCGTATTGTCATATACATAGACATTATATCCTTCCAGACAGGGATCCTGAATCGGATTCCAGCATACTTTATATGCCTCTTGCCCTTCGTTAGACCATATCACTTCTGCGAATGTAGGCCCCGGGACGGTATATTTCTTGTGTGTGTATGTATAGGATGTAACTCCAGAATTCTCAAATAAATAGCCGTTATCTCCAAGAGAAGTTACCTGAATGACATAGTCACCATATCCATTCAAACTGCTCAGAATGTCTACACTGTTTTCCTTTGTCAGAAGCGCATCGATCAATATATTATCCTGATAAATCTCAATTTTGTTTTTCGTCGCATTCATATCTGCCATGAAATGAAGAAGAACCGTTTCTCCATCATAGATCACATTTTCAATAACAGGATTGGACAATTTCTTCGGTTTGGCCATATAGGGGTATCCCGGAAGTTTGGGATACCGATACGAAGATTCACTGTCCACCTCCAGCCCTTTGGATGGAAAAAGCATTTTTGAGAGTTGATCCGCTGTAATCTCTTTGACCGTTGGGTTATTGACAGTATATGCCTTTCCCGGATTCACAGAATAAATCTCATCCCCGATCAAACAGCCGGATCCCGTCGCAGGATTATAATCTGAGACAGTGCTGTATACACACGCCGTTTTCGCACCGCTGACGGTGCCGATATTATATGCCTCATCCAGTTTTTTCAGTCCGCCCTTGGAAGCGATATCCAATCCAATAGCAGAAGCAACTCCTGTTGCTGTCACGGTTCCCGAGTTGAATACGGAAGAAACCATAATATTCTGGTCACCTGATGTCATTCCGAAGATGCCTGCAGCAGATGCTCCTTTCACTGTCCCGGAATTATACGCACCGGTGAGGGTGCCGGAATACAACGCTCCCACTACCCCTGCAATCTGTCCGCTTGCGGAATCCAAATCTCCCGCATTCCAACAATTGATAACCGAAGCAGCGCTCATATATCCGAGCACACCGCCATGATAAACCAATCCGCTTCCAGTATAGCGAAAAATTCCTTTGTTATAGCAGCCTGTAATCACAGAAGAATTGCTTGCACTTCCAATCAGACCGCCGCATAAGCTGCCGCTTGTGATATTAATTTCTGCAGCATTGTAACAATTTTTTACTGTAGCACCTTCGGTTCTGCTGGCAAGCGTTCCGGAAGAAACTCCAGCAGTAAATTTCCCGGCAATACCAATGTTTTCCACGGTTGCGTTGTACAGTTTGGTGAACAAGCCTCCCTTAGTGCCGTCTGCCTGAGGACTATCCTCCGGGTTATAATGGATGGTAAGTTCCGCAGCCCTGCCGTCCACATCACCAATCAAACTTCCGGAAAATTCTGGAATCGTAACAATTTTCGCCAACTTGATATCTTTTATGATTTTATAATTGGAGGCAGGATCTCTCGCAATATTATGAAAATGTCTCTCGTTAGAAATCAGATAGGGATCTTTTTTTGTCCCCTCGCCACCGCCGTAAAGCGGCATTTTTAGTTTTTTGGTAAGCACAGGAGAATCCAAGAGATCTGGATTTCCACTAACCGTTTCAAACTGAACGTTGTTTTCCAGCTCCATGCTCGCAAATTTTTCCGAAGGTATGACAGCTTGAGTTCCTGTTACCGTAAGCGGTACATAAATACCATCAAATTCTATGGAAATTCGATATTCCTTCGCATCCGGCACCTCTGACCAACAAACAATAATCGTTTCATTTTCTTCTTCATCCATTATCGTCTCCACTCGGAGATCATTTGGAACGCCGACAGTGTTAAACGTAATGTTCATATCGCAGAAATCTGAAAAAGCGGACTCTCCTTTCCTGCCAATGGATTTGACTGCAACCTGAAAGGTTTCCAAAGCAACCTTTCCGTTTTTTAACATCTCAACGGTACAATCTACCAAATCCACATAGTTCTCTTTTACACGGAACTCCTTTTCTGTATTGACCCCATTTGTGGTACGAACAACCTTCACAGCATATTCCACAGCATTCAGAACACTTTTCCAGCGAACCGTTCTTGTTCCTGAATTAACCGCATTGATAATTGGTATTTCGGGGATGACGGAAGTGCTGCCGCTGTTGCCGCCCCCGGAAGAACCGCTGCCTCCGCCACCGGACCCGGAATGTCCGCCTAGTGAAATCGAAGAATTTCCTGTGTTGTCCGGTATCGATGGCAAACTGTCTTCCAATGCTTTCCGTTCCAAGCGTACCACTGTAGAGAACACTTCCGCCCTCGTGATCCCCGTGTTACCTCTGAACGTATTGTCTCCATACCCGTTGATGATTTTCAGTTTTACCAATGCTTTCACTGAGCCTTTCGCCCAGGCCGGAACCTGGATTTTATCCGCAAAATCCAGATCCGTATCACTGACATCTAACTTCAGCAGTCTGGCATAGACCACGCATGCTTCCTGACGTGTCAGAATAGCATTTGGATTTGCCAGTTGATTGCTGTCACCCTTCAGATAGCCTGCCTTCACGGCAATCAGTATATCCTGGTAAAACCAATCCTTCTCATTCACATCCAAAAAAATATTTTCACCAATTTCCCGAAAACCAAAATTCTTGTTTATCACCTTGGCAAATTCCGCTCTTGTGATCACGTCATCTGGTCTGATTCCATCAGCATCTCCCAAAATGATGCCTTTTTCCATAAGATAGGTAATTTCCTCATTTGCCCAATGCGTGCTATAATCCTCAGCAAATCCGAAAAAACTCAGCAACATTGAAATAACGAGGCTCACACAAAAGATTCTTTTTCTCATTTTGCATCTCCTTCATTCAGATGACAGACAGCATAACATCTCTTTTCACTGAATGCCATCCCTTATAAAAAGCGACTGTTGATTTTCTGCCGAAATTTCTATCTGGTGTGTGTATTGTGTTTTTCGGTCAGATTCATCACCACAAAAATGTTGTAATCCCCTTTGACGGAATAAGAATAGATTCGGGAAGCCTTGTGGTAATCATAATTGCCGAAGGAATCCGCCGTGATAATATCCTCAACCGTTCCGGGATGCACCTCGAAACTGCAGTTGTCGTGTTCTATGTCACAGTTTTTCTCAGTTACGACCATGATTTTGAGCTTGCTTTGATTGATGCCGATATAACGCTCCCAAACCTCTTTCTTTTCTTCGTTCCCAATGAAATCCTCAAAACTTCCGATGATGGTTGTTCCTTTTCTGTATGGCTCCATAATTTTCAATATATTGTTTGAAAAAGACAACGGAATAAACAATTCAAGGTTCATCGTCTGCGAATATCCCTTTACCGGATAGGGCCTCTGGTCATACGGGATCCCTGAACTGGAAGCATTATAAGCTGCTGTTCCGTAAGGAATTTCTGACAGCGACGGGCGATAAGAAGAGGCTGTTTTTTCATTGATCTTACTGATGTTCAATTCTCTTTGAATATGATGCAAATAACCATTTTGCGAGATACAATAAATAATATCGCCCTTTTTGAGCGGTTCCACTTCCACATAATTAGACACCGATTCATTCATTGTTCCGCTATTTGCAAAAGCAATTGGATATTTTCCTCCGAAAATAATATTATTATAGTACTCATGCAGATTATCTCTGTCCAACAACATATATTCTTCTTTATCTCCATTGAGATAATAGATCTTATTGATGGTCTTTTCGTTTTTTTCGTCGTAATATTCTGTCATTCTGGTGAAGACATAAATCGGTGCAAGCAGATAGGTCGTTCGTACAATGCTTCCCCGAAGCACTACAAGATCGGCAACCCCTGTTTTTTCATCAATATTATAGGGCTGCATATCCAACGAATAGCCGCTTCCTATCGCATTGAACTCACTCAGCGTCAAAAGCTTATAGTTATTGATGTCATATAAATCCTTTTCAAAAGCATTCATATTGGTAACGCTCTGACCCGTACCGATATCATACCGATCCACATCCGGGACCTGCATGATTACGGTATCGCTTGTGATAAAAAACTCTCCGTCAAAGGTTCCCAGACTTGCGGTATAATAATACCCGTTTCTCATATAACGTTTTCCCGGAATCAACTGCTTCTCGTCATTGCTGTTATACTCATTGGTGTCAGTATCGATTTTGAGTACCTTCCCGTTTTTGGTGACACTGATTACAGCCGGTCTCGGATAGATAGAGGAATTACACTTGCTGTAGGCCTGCAAGGACGCCGCATCAGGAATGTGATACGCCCCGTCCGGTCTCAGGCAAAGCATTTCTCTTACCTCATCAATCAACTCCACGGAATTTCCTGCATTGTTTCTTCCGTCAACCACTTCACCATCGACTGTAATCTTTTCTGAAAGCGTATAATCCTGAAATTCTCCGTACAGGGTGTAAGTTTTCAACATCGGCTCATTAAAATTGTCCTCATCTCGGTATAGAGTAACCAGATAACAATAGTTCGTTGCTTCCGGTTTCTGTTTATCCATATAAGCAATTTCTCCCTGATAATTGAGACGAAAAGTTGTCAACTCGTCCATTTTCAGCGTTTCAAACAGTCTTTCATTCGCAGATGTGAGCTGATTTGAAATCCGGTATCCCGAACCATTGATAAAAAGTTTTTTCTCATCGGTTTCCTTAGAATCAATTTTTCCTTCCACTACATCGCTAGAAACATACAGATTATAGGCAAAGTGTCCATCCGATTCATATGGAGATCTTGCAACTGAAACAATGTCAAACGACTGAATATTAGCCATATCAATCAATGTTCCGTTTTTCCAGATTCTCACATATTCCTTATAGTCTGCGTCAAACTGCAGAGAATTGACCGGATTTTGCCGGCAACGCACGGTATAGTCGCTTGCAGAAACACCATCAATGACCATATCATAGTTCAATTTTGTGATGTTCACAAAATCATAGCTTCCGTCACTGTCGTTATCCACAAAAAGTACAAAACCAATATGGGGGTTGATGGAATGGATGTCCGTCACGCGCACGCCATTCTCAAAAATATCAACAGCATCTGAAAGATAAAGCTTATTGGTTTTGACTGCGTCTTCAGAGACCTGGTACTCCACATAGTTCGCAGCGCACTCAAGAATATCCCTTGCATTCACCGTGCGAGAGCTCACCTTGTCCGACACTCGATAGTAAACGATGTCATTTCTGGTCGCATCCTCGTTTTCTTTGGCATAAATCACCAAGCGCTGACCCAAATAATGCAAAATTTCCGTATCTCCGATATCCAGAATTACTTTATGAGAGGAGCGCTGAAGCTTCACAACGATTCTTCCAACTCCTACCGTGGCAGAATGATCAATGGTAGTATAGCCATCGTCCGTCATAATACCGTCAAATTCATAAATCTTTAGATATTTTTCCAAATAGGTCTGATTTGTGTTTTTATCAATGGAAAAACTGCCGTCATTGTGGATTGTGATGTCATAAGCATTGGCGAAAAGGGTATTGTAAAGCAGGGTTACCGCATCTTTCAGAAAAAAGTTTTGTCCGTTTGAGAGACCTTTCAGCATCCCAATTTCGGAAGCCGCTGCCAAATAACCCGTTGGATAGCCACCTTTGGCCTTTGCATATACTCCACCGCCAATCGCGTTGACCAAAATGGTTGTCGCCTGATGAAAATCAATCATTCGGGCAGGATAAAAATTTTGAAAATCATCTCCGCTTATAACCGAAAGCGATCGCAAAGCGGTAATTTCTCTGTAATAAGGATGTTCCCGACTCACATCATTAAACAAATGGTCGGAATAATCCTTGCTGTAATCAATATAAGAAAAAAACAAATCTGCTATCAGCTTGGTAAATTCTCCTCTGGTGATTTCTCTTGAAAGATTCTCTTCCCCCTCCAAGACTCCCAATGACTGTAAAAACTCCAGCTTTTCATTCACCGCACCCTCCGCAAAACTGTCATTTGCTGCAGCAACGAAGGCAAATATATTGAAAAGCAAAGTAATCATACACAGGATTGATATCGTCCGTCTTCGAAAATTTCTCATTTAGCCACCTCCTGTTTTATTTGTTTAAATTGTTATAACGTCGCAATACGGATACTGCTTCCGCTCTTGTAACACTTCTATGAGGGTGGAAACTGCCCTTATCATCGCCAATCATTAAACCCTCAGCGGCGACCGTGCTGATTCCCTCTTCTGCCCAATCGGAAATTTCGCTGTAATCCTGGAAAGTAGTGATATCAAAGGGCTTTCCCGTATAAACGAGCCCACCGATGATCTTTGCGAATTCCTCCCGAGTAATGGCTTGTTCAGGATAAAAAAGCCCGGCGTTTCCAAGCATCACATGATTTGCGTGCACCGTTGCCACATCATTTGCATACCATGCAGACGGATGAACATCCTGAAAATCTCCCTGATATCGAACTTTATCATTTTCAAGCACTTTGTTCAGCACGACAGCAACCTCCGCCCTGGTCATGCCATCGTCCGGACGAAAAGATTCCTCAGAAACTCCATTGACATACCCTTGCTGGTTCATCGCCACAATATCTGCTTCTGCCCAATGTCCGATAATATCGGAAAACCGAATAGGATCAATGTTAAAGCACCCTTTTTTTGAAAAGCTCACTTTCAAAGACTTTCCGTAAGTGTTATCCGTATTGATTTGGAGTTCAATTTTCGGACTTAATGATTTGACCGTGATATTTTCATCGCAGGAAATCACCTTAGCAGCACTTTGATCAATCGTCACATCGATGATCCCGTTGCCTTCCAATGTCGGATCACTGAGCGCAAAGTCTATCACATTTTCCCCCTCCTGAAGCATCGCAGCACATGCCTTATTGATGGTCAGGCTTCCTGCTTTTGCAGATTCATTGGAAAAAACGTTCATCCCTGTAATATTCAATGTATTTTCCCTGACAGCATGGCAATTTAATTCATTTACAAGAATTTCAACATCTGGGTTTTGTTTGTACTCCTGTGTTTCTTCTATTGTTTTCCCCGGAAGAACTACATACTCATAAGATGCGTTAGAAGGCGTTTTTCCGTGATCAATATAAAGAGCTGCAACAGTGCCTTTGTATTTCTGATCGTTACTTTCTCGAATTTGTTTATCCAGCTTCACCGTCGTTTTTTCGGGGAAATAATAACCGAATTGAGAACCTTCTGTTCTCCCTTGAATATGTGCTGTTTTCACATCTGCAATCTCTTTTTCGCGGATAGCCGTGCCCTTTACGGCGCTTCCGTTTACTGCAATATCATCCGACTTTCCGTCACTTATAATTCTTTGTTCGACAATTGTTTCCACATTGTCCTTTTTGACATCTGCGCTGATTCCGGATCCGAGCATGACAACCTCATCATCAAACATGAAGTAAGACTTGTTGGCATTGAGATTTGCATATAACTGCTCTGGCTTATAGGCTGCTGCACCATATTCTTCATTTAAGGATACACTTCCTGCATATGCCTGCTTCAAAGCATCTGAAGAATGCCCCAAATCCTTTTCTTCCATTGCTGTTTTGATAACAGTGATACCGGGAAGACGATAAGGGTCCACGACCTCAAAATAACTTTTTCCGTTATACTGCATATCGTCACAGTCATAGAAATAGGTCATGCCAAGATTTGTGTACCATCCTTTTTTATTCAGCCCCGACATGGATTCATAAGCGGCAATTCTCTTGGAGCTCATGGCAAGTGCAAACGCCCAGTCACCTCGATGATGAATTGCTCGATCTGAAAAACGCATCGCCTTGTTGAGGTATAGTGGCTCTGCCACCTCCACACTGTCATCGGCAATAACTTTATCCACAGCGGAGCCTAATGTACCAGGGTTAGCGGAACTGTCCGTAAGATTCCAGTATTTCATGTAACCGTATATTTTTTTCGTAAACTCTTCTTCTTTCACCAGCTCTGTAATTTGAGACAGAATCTGCTGAATCTGACGCGCCGGTCCTTTCTCTCCGTTCACCTCATCGATACTTCTTCCGTTGTTGTTTCCCATCGCACTGCCGCGCCACATCAGAGGAATATAAGTGTCCAAAGCCCAAGATTTCAAATATCCCTTCAATTCTTCATCCGGAAGCTGCCATACAGTTCCATCCGCATCTTTCAACAAGGCAAGCAACTGAATGATTCCGTATAGTCCATATCCTGTCGCATATGGGATATCGTTATGAAAAATATAGGAACCGTCAACATAATAGCCGTCTTTCAATGTATTTTTTTCCGTTGTCTTATCATAAGTAGCCGTTGCATTTTTCATGATGGTATTCAAATTCAGCAAATACTGATCTTCATCCCGCACAACAGCGGCAAGTCTTGCTGCACCAACAGCCATCTCATACAAATTGACTCCACTCTGTTGCATATAATTTCTCTCCTGCATGGACAGGACAGAACGAGAAATTCTTGCCAATGTCTCATAGTCCATCTCGTCATACATCATTACTGCAACATCCGAAAAGGAAATAACTCTGGCGACAATCTGAGAAGCAATCATCGGTTCGTAATAGTCCATGTCGTTTCCATACCAATATTTCTGAAAGATATCCATAGCATAGACAATGGCATCCCGTAGCTCTTCATTTCCCTTCAGTGGGCTGTATCGATAGGTGTAAGCCCGTGCCATCGTCGAAATCTTGGAAAGAATGACTCCTTCGTGCATATTTGGCTTCAGATTGCCAAAGGAGCCGATGTCCTCCCACAACATACTGGTATTGTCGCGTATTATAGACTTGAGTAATGGCTTTGCCGCCTCTGCATAACCGTTTGCCTCTTTGATGGTGGAAGGAAGCGGATTGTTATCCAATGCCGCTGTAAGCCGATTTTTCCGATTGTAAATATATGTCTCATACTGCTCTTCGGTGTAGTCCAAATCAGCGGACACATAATTCAGCGCCTCACGGATTTTTGTCACATAATTCTCCAACTCATGATTCTGCACTGCAGAAGATTTTTTGTATTCCTTCGCCTCGTTTACGACATTCTCCAAAGCGCTGATTCTGTCCGGAAAATAAGGAGGTCCGCTCTTTGCCTGAGACTGCAGAAAGTTGTCTGCTTCCTTTAAGATATTGTCCAAGCGATAAGTTTCTGTTTCTGTGACATTGTAAATTTCAAATTCATTGATTTCCGGCATGAAATACATAGTCATTCCGCCATACACACCTACACGGCTGATTCGAATTCTTATAAAGCTTGCCGTAACCTCTTCGAAATAGGCATACTTATTTCCCCTTGGAACCTGCCCGCTATATGAATGCACGCTTTTCCAGTTCTGTCCATCATCCGAAATTTGTATTTCGTATTCACGGATATTTCCGCCGCCGTCAAATAAAACCGTTTTATTGAAAGTGATCGGATCTTTGAAAAAAAAGTCGTAAGTCGCATATTGAAAACTATAAGCATATTTTGTGCGCACTGCTGTATTCAGTTTTCCGTCCGTCATGTACGTCAAAGGATAATAAGTGTCAACGATGTTATTGCCCTTTTTATCAAAAGCTTCAAATTTGATTTCTGTTGCCTCCGGCGCCAAGTTGGTATACAAGTGATCATACTCAGATGGTGTCATCGCTGCTTCCGCAGCAATGGCCGCAGACGGAACAATCCAAGCGGAACAAAACAATGCGAGTGCTGTATAAATGGAAAGTATTCTTTTCTTCATCATCTTCAACCCCATTCTATTCATCTGCCGTCAAATTTATTGTGCATCGTATCGTTTCTGTGCGTCGTTGTATATTTTGATAATGTCATCTGCACCCAGCTGTTTTGATTCTTGCACCCATTTGTTCCAGACAGCATCTCCGGAATCTGCAGACATAATGTATTTCACAAAAGTCTCTTTAGCGGAGGAAATAATTTTTGATTCCTTTTCCATAATGGCACTACGTTCCTGTTCCGTGAATGCTAATATTGGGTCTTCCGGTTCCATACGGTTTTCATTCACACCTTTATCCTGCGCTTCCTGCTCTCTTTCGGTAAAGTTAAAATAGCACGAACGTCGATCATATCTTTTGGAAATCTGGAAAAGTCCGTATTTTTCATCTAAATCAGTAATCGAAACCTTTTTGTCTTCCGGAAAATCGGGATATTTTACTATTCCGTTTTCATCAATCGTATAGGTCTCCCCTTCCACACCCATTGTACTCAGGGCAGCCCCGGCAGGACTCAGAAGAAAATCAAGAAAACGAAATGCCAGCTCACTTCTGCTGTTTTTAGAAACCGCTGTTTCGTTAAAAACTTTTGACAGGGTTTTTATGGTACCTTTCGGACCAATTGGATTTCCATATCTTAAATCATATCCCGGGATAGAAGTCTTTGCCTGCTCGCTGAAAATATCCAATTTCCCTATCCAATCAAAAGTGACAAAAGAAGTATCTTTTTGCGTCATTCTGGAGGACCATGCCGCTTCCGTCAAGGTCAAAAATTCCGGATCGAGCAATTTCTCGCTGTGCAGCTTTCTCAGATAATCCAACAGATGTTTCATTTGCGGATCGTTCACAGAATATTTCCAAATCTTTTCCTCCTCATTATAATAAGGAGTAAAACCGGTAATTCCCCAACTGGTTGCCAAATGGTCGATGATATTTTCTTTATATTTCGCTGTAAAAGGAAAAGATTTCGGATAGATGTCTTTCAGTTTTTTCAGCGCCGCGTAAAATTCATCGGGTCCGTTCCACATTTTGATGCCATGCTTATCAAAAATGTCTTTGCGGTACAAAATACCGTGATTGACATCCCTCTGCATATCAAATCCGAAGAAGATATACATTTTTCCGTCTGCCGCCTGATAGGATTTTGACACCCAATTATATCGATCATCATCCACAAAAATTCGTTTATAGTTTGGCAGCTTATCCACATAATCATCAACAGATGCCAATGCACCTTGCTGGGCAATATTGTTCAATGCATTGTTATTCATCCCTGCACCAATGATATCCGGTAATTTTTTGGATGCCGCTAAAACACTGAATTTTTCCGTTGCCGTCGAGGATGGTGTCACAACCAATTCCAGATCAATACCTGTAATTTCTCTGTATTTTTCAATAATATACAGTTTATTTGCATCGTACTGACTATCTTCTGTAGTAAAATAAGTTAATTTGGTGTTCTTGTCATCCAGAGGAAGAGTCACTCCCCCTGTATCCCCCAGTTTATCCCAATTTGAACCATTTTTTCCGTTGATCTTAGAATCCTTGCCGCAGCTGGCGAAAAGTGTCACCGTCATAGCGAAGACCAAGATTACAGAAACCCATTTCCCGTATTTTTTCATGATCTTTCCTCCGTTCTTTTATTATTTAATGATATATATTTTAAGTCCCAGTTCCTTTAACCTAATTTCAAAAGAACTATTTTCCAAGTTCACAAAACTGTTTTTCAAACAATCATATACCTCTATTACCGGAGTGTGTGCAATAATTGTATCTTCTACAATGCTTTTTCCCACATTGGCGATAAAAACAAGCCGTCTTTGAGCTGTTTTATAATAACTTATCCTGACATCCGGATGTGAACAGCCCAACTCGTTTGCACGATTCCGATAAGAAATCCACTCTGCATCCTCTACCGGAAAGTCATCCAGAATTCTCCAAATTTCCGACATGCATTCCAAAGGTTTTCCTACATCGTTGGGTCGAGGCAAAATCCCGTTCACCAATGAGAATGGCAAAGATTTTTCAAAGGTCCATTCCGGCGGATATTCATATACCAGTAATTCCACCGGAACACCAATGTTTCTTCCGGTATACTGTGTCAGAATATAATCATGCGGAATCGCTTCAATTCCGTTGTCCCGAATACACATCTGAACCGCCTCGCCATCCCAGTTTAGATGGGTATATGCCAAAGAAGATGCGTTCATACAATTGCTGAGATGAGAATTTACTAATCCTCCCTTTTGATTTACAAACCGGTAAATTTCCCGAATAAACTGTCTGGTAGAGAAAACCGGATATGTATAATGAACCTGACCGTTTTTCTGATATCCGCATCCGTGTTTGTGATTACAACAGGAATTTGGCTTTAAGGTAGTATCAAGATAAATACCGTCGAATTTCATTTCCTCATATAACTTTTTGAATCCGACGACAAACTCCTCTGCCCAATCACTGTTATAACAGACAACATAATCTCTCTGATAAGGTTTTCGATACCATCCCCCGCCAAAATGTCCGTTATGCGCAATCTTCAGAATCTCTTCTTTTCGATCCGTCCACTGCGGATTCAAAGTGGAAAATTCAAATCCAAAATAAGGAATGACTTCAATTCCTCGCTTGTGGCATTCCTCCACGATTTGTTGTGTTTGCCAAAAATCCTTTTCGGAAATCTCCCAATAATTCTGGTAGGAATTCCATTTTTCGTGCAGCACCAATGTGGTAACACCCAATCTTTGAATGCGATCGTATACGCTTTCCCGAGTTTCCAAATAATCGTTTTTCAAAAAATCGCTGTAATCCTCTAAAATTTTTTTAAAACAGTCAATATGTAAAATTTTTCTGCGATATGGGTTTTCAGGAAAAGCTTTCACAGGGGTTGCCTGCAGCGCAAATTTGTAAGAAATCGGAAAACAAATATCCTGCCTTTTCTCTTGTTGAATATCCCTCCAAGTCTCGGGTACACTATCCAAGAGATGCAGTCTTAAGACGGTTTCCTCTTTCTTTTGGATGATTTCAATGGCACTGTTTTCCTCATCCGGCTGCCAATTTTCATCGCTTTCTGCATAAAATGCAAAGCCTTTTTCTTCATTTCCCAGCCATATAATAGGTTTAAACGGCATCCGAACATTTCCGTCTAAACGCCCGCTCATGCTAAATTCGCGCCGAACAGTATTCTCATTTTCAAACATGATGTCCGCCTCTGGAAAAATGTGATATAGTTCCGCAAGCGATGACACAATGGGAATCTCCAGCCATAACTTTTCCAAACATACCGGCGCCTGCTGTTCGGAAACCAATCCGAAAATTTGCTGCATCGTTCTGCCTTTGGGCACCAACTTTAAATCAATTAGGGAAAATCCGTCATATTCTACTGTAATCGTACAGTTAAAAAGAAAACTCTCACTCTGCTGATAACTGCATATCACAACCTTCTCATCATCTCTGGCGTGTATAAAAACACCACCGTCACCAAAAGTCAACTCTTTGCCATTTTCTCTTCCTATCATTCGAATCGGCCTTGCCAACAATTCTTCACCCAACGATTTCATAGAAGAAAACAAAACGGTGTGATCCAAGCTGTATTCTCTTCCGTCCAGATTCACGCTGATTTTATGATCAGACTCTTCTGCGCAAAGCGGTTTCCAAGTATCCAATATTTTCATATCATTCCTCCCCCTCGGCTGCATGCATTCTGAAATCCAGTTCTTTTGGAAGAGGATATTTCTCTTTCGCCATTCTTTCCGCACTTCTTTCATCCAGATTGTTCTGCGTTTTCATTATTATTTTTGTATGGAGCCGACACCAGATATCCGATATAGAAAGTTCTCCTTCCTTGACATCATTCATAATAAAATCAGGTTTCAAAATGTTTTTAGCTTGTTCCAATTCTCCCAGTTCCATATAGCAGATGACACGATACAACTGAAGTCGTCCATCCTCTCGGTAAACTGCTTTCAAGGAATCCAGCATCGCCAAACATAACGCAAATTCTTTGCAAGCTGTCAATATCTCGGCATAATTGATATACAGTGCTCTGCATTCCACATGGCATTCCATCGCTTGTATAATGTAATCCTTTGCCGATTCCATATTCCCATACTCATTTTTATAAAGATAGGCAAGATTTCGATAAGACCAAACATTTTTTTCTTGTTTCAGAGATTCAATAAAGCAATCTTTCGCCTCGTCCACAAAACCATTGGCATACTTCATCACACCCAGCTGATAATAACCGTACCAGTGGAGATTCTGCCCACCCTGAATGGATGCATTCAAAGTATCTAACCAAAATTTTGATACGATATAACTATTCGGCCATTTTGTCACCTTCGGACAATCTAAAACACCTGTCTTCAAAAATTTGCTCCAATTTTTCTGTTCGCTCGTCAAGGAATCTTCCGGAAAGACAAGGTCACTGATTTTCTGCTGTTTTGTTTGCTCTCGAACCTGATTTTCCAAAGCTCCCCAACCTGAGCCGTAATGCTTTAATATTCCCTCTTTTTCCACAAACAGTTGATTCGCGTAAGCATCGATAGAGGAACCAGCAAATCTCTTGTGAAGTTGCTCTTCCACTGTTTCCACAGCGGTCTTCCAATCGTCGGAATGCACCATTTTTGGGTCGCAATCCAACGCCATATAACATTCCGTCCACTCGAGCACAGAATGTTTGTTCATCACAAAATGTTCCAGCTGTGTGTGCATAAGCCCCGCCTGGATTTCAATATATTTATCCTCCCCGTTGGAAAGCCAGGAATTCCACCGTTTTCCGCCATTCCCATGTCCCCACAAAAAAGTTTTCCTTCCAATCAGTCGATCGGAAGAATATTGCAGTAAACCTTTCCCGTTTGCATCAACGCTTGCAATCCATTTTCTTTCATTTTGCGGAATCTTATAAAAAAAGTCCTGTGACATAGATAGGTGCTGCGGATAGGAAATATCAATTCCTTCGCTGATTGGATTGGTCGTTTTATCCAATATGTAATGATCACTGCTGTAATAACACCGAAAAGTTGTCTCTGCAGGCACAATTACCCGAGTGCCATCCTCCTCAGGAACTGCAATATTAGACCACCAATACATATATTTTTCTTTTTCCGAAGTATTCTCAATTCGGATTTTAATCAAAAGTTTATCCTCGTTCAACAGTGCCGAAACCGAATAAACGATATCACGAATCCGCTCATATTCATACATTCTGAGAATATGATTATCTATACTCTGTGCAAAAAGCGGTTCGCAGGTCAAGGGATTATGCCCCTTAATCCCCACATTCCATTCCACTCCTCCGGAAAACCAAGCATTTCTCAATGCCAGATTTGCCGGTTGGAACACGGAGTTGACATACAAAAGCTCACGATCTCTTTTCTTGTCATACAATGACCACAATCTTCCGCCAAGGTCTAACAGAAATATGGCTTTCATATATTCATTTTCCAGAACAGCAGCCTTGTGCTTTCTTGGAATACGTTCCCTTGTGTAGTGATCTTGTATCTTATACGGCAGGATTGTTTGAATCATTCCCTTGCCGATCGATTCCTTTTCTTCCTCGGCGATATTCTCCGTCAATTCGTAATCTGCATGGATGTATGTCAGATTTTTTATGTCTGGCAAAGGATTCGCTTCTTTCAATGCTGCCCCGTTTATACTGTAATCTTCAAATCGTAAAATAGAAAAACTCCCCTTTCCTCTCTTCTAAAATCATTGTAAACATAACGCCATCTGATTTCAATGTACATTTCGCTCATAATTTGTATAAAACGATTTTTTTGCTTGAAACTTTTTCCCTTTTCGATTATAATTTAAATCAATCTTCGGAACAAAGGAGTGTAACGCAGTATGCACAATGAATTTTACAGAGATCTGACGATTGATTCCATCTCCGTTATCTTGAGAAAAGTGGAAGAACCACATTTCAAATGCATTTTTAAAAGCGGACGTTCCAGTAGTGGATTTGTCTATTTTACAAAGGGATTCGGAACCTATACCGATCAGAATGGAAAAGTGTTTTCCTTCAAAGAAAATGATTTTCTGATTGTGGAAAAAGGAAGTTTATATTCTGTACAAACAGGGGACTGTGCTTCGGAATACGTCACAACAGCTTTTTCACTGAATGAAAAAAGCAGTTTTAAAAAATTTGGACTGCCCACCTTTTTCAGTGCAGGCGACAGCACTTATTTTCGAAAAAAAGTGAATGCTCTGGTGAAAATATGGGAAGAAAATTCCCCATTTTCCCTGATGTGGGCGAAAATTATTTTGAGCGAAATTTTTCTGGCTATCTGTACTCAATACGAAAAAAATGCAATTGACACCTCTAAAAATTCTCCGATTGAACTGGCAATCGAATACATCAATAAGAATTTTAATAAAAAATTCACGACCCAACAGTTGGCAAAAATGTGCCTGATGAGTGAATCTTATTTTCGGAAACAATTCATCCAACTCACCAGCTTCACTCCTCTGAAATACCGTGAGATTATACGGATCAAATGGGCAAAGCGCTATTTAAGAACAAATTTGTTTTCCATCACAGAGATTGCGGAAAGGTTGGGCTACTGCGATATTTATCACTTCAGCAAAATTTTCAAATCCTATTGCAGTATTACGCCCAGCGAATACAAGAAAAAGAATCTGATTCTATGACAAAAAGACATAAAAAAACGTCTATTCCGAACCAAACGGAACAGACGGCATCTCTTATTACTTTACCGGCAATTTTTTTCTTCCTCTTCTTTCAATAGCGTCTCGCTCAAACGGAGCAGCACTTTTTTCATTTTTTGACTCAATCGATTATAGTTATCAAGCAATTGTTTTTCTGCCTCTGAAAAAACGGGATGCACAGATTCCTCGCGAAACCTGCACTCTGTTTTTGCTTCTGCCGAAGACATGGGCAAATGCAAGGTGATGCTTTCCTCTTCACTGAGCAGAAAATCCGTGGTAGTATGCAATGCATTAGCAATCTTGACGACAATATCCCCTTTCGGTATGCGCGTATCATTCGTATACCTGGAGATGGATACCTCTGTTGTATGAACTATTTCCGCTAATTCTTTCTGTGTCATTTGGTTTCTTTAAAAGAAGCATCACTTTTTCACCAAAGGTCAATGCAATCACCTCATTTTTTATTTATTATACATCAGAAAGGCAAAAAACAACGATCCGCATTACCAATTTTATAATTATTTCCATATTTAAACTTAACAAATTACTGTTTGTTTTATATAGTACAATGGTAAATAGTCTACTGAATTGTTAGGAGGTGGAAAAATGGATACTAATCTGCTCAAGGCAAAAAGAGTAGAGCATGATATGAAACAAAAGGATTTTGCAAAAGCACTTCATGTTTCCGTTAAAACTTATTGTATGAAAGAAAATGCAGATTCATGCACTTTCTCGGGAGAACAAATATTATTATTAAAAGATTTATTGAATCTCTCTTTGCAGGAAATCAATCACATTTTTTTCGACGGTTTGCTTCCGGAAAAATAAATATTTGAAAAAGGCTCTTAGAGCAATCTAAGCCGACCCTCAAAAAGACAGAACAAAAATCTATCCGTTGGAAGGCCGGCTTTTGCATGACAAAATATAGTTGTGGATTTCAATAAAAAGCTGTGCGGACATATCAAAATGACGCAGGCAGATGCCTGGAAACCGAAAAAGAAAAGCAGACAGAAAACATCGGAGACTGAAAATGTACTTAAATCGTTAACAGATATCCGTCTGAAATTGTAAATAGTCTTCCATCAGAGGGACTATTCATTGAAAGAGCGGGTCTGCTTCTAACTTTGTGTAAAGTCCAAACAAGGGTAAAATTGGTTGGCAGGGAGTGTTTTTGCTCCCTGCTTTTTCAATATAACAGAAACATGGCAAAAACTCAAGCCTTAATCCGGC
>NZ_JAHLPV010000034.1 GCF_018918095.1 Acetivibrio sp. MSJd-27 | reverse complement strand
GCTGGCCATGTGGAAGTGGCGGGATGGGAACCATGGCACGCTGCATCGGATACTCATGTTTTTATTCCCAATAGACACAAAAACGCGTGGATTCGCTTGATGGAATCCATGCGTTTTTCGACAGGCTGAGACGATTTGACAATCGTCTGCATAAGTTCTACCAACGAAAACAAGTTTTCGGGTATCACTTAAAGGGTTTGGGAATATCCCAAAATATTTTTACGGCAATTTTGCAAAAATGACCGCCGTAAAAATCGTGAGTGGGTACTCACTCGCTTTGCTTGCTATTCTCTTAAAGCGCAGGTTTTTCCCTCTATATAGGTAGTGCGGAAAATACGGTTTTGGCAACTCTTTTGAGAGAAAAAATGATTATTTTGTTTTGAAATTCATTTATAAAGCAAAGACATTTCTGTTTTCCCACATTTGAGAAAAACAAGAAATTTACAATTTTTTCATAGTGCAAAACGCTGAAAACCCTTCCGGCTCATTGACGAAAACTAAAATGTATGATATAATCTAATGTGGGTTTTTGTATCAGCATGATGACACATTCTGTCGGAAAAATTGTCCGGCAAACCAAACGAAGAAGGGGGTTTGTTGAATAATGGATACAACAGGAATTTATAACGAATACCTTTCGGGTGATGCAAAGGCTCTTGAAAGGCTTATGGAATATTACGGCGACAAAATGACACTGTATATAAACGGATATGTGAAAAATCTTCACGATTCGGAGGACCTGCTGATAGAGGTTTTTGCATATCTTGTCGACAAGCGTCCGAAGATTAAAAGCAGCTTTGAAAGCTATATATATAAAGCGGCCCGCAATCACGCACTGATGTTTTTGAGAAAAGCGAAAAGACATATTCTTCTTACAGATGAAGAAATGAATTTTTGTATAGAAAATACATTTGAAGATGATATGTGGCTCGCACAGCGGGACAGACAGCTTTATGAATGCATTGAGCGATTGCCGCCTGCGCAGAAAGAGGCTCTTTATCTCGTGTATATTGAGGGAATGCGATATAAAGATGCCGCTGCAATTTTAAAAAAGTCAGCAAAACAGGTTGATAAGCTGCTGCAGCTCAGCAAGAAGAATTTAAGACCTTTGCTTGAAAGGGAGGGAATAAAAAGTGCGTTCAACGACTGAAAGAATGCTGCTTTTGAAAAAAAGAACCGATGAACTGAAAAAGCGGCGCAAAGCAAAAAAACATATGCTTGCGGTCATCTCGTACTGTTCGTTTTGTCTTGCTTTAATCGCAGCTGTATCGGCGCTTGTCTGTGATTTGAATTTTAACGGATTTGAGCAAATGCCGCTGCCCGACGCTGCCGGTGTTTTCGCAGACAAAGCCTTTGCCGGTTATGCGGTTGTGGGTATTCTGGCGTTTTTACTCGGCATTTCGGTAACCCTGATGTGTGATATTCTGCATAAAAGAAGGAAAGAAAGGGACGAGAAAAATGACAGAGCTGACAGATAATCTTTTACAGCTTTTCTGTATTTTTATTTGCGGAGGTCACTCCTGCATTGCAGCAGTACGAATCAGAAGCTACAATCGTCTTTTGGTATCGCTTTTTTACCTGAGCTTCGGAATGGGGCTTGCCTATTGGGTACTATACCTGATATTGTTCGGCACTTCTCCGCTTGTATTTTGTGTTTCGGAGCTGAGCTGGACGGCTTCATATATTTTTCTTGCTCTGCGTCTTTATGCAGATATGCCGAAAGAAAAGCAGAAAGAGAAAGCCGTTTTTTGGATCTTACCGGTATTTTCACTTGCTATGTGTATTTTCTTTTACACAAGAGGCAGCTATTTTGAGAACATCTTAATGGGAACGGCGATGGGAGTATTGGGATATTATGCGGTAAAAGGCATATGCTTGGCAAAAATCCGAAACCGTTCCGAAAAGCCTTTGATTTTTTATGCAGCTTTGTTTTTTTATGCGGCTGAATATATTTTATGGATTTCTTCGTATTTTATTACTAAAAATATTTTTGTGAATCCTTATTATTTGGTTGACATATTGATACTGAATCCGGCTCTTATTCTGATAGCCGTTGCGCAAAGCAGGGAGGAAAAGCTATGCCGTACAACATAGAAAATATATTTATATGCCTTGCGGCTCCGTTTTTAATTGCCGCACTCGGCACAAATGCAGGCAACAGAAAGAACTATCTTTTTATCGTTCTCGGCTTTGTCTGCTGTATTATATCTGCCTATCTGAATACGTTTTTTTCGGCGCTTTACAATGCACAGGATACATATGCCGTATTGGAAATCTCACCGGTTATAGAGGAAACCGTAAAGCTGCTGCCTCTTTTGTTCGGCTTGATTGTTTTTGAACTTTGCCCTGAGGACGGAGGTAATATTATTTTCAATATTGCAGTGGGGTTTGCTACCTTTGAAAACATATGTTACCTTTTGGAAAACGGAACGGGCAATCTGTTTTATTTATTTGTGCGCGGCTTCTCATCGGGCGCTATGCACATTACCTGTGCCTTTATCATCGGATACGGACTCAGGGTATTCCGCCGCCCTGCCGCACTAAGGGCGGCAGGTATTTTCGGACTGTTATGCGTTGCAATTACCTTTCATGCAACGTTTAATATGCTTATGAAAACTGACGGAATGATAAAGCAGCTTGGTTATGCCATTCCGATTGTTTCCTGTATTATTCTGCTTCTTCTGAAAGCCCCCTTCAGAAAATTGACTGCTTCAAAATAACTTTGTTTTATACAGACCGGTAAAAATCCGGTCTTTTTTATTTTTTTGGGGGGGAATTTTATATTTTCAAGCACCTATATAATAAAAGGACAAATCGAGGAGGTGTTTGAGTTGAAATCCAATGCGGAAAGAATGAGCTTAGTTTTCACCCGAGCAAAAAAAATAAAATATCGCAGGGAGACAAAAAAGCTGAATTTCTGCAAGGCGGCAACCGCCCTGCTTTCCGTTCTTTTGCTGTGCTGTGCCGCATTATTTCCGGCATCGTACAAAAGTGCGGCGGTTGCCGGTTACTGCGGTGCAATTCTGCTGATTGACGGAGTGGGCGGATATGTACTGACAGCCGTTGTGACATTCGTCGCCGCAACGGTGATTACCGTTATCTGCATCAAAATAAAAAATAGGAGGAACAGAAAATGAACAAAAAAATACTATCGGTGTTATTATCACTTTGCATCATCGTTTGCGCGCTGCCGATGAATATTCTTGCGGCGCCCGAGCAAAACGAAACGCTTACCTTTGAAGTAAACGGTCTAAAAACGCTTCTTCTGCAAAACGATTACATAAGCTTTTATTTCTACGATTTTCGGTATCAAACCTATACGGCAACGGTTCCGAGGGCAATCGCAAAGGAAACAGGCGAGGTTTTTACACAGGATCTTCAAGCCCCCGGCTGCGAATTTAATGTTTATACCGGCGGAGGAAATAAGAAGACAACCTATCCGTCTGTCACACTGCAAAAGGCGGAGTTTGTGTCCGAAACGCCGAACGGGGAAAATACCGCAATTAAGGCAGACTACAACATGGACATAGGTCTGTACGATATTCCCGGAACTCCGCACGGCACAAGAATACCGGCAAAAGTAACGGTTTATCACGAGCTTGTATGTCTTGACAAAAAGGACAAAACGGCTTGGGGCGTTTTGACAACTGTTGGGGATATACAAATGAACAGCGATGCTTTATTCGGACATGATTTTTACTTTGAGTGGTGGTATGTGATAAACAGCTTCACCGGAATGGGTCACGGTGAAACCGCAAACAGCCCCG
This sequence comes from Acetivibrio sp. MSJd-27, assembly GCF_018918095.1. GTDB lineage: Bacteria > Bacillota > Clostridia > UMGS1840 > HGM11507 > HGM11507. The sequence continues at coordinate 24,100 of NZ_JAHLPV010000034.1, read as the reverse complement.
GAGGCCCGGCGATTAAGATGGATCGCACAACGGTAACCGAAAGCGGCGATAGAACAACGAAAAGTTCGGTTGTCACAGGCAAAATCGATGATATGTCAACAAAGCACGTTCCAAAAGGGTATACCTCGTGGGGCGATATAGACGGCGTTTATGTTAATGAGCTTTATACAGACGCCTATCCGTGGGCAAATCCGTTTGTCGGTCTGTCCGATTACTACGATAAGTTCGATATTGTGTACTGCGGAGATACTCCGCTGCGTGTAAGTCTGCCGCAGGTCGTTACCGTGAAGCCACACGATTGTCCTGTTCTTACATGGGTGGAAAGCAGAAGCCATACCTACTTTGACATTGACGGAAATACGGGAATGTCGATCGGTTCGCAGTATCTGTGGGGTTATCGCGATCTGAAAACGATGAGTGAGGAGCTTCCCACAAAGCCTGACGAAATATCGTCAAGCTTTTCCGCAAAGCGTCTTGCGGCATTTGAATCAAACGGCGCAATTACCGTTGAATACGTTTCTGATGACGCTGCGCTTGAGAAGCTGAAAAAGAAATACAATTCGTCCCCCGTTGCGCAAATCGGCGGAGAGTATGAAAGCACAAACGGCTCTTCCTTTGTGTTTACGGACGGCGCCGCAATGCTCACTCCTTCCGTGACGGCAACATGGAACAAAAATGCCGGCGGAAAGCTGATTATTCATAAGGACGGACGTATCGAGCAACACGGCGTTCACCTGAACGCTCCCTCGTTCAAATTCTATCAGCCGAGAGGCGGTGCGGAGGGCTCTTTAAAAATCACACTTTCAAAAGAAGGCTTTATATTTGATATTGAGCCGGATAAAAACGATGCAATCATTTATGTTGATATTCCGTATGCAACGGCAAAGCTGGAAAAGGCATCTGCCGACGTGAACGGCAACCTCATTTTCAACGGCGAAATAGGATTTAAAACAATATTTGACGGCGCTGAATTTTCACTTGAAAAGCTGGGCTACGGTTTAAAAGAAAAGACAGTAGGCGGCAAAAAGACGTATGAATTTAAGGTTAACGGCGTGAAAGCAAAGGGCAGCTTTGACACCGCCAAGATGATGGCGTTGGAGCTTGCAAAGGTTGAGGGTGAGGTCAACACCTTTAAGGGTGAGGAACGGTATGCCTTTAGCCTTGAACTGAATGCCTTTGACCTGTTTGAAACCGAGGCGTCGCTTGCTCTTGAACGCATTAAAAACGGTTCTCTCGTTCCGGACGAGCTGTGGTTTTTTGTAAAAGCGTCACCCGGAATCGTCCTTGTTCCGCCCGTTCCGGTAGGACAGCTTAACGGCGGCGGCGCAGGCTTTAAGGATCTTGCCGCAACGATAAACGGCAATTATTTTTACATTCCGCCCGTAAAGCTGAGAGGTGCGCTGGCAGGAACCTATCTGCATCTTATCGAGGGAACAGGTAACATTGTTATAGGACCGAGCGAGATTTCACTAAAAGCGACCGATGTTAACCTTGTAGGCGCAGGAGCGGCGACGCAGATTATCGACAGCTTCGGCTATTCCTTAAAATTAAACGGACAGGAACGCAGTTATAAAGGCAATACATATCAAGGCGTTTATTTCGGCGGCTCAAAAGAGCTTGCATTAAATCTGCCGAGTAAACAGATAGACGTTATAACGTTTGACTCTTCTATTGAATTGGGCGCTTTCGGCGGTGTGAATGACAGCAAGGATAATGTATATCTTGCAATCGGTGCAAACGGCACGGTTGCAGGCAGATTGCAGATTCCAAAAGGTAGTCCCGTCTTTGCCGGCAAAGGATTTAATGTCGGAAATATCAATCTCATCGTAGGCGGTCAGACGGCATTCCCGATCAGAAACGTCACCGTCGAGGAGGGTATGAAGCAAGCCTTCCAAAATGTCGATGTGTACCTCGGCGTGGTGGCTCAGGTGGGCGGCTGGTTCGCCAGTGCCCGGGCATGGGTACTCGTGCCGAAGATCGTGGAGACCAACTTCCGCAAGGGCGGCGGCTGGGGCCTTGAGTTTAAGGTGCTCGGCTATATGCCCGAATGGAACTGGGCGGATAAAGGTGTGACGCCGGTTGTGACTCTGCTTGCGGAAGACGGCGGAGCGGATATTGCGGCGGTGCGTGAGGAGAACCTTGCGCTTGCAAGCACCGGCGTGAGCCGGACGGAAATCTCAGTGAGTGCAGGAACGGACGAAGCGCCGTATATCGTACTTGCCTTTGACGGAAACCTCACCGAGGAGCAGATCAAAGACAACCTGAAGATTTTCAATGACAGCAACACCCGGCTTAATATCGACTGGATGACCGACGACAGTGAGTTTAATCCCAACGAAGCTGTCAGTGCGACAACTATCGCAGATATGGAAAAAACAAACGCTGACGGCAAAAAATATCGTCTGGCTCTTCTGAGGCTTAAAGAAGGCGGCAAGTATACCGTTGACGCAGGCGGGTTGACATTTACCGATGAAAAGGCGTTTTCCGTTGAGCCGTTCGAGAAATTGGCTCTGACACTGAACGGCAATCAGCTTTCCGGTCAGGTGAAGTATGCCGCGAAGGATACGCCTTACGTTATCCGCACTTATTTTTCAAACGAAGAGGGCGGAGCGGATTATATGATTTCCGAGCAGGAAATAGGCGATACTTCAAACATTACGCTTCCCGTTCCATCATCGGGTGCGCTGGCTCCCACCGGAGAATACTATGTAACAGCCTTTCTTATGACGAAAAAACTGGCTGATATCAACGGCGACGGAGAAGAGGAGGAAGCGCTTATTGCCATTGACAATCAGGCATTTGGCAGTAAGGTTTCATACACCAATATATACGAGCCGTCTGCACCGGCAAACGTTACCTTGCAGGCGTCCGGGAATGAAGTAATGCATGCACAGTGGGATGCGGCAGACGGCGCAGACGGTTATGCCGTGAGAATCTATGAGGAAAAAGACGGTTCATGGACAGATACGGGCTTCGGATATGATTTGAATGATGGCTCAACCTCTATAGATATGGCGCTCACAGTAGGAGGAAACGGTGTCCGCGTAAACGAAGAAGGAAGCTCCGCAGAGTCGGTTGCTGCCGAGAATCTGTTGCCGGACAAGACCTACAAGATCGGCGTTCGTGCATACAAAAAATCGGAGGACGGAAAGTACTACAGCAGGGAAACCGAATCCTCGGGAGAATATCTGCCGAAATATACGCCTGTTGAAATAACGCTTTCGGTTAACGGCAGCGAGTGTACCGCCGATGAAAACGGCGTTTACCATGCGTATGTCGGCGGAGGAAACAACACCCTGACGGTAAGCGGTTCGGACGCCGGCGCATCGTTTAAGGTAACAAGAATGGATTCCAATGCAGAAATACCGATGGAAAACACAGAAAACACCTTTGCAATTCCCGAATTTGAGGGAAGCCTGATGTTTAAGGTTGACGCTGTTTCCGACATGGACGTAACAAGCGTATTCCTGCTTGTGGATATGGATAAAGAGCCGCCCGTGCTGACGCTTTCCTCCGACGTATTCTACGCCGACAAGGAAACCGGCGAATATACGATAACCGGAATGGCGGATGCGGGCAGCAGAATCGTATACGGCAAAAATGAAGAGGTTCTTGCCGGAGCAGACGGAAGCTTTGCTGTTTCCGGACAGCTTGAAAGTGAAACAAGCGCCGTTATAATGCTGTATGCACAGGACATTGCAGCAAATACTTCCTTGCCGCAGACGGCTCTTGTAACAAAGAAAACCTCCAACACCGTAACGGTGAATGAAAGCTATGCGGAGGTTTCGGGCAGCGGAGAGTATTCAACCGGCGAAACGGTAACGATTAATGCGGGCGTGCGCAGCGGCTACACCTTCAGCGGCTGGACATCGGACGACGGCATACAGCTTGCGGATACCAAAGCGCAGGAAACAACCTTTACCATGCCCGATAAAGCGGTAACCGTAACCGCAAACTGGACAAAAACCGGTGGAAGTTCCGGAGGCGGAGGCGGCGGAACAACTCGCTATACCGTATCGTTTGAAACAAACGGCGGCAGCAAGATTGCAAATCAGACCGTTACAAGAAACAGCGTTATCAAAGAGCCGACAGCGCCGACAAAAGAAAACTTTGATTTTGACGGTTGGTACTCGGATAAAGAACTCAAAACCAAGTACGATTTTTCCGAAAAGGTAACAAGCAGCTTTACTCTCTACGCAAAGTGGACAGAAAAAAATAACGGAGGCACAACGCCGGACGGCGATTGGAAGAATCCGTTTACCGACATCAGAGAAAATGACTGGTTTTACGATTCGGTGAAATACGCATACGAAAACGGTCTGATGAAAGGTGTATCAAATACGGAATTTGCACCCCAAAGCGATATTACAAGGGCAATGTTTGTTACAGTTCTTTACCGTATTGAAAACGAGCCGCAGACAGCCGCAGCCGCCTTCATTGACATAGAAAGCGGAAGCTATTATGAAAAGGCTGTTGCGTGGGCAAGCAATAACGGTATAATCTTTGGGATTTCCGAAAATCAATTTGCTCCGAATGATAATATAACCAGAGAGCAGATGGCGGCAATGATCTATCGCTATGCAGCATTCAAGGGATATGACATAACGACAAGCGGCAGCACGGCCTATACGGATAACAGCGATATTTCAGATTATGCAAAGGACGCTGTAATATGGGCGGCGGAAAAGTCCATTATGACAGGCAATACGGACGGCAGCTTTGCACCGAAGGCCAATACGACAAGGGCGCAGGCAGCCGCGGTATTTATGCGTATGCTGGAAAACCTAAAATAAAACAAAGCTTAATATTAAAACCACTCTCTTAAAATGAGGACAAACGACGGCATAGCAGGCCGCCCGGTATAGAGGCAAAACGCCTTTATTGCCGGGCGGCTTTTTTTGTGCCTTTTTATATGATATTACAAAGCAAAGGAAGCGAAAGCGATTACCGCATAAATAAAAAATTGCCCTGCATAGGACAAAATTATGCTTTTTGTCGGATATGCCCTGCGGCACGGAGGACACTTTATGAAGCACAGAGCAAAGCGCAAAAAACATAAATTCAAAGGACATCACCGCAAATCTTCGGACAAACATCACCGCAAACCGCCGCCGTATCACAGCCGCGCTCCGTCGTCCTCCGTATTGAATATTCAAAAAATATCAATACGGGGGAACAAAATGCGTTCAAAAAAATTTTTTCAAAATTTTTTCATTTTCGAGTTGCCAAAACGGCGACTTCTGAACTACCTATATGAAAGGGAAAACAGAACACCACTTTCGCAAGTGCGGAAGGAGGTGAGAAAATGAAAAATTCCCAAAAAAGCGAACAGCGCATACAGAATCAATTCGGAGCCTTCTGTACCCGTGTTTTGAAAAATGAAACAAGGTACATTCGGCGTGAGCTTGGCAATAAGGCTATCAAAGAAAAATCGTATGACGAGCTTTCCGAAAAAGACCTCTACGAATTGGCAGCGTATGACAACTATTTTGACGGCGAATATTCCTTTGATGTTTAGGGAAAAGAAATAGTTGTTAAGGGCGATATGCTTGCGGCAGCTCTTGAAAAACTTCCGGCGGACAAGCGGGATATTATTCTGCTTTCATACTTTATGGAAATGACCGACAGGGAAATTGCAAGGGAGCTTGACACGGTACATCAGAATGCATCAAAGCGGCGAGCCCGTATACTGAAACTTATGCGCGACTATTTGGAAAAGGAGGGTTTTGAGTGGCCTCAAATGTAAAAAACTTACCGCTGTCGGTTATCATTGCCGCAATGAGCGGTGACGGACAGGCTTTGGGCGCTGTTCTCGCTCACTACCGGCGGTACATACGCAGTTTGGCAACACGGACGCTTACAGACGAATACGGTAACGAATATTATTATGTTGATGAAGAAATCGAAAAGCGTCTTGAAGCCCGGTTGATTTACTGCATAGTAACCGATTTCAAAATCTTACCCGATTAAAAGCCGGCATTAAAGAGGTTGGGGGTGCGTTCCCTTTCCGCACCCCTTTTTACCTCAATTATCGTTCTATCAAAACATATTCAAAATCGGGTATGTTTTGATAGGCTGATAATAGCTTAGAATAAATGTTCCTTGACAAAGAAAGCGCATAGGCGCAGTATAGACAGTCTTTCAACATTCAGTCATAGCAGAGCTTATACAGTAAATGCGCCACGATGGTCGGACTTAAATTATCAACTTCATTTTCCTTTATGCCGGAGCGAGAAACATTTTTACCGTAAATGCAGAATAAAAGGCAATTCTGCACAGCAATGACGCTATGATGAAATAATGATACTCCCGTCTTGAACGCGTCACTGCATTGGGCGGTTGCATAAGAACTATGCGGAGGGTGAGAATCCCGTGAGCCGTGCCACCGGCTGTCAGACTGTCGTTAAACATTCATAAATGTCCATTATAACACACGTTTTAAATCCTGGCGAGTATGTCCTGTTCTTTTTTCCTGTCTTTCCCATAAAAATATGCACCTCCAAAAGTGTCTAACTTTTGGGGTGCATATCAAATCGCCTCGCTGTCCCTTTTTCTCGATCTTCTAAGAATAAAATCGGTTTTCCGACAGCAGCCCATATTTCACCTTGACCCGTTCCAAAACCCTATAGAATGGCTGATAGAACAAAAGCAAAAACACCACGTTACAGATCGAATGGTTCAGGTTAAACAAGGTGGAGGCGGCATAGGCAGCCAGATAAGATTCCGCGCCGCCGAAGCCAGCCAGAACGAACCAGGTATCCATAATCCATCCGAACAGAAATCCATAGACAAACCCCGCCAGACAGAGCAAGGGCATCCTGCGCGAAGAGGGAGAGCGGAACAGCACGCCGCTCAGCAGTCCCAAAAGCCCCCATGCAAACATCTGCCAAGGGGTATAAGGTCCCTGCCCCAGAAACAGATTGGAAACCAGAGCGGCGGTTGCCCCCACGATAAAGCCGGATTCTCCGCCGAATACAATTCCGGTCATCATAATGACAAAGGTGGTCGGCTGGACGCTGGGTAAGGCCGCAAAGGGAACTCTGCCCACCGCTGCCACGGACGCCAGAATTGCCAGAAGAAGAATTTCCTCCGCTCCCCGCTCCTGCCTTTCAAACCGCAGCAAAAAAGGCAGAAAGGATAACAGGATGATAAGGAAGCTGACCGGAAGATAATATTTTTCCAGAAACAAGGTGTAAGCAAGAACCAGCACGCCAATGACCAATACGGGCAAAATCAGTTTTTTTGCCATAGGCTGTCCACCTCTTTTCTGGTCAGCATCGCCGGATACCGCCGGCGCACCATCCGATTGATATTTGTCGTATAAAAATAGTTTCCGGCAAAAAAATCTGCCGTGCCTTTCTCACTCACGGTACTTCCATTGAATAAGAGACAGCAGTTGTCCGCATAGCTGGCCGCAAAATCCACATCATGGGTGACGAGCAGAACGGTTCCCCCATTCTGCTGGTATTCTTGAAGCAAGCTTCCCAGTCTGGCTTTCATTCTCTGGTCCAGTCCTTTGGCCGGTTCATCCATCAGAAGCAGGGAGGCCTCCCGCAGCAACCCGCAGGCGATCATCAGCCGCTGCTGTTCCCCGCCGCTCAGATCATGGGGATGCTTTTGCATGCAATGGGTGAGTTCCAGACGAGACACCAGCCGTTCTATTTTCTCTTCCTCCGCACCGACAGAACGAAGCTCCTCCTCCGCGTGCTCAAAGGAAAAGAAAAGCAGGGGATTCTGCGGCAGATACGTGACCGAGCGCTGCCCCCGCATCCATTTGATTTTTCCCGCCTGGGGCTTTAAAATTCCCGCGATCGCCTTGAGCAGTGTGGATTTTCCGGAACCGTTGGCCCCCAGCAGACAGGTACACTTCCCCTGTTCCAGCGTCAGGGACAGATCCTTTAAGACATAGGCTCCCTCCAAGGTATACTTTAAAAACAGCCGCTTAACTGCCAGCAGTGGTTCCCGCGTTTTCTCCGCATTTTGCACGGACGGTTCCCATGGGGGAAGCCGATCCAGATTCCGTTCGAGCAACCGCTGGTTTTCCCGCACCGTAAGACAGATCTCCGCCTCGCTGTCCACATGCTCCCGAAGTCTTTGGGAGAGGAAGGCCTGTGCCGGAATAAAATCGGTTTTCTCCGCGCTGAGCTGCCTGGCAACCTGCTTTGGCTCCGCATCTATCCGCACAGATCCGTTTTGCAGAAACAGCACCCGGCTGCAGAGAGGATAGACATCGTCAAACCGATGCTCGCTCAGCAAAACCGTCATTCCAAACTCCTCGTTCAGCCGTTTTAAAAAGAGCAAAAACTCTTTGGCGGCAACCGGATCCAATTGGGAGGTTGGCTCATCCAAAAGCAACACTCTGGGCTGGAGCAACAGCACAGAGGCCAGATTCAGCACCTGCTTCTGCCCGCCCGAAAGCTGGAGGATCTCTTTGTCCAAAAATCCTTCCATCCCGAAAAAGCTGCAAAGCTCGGCAATCTTCCGCTTCATCTCAGCGGAGGAAAACCGCAGGTTTTCCATGCCGAAGGCCAGTTCGCTGTATACATCCCCCATTACAATCTGATTGTCGGGATTCTGAAAAACAAAGCCGATTTCACGGGCGGAAGCCTCCTTCGCTATCTCCGGCAAAGGAATTCCCCGATAGGTGATGGTTCCCCGAAGAGAGCCGGCAGGCGTGATCTCCCGTTTCATCTGTTTTAACAGGGTTGTTTTTCCACAGCCGGAGCTTCCGCAGAGCAAAACAAATTCTCCCTCATGAATCGTCAGATCGATGTCCTTTAAAGAGGGCATATCATTCACAGGATATTGAAAAGTTAACTGTTCCAGTTTGAAAAGCTCCATTTCAGCCGTTCCACTCCTTCTGTCAAAATGGGAAATGCGTAAAAGAAACCAGCCGCAATATAGATGGCAGGCTGTCCCAGCGGCTGCCAGCCCGTTTGGAAAAAGTCCTGTTTCAAGTCAAAGCCGTACCAGAGGCCAATGGTTCCCAAAAAAGTACACAAGATATAAACCGATGCCAATAAATCCGCGGCAGTCAGCCGCTGTTCCCTCCAGCCAGTGCGTCTGGCATACACGCCGTATCCGCGCGCGCGCATGGACTGAGCGGTTTCAATCGCACCGCAGATCGCGCCGGAAAACAACAGGGTTAAGAGACGGAAAGCCTCCTGAAGGGTTTCCCGCCGCCTTCGCTTCCGCCCGACAGGATGCTTTACTCTCTGCACGCCGGAAAGCTCCCGATACTGCTGCTGGAGCGCCGGGATAAACCGCAGGCACATCATAATCAGAAGCGAGGTTCTGGGCAGCCGTTTGGAAAACAGGAACATAAATTTATCCGGTGTAATGATCCGGTTATAAACCATAAAAATCAGAAACACTGTCATGATGGAAACCGCGGCGGTAAATCCGTACAAAAAAGATTCCAGCGTGACCGGATTTTCAAAAAAATAAAACAGAACGGTTCTTCCGCGGTGATTCAAAAGCGGATTCAGCAGAAGCACAAACAGCCCCGTCCCCGTAATCCATAAAAGACTGCCGTCCAACGCACATTTTTCAAGCAGGCACCAACCAAACACAAAAACAAGACCCAGCATCAAAAGAAGCGGGTCCAGCAAAACCATTGACAGTATCACCGCCAGAAGCAAGTAAACAAACGAGACGGCCGGGTTTAAATTTTGAAATCCGGTTTGCATGGCATTCCTCCGTCGTAATTTTCATTTTTAGGGTTCAATACCCGCATAGGGCAAAGAATAAAGGACATAGCGCAACAATATACTTTGCACATTGCTCTATGCACTGATCATACCTTTCCCTGAATATCTTTTCCTAAATCCAGCGTATAAATCCAGCAGATGATATCATTTTCTTTCACGGTGACACCGCCGCAGCTTTTCCCGGCGAACGCACCGTTCACAGTATACATCCAGCCGCTTCCAGCTCCCTTGGAAAATTCATAGAGATTATCAATCCCCTCCACATAGGCGTTCTTCTTTCCGCCGCTGTATTCCATCTGGATCTTCCGTTCCCTGGTGGCGCGGAGCAGGACGGTCAGAACGGTATCTCCCTCTTCCAAATCCACCTTTACAGGGGACAGAATATAGCGGTTTTCATCTGGAACCTGTATCGACAAAGTGACCTGTGAAACATTTCTCGGCGTTTCTGTCTCCGCTGCCGGCTCCTGTCCGCCGCTGTCCGGCATAGCTGGAACGGGGGGCTCTTGGGAAGGAAGCGTTTCCGCACCGGATGAGGATGGTGCTTGCTGCGGCGCTTGGGTGTTCCGCTCCCCGTCTGTTCCATCCGCATTTTCCTCCCGTGAGGGTGTGTTTGTCTGCGGCGGTACTGCTGTTTCTTCTTCCCCTGAGGACTCTTCACCATTCGTAATGGGTTCCTGAGCAACCGTAGGAGAGGGAGCCTCCGATGGTTCGGCAGCCAGCTTTTGGTGCCTTGCAAGCAGAATTCCGCCTGTTCCCAAAACAATAATCGCAAAAATCAAAAGAAACGAAACCCATACTTTTTTATCCTTCAAACCTTTCACATTCCTCTCTCCTATTCGACGAACCGATCTTGACTTATTCAGATAGTCTCACTGCGATGACTGCCGCCATCTCCCTTGTCACATTGCCCTTTGGATCGAATTTCCCCTCATAGGGTGTCATAATGTTCTCTTTCATAACGGCGGAAACGGCTTCCAGCGCCCACTCCGATACCTCCTGCCAATCATCCGTCCTCTGGTCTTCCCCGGTCAGAGAAAGGGCTCTTGCGATCATCACGGCCATCTCTTCCCTTGTGAGAAGCGCGTCCGGTGAAAACCATTCCTCTCCGGTGCCTTTGACATAGCCCTTTTCATAGCAGGCCAAAATATAAGGTGTATACCAGGCATCCTGTGCCACGTCAGCAAAGGGATTGCTTCTGTCCCCGGAAAGCTCTAAATCAAAAAGCTCACAGAGAATCTTGGTCAGTTCCGCCCGGGTCAGGCAATTCTGCGGCAAGAACCGTCCCTGATCGTCCCCGGTCATAATCGAGCGTTCCTTCGCTTTTTTCACATACTCAAAAGCCCAGTCGGAGATTTCGCCCTGATCCCGGTAAAGGCGATCGATGCGGAATAACGGATCCTTTCCGCCGTATAGCAGATTCAGAGCGGCAAGGGCGTAAAACGCCTGCTCCGTTGCCATATCATCCGCTCCCTGCCCTTGAATATGCTCATAGGCGGTATCGCTTACCTGAAAATCAAACAAACAGTCCACCAAATTTTTCCCGTTTTTCACAAACCGAGTATCCTGTTCTGGATTTATAGAAAGGGAGGTCAACGCCACAATCACCTGAACGACTGTTTCGGATGTCTTCTCGCCATCCAGCAAAAACAGACCGTCATCCTGCTGCTGTTTTCCGAGCCAGTCAAGCGCTTTATCCGCCGCTGCCTTCGCCTGTGTATTGTCCGAATAGGCTGCCATTGCCTGAACCGCCATTGCCGTCAGATCCGGATCGGATTCTCCGCCCTTTTCCAGCGAAAAGCTGCCATCCTCATTCTGGCTCTCCAGAATGGCATTCAGCAAACTCTTCCGATTCCATTTTGTACCCTCCGGCACACCATAATCCGCGCTGTCCAGCGCAAGCAAAGCAAATGCCGGCCCGTTTATCCCCTGCATCATCATATTCTCATGATTTAGCATTTTTTCAATCAAATTCATGCCTTCATAGCTGGAAGCGTCAAACCCGTTTGCCGTCAATGTCAAAATATACCGTTCCAAATCCGTCACCTTGCGAAAATCGCCTTGGGCTTCCACCACAGCATTGCATATGGGTTCCATACCATTCTCCGGAAGCCGGAATCCCATTCTGCCCAGTGTAAATGCTTCCCATTCTGTCAGTTCTGTTTTTTTCTGCATGCTCTGCGCGATAGCGGAAACTGCTTCCTCCACCCTTCTCTGATAAGGTGCCGGCGTATTGGAAGGCGCAGGTGTGGTGGTAACCGTGGTTCCTCCACCGCCGCCGGAGGCACCACCGGTAGATCCGGTTCCATCCACTTTGTACTTCCAGATAATTTTATCTCCTGCCTCAGGATAGACAGCTCCGCAGCTCTTGCTGACGGTACTGCCATTTATGGTATAGAGCCAACCGCTCTTTGCCCCCTTGTCAAATTCACGGTACCACTTTCCGTTATGCTTGATCCCGGCGACATATATGGTATCCCCGGCTCCAGTGGTCTCCAAATTTTCTTCCCCCACTTCCCGGGCGAGGATGTCATACACCGAATCCCCGTCGGAAAGGGATACTTTCTTATGATTGATCAGAATCCCTGCATTGATCTCCTGCAGGGTTACCGTCAATTCTACTGTTTTCTCCTGCGAACTTCCGCCGCCGGCAGATTGCAGGTTTCCGATAGACGTCTCCAGGGAAGAAGCCGCCAGCGCTACCTCGGAAGAGGACGCACTGATATCTTCAAACACTTCCTTTGCCGTCTTCAGACAGGCCTGCATCGCCTGAAAACTTTCCGAGGTATAATCAGACGCCTGTTTTTCCTCCGCCGCAGCGATCGGTTCCTCCAGTGCCTTTTTCGGCACCTCCGCAAGTCTGCTGTTAAGCGTGCTTTCCAGTGCGTCCCATTCCGACTGTTCCGAACCAAAGGAATTCAGCAGAACGGAAATCTGATTCAAATCATTTTCAATCTTCGCAAGCTGCCTGGATCCATATGCATTGCGGTCGATACTGTTCAGCGAAGCGGCAGCCAAAAAAGCTCCGCTCCCATTGACAGCAGGGAAATAATTGCCTTCCTGCGCCCACCCGATATCCTTTCCATCATCCAGAGTAAAAGCGATTCGGATAAGCTGCCCTTCCAGAGAACCCTCCTGCACCTGTACAAGATACTTGGATTGCTGCGTCACATCGCCCTTTGACAGGACATCCGCTTTTCTCGGCTGTGGGACAATCCCCTGCTCGTCCATTTTTTGCGCCATTTGATCGGAGACAGTACCGGCTTCGCCTCCGTCCTGAATGGACACGATCGCATCCCCCTGAATGGTAACCCTGTCTCCCAGCACTTTTTTCACCAATTGGAAAGCGGAGTTTTCCCCGTCCAGCTCCACTTTTGTCGGAGGAAAAATAAAGCCTTGATTCACTGCGTTCTTCTCAATGGACAGGATTGCAAACGCCTTCTGGGACAGATTATCCTTTGCCTGCATAAGCAGACGGTATGCCTTTTCGATGTCGTCCCCCTGTGCGGTGCTGTCCTCCAGAACCATTTTTGTGTTTTCCAGATTTCTCTGAAATTCTGCAATGGAAGAGGAAGAATACCCCTCCAATGAAAGTGCGGCACACTGCAAGTACAAATCACGCAGTGCATTTTTGGATATCGCCGGAATCTGCGTTGTAACCGGCAAATTCAAATCGGAAAAATCAAAATAGTGTCCCTGTTCCTGCTGAAATTTTTTATAAGCCTGAAGCGCCATCATCGCCTGTCCCGTGGACACCGACATGGACGCTGTATCGCCGGCCAGATGTGCAAATCCGCCGTCGGCTCTTTGATACGTCATCAAATTGGCAAGAAGATTGTTGTAGTTTTTGATGAAACGACTGTCTGTCTCCGGGTTCACCCCGACTGCTGTCAGACCGATGATAGCCTGGGCTACACTTTCGGAGCTGTCCCCGCTGTAGGAACTGATATATCCGCCGTCCTCCTGCTGTTGCTTGGACAGATAGTCCACCGCCCGGTCAATCTGCTGCTGATATGCCGCTTTGTCAAAGGCCAGTGCCTGCAATACCATCGCTGTGATATCAATATCACTGGGATCCCCGGGGGACAGGGCGAATCCTCCGTCACTGTTCTGCGTTTTTACCAGTTCTTCCAGCAGCTTCGCCTTCGTCCAGACCGCGTCCTCCGGCACCTCATAATCAAGCGAATGAAGAATCAGCGCCGCATAAACCGGCCCGTTGTTCCCCTGGCGGAGCATCTTTTCACGGCTGCAGTTATAGATTGTCTCAATCAGGTCGAACCCTTGAAAGTTACGGATATCATTTCCCACCAGAGCAAAGGAAAGGGCAAAGCGCTCCAAATCCGTGATATTGCTGCTGTCGGACAACAATTTCTTGATGAGCTCCGAAGCTGTTTTCACGGTGTATTCCTCGGATACCTCAAAACCCGCACCGGCCAGAGCGATCACTTGCCAGTCCTTGTAAAACCATCCGCCATAGCTGGGTGGGATATTCTGATACAAATAATCCGCCGCCGCCTGCAGTGTGATATCCAGAGAAGCCACTGAGGTGGAACCATCGGAATAATAAAATTCTATCTGATCACCAGCGTTGAGGCTGCAGTATTCTGCACTCTGCGTACCTTCCGCACCGTTTATGCGATACAGCCATCCGCTGTATATACCGTCATCCCCGGCTCTGAGCCATGTGCCGTCCTCCTGTTTCACTCCTGTCACATAGGCGCCATAAGAAGATGGCGTGATCTCCAGCCGATCATCTCCCAATCCCTTTTGAATCAGAGTAAGCGCCGTTTCGTCCTCCTCTAACTGCCGCTCCGTCTGCAAAATGACAGTTCCCTGCCGTCCGCTGACGGTCAGCTGAACCGTTTCCGCTCCAAGAACCGTCCAGGGCATCAGCGAAATGAGCATGCAGACAATTAAAAATACCGATACGCTTCGTTTCATTTTTCAAATTCCTCCATTTTCCTCAAAAAAACCTCTCTATCCGAAAGATAGAGAGGTGAAAATTATCACTTGATAAAGGCGCAATGCCATTCCCCTTCCTATCTTCCCCTAGGTATAGGTATTCACAGCCGGCAGGTCTCCTGACTTATGACATAAGGGCGTTTTGCCTTCCCGGAGGCCGCCTCCAGTGGCTGAAATCTTCTAAAACGTCCGAATCAATTACAGTAGAGGGCACTGTGCCGGATTTGCACCGGCTTCCCTTCACCTGACTGTGTTTTAATATTCAAATTTGTTATCATTATAACACATACTTTTCTATTTTGATAGTAGTATTTTATACTTTTTTGCACGATTTTCTTTTCGAATATAGATTGAAAAAACTATCCTGATATGGTAAAATATTGTCGAAAGGGGTGTTTTTATGAAATTAAAAACAACATTCGGCGAAATCAAAAGGGACGCCAAAGACAGCCTAAGCGGATTCTGGGGGACTGCTTTTGTAATTGTTCTGGTTATGGGGCTTGTCACGGGGGCGGCAGGCTTTATACTTGTCCTGCCCGGTACATTGCTTGAATCAGAGGCTTGGAGCTTTATTGCCAAAATCATTCTCTATCCGTTTGCAGATTTCATGGCTCTCGGGCTGTCCTTCTGCATGCTGAAATTCAGCAGAAACGATATTCCCTATGTTAGGGATTTGTTCAAAGCAGGAAAATTTTATCCGAGATACCTTTTATATAGTCTGATCATCAGTGCCTGCGGTTATATTGCCGCCATACCTTTCGGCTTCCTAATCGGACTTGTTCTCGTATTTGCAAAGCATTCGGTTCTCACTTCGGCTATCCTTTGCATAATGACGATTGCAGGTGCATTCTGGTTATATGTTCTGTTAAACGGATTTGCACTGATTCCCTATCTTATTATCGACAATCCGAAAATGAAAATTTCCAGACTGTTCCGAATGTCCTGGCAGCTGATGAAGGGAAATAAAATAAAACTGCTTTTGTTTCAGCTGAGTTTTTTAGGCTGGGGGCTTGTGTGTCTTTTGCCGGGTATCGTTGCCTATTCTCTGGATTTCATCAGCTATCATTTTATACTAAACAGCATTCTCTCAATTATTTCAATCATAGCGACCGGAATCGGGCTTCTTTTCCTAGCCTGCTATTTCAGTGTCGCACAGTGCTCTTTCTATAACCAAATTATCTTGGAGTACAAAGCAGCTCTGGCTTCCTCCAAACAGGATGCGCCGGACACAGCGCCCGCCGCGGTATCCGCTGCACCGCAGGAAGAAGAATAAAATGAATTCTCTGATATGACATAAAAAACAAAGCCAAAGGGCAATCTCCTTTGGCTTTGTTTTTGTCTGTTTTTCGTTCAATAAGGGCTTGTCCCGTCATTCAACGAGGACAAGAACACTGCTTGGCAGTGCCACAGTCAGCAGGAGATTGCACTCCCGCTGACTGCGGATATGAAACCCGCCGCCTGAAGCGGCGGGGGACATCTTGCCCACAGTTATTTTTTAATTTTCATAACCGTTTGGATGACTCTGATGCCACCGGAAAGCAGTTTCCACAATGGTGGACAAATCAGCAAACCGGGGATTCCATCCCAATTCTTTTTTGATTTTATCCGAAGAGGCGATCAATACAGCTGGATCTCCTGCTCTTCTTTCCGCTTCAATTACCTTGATAGGCAGCCCTGTCACCTCTTTGGTTACATGGATCACTTCCCGCACGGAAAATCCTTTTCCATTTCCCAAATTATACACTGCACTGGTATGATCTCTGCGCAGTTTCTCGACTGCAAGAATGTGTGCGTTTGCCAGATCCGTCACATGAATATAATCCCTCACACAGGTACCATCCTGCGTGGGATAATCCGTCCCAAAGATCGAAATGGACTCCCGTTTTCCCAGCGCCGCATCTAAAATCAAGGGGATCAAATGGGTCTCCGGCGTGTGATCTTCTCCGATTTTTCCACTGATATGGGCTCCTGCCGCATTGAAATAGCGCAGTGATACATACTTGATTCCGTAAGCCCGATCTGCCCATTTCAACGCTTTTTCCACAGCCAATTTGGTTTCACCGTAAGGATTGGTTGGTTCGGTGCGGTCACTCTCCAAAATCGGTACATTTTCCGGTTCCCCGTATGTAGCGGCCGTGGATGAAAAAACGATTTTCTTGGTTCCTGCTTCCTGCATCACTTTCAGAAGATTAATGGTTGCCCCCACATTATTCTGATAGTATTTGATCGGCTCATTCACACTCTCTCCCACCAAAGAAAAAGCCGCAAAATCAATTACCGCTTCGATCTCATTTTCGCGGAACACCTTGCGTAAAGCTTCCGTGTCCAGCAAATCCACCTGATAGAACTTTCCGCCCATCACAGCGTCTTTATGCCCTTTTGTCAAGTTGTCCAGATAGATGACATCTTCCTTTTTTTCCAACAGTTCAAGGGCAGTGTGACTGCCTATATACCCAGCGCCGCCGGCTACCAATATTGCCATCGTTTCAGCTCTCCTTCTTTTCTTGTTATTTATTTTCCATTTTATCCCGAAACGATTCAATTGTCAATGATAATCCTTCTGCTTTGCAACTTTGTATTGTTTTTTTTCGCGATACGGTTTAAAATAATGTCAGTTGATAAACGAAAAACGAAATGGAGAATGAATCATGCAAAAGCATAAGGTTCTGGCGGTAAACGACTTGTCAAGTGTGGGAAAATGTTCCTTGGGGGTCATCATACCTATTCTGTCCGCCATGAAAATAGAAGTATGCCCGGTGGTCACTACAATCCTATCCGCCCATACCGGCTTTGATAATCCCTATATTGTGGATCTGACCCAGCATCTGGATAAGATGTTTGCCCATATACTTTCCGAAAGCAGCGGCTTTTCGTTTGCCTACAGCGGATATTTGGGATCCAATCAACAAATGGATATTGTAAAAAAGTATTTTGTCCAATTAAAACAAAGCGGCACAAAACTTTTGGTGGATCCGGTTCTGGGTGACAACGGAAAACGGTATTCCGCATTTGATGAAAACAGCATTGAAAAAATGGCTCAGCTCTGCCTCAATGCGGATTTGATTACCCCGAATTACACGGAAGCCTGTCTTCTTGCAGAAATTCCATATCAGGAAACCGAACCGAAGAAAGCAATCCGGCTTGCCGAAAAGCTGTCTAATATGCTCTCTGTTCCCAGCATTGTAATAACCGGCGTGCCAATGAAAACCGGGAAATCGATTATCGTTTGGGAGGACGGCCAGGGGATCGAAATTCCCTGCGACTATGTAAAAGGGGAATACTGCGGTACCGGAGACGCATTTGCCAGCGTAGTATGCGGCTGTCTCGCAAAAGGGAAAAAACTTTGTGATTCCGTTTTGGAAGCGCACCGCTTTGTACGCACCGCTATTTACGAAACTTACCGGCTGGGCGGTTCCTGGAAGGACGGGATTATGGTGGAGGAATTTTTGAATATGCTTTACGAATAAAAGCGGCAAGGCTGGGAAAACATTCTGTTTTTCCCAGCCTTGCCATATCTCATTTCTTAATATCCAAGGTAGTCAATCACCAAATCAAAAAACTCTTTCTCCGGAAGAAAGCTGTCATCGTCCCCTATCAAAATAATCCCTCTGTCATCCCAGTAAACCTGTTTTCCGATTGCTTCCGCCACATCCCGCAAAGGAAGAAACGTTCTCTCCTCCACAAGAACCGGGGCGGACAAAAGGGAAATTTCTTTTCCGCCCGCAATCATCCTGTCAATGCCTATCCAGCATTCCACACAGACACCATCCTTTTCCAAGGTCACCTTTTGTTCTCCTTCGTCCCATTCTACCGAAAACCCGAAGGCCTCACTGATAAATCGTAACGGCACCATCGTCTTATCCTGTAAAATAACAGGGGTGACCAACGGACTCGCGTCAACCGGGACAATCCCCCGCCTGTATGCTCTGGATTTTCCAACAGCCAGTGCGATCATATCCCTGTTTCCAAAAGGCGAGTCCTGCCGGAAAGAAACTCCGGAGGCTTCAAACCCCGCTTCCCTTTTCCGAATTTTCTCCGCAATCCACTCCGGCATCATGTCAACAGGGTCAAGCGGCGTTTCCGCCAATTTTGACAAATCCGCGCCGACGGCCGCAGAATCCGTATATAAAAAACCGGTGTCATTTCGAAGCAATGCAATTTTCTGATACAAAAAGCCGTCAACCGAATTTTGCTCTCCACCTACTTGCTGATTATCCAAATAGTTGATTTGGCAGGAAGTTCCTATTTCATTCACCGCCTGTTTCCCATCATCCGCAAAAATTAAATTTTTCTGAAACACCCCTTGAGGCGGGTATTTTCTCGGATATGCCACTGTCATATCCGGAGTTGTCATTCCATAATTCATCTCAGCAGCCGCGGTACAATAATCAAACGTATTATTCTCAATCCGTACATTTTTCACGGGATAGTAAGCGGCCGGATTGGGATCGGTACCGCTCTCCACAGCGATTCCCCTGCCGCTCATCCTGTAAAAGTAATTATTTCTCACCGTTTGATCTTCATCAATTACCCGCAATCCAGCCGCACCGCCGGCAAACAGGTTTCCTTCCACCAGATTTCCTTTTCCCATGCGAAGTGTCAGGCATCCGGCAGAGTTGAAAAAGGTATTGTTCTGAAACAGATTCCCCTGTGATTTATTGGAAATAATCTCCGCTTCCCCGTCACATTTTTCAAAAAAGTTGTTGGAGATGATTGTGTTTGAGTTGCTCTGCGCAAAATTCCCGGTTCCGATACGGATGGTTTCCGCACCGTTGGCAATCCCTTTTTCATAGAAACCGAAATAGTTGTGGTCTATCTGGTGGTTATCCCCCTCTTCATCTCTCCGCAGGACTTCAAGCAAGACTCCCTGCGTCCGTTTATCACGGAAAAAGCAGTGATCCACCCGATTGTTTTTCCCGTTGATATTCACCCAGCGGGTATCCGTCGCCTTGTCCCTATCATTAAAATTGATAATCCCGCTGTTTGTCAGGCGGCAATTGCGGGAATCCTGAGAAAACGTGATCACTCTGGCACTCCATCCATCCTGAAACAGAATGCCGTCCACTGTTACCCCAGTTCCGTCAATCACCATGGACGACAAGCCGGAGAACCGAACCTTGCCCGGTGTCTGAGCCCGTACGGTAACCGGTTGTTCCGCCGTTCCGCTTCCGCTTACAGTAAAGCTGACATTCCGGTAATCCCCGTCGGGAAGGATAACCGTTTGCCCCGGCTTTGCCTTTTTGATCTGCTCCTCCGCTTTTCGAATTTGCTCTGTCCCTGAAGTTTCGCCCAATGTATCATCCTCATGACAGATTATTTCAATGTATTCCAAAAAGACTTTGACCTCTTTGCCCGTGGTATTTTTCACATCAAACCGAAGCTGCTTTATCTCGCTTCCCGGTTCAAACATTTTCCTGTCAGTGGAAGCGGTGGTTTTATAAAGAGGATATTCCCCTTCGTACCATTGCCCGCTTTTTGGGGAACGAACCATCGTCATTGCCGTATTCATGGCGGAATCCATGCCATAATGCCGGATCGCCGCATAACTGGGTGTTCCCTCTGACTCAATTTTAAATTTATAGCGAACCGTTAGATTCAGATTATTCACTTTCAGGGGTTCAGAAGGCAAAAGGTAAAAGGATGGAAGCTCTGTTCCCACAGCACAAAACATCCCATTTTCCTCAGAAATTTCGGTGTTGTTGGGGATAATTTGAAAATTCTCTGTATTCTCCAAGGAAAATCGGAAACTCTTCTCCCCCTCTGCACACACAGGGAAAACAGCGGTCATACATATTGCAAGCAAGATACTAAACGCTCGTTTCATAGAATTTTTCCTCCTTATCGTTCTCCTCTTTCAAAAACCGACCAATCCCGTAAAATACCATTATACGTCTTTATTGTATCCGAAAAAACGTTTTCTGTCTTTGCACATTCTTGCTGTTATTTTTATCTTTTTTTGATATGAAAATCATATGGAATGAAACTCTTGCGCATAGAACACAGTATCCAGAACCACGGATAGAAAAGCCATATCACAAAATGAATATTTTATCACTTTTGGAAATGAACGAAATCCTTCATTCATCCTATTTATGAAAAATTTTTTGCCTTTTCTTTTTCACAACAAAACTTTTTTCGAAAAACGAGAGCAATATCGGACAAAAAGATGGCAAGATCGAAACTATACTTTTTTCGAAATCCGTTTTATACTGAAATTGATATAAGCTTTCTCGTTCATTCAGAACGACATCCCTGTCATTCAACACCTTCGGCGGCGTACAAGCCATACTGCCGCCGAAAAGACAGGAAACTCTATTTTTATAACATAGGAAATTGCGCGGGATCGTGCGCAATTGCATGTTTCAAAAAACAGCGTGCGAAGCGCAGCTGCGTTTTTCGGAAAGAAAAACTTTTTTATTATCCAACTATCATTGTATCATTGCTGTTTTGGTCATTTTTGAACAATAGACGATTATAACAAGATTTCTTTGAAAACCTTTGCGAAGCAAAAGTTACCTTAACAGCGTTTCAACCGAGCGAAGTACAAGATACTGCTCGCCGCTCGATCCTTCAATAAGGTACCCGCTGCTTTCGAATAAGGATCATACAGCGAGGTTATATCTGCACGGTATACAAGCTGTGTTTCGGGTATAATCAAACTATAAATGCAGACTGTCCGTCCTCCGCATGCTTCGCAAATCAACTCTCCTGCTAACAGTTGTGGGGATATATTAACAAGTCTATAAATCATTCAGCAAACTCTTTTTGAAGGGCGGCCGCCCTTCAATCGCTTGTTTCACAAGCGATTTGCCCGTACACGGCACGTATGGCAGTTTTTTGATTTGAAACAGTCTCTGCTAGATTATCTCACACGGCGGCATTTGTGGAATGTCACGGTTGCTGTGCTCTGCGCTGTGTACTATGCGCAATAATTATGCCCGTTCTTTTTCAGAAGTGAAATGCTGCAGTGCCTCATCCACACTGCAATCCCTTTCGCTTCAGACAATAACAATATATAAAAATAAATACAAGGAGGTATTTCAAATGAAAAAAGCCTTGTCCCTGGCAGTGGTTCTCTGCCTGCTGGTCTCCCTGTTTTCAGGTTTGACAATCAGCGCCTCTGCAGCTTCCGGAACCGGTACAGAAGGTGACCCGTATCTGATCTCTTCAAAAGCGGATTTGGAATTGATTTCTCAATATCCGGATGCATCTTTTAAACAGACTGCTGATATTACAGAAGCTGTAACCGCACCTGTTTTAGATTCCACGAAAGAGTTTACCGGAACCTATGACGGCGGAGGATTTTCTATACCGGTTACAATAACAACAACATCAACCTACGCCGGTCTCTTTTCCAAAACCAACGGTGCCACTATCAAAAACCTGACTGTCACAGGAACCATTTCAACCGCTTTCGACTACTGCGGCGCTTTTGTCGGTCAGGCAGTCTCCACTGCGTTTGAAAATTGTACCAACGAGGCAAACATCACCTTAACTACGGCTAC
Organism: Acetivibrio sp. MSJd-27; assembly: GCF_018918095.1. Classification (GTDB taxonomy): domain Bacteria; phylum Bacillota; class Clostridia; order UMGS1840; family HGM11507; genus HGM11507. The sequence continues at coordinate 1,926 of NZ_JAHLPV010000034.1, read as the reverse complement.
CCGCAACTATATTGGCGGTATTGCTGGCTATGTAGCAGAAGGAACAGTCACCACTTTCACAAAATGTGTCAATAAAGGAAACCTCGCAGGCAGTGTTTCATTTCAACTGTCCGGAGGAATTCTGGGGGCTGCTGCCGCGGCTACAAGCGGACCTTTCGTCACCTTCACATCCTGTGCCAATTTCGGCACAATCAGTGCAGTCAGCGGCACCAAAGTGGGCGGAATTATGGGGGCTTCCACCAGCGCCTACGCTAGTGCCGGTGCAAAATTCACCGATTGCTTTAACGTTGGAAATATATCCGGGAACGGATGGCTCGGTGGTATTCTGGGTTCCGGCAGAGCGGGGATTGCGCTGACGAACTGCTATAATACCGGAAACATCAGCGCAACACATGCTACCCGCGGTGCTTCAGCATTGTTTAACTATGAACGAGCCAGCCAAACAGCGAGTTTAACGAACTGCTATAATACAGGCAGTGTGAAATATAAAGGAACAACTTCCACTGCTACTTTGGTAGCGGATGAATTCTCCGGCACTACAACCTATACAAATTGCTATTATCTTACAACCGATACTGCGACCAGCACCGGAACTGTTGACGCCGCAACTTCGATTACCGCAGCAATGCTGAACGCCGGCGAATCGACGGCATATATTGACTACACCTATTCCGATCATCCGCAGCTTGCCAGCATTCCGGAGCCGGCTCCAGAATTGGGTTCGAAAGAAAATCCGTATCTCCTTGAAAACTATGAGGATTTGGAACTGGTAGCACAGTATCCGTCAGCCTATTTTAAACAGACAGCAGATATTACAACGGAAGTTACAGCACCGATTAACGGCGCTGCAGCCTTTACCGGCACTTATGACGGAAACGGCAAATCCATTAAAGTGAATATTGTCACCGAGACGGGTTCGACCGGTCTGTTCTCTACCGTGACGAATGCAACCATTAAAAACCTGACTGTTACCGGAACAGTGACCGGTACAGAAGCCGGAGTCGGCGGTATTGCCGGCGCTGGATTGAGTACTTCAACTTTTGACGGCTGCGTGAACAAAGCAGCTGTCACGGGCAGTAAAAGTGTCGGCGGCATTGTCGGTGACTGTTTCTCTAACAGTTCCATATCGACTGTTTTAACCAACTGTGTGAACTACGGTTCTGTAACTGGTTCCGATATATATGTCGGCGGTATTGTCGGAGTTGCACCGAATAAAGCAGATATTCAGAACTGTGCAAATTATGGGAATATAATTGGCAATGAGGAAGTGGGCGGAATTATTGGCTGTTCCTATTCCCATATTTATAAATGCTTTAATGCCGGAAATGTTACCGCGGTAAATCTGGCAGGCGGTATTGCAGGAAAACATCGTGCCAGCTACGATGATGGTGTTGTGGATTGCTACAACCTGGGAATGATCACTGCCACTGATGAAAACGGCGTAGCAAGTGCTTTTGGTGGGTGCCAGCACAGTGCAAACCTGAAATTTACAAACTGCTATAACGCAGGTGAGATTGTATCTTCTGCCGGAACACAGGTTCTGGCACAGACAGGAGGTACGATTACCTACACCAACTGTTATGCATTGACTGCAAATGCGGAAGCAGACGGATTATCCGGCATAAGCGGTGTAACCCCAGTGGACAAAGCCAGTTTAAAGAGCGCGGCTTTGGGTTCTGCATACAGTGTGGACGCAAGTGCTGCTTATCCCTATCCTCAGCTGATTTCCAATCCGCAGACAACAGCATGGGATTTCGCCCTTCTGACCGTATCCGTTGGGGAAAACGGCACGGCAAGCTTTGTGGGCTCCAAATATGTGAAGGATGGCATTTCCTATCCCATCACCTTCACACCGGATGAAACCTATGAACTGGACAAAGTGTTCATCAACACGGTAGAACAGCCGGATTCCGGCGAAGCGTTAAG
>NZ_JAHLPV010000033.1 GCF_018918095.1 Acetivibrio sp. MSJd-27 | reverse complement strand
CCCCGGCACAGTGCGCCGGCCTCGAGCTGTCCAAAAAGCGCAAACGCGAGCTTTTGCTCGTTGCTTAGCCAGATTGGCTGATTGCGGGTGCTATTTTTTCATGTTAACTTTACAGAGCCTGTTTTTATGATTCTTATCAAATAATAAACATTGAGCCTTGAATTTTTTTACATTTCAAAAAATAAAAAAAGCTAATGAAGAAATTCATTAGCAACTGGCTGTCTTTTTAAAAGACCCTAAGACCCTATAGCTTTGCGTCATTATCTCACGATAATTTTGCCCTTCATATTTATCTGTTTTATTATAATATCAGAGATTTAAATATTTGTCAATACCTTTTATTGCCATAAAAACAAATAAAAGATTTTTTTTAAATATAACTAATTCTAAAAAATAAACTATCTTGTTTTTTATGAAATGCCGGAAAATTCCCTTTGAAATTTCCCGGCATTTCCAGATTCTTATGAGATGTTTTATTTATGAGTTCTGTAATAATTAATCAAACAACCCGACAAAATAATCTGTCTCTCATCGTCTGTCAGGTCGCTTAACGTTAACATGAATTCTGACACGCCGTTTTTATGAATGGAATACGCCTTGATCGATGATACTTTATCCGCAACCGCCTTTTTGATGTCCGGTACGAAAATATAGTCGCCGTTTTCAAAGGGAAGTTTGTCTGATGGATCGATGGTGAAGGGAAGCATTCCCCAATTGATCAAGTTGCTTCGATACCGTTTTGTGGCATATTCATAAGCAATGTTTGCCCAGCCCCCCAGAACCTTCTGGCAGGATGCCGCCTGTTCCCTTGCGGATCCGTCACCGGGCTTGTTTGCAAATACCAAACTCCCAATGCCGGTATTTTGGATATCTATTTTCTTAATTTCATTGATTTTCTGTACAGCTTCATCCAGTTCATTATCCTTACCCAGCGGGCTCTCGCCCTCCAGCCTTGCTTCCTCAAAGACCTTTACCGCTTTCGCTTTACCCACATAGGAAGGATCCTTTCTGGAAAGGGTGAACTCCGCCAATTTTAATGGATTGGAACGGTAGGATGAAGTTTCCCCGGAAGGGATCAGCTCGTCTGTTGTCGTAACCGGGTCAGTGATCACTGAAACAACCTTCAAGATGATATCGTCCGTCAGCTGGGACATCTTCGGCCAATCTGCGATGTTAGGACCGAATTTCAGTTCTTTGGAGCTGTCCGGTTTGCCAAATCCGTCATATACCCTGTTCTCATAGACGGTTTTGTCAAAGAAATATTTCGGTTTAGAGTAGTTCACATCCAAATCGGTGGCAGGGGTCAGAATTCCGCCGTTGATCGCCGTTGCCGCAATGGATCTGGCATCCATAAGCGCAACAGATGAAATCTGTCCGTTCACCGGCTTGGAACCCTCCCGGTTGGGGAAGTTTCTGGTGGAATGGCGGATAGACAGGCAATTGTTCGCAGGTACGTCGCCCGCACCGAAACATGGGCCGCAGAATGCAGTTCGGAGGGTCGCACCCGCAGCCATCAGCTTCGCTGCAGAACCGTTTTTAATCAGTTCCAGATAAACCGGCTGGGAGGAAGGATACGCACTCAGGGCAAATTCATCATTGCCGATGGAATGTCCCTCTAGAATATCCGCCGCATCTACTAAATTGTCGTAGGTACCACCCGCACACCCGGCAATGACACCCTGATCCACCTTCAAACCGTTCTTGGTGATTTTATCAGTCAGCTTAAATGTGATATTCGGATTATCCAGCTGTTTTGCTCCGTTGATTTCTACCTCCCGCAAAATATCGGAAAGGTTTGCGTTCAACTCTTCAATGGTATAGGCATTGCTGGGGTGGAAGGGCATTGCAATCATCGGTTTCACCTTTGACAGGTCAACTTTCACCGCACTGTCATAATAGGTGGCTGTCCCCGGATTCAGTTCCGCAAAGGCGTCTTCTCTGCCATGTAGTTCAAAATACGCTTTCACCTGGTCATCGGTTCTCCAGATGGAGGACAGACAGGTGGTTTCCGTCGTCATAACATCAATACCCATTCGGTATTCCACGTTCAGATTGCTGACGCCGGGCCCCACAAATTCCATCACTTTATTTTTGACAAAGCCGTTGGCAAACACCGCGCCAATCACTGCAATGGCAACGTCCTGCGGTCCCACACCCTTCTGAGGCGTTCCTTCCAGGTAAACCGCAACAACCTCCGGCCGGTTGATATCATAAGTCTTGCATAGAAGCTGTTTTACCAGCTCCGGTCCACCTTCCCCGATCGCCATTGTCCCCAGCGCTCCATAACGGGTATGGGAATCGGAACCCAGAATCATTTTCCCGCAGCCGGACATCATTTCACGCATATATTGATGAATAACCGCCTGATGTGCCGGCACATAAATCCCACCGTATTTTTTTGCCGCTGACAGGCCAAACAGATGATCGTCCTCGTTAATTGTTCCGCCAACTGCGCACAGACTGTTGTGGCAGTTTGTCAGCACATAGGGAATCGGAAATTTTTCAAGCCCGCTGGCCCTTGCCGTCTGTACGATGCCCACATACGTAATATCGTGGGAAGCCATCGCGTCAAACTTGATTTTCAACTTGTCCATATTACCGGATGTATTATGCTTCTCCAAAATCCGGTATGCCATTGTAGCCTTTCTGTCCTTCTCCGAATCCGGAGTTACATTATATTTGCTTTTTAAAACGGCTTCCCCATCCTGATTGCATTCCACCAGATCGGTTCCGTTCAATAGATAACAGCCATTTTTTATCAGTTCAACCATTCTGCTGTTCCTCCTTTAACATTTCAGTATTTGCTATTTATTATACTATTTCCCTGGTTTATTGTCAATGAAAAGCCTGCGGCGTTTATTTTTGTACACTGAGTGTTTCTGCATATTGAATGACGAAATGGATTCGTTTGATTTCAAAAAACTATTCCCAGAATGCAACCGCTCTGATCGGTGCGCCGTCCGCATCAATTTGGTTCAGGGGCAGAGCAAAGAACCAGAACAGCTCGTCGCCGCATTTTCCAAGATTTTTTAGATTTTCAATATTTATAATCTGATTGGTTTGAAAAAGTCTTTTGTGCCTCGGCAGTTCCAGGTCATAAACAGGATCCATGCCGATGACGTCAAATCCGATTCCCTTCTTCCCTGTTTCAAGGACAAAATCAATAACCTCATCCTCAACACATGGGTAATCATTGAAATAATCCTCCGCACCCCATCTTTGATCCCAGCCAAGATGAAAGAGCAGAAAATCCGCTTTCTCCGCCTTTTCCCCATAATGGCTGACATGCTCCATTGTGATGCTTTCCCCCTCTTTCAGCTCTTTGCATTCTATGACAAGTGCCCGCCCGACAAACTGGCTGACCGGAAATTGATCGAGCGTGCTTTTCCCTGCAAAAAGATGCGCGGGAGCATCCATATGAGTGCCTGTATGGGAGAACATTGTCAGCAATGTCTCCCGAAATCCGTCCTTCCCGTAAGTGCTTGCGGGTTTCAGTGTCGGCGGCTTGGTCCCCGGGTAAACAGGCATTCCTTCTGAAATAATATGTGTCAAATCCAGTACTTTCATATTCTTCCCCCCTGTTTTTTCATTCTGCCATTTTTCGGATAATGCAGTCTTCAGCCTCTTATGAATGAGAGCCTCGGCTGCTTTTCAAAACGGTACGGTATTGTAATTAAAACACAGTTTATCATATCAATCTTTTTTTGGCAAGGATAATCCTTCATCCATCAGCCGCCTTCTGCAGCAGTGAATTCTCCAGTAAATTCCCGTTAGAAAATTTCCTGTCTTTTCGTTGCCAAAAAGAGTAAAGGTATGTTACACTAAATATATTATGGATTCATAGCCATCGAACAGACAGAACGCCAAAACCGATATGGACTTTGCACCATTTTACACCGAATTGCAGAAAACCTTCCTGCGAAAACCATAATGTATAGATGGAGGAATAAAATGATATTAAAAAAAGGCGCTCAGATAGAATTTGAAACGGTTTACCAGGACATGCTCACTCAATTCCCTTCGGAGGAGTTAAAAGGCAAAGAACGGCTCTCCGCCCTCATAAAAGAGGAAAAATACGATTTGTGGCTGGCCGAGGAGGATGGGCGGCAAGTCGCATACATCTTAACCTGTCCGTATCAGGATTATATCTGGCTTGACTATATTGCCGTATTTCGCGAATATCACTCCAAGGGATACGGAAGTAAAATCCTGCCCCAGCTTTCCGATGTATACCCTGGTTCCAAAGGTCTTTTTCTGGAAGTCGAACACGAAAATGAAACGGATGTGAATACCATAAGACGTATTCGTTTTTATCGGCGGCTGGGTGCTGAGATGATTCTGAAGAGCTATCGGCTTCCAACCGCAGCCGGCGGATTTCCCATGGGGCTTTATTTTCTTCCTTATCAGGAAGGAAATCCTTCCAAAAAAGAAATTTTGGACACAATCCGTTATGTGTTTGATACCGTGCATGCTGATATCCCGGCAAGAGACTTGCTGTTAAGACAAATGGAAAAAGATATGGCAGAAAATCATGACTGCTGATTCTCTTAAAAACATATGGAAACACCGTGCCAAGCGGCATTGCCGGCGGGTACATTCTTTCGAAGGTTGAAAAATTCGTAAATATATGTTATTATTTTAAGCAAATCGAATGATAAACAGAAATTTGACGCATATTAACAGAGGGAGAGATGAACAATGAAAATTAGCAACGACATTGAATATATCGGTGTAGATGATCACGAAATTGATTTATTTGAAGGGCAATATATAGTTGAAAATGGAATGTCTTATAATTCCTATCTGATAAAAGATGAAAAAATAGCCGTTTTGGACACAGTAGACGCCCATTTTACAGAGAAATGGCTCGACAATGTGAAGCATGCCCTTCATTCCCGCCACCCTGATTATCTGATTATTCAGCATATGGAGCCAGACCATTCGGCAAGTATATCTCATTTTATGGAACGATACAAGGATACGAAAATTGTTGCAACTGCAAAAGCCTTTGTGATGATGAAGCAGTTTTTCGGAACGGATTTCGGGGACAAGAAAATTGTTGTGGGAGAAGGTGATACCCTCTCGCTCGGAAAACACACCCTTACCTTTGTCATGGCCCCCATGGTGCATTGGCCGGAAGTGATGGTCACATATGACAGCTGTGACAAGGTATTGTTTTCAGCGGACGGATTCGGCAAATTCGGTGCCTTGGACATTGAAGATGACTGGGCTTGCGAAGCTCGCCGTTATTATATCGGTATCGTGGGCAAATATGGTGCGCAGGTTCAAACCCTTCTCAAAAAAGCTTCCCAGCTGGATATTGAAATCATCTGCCCTTTGCATGGGCCTGTTTTAAAAGAAGATTTAAGCTATTATCTCAACCTTTATCAGATTTGGTCATCCTATTCCGTCGAGACGGAAGGAGTCATGATCGCTTATACCTCGATATACGGTAACACCAAAAAAGCGGTTGAGCTGCTTGCAGACAAGCTTCGCGAAAAGGGATGTACAAAAGTGGTTGTTTCCGATCTGGCGCGCTACGATATGGCAGAGGCTGTCGAGGATGCTTTCCGTTACAGCAAATTGGTGTTAGCTACTACCACATACAACAACGGTATTTTCCCATTTATGCGGGAGTTTATCCATCATCTGACGGAACGGAATTTTCAAAACCGCATTGTAGGTTTCATAGAGAATGGTACCTGGGCTCCGGTTGCCGCGAAGACCATGAAGCAGATGCTGGATACCTGCAAGAATTTAACCTTCACCGACACTACCGTTCAGATAAAATCAGCACTCAGCGAGGAAAGCCGTGCACAGCTTGAAGCGTTCGCAAACGAGCTTTCCAGCGATGATACCATTTGAACAAAAGAGAAGAAGAGAACAGCGGTATGGCCTTAAAGCCATACCGCTGTTCCTATTTTTCAATATTGTTACCTTGTCCTTAAATTAAGAGAAATCCGCCCCGCTCGTAGATCTGGCCTCCGCTTTTCATCAATGCCTGCGTCTTTCTCATTAGTGTGCTGGTCGGTTCTACGGAAAGAGGATCTTCCACGTCCAGTCCAAAAATCCATTTGTCAATCAGATAGTAATGCCCCTTGGCGATATTTCGAGTGAATAAATTGGAAAACTGAACGATATTTGACTGAGGAGGCAGCATTTCTTTCACCTCATTGGAGAGCAGCCAGGAGGCACAAATGAATCCCTTTATCTCGTAATGGGGGAAATATTTTTGAAAGAAAGTTACTGCTTGGCTGATAGACTGTTTACACAGAGCATAATCCATCTTCCCGATTGCAGGGATATGAATGGACAAAACGTCCTCCTGATCGCCCAGCACCATTTCCCAACCGCTCAGATTTACTGTTTCAGGTTCCAGCGAAACCAATCCAGTGGTTTTATTTATAAAATGAGCAGTCAGCACATCCCCTTTTCTCTCATATACTGTTTTCTTCACCGCCGGTTTTTCATAGACGCAATCCCCGTCCTCTTCCAGCTCTACCCCGGCTTTCGCGGCCACAAGAACAGAGTCGTCTTTCCTGTATACCTCGGTCGGATTGGTGTATTTTGTGATTTGATACTGGAGCCTTCCAACCTGATAGAGTTCCCCGAGAAAATGATTCAGAATCCATCCATCCTGCGAAAATCCATCTTCATGAAACATCGCTTTGTGATTAGATATCCAGACATTAATATCCCTTACGGTATCCGTCACTATCTCTTCCGGTATGCCCAATTCTCTCTGCCCCTGCATATACAGCGGGAATCCAATACTGTATAGATAAAGACTGACGGCAGGTGCATTATCCCCCAGCACCGCCGCATATTCTTCACGAATTTCATTTAATTTATTTAAAAAGCTCTCTCTGTCCTTATCTATGAACAAAGCGTTGGCGGCATCCTGTGTTTTCTTGTGAAATATCGGATTCTTTTCTGCGAACGATGAGAGTTTTAAAATTTTTCTTTTACAAATTTCGCTGTCGATAAAATCAACCAATCTTACCATATTACACACCCTTTTATTTTTATAAATTTACGAAGGATTTCGCTGTCATTCTCTTTCTTTTCATAAATTGACAACTTTATTATCATGAATGGAATTGCCCCTCCGGCGCGGAAAGCACAATTCACTCCGCAAGATCATTCATTGCGTTCAAGTATCACTTGAGCTTATTATACCACAACAATACAAAAAGATGAATAGTTAACTTGGAAAAAACCATACTAAAATTGAATTTGAATGATGAAAGGAGCTTTCTTATGGCAAATTTAACTTCCAAAGAATTGACAGCAATTGAAGAACAATGCAGCAATGAAATTATTCTGGTGAAGAAATACCGTTCCTATGCGGAACAGTCTACGGATCAGACACTGAAGACAAAATGGACGCAGATGGCAGACAAACATCAGCAGCATTATTTTACCTTAATGAACCACTTAAACTAGGAGGTTTCCAATGAATAATTTTTTAACCTGTGATAAAGAACTTCTGGAAGACTGCCTGAATTCTCAGAAGCACATCGAGACCAATTATAATATTTGGGCAAATGAATGTGTGGACTGCTGCTTAAAGGATGATATGATGAACATTTTAAAAGAGGAGCACGACATGCAGTTTGACCTTTTCACCGAAATGCAGAACCGTGGCTGGTATGCAACAGAAGCCGCCGACGCGAATAAAATTACACAGACCAGACAAAAACTAGATCAGGCGATGAACCAATAATTTTCAGACTGCGAAAAACGAAGGGATATTTCGTCAAAATCAATCCGTAGGCGTACGACGGTACGGTAGGGTTGATTTTGGCGAAAAGCAAGCAATGCCAATGGTTCCTCGATGGAGCCATTGGCATTTTTCAAAAAACAGTGTGCGAGGCACAGCTGCGTTTTTTGGAAGGAAAAACTTTTTTATAATGGAATTCATTCCATCGTGATTGCTTGCGGTAGACCGAATTTTTTGACAGTCTGACAGGGAAGCGCAGGCTTCCCTGTTTTTGATATCACAGGAAATTCCCCGGGTTCTGCATATAAAAGCAGGATTATCCAGAGACAGTGGTTTTCTGAATAACATTTTTATTATTTCTAATCTGCCAGCCAGACTTTAGCGGAAGGCTGGTTGTACTGGGATAAATAGCACGAACGATGATCCTCCACGAATATGTCAATGTGTTTTTGTTTCACTGCACCCCCACAATCCTGAGCAATCCGGTATCCTACCCCTTCAATATAAACTTTCGTATGATAGGGTATAACTCGTGGATCCACAGCAATTGTAATGCCTTCCGCCGCCTTTACGCCGGTTGCTGTTTGAAACCCATACCCCCCGCTGCAGGTATGGCAGGGGCAGTAAGCTGTCAGCCTGAATTCTCCGAGAAACCTCTTTTCTTTTTCCTCCGCATTTTGCTTTTCCCCATATAAATACTCCAGTTCATTATTGACGGTAATACGTTCCGACTCCAGAGAGCGCCAGTTCACCTTCAGATTTTGAATGCTGTCCTGTTCATCCAGGTAGCCTATACTTCTGTATTTATCAGCCAGCTGGCCCGTAGCCTGCTGCATTTCCTCAAGTGAGCCTCTTCTCTGCTCAAAATGCGCTATCTTTTGGTTGATATCGTCTACACTGTCTGCCGCAAGACCGGAAACAGCTGCAGGCAAAAGAAACAATACTGCAAGGAAACAAATTTTGCAGATAAAATATATTGCTTGCTTTCTTTTCATGTCCTTCTCTCCCATCTGTTCTTCTTGAAATACAAGACCGTATTTTAGCAGTGCTTGTCCGGAAAGTCAACGCAGAGGCGGTATTAGACGTGAAAACCAAAAAATCGACCTGCAAATAACCAATGTTGAAATTTAAAGGATATCTATTTACATATTCTGAAAGTCATATTATAATAAGACAAAACGCTTTTTTGGAGCAAGAACCACCATATAGGCGTTTTATCCTCCCAGAGTGGAAATGCTCCTGCTTTTCGCTAAATAAGATCGTACCCTGTGGGGAAGCAGATTTGCGGCAGGGCGGTATTATGGAGGTATCCGTGTGTTTTGCAGCATAAAACAGCAAGGTTGAAATAATACAAAATAAAATAAGAATATCTATTTATTAATGGAATGGGATATTTTATAATAAGGAGAGATATTATGAATAAGATTGTTAAAAATGTACTATGGATTGGCCTGGCAGTCGTCGTACTTGCAACCGCGGTTCTCGCAGTGACAGGAATGATGGAAGATCGGGAGGATCCTCAGGATCGGATCGCTGCAACCGGCAATCATGCGATGGTGATAAAAGGCGGAAAGATCAAAACGACGGGGCGTCCCGTCAGTTTCCCCGGGCTTTCTGAAATTTCAAATGCAAAACAAATTGACGCAAGCGGATTTGCTGTGATCATAGACGAGAATGGCAAACTGCATACAAATTCCGTCGACAGCGCTGAGATCTCCAAGTGGGACAAAATAAAAAAGGTAACCGTTGGTTATGATTTCGTGATTGGATTGAAAAAAGACGGAACCTTGGTTGCCGCTGGCGGCAAGGAATACGGGCAAACTCTGGTATCCAAAGCAAAAAAAGTAAAAACCGTTTCAGCTGGCGCTTATCACTATGTGGGTCTTACAAAATCCGGCGAAATTTTCTACAGCGGTTCCAATGAAAACGGTGAGTGTAATGTAAGGGATTGGACGGATATTGTGGATGTGGAATGCGGTCCTTATGCCACGGTAGGCCTGAAAAAAGACGGTACCGTGGTGTCGACGATTTCCGGAGTTGAAAATTATGATTTATCCGGGTTCACTGACATCACAAAAGTAGTGACTTCAAGAGATCACACAGTAGGCCTAAGGAAGGACGGCACAGTCGTCGCAACCGGAAGCAACGCTTATGGACAGTGCGAGGTGTCCGGCTGGACCGATATCATCGCTGTGAAAGCAGATAGAAATCAGACCATTGGTCTAAAAAAGGACGGCTCCGTGGTTGCAGCCGGCGATAACCAATATGGTCAGTGTAATGCAGACACCTTAAACCAATAAAACATTACAGAAAATATTAGAAGAGGAGTGCAGAGATAATGTTATTGGAACAAAACGATATCCTTGTTATGTGCGGTGACTCGGTTACCGATTCATGCAAAGAACTGAGGGCAGGAGAAGATTCCAATCAGGCTCTCGCATGGGGCAAAGGATATGTGTACTTTACCAAAATTCTACTGGACGCTTATTATCCGGAGTTGAATATCCGAGTAATTAATCAGGGGATTAACGGGGATACCTCCAGGCAGCTCCTGGCGCGGTTTGATGAGGACTGCGTCCAAAAAAATCCGGATTGGGTCACAATCATGATCGGCGTGAACGATATCTGGAGACAATTGGAAAGTGCGCAGATAAAAGAACGGCATGTGTATATCGACGAGTATGAGCAAAATCTTTGCCGCATGATAGAAAAACTGCAGGATAAAACGAAGGGCATCATTCTTATGAAACCCTTCTTCATGGAGACAAACCGGGAGGATTTATTCCGCAGAATGGTCGATAATTACGGAGAATGCATGGCAAAGGTCGGGACAAGATATGGGTGTTCGGTGATTGACACACAGAATTATTTTGATAAGTATTTGGAAAAAGCGTTGACTTATGCTCTCTCGAATGACAGGGTTCATCCAAATGGCACCGGTCATATGGTTATAGCCAAGGCGCTGTTGAATCATATTGGATTTGATTTTAACCGAATTTAAAAGCGAATACATTGTCTCTTAATATTCCATTTCAAAGACGCCAATGGATCTCAAGCATCCATCGGCGTCTTTCTTTCTATTTTTCCAAGAAACTTCATTCTTAAATACAACGTTTTCATAGGAAGACGGTATATTTTTTAAAAACAAGAACGCTCCGCACACAATTTCCGGCAATTTCCTATGTTATAAAAAACGTGCAAAATTTTTACCATCTATGAAACCGGAAAAACGGTACAAAATATTTAACAGCAACCTTATTGGGATTTCACAGAAATTTAACTGTCCTGTTTTAAAATAGAAAATCGATAGGAGGCATCGATATCTTATGATTGTCGGCATCATTGACGTGGGTTCAAATACAATCCGTCTTTCCATCTATAAGACGGAACAGAAAAAGATTACGCTGCTTTTGCATAAAAAAACAATGGCGGGATTGATCGGATTCGTAAAAAACGGTGAGATGTGTCAAAAAGGGATTCGCCGGGCCTGTGAAGTTCTCTGCCTTTATCAGCATATCCTATCCAATTTTGAAATCGATGAGATCTATGTGTTTGCCACCGCTTCGCTGAGAAACATTACAAACACCGAGGAAGCTGTGGCAGCTATTTATCAATTGACAGGGCTCCGTGTGGAGGTGCTGAGCGGAATCGAGGAGGCTGAACTGGATTTTTTCGGTGCCGTGCATGATGCGGAGCTAACGGAAGGCATCCTCATCGATATTGGAGGCGGCAGTACGGAACTAGTTCCCTTTCAGGATGGAAAAATGCTTCAGGCTATGAGTATACCGGTCGGTTCTCTCGCCATGTACCGCAAGTATGTAAAAAAGCTATTGCCTAAGGAAAAGGAATGTACAGACATACGGAAAGCCGTTGCGAAACAGCTGGAAGATCTCAGCTTTTTAGAAGGAACTCATTATCCTGTTATCTGCGGGGTAGGCGGAACGATCCGTGCCACAGGAAAACTGTATAATGATCGGTTTGAACTGGATGTGCAGAACAAAGAGATGAAAGCCGGCGGCATTCGGAAAGTTTTGGAAGAACTGAGTGGAACCGGCCGTGAAACCTGTGACAAAATTTTGCAGATTGTACCGGATCGCGTTCATATTCTGAAACCGGGTATGGTGATTCTGGAAACTTTGATGGATGCATTCCAGTCGGAGCAGGTTGTTATCAGCAGATATGGCGTGCGTGAGGGATATCTGTTAAAAAAGATGAAAGTTTAATAGATTCATGGATTGTCCCTCAAATGTTGAGAGAAAAGAGGAACAGAGAATGGAAACCCCAAATTATGATTTCAGCTATACCGTAAACCGTGAATTGTCTTGGCTGAAATTCAATGAGCGTGTTTTAAAGGAAGCGGCAGACGAGTCGGTTCCCCTTTTTGAGCGTCTCAAATTTATTTCCATTTTCACAAGCAATCTTGATGAGTTTTTTATGATCCGGGTAGGCAGTCTGCATGATCTTTGTCTGCTCGGAGAGGAAAGCTGTGATAATAAAACAGGTATGACGGCTTCCCAGCAGCTTGATTCAATTTTTCACGCGGTCCCTCCTCTGTACCGCAAACGGGATAACATTTTTTCAGAAGTCCAACAGTTGATGGCGCACAACCATGTATTCCACACAGCACCGCAGCAACTTAAAAACGGAAGCAGAAAATTCGTAAAGCATTATTTCGAAAACCGTATCCTGCCTGTTTTGTCACCGCAGATTATTGATATCCATCATCCTTTCCCCCACCTTATAAACAAAGGGATTTATATTTTTCTTCTGCTAAAGGATAAATCAAACAAAAAAATGTTTGGCATGATTCCCCTTCCGTCAACACTTCCGAAACTCATTTTTACGCCTGGAAATAAATTGGAATATATTCTTTTGGAGGATATTCTTCTGGAATATTCCCAGGAAGTGTTTGACTCTTATCGCATCCTTGAGAAAAACATAATATCCGTCACGCGCAACGCGGATATCAATCCGGATGATGAAGCTTATGATATGGATGAAGATTACCGCTGCCATATGAAAAAAATATTAAAAAAAAGAGCGCGTCTGGATCCAGTTCGTCTGGAAATTCAGGATACAATGAGCAGCGAGATGGAACAATATCTCAGTGCGAAACTGCATCTCCGAAAGGAACAAATTTTTTACTCCTGCACACCTCTTGACATGAAATATGTCTTTACACTGGCGGAGCATTTGCCGTCTGTTCTGCGGACAAGGATGAGTTATCCTCCTTTTCTTCCACAGTGCTCCCCGTACATCTCAAAGAAGGATTCTATTCTCTCTTTTGTGCAGAAAAAAGATTTACTGCTATCCTTTCCCTACGAGGAAATCGGTCCCTTTCTCCGCCTTTTGAAGGAAGCTGCATTTGATCAAAATGTTATTTCCATCAAAATCACAATCTACCGGCTGGCAAACCAATCAAAGCTTGCGGAATATCTGTGCCTGGCAGCTGAAAATGGGAAAGATGTCACAATTTTGATGGAGCTGCGGGCACGCTTTGACGAGCAAAACAATATCGGCTGGGCCGAGCGGATGGAGGAGACCGGATGCCATGTGATCTATGGATTTGACGAGTATAAGGTACACTCCAAAATATGTCTTATCACCAGAAAAGGAAAAAATAAAATCCAGTATATCACCCAGATTGGCACGGGAAACTATAACGAAAAGACAGCAAAGCTATACACCGATTTGAGCCTCCTCACTTCCAATGAATCGGTTGGACTGGACGCAGTGGAATTTTTTAAAAACATGGGAATCGGAAAACTGGATGGTTATTATGACACGCTTTTCGTTGCACCTTACGGTCTGAAACAGGGACTGATGAAACAGATAGACATGGAAATCGAAAAAGCCGTTTCCGGGCGGGAAGGCAAAATTATCATGAAGATGAATTCTCTCACCGACCGTGAAATGATCGACAAGCTTGCACAGGCATCTCAATCAGGAGTAAGAATCCAACTGATTGTTCGTGGCATTTGTTGTCTGATTCCCGGTTTAAAAGGTAAGACGGAAAACATCTCTGTTATCAGTATTGTCGGCCGGTTTCTGGAACATTCCCGCGTCTATTGCTTCGGCGAAGGAAGCGGTATGAATATTTTCATTTCCTCCGCAGATTTGATGACAAGAAATATGGATCGCCGTGTGGAAATAGCCTGCCCGATTGCAGACCAAAATCTGAAGAAACAAATTTATGATATGCTTCAGATTTACCTTCATGACACGGTGAAAGCAAAAAAGCTGAATCGTTTCGGCACATATACAGAACCGGAAAATCTGGAAAAAAACAATCTCTCCGCACAGCAATATTTTATGAGAGAAGCGGCAGAACGCAGCCAATGGGCCTCTTTGCAGGAAAAGAAAGAAAACCTTTTAAAAAGGGCAGTTCTGCAATTGAAAAACCGGAGTGCTTTTGAAAAATAAATGGAATCCTGCAAGGTTATCGAAAAATCATAAAAATACTTGAAAAACCAAAAAAGTTGTGGTATAGTAAAATGTAATATTGGAAAAAGCGTTATGATACAGGAAGAGTAGGGAACGACCTGCTTTGACAGAGAGAAAGTGCCACCGGCTGAAAGCACTTTTCAAAGAATCGTCCTGAAGTTCGCCTGTACAGCTCCGCTTCTGAACGGGATTCCCCAAATAAGTTGCGGCGGTGAGAGACACCGTTAACAATTTTGAGCGCCGGCAGAAGAATGCCGGAATCCGGGTGGTACCGCGAAGATGATTCGTCCCTTTTTCAGGGGCGATTTTTTTGTGCCCGGGTAAGGAAGAAACGCAAACCGGATGCATTCTGCATTTGCGAATGTAAAAAACGGAAAGGATGATAGAAATGAAAGAAGCTTTGATGCAAATCAAAGAAAAAGGCGTTGCGGAAATCCGTTCCGCCCAGTCCTTAAAAGATCTGGAAGCCATCAAGGTAAAATATCTGGGCAAAAAGGGAGAACTGACCCAGATTTTAAAGGGAATGGGAAAACTGACCGCCGAGGAACGTCCCGTCATTGGCTTGGTGGCAAACGAGGTGCGCGCCTTGCTGGAGGAAACGATTGCGAAAGAGGTTTCTATTCTGGAAGAAAAGGCTATGCTGGAAAAATTGGAGCAGGAAAAGATTGACGTTTCCATGCCTGGAAAAATGCCGCGGAAGGGCGGGCTTCATCCGCTGACCAAAGTTCTGCATGAGCTGGAGGATATCTTTATCGGTATGGGTTTCTCCATTGCGGAAGGTCCGGAAGTGGAATACGATTATTATAACTTTGAGGCGCTGAATTTGCCGAAAGATCATCCTGCCCGGGATACGCAGGATACCTTTTATATCTCCGACAATATTGTTCTGAGAACCCAAACCTCTCCCATGCAGATCCGTACCATGGAAAAACAGCGGCCGCCTATCCGCGTAATCGCGCCGGGCAAGGTGTTTCGTTCGGATTCGGTGGATGCCACTCATTCCCCTGTTTTCCATCAGATTGAAGGTCTTGTGGTGGACAAAGGAATCACTATGGGGGATCTGAAAGGAACCCTGGAGCTGGTCGTCAAAAAGCTCTATGGAGAAGATGCGAAAATCCGTTTCCGTCCCCACCACTTCCCTTTCACAGAGCCGAGCGCCGAAGTTGACGTCTCCTGCTTCGTCTGTAAGGGGGAAGGCTGCCGCGTCTGCAAAGGGGAAGGCTGGATTGAAATCCTCGGAGCGGGAATGGTGCATCCTCAGGTACTGCGAAACTGCAACATTGATCCCGAGGTATACAGCGGCTTCGCTTTCGGTATCGGATTGGAACGTTTGGTAATGAGAAGCTATGATATAGACGATCTGCGTCTGTTCTTCGAGAACGATGTCAGGTTCCTGAAACAGTTTTAAAGGAGGGGACAAAAAATGAAAGTACCTATGAGCTGGCTGAATGAATTCACCGACGTGAAAGACATTCCCATGAAAGAATATATGCATGAGCTGACTATGTCCGGCTCCAAAGTGGAAGGCTGCGATACGGTCTGCGGTGGAATCAGCAATGTGGTTATCGGAAAGATTGAAAAGATAGAAGCTCATCCGGACGCGGATAAGTTGCGCGTCTGTCAGGTCAATGTGGGCGAAGAAACCGTTCAGATTGTCACCGGCGCCCCCAATGTGCAGGAGGGCGACATGGTCCCCGTAGCCTTGGCAGGATCTACGCTGGCCGGGGGTGTAAAGATCAAAAAAGGAAAACTGCGCGGTGTGGAATCCAACGGGATGCTCTGCTCTGATGAGGAGCTAGGCGTTAATATCAACGACGAGAAAGCCACCGGCATCTGGATTCTGGATCCAAGTCTTCCCATAGGCGAGGATGCTGTCAAGGCCCTCGGCTTAAAGGAGGACGTGGTGGAGTTTGAAATTACTTCCAACCGTCCCGACTGTCTGAGCATCATTGGGCTTGCCAGGGAAACAGCAGCGACCTTTAAACGTCCGTTTGCGGTCAAAGAATCGGTTTATCATGAAAATGGCGAGGACATTGACGATTATCTGAGCGTCTGTGTGGAGGACAATCAAAAATGTTACCGCTATGCAGCTAAGGTCGTTAAAAATGTGAAAATTGAACCCTCTCCCGAATGGATGCAGAGAAGGCTGAACCGTGCCGGTGTTCGGGCTATTAACAATATTGTGGATATCACCAACTATGTCATGCTGGAATATGGTCAGCCGATGCACGCCTTTGACATCTCCTATATTGAAGGCAATGAGATCAACGTCCGCTGTGCAAAGGACGGGGAAAAAATCATGACGCTGGACGGCATCGAACGGGAGCTGAACGCTAATATGCTGGTTATCTGCGATAAGGAAAAACCAAACGCGATTGCCGGCGTTATGGGCGGGGAAAACAGCGGCGTAACCGAAGACACCAAAACCATTGTTTTTGAATCCGCAAATTTTCTGGGATCCTCCGTGCGGAAAACCGCCGTATCGCTAGGAATGCGAACGGAATCCTCCGCACGTTATGAAAAAGGTCTGGATCCGAACATGGTACTCCCCGCGCTGAACCGTGCTCTGGAGCTTGTGGAACAGCTTGGAGCCGGTGAGATTGTGGGCGGCATCATTGATATTCAGAAAATAGAGAAACAGCCGGTTACCCTGCCGCTGGAGGCAGATAAAATCAACCGCTTCCTCGGGACGGAGATCCCGGAAGCTGACATGATAAAAATTTTGGAAAACTTGACGTTCAAAGTGGAAAACGGAATGGTCACCGCACCGAGCTTTCGGATTGACATCGGCTGCATGAACGATATTGCCGAAGAGGTTGCTCGGATTTACGGCTATAATAACATAAAATCCACCATGCTGCAGGGTGATACCCTGCAGGGCGGCTTCACGAAAGAACAGAGTTTTGAAAACAGAATCAAGACACTGCTGGCTGACAAAGGATTTTATGAAATTTATGCCTATTCCTTCACGAATCCCAAGCTGTTCGATCTGCTTCGGATCGATGCGGAATCTCCCCTGCGCAAGGTGGTAACGATAAGTAATCCGCTCGGCGAGGAAAATAGCATCATGCGCACAACCTCCATTCATTCCATGCTGGAGGTACTGCAGCGCAATTACAGCCACCGCAACAAGGAAGCTTTTCTGTTCGAATGCGCCAATGTATATCTGCCGAAATTCCTTCCTGTCACCGAACTTCCGGAGGAGCGGAAAAAGGTAACGCTGGGCTGTTACGGTAATACAGATTTCTTTGCACTTAAGGGAATGGTTCAGGCATTGCTGGATGATTTGGGAATTGACAAAGTCTCCTATGTACCGGTTCAGGACAACAAAACATTCCACCCTTACCGTACAGCGCATATTTTAAACGAAAACGGAGACACTATCGGGGTGATTGGGGAAATACATCCTCTGGTTTGCAAGAACTATGAGATCGGCGAAAAAGTCTACCTGTGCGAACTGGATCTGAATACCCTGTATGATTCCGTCAACCGCACTTTGAAATATGAACATCTGCCCAAATTCCCCGCAACTACCCGGGATATGGCTATGCTGGTAGATGATGAGGTGATGGTTTCCCAGATTGAAGCCGTTATCGTGAAAAAAGCCGGAAAGATCCTGGAACATTTCAGCTTGTTTGACGTCTATAAAGGAAGCCAGATCCCGGAAGGAAAAAAGAGTATTGCATACTCTCTGAGCTTCCGTGCCGCAGACCGCACCTTGAATGACGAGGAAGTGAACGCCTCCATGGATAAAATATTAAAAGGCTTGAAGGAAGAAGTCGGGGCGGATCTCCGGTAATTTTCCGGGAAATATGACATTTCTGTTAAGTTTTCTGAAAGAGTATTGCATTTGACCGAAAAAAGCGGTATTCTAAGGACAGAATCAATTGCATCCATAGGAACAGGAGGGATTTTGAATGAATTTAGATGAAACACGCCAAATCCCCTCAGTGAAAGATGAAAACAAGAATCCACGAAAGATAATCAACGATGTTTTTAACGCTTTAATTGAGAAGGGATACAACCCTGTGAACCAGTTCATAGGCTATATTATGTCGGGTGATCCAACCTATATCACCAGTCATAAGAATGCCCGTGTACTGATCAGCTCACTGGAGCGGGATGAAATTCTTGAAGAACTTTTGAAAAATTATCTGAACATCGAATGATAAGGGAAAGGCCTGCGGCATGGAAGCCGCAGGCCTTTATTTTTAAATTATCAAAAATAGACAAAAAGAAGCTAAGATTGTGTAACGACAATCCGAAAAAAAAGGTATATAATAAATACAGTAAGCAAGATAACATTCCGCGTATTTAAAATCCATACAGTCAGCGGACTGTTGAGAACAAATATGGAAGAGAGGTAAAATAACATGATTAAAATCGGTCTTGTAGATATTGACGTGTCTCATCCACTGACCTTTACGAAAAAAATGCTGAAGAACGGTATCCCTATGAAATACGCCTATGTATGCAACAAAGGATTCCGCGGAAAAGATCAGGTGGAATCTTTTGCGAAAAAGTATGATATTCAGATTGTGGATGAAATTAAAGATATGGTGGAGCACGTCGATGTTGGCTTCATTCAGTCCTGCAACTGGGAGAAGCATATTCCTTATGCGATGCCTTTCATTGAAAAAGGCGTCCCGGTTTTTCTGGACAAACCCATGGTTGGATCCATGGAAGACATTCGTAAAATAAGGCAGCTGGCGGCAAGCGGCGCAAAGATTCTGGGGTCATCTTCCGTGCGTTATGCCTATGAAATCCGTGATTTTTTGGCAAAGCCGCTGGAAGAACGGGGTGAAATTCTCAACATATTCGGTACCTCCGGAGTAGATGAGTTCAACTACGGGATCCATGTCGTGGAAGCACTGAGCGCCATTGCGGGTGCAAAGGGGAAAAGCTGTAAGTTTGCCGGCCGCAGCAAAAAAGTTGACAATATGGAATGCGAAACCTTTTTCATTACATTTGAAAATGGGATTACAGCTACATACAATACCTTTTTAAATCATTGGCATCCCTTTGATATCACAATCATGACAACAAAGGGCACCTATCACTTTGAGATTAATGTTGATAATATTTACATCTCTTTGCTGAAAAATTTATATGAGGAACTGGCCAATCATAAAAATACGATCGCAGATGTGGAAGCTATCACGGATTCCTGCATGATTATGCTGGCCGGCAAGAAATCCAGAGATACCGGCTGCGGCGAAGTTTTTCTCCGCGACCTGAATGATGAGCGCTTTGACGGCTATGCTTTCGAAGAAGAATACGCGGCGCATGACAACAAAATGTATCTGAATCTTTAAAGGTACTAAGAATGAAGATACAATCAACCAACTCTAATTTTATTCGGGAGCCTCTGAAAGCTCCCTTTGGATTCAAAGGCGGATATCTCAACGAACTCTGGCAGACGGTGGCAAAAATCAGCACTGCGGATCACATTGGCATAGGTTTGGGCGTACAAAGCGTCCTGTGGTCTGATTCCCGCGTTTTCACCAGCGTCTCTCAGTCCTGCGGGAATGCCTACATGTATGCCATGAGCGACTATGCTCTAAAGCTGATCGAAAATACAACCTTTGAAGATCCCTTCACGTTACTGGAAGAAATCTATCCCAAGGTTTACGCGTATGGCAAGCGGATCACCAACAACAGTAATCTGCGCAAAACTTTTGCTTTGAACAGTCTGGTTTGCGTGGACAATGCGGTCTGGCAACTGTATGCAAAAGAAAATCACCAAACAGATTTTCTGAAGTTGATTCCAAAACCGTGGAAAAAAACTTTGGAAAATAAGCATGCCAAGCTCTGCAACGTCCCTCTTGTCTCTTACAATATGAGCGTTGCGGATGTGAGGAGGCTGATCGATGAGGGCTTCTTTTTCCTGAAAATTAAGATCGGCTCCGATCCGGAAAAGGACGGTTCCATGGAAAAAATGCTGGAATGGGATAAAAACCGTCTCCGGGAGATCCACGAGGCAGTGAAGGACGTGCGGACTCCCTACACCGAAAGCGGTCATATCCCTTACTATCTGGACGCGAACGGAAGGTATGATTCCAAACAGCGGCTGTCTGCATTTTTGGAATATGCGGACAAAATCGATGCGCTGGATCGGATTATGATTTTGGAAGAGCCTTTTCCGGAAGAATATAAAGAAGACATCTCTGATTTAAAAGTACGTATCGCAGCAGACGAATCCGCCCATTCTTATGAGGATGCGGTAGAACGCATCGAGCTGGGCTATACAGCGATCGCACTGAAGCCGATCGCCAAAACCATGTCCATGTCGATCCAAATACTGAATGAGGCGTATAAAAGAAACATTCCCTGCTTCTGCGCCGATTTAACCGTAAATCCCTGGATGGTCGATTTTAACAAGAACATCGCCGCAAGGATTGACCTGCTGCCGGGAATGAAAATCGGTGTGTTGGAATCCAACGGTGCGCAGAACTATACCAACTGGGAGAAAATGAAGACCTATCATCCCCTGTTCGGCTCCGCGCCCTATATTGAAGCACGGAAAGGTATTTTTGAATTGGGAGAAACCTTCTTTGAAACCAGCGGAGGAATCTTCTGTGATTCCCCCTACTACGGACAATTTGTATGAGGAGAATAAAAAACGATGAGCAAAATTACTGTACTTGTAAATAAGGAAAAGCGGAATACCGTCTTCAGCGAAAAATATTATGCAAGACTCCGCGAATTCGGCGATTTAAACATTTTTGACCGTGACGATTTTTCGGATATGGACTATGTGATCGATTTCGTAAAAGGAACGGAAGTGCTGATTACCTCCTGGTCGTCACCTGTTCTGGACGAAAACATTCTGGATGCCTGCCCCGATTTGAAAGCGGTTATTCACGCGGCCGGAAGTATAAAGCCTATTTTAAGCGATGCGTTCATCAGCCGGAAAATCCGCATCACAAACTCTGCCGTGGCACTGGGGGAAGGGGTAGCCGAGACCGCTTTGGGCTTTGCCATCTCCGCCTGCAAGGGCTTTTACACGCTGGGAAGGGATACCCGCAATAAATTGTGGAACGAAAACCGGATGAGCCGGGTAACCGATTTCTATGACATCACCGTAGGCGTTATTGGGGGCGGATATGTGGGACGTCATTTCATCAAACTGCTTCAGAATTTCAATGTGGATATCCTGCTATACGATCCCACGCTGTCCGGTGAACAGGTAACGACACTTGGCGCGGAAAAAGCGGAACTGGATGAACTGCTTAAAAATGCCGATGTTGTATCTGTTCACGCCCCTTCTATTCCGGCAACCGACAACATGCTTAACCGGGACAATCTGAAGCTGATAAAAGACGGTGCCGTACTGATCAACACCGCCAGAGGTTCTATTATTGAGGAAAGCGCACTGATAGAGGAATTGGAAAAAAACCGCTTTTTCGCTTGCATTGACGTGACCAATCCCGAGCCTCCGGCAGAGGATAACCGGCTTCGGTTCCTGGACAATGTCGTATTGACTCCCCATATTGCAGGTGCCGTGACAAACGGTCTGAAACGTGTTGCCAAACATGTCTGTGAAGAGCTGGAACGCTTGGAAAATGGAGAAAAAATGCGTACAGAAGTTGATCTGGATCAGCTTTACAAGCTCGCATAAGTATTGGAGACTTTAAAAATGAAAGAAAAAATAGGATTTGGAATCGTTGGATGCGGTACCATTTCAAAATGGCATGCCGTGGCTGTCACCTCCAATGAGGAGGCAAAGCTGGTCGGTGTGACAGACAGAAATTCTGAATCTGCAGGGCGTTTTGTAAAAAACTATCCCTGCCGTATCTTTTCTTCCTATGAAGAAATGCTGGATTGCGATGAGATTGACGCTGTCTGCCTTTGCACCCCCAGCGGCCTTCATGCTCCCTTGGCGGTTCAGGCGGCTAAGGCAAAAAAACATATTGTGGTGGAAAAACCGATGGCTATCACAAAGCAACAGTTAAATGATATGATTACGGCATGCGAAGAGAATCATGTCAAAGTCTGTGTGATATCCCAGCTTCGTTTCACCCCTTCCATGCAGACCGTAAAAAAAGCCATAGAGGACGGCGTGCTGGGAAAAATTATACTGGCCGATGTCTACATGAAATATTACCGTTCTCCTGAATATTATGCCTCCGGCTCCTGGCGAGGAACCTGGGAACTGGACGGAGGAGGAGCGCTGATGAACCAGGGCATTCACGGGATTGATGTTCTGCAGTACCTTGTGGGACCGGTAAAATCTGTTTTCGGCATCACCAAGACTCTGGCTCGGAATATTGAAGTGGAGGACACCGCGAATGTGCTGGTTGAATATGAAAACGGAGCCATTGGCACCATCCAGGGAACTACTTCGGTGAATCCTGGCTATCCCCGCGTGATAGAGATCAGCGGAACAAACGGAACCGTGGTTTTAAAAGAGGATGTTATTATTCGCTGGGATGTGGAGGGATCCGATTTCCCTGTGGAAAAGGCCATCGGAATGGGAGAGCAGAAAAGCTTCAACGATCCAGCCGGCTTTACCACTGAATACCACAGACTTCAGATTGCCGATATGGTGCATGCCATAAAAGAGAATCGGCGTCCCCTGATTGACATGTACGAGGGAAGGCGTCCAGTGGATATCATTCTGGCTGCTTACGAGTCCAATCGTACCGGAAAAAAAATCGAATTATCATGAGTATCAGCTCTTCTCCGAGCGCAAAAAGTTTGAATGAACCATTTTAAAAATAGCAGAATGAAGAATTTCTTCGTCTTTTAGGCGGCGGGTTCCACCCCATTTTTCTGTGGTGGAGTATACCGCCGCAAAAACGTTAAACGACAGGGCTGCGCCCCTTATGGAACAGGAAATGAAACAATCGTCATGGGAAGGGAATCCTTCCATGGCGATTGTTTGCTTTCCGCCAAATATATGTTGCGAAACGGTCTTTCTGTTTTTCATATATTGGATAACACAAATCCTTAGCGGCTCCATATTAAAGATAAAATTCTATCTCTTCCCTTTTGTGCACTTTCATATCGCTGCCGCCAATGTGGGGCAGAAGTTTATCCGCTTTCTGGTTGATGAGATAAACACAGTCCCGCAGTTTCCGGCGCACATTTTCCATATCAATGATGTCAAAATTTTTCCAGAATGTATCCGACTGTACTTCAGCCAACAGGGAATGGTTTTTATCCACTTTCTTTTGATTCGGTATCTTAGAAAGCATCAATGCTGTTTTTATCACATCATATTGAAGTGTCGCGTTTACTTTTCCGTTTTGGATATATTCTAAAATCAATTCATAGGTAAGGTTGTCAAACCGTTTGGCAAATTCATCACTGTCTTCAAGCATAATAAGCGGAGCAATTTTGGAGCAAAGCTCCTCGCTGTCCTCACGGCTAAGCGCCAGAAAACTTTCCTTCCGGCTGTATTTCTCCACAACAGCCTTAACCTGTTTCACCTCATAAGAGAAAGGATCCAGGGACAGCACCTGGCGGTAAACCGTATCCGCCAATTCACTGCGGAATTCCTCCAGTTCAAAGGTGGCATTCTCATAATTCTGAATCGCATAAATCAGGCGAATTCTCTTTTCAAACAGCATTTCATTGAGGGAACGATCGGTAAAACCATCCGAAGCCATGCTGTGAGCGGTGAAATTTCCGCAGAAATCAATTACATGGAAATATTCTTTCCCGGTACAGGGTCGTGCGCCCCGCCCTATCATCTGCAACAGTTCCGTTTTGGATGCGGCTCGTTTTAAAAGTACAATATTGAAAATATCTGGCACGTTGACTCCCCGCTCAAGCTCTCCATAGGTAATCCCTATGCGGATGGAGCCGCCCGTCCCTTTAAATTCCTGTTTTTTCCCGATACTGCGGTCAAGAACCTCCACCTGTCCCTGATGGTAGCAGCTCATGATATCGTAAAACACATTTTTGAGTTTCAAAGCCTGTTTTTCGTTATCGGTAAAAATAAGGCACTTCCCTTCCAGAAGGATGTTCTCCCGGATAATATGGATAACCCGTTTCAAAGAGCCGCTGTCAAACAAAAGCTTTTTCCACATTCTATCGTCTAAATCCTCGCTATAATCCACCTGAATCAACTTATAGCCCACTATCACCTTATCCCTGTATAATGCGGAAAAATAGTCGTATTCAAATGTAGGCCGCTCCAGCCGAAAAAATGAAAAAATTTCTTTTCCCAAATCCTCCTTGGGCATCGTGGTAAATCCAATAAAACGCCCGTAAAAATAGTTCAGCAAATTTTTGTTATTCTGCATAATGCCTTTCGAGATATCATCCAAGATAATTGTATCAAAATAATGGGGGGTGATCACCCGTTTGCTCATTTTCGTGCGGAAATCATCGATGGCATCCGAAATTTCATCGTAGTAGGTGATAATCATATTAGACTGCTGCAGCTGCTGTTTTGTCAGCAGACTGACGCGCATATTCTCTTTCAGCTCCTGATAAATCTCAAGCGCAAGATTTTCATTTTCAGCGATGAACAGCACCTTATTCCCGTTTGCCAAATCGCGCATCAAATTCCTGGCAATAGTCGTTTTCCCCGATCCGTACGCCATGCACATAAGAACCCTGTCCTGCCCCCGGTTAAACGCTCTGTAAACAGCTTCCACTGCTTTTTGCTGAAAGGCAAGTAATTCCGGAAAAATCTTATTTTCCTGATATCTGCGTTCTCTGTTTTCAATAATGTTTAAGATCTCCTGGCGATTGAAAATGCTGAATACTTCTTCATAGGGTTTGTTTTCATTGGATTTCAGATATGTTTTATACCCGTCAAACAGAAAAATAACCGGATACAGCCCTTCTCTCTGTTTCATCCTAAACGCATATCGGTCAGCCTTTTCCTTTCCTTTTTCAATATCGACAATGGTGCTTTCAAATTCGATTAGAGCCAGCGATTTGTCACCCTGGACAATCCAGTAGCCCAACATTTCCTCCCGTCGTATCTCATTTTCAAAGTCATATCCCAAATCCTTCAATTCTATTTCAAGATTCAATACAGTCTTTTTATAATAATCTGTCGGACTTAACGTGTACTCTCTTATCTTTGTGTTCAGAGATTTTGCTTTCGCCAGCT
This sequence comes from Acetivibrio sp. MSJd-27, assembly GCF_018918095.1. Taxonomy (GTDB): domain Bacteria; phylum Bacillota; class Clostridia; order UMGS1840; family HGM11507; genus HGM11507. The sequence goes on along the minus strand of NZ_JAHLPV010000033.1, from coordinate 3,225 downwards.
CTTGCCGCAGCTTTTTGATGGTTTTCAAGTATTCGTTCATCTCATTTTCGCTGACCTCGTCATCAATCTCTTCCCTCGTAGTCAACTCATCAAACAAATCAGGCAGAATCTGCTCGTCAAACGCCCGGTTGTGATAGTGTTTACCATAGCAGAAGTCCAGATACAGCACATAGTCGAAAAGGCCCTTCAGACTTTCCACCGCCTCCTGGCGTTCAATCTGTTGGGAAGTGTGCGCCGCCACATTTCCCAGCTTAACGATATAGGTTAGTTTTTCATGGAGCGCTTTCCCCACCATCTGTTTAAAGAGTGTATTGTCAATCAGGTTGGTCAGCCCTTCGCGAGCGGGATATTTCAAATGTTTATCTGCTGAATAGTTCCATTTCACCGCCAGTTCAAGCGCTCTTCGAGAAGCAATGGCACACTGAGCGCTGGATGCTTTCAGAGCAGTCTCCGCCTCTATGCAGGGCCTGGAAAATAAATCATAATGATCATTGTTCAGTAAAAATGCAAAGTTTGACGTCAATCAGAAAACCTCCTTTAAGTTCTCTTATGGTTTTCTTTTTTCGGAAAAGCGCTTTCCTGTAAAACTTCCTGCCCGAGGAGACAGGAAACTATTTTACCCAATTCTATTTTATAACAAGACAAACGCTTTTGCAAGGCAAAAGCCGCATGAAAAACACAAAGAGCAACACGCAGCATATATTTTTCGACGAGGAGATTTTCCTATGTGCTTTTCCCCCGCTCTTCCAAAAGCGTTTCACCCTCATAAAGCAGGAAATATTTTCTCTCGCCTGCTTCATAAATTGCTGATTATTTACATATTTTTGAATAATCAAGTAACCCTTAGCCAGGTTATATACTCTTAAAAAATTTACAACACAACAATTTTTCCGTATAAAAAGGTTTCCTGTGCAAATAATAGTAATATTCCAACGAAAGAAAGAAAAGTGATATAAATAAAAGGAGGATTACGATAGAATGAAAGCTACAGGCATAGTCAGGCGAATCGATGATTTAGGGCGGGTGGTTATCCCCAAAGAAATCAGACGAACCATGCGTATCCGGGAGGGAGATCCGCTTGAAATATATACCGATAAAGACGGGGAAGTTATTTTTAAAAAGTATTCTCCAGTCGGCGAGTTAACACAGTTTTCTATGCAGTATGCGGAGGCTCTTAATCGGGTCAGCGGATATCCGGCAGCAGTCACCGATAAGGATACTGTCGTAGCGGTCAGCGGTGTTCCGAAGAAAGAACTGATGGAAAAAACGATTTCCAAAGAGCTGGAAGATATCCTGGAAGACCGAATGACCTTCGCCTATATGGATGAGGATAATAATCCCCTGTATCTTTTAGAAAACAGTGAGAAGTATTTTTGTAACATTGTCTGCCCTATCATCGCGGACGGCGACGCAATCGGAGCCATCATTCTTTTCTCTGTGGAACAGCCCACTCAGCTGGGTGAAATAGAGGAAAAGGTAACGCAGACATCCGCATCCGTTCTTGGAAAAGTGTTAGAGCAATAAAGTACGGAAAGTCTGTCTGACTGTTTTTTGCACAACAAAATGGCGCTCCAATAAAATGTGAAGAATAAAAAGAGACAATAAGGTACTTTACTGCGGAATGCAACGATTCAGCAGGAGATTGACTGCTGCTGCTGAAAAAGGGATTGATCGTCATGGAATTTCCTTGATTCCATGACGGTTTTTTCATAACATAGGAAATTGCGCGGAATCGTGCGCACCTGCTTGTTTCAAAAAACACCGTGTGAAGCGCAGCTGCGTTTTTCAGAAGGAAAAACTTTTTTATTTTCTTTGCCTTGCGGACTTTTGCTTGATTTTTATCTCTTATCTTTTATGCCCTCGTCTTAATATTCCCTGATTCTGAAAGCGTTCTGGTACAAATCTATGAGCAAACCGAGGGTAATATCCCACGATTTGTAAGGTTGAAACACTTTTATGGCGGCTTTTTTCTTGCAAAAGCGTTTTCTTCTTGTTATAATAAAAATAAAGATATGAAAAGATAAAATGGAGGAAATCAATCAAATGAGACAATGGAAAAAATCGCTTTTGATATTCGCACTGGGGATCACCTTACTTTTGGGAGGCTGCAGCGGCGGTTCTTCCAAGGCAATCAGCATCTATAATGACGCCCAGAAAGCTCTGATGAAACTGGATTCCTATAAACTGGAGAGCGTTTCCATCAACCGGCCCAACGATCCGGAACTGGATCCCGAAATAGCCGCAAATTCCGTTATTTCAAGAACCGATACCATTCTATTCAATATTGTAGGCGGAAAAAAAGTAAGTTATACAGACATTGCCTACTCCGGAGATAATGCGGCGGCTAACTCCCAATATTTCATTGATCATAAAAACAAAGAATATTATGCAAAGGATTCGGAAGGCTGGCGTTCCTTCGAAGTAAATTCTTTGAGCAAACAGTCCCCTGCCTCCTCTGACAAAATCTACTGGGTTACAGTGGACAGCAAAACGGTCGAGAGTGCAAACGTAGAGGAAACCCCGGAGGGCTATAAAGTCTCCTATGTTTTGTCCAACAAAGCATTGGAGGAATATGCAAGCAGCAATCCGATGAATTTGGATGAGGTCAGTTCTATCACGATGGAGTTAACTACGGATAAGGAAAATCGTCCTTTAACCCTGAACAGCAAATATTCCTTTACCAGGGAAATACAGGATCAGAAGATGTACATCAGTGTGGAAGATATCCTAACCTTCAGCGATTTTAATACAACAGAGAAATTGATAAAAGAAAATATTGTAAAATAATGCTTTCTAAAAAGTTTTTCCCTTTTTACTGCAAATTATCCGTTGATACAAGAAAATGTCCTCCTTAAGCAGGAGGACATCAGCCTGTCGAAAAAGTCCAGTATACACTGGGCTTTTTTGCGTATGTGTGGTAAAATAAAGATAAGAAAAGACTGGGGAGGGACGGCGTGTGCTAGCAAAAGAGCAGGAATTGCGCAGAAATGTAGTAGAAATCCTATGTTTGGAGGAGCTGGTTCCATCGGAGCATCTGCTGCGGCAGATTGACAGCGCGGTGGATTTTACGCATCTGTACGACTTGGTGGATGCGCTTTACAGCCGCGACAACGGCCGTCCCAGCATTGACCCGGTGGTATTGTTCAAAATTGTGTTCATCCAGCACCTGTACGGCATCCCCTCGCTGCGCCGTACCATGCAGGAGATTGGCATGAACATCGCATA
>NZ_JAHLPV010000032.1 GCF_018918095.1 Acetivibrio sp. MSJd-27 | reverse complement strand
CCACAGTGCTTGTCTTTATTATATCGCAGGTAGCTACTCCTGCAAATATAATCAAAAACTTTAAGAAAGGAGATATAATTAAAACCACCCCTTTCGAGATGGTTTAATTATACGTGATTATTATGAAAGCAGAATTTAAAAATGATTATATAAAAATAGGATTGAAAATAGCGTACTATAGAAAATTAAAGTCTTTAACCCAAGAAAATTTAGCTGAAATACTGGGATGTGAAACATCTTTTATCGGACAAATTGAAGCCCCGAACGTATATAAATCAATATCCTTAGACACTCTTTTTTTAATTGCCAAAGCACTGGAAATTCCTGCTTATAAACTACTGTATTTTGAGAATTAAAATTTATATCAGAATAATAAAAAGCTCTGAAAATTTCAGAGCTTTTTTCGTTTCTATTCCCTCGTCAAATTCTTCAAATGCTTTTGATACAGAAAATAAAAGATGAGCAGGCTGGCGAGAAAGGATACGATCTCCGCTGTTGGAAAGGCCAGCCAGGTATAGTTCAAGCCAATTCTGGAAAACAGGTAAGCGCAGGGCAATATGACAACCAGCTGACGGAGCACCGATATCAGCAGGCTCTTGCCGCCCATTCCCACTGCCTGGAACAGGGTGGAAAACAGGATGCCGAAGGCGGCCGGCACAAAGCATGTGCAAATAATGCGCAGCGCTGGAATTCCCGCATCCAGCATTGCAGGGGAAGCGTTGAACATCATCAGCAGCGCCTTGGGGAACAGCAGGAACAAAATCGTGCCCAAAAGCATAATGCAAGCGGCAATGATACAGCCGTATTTCAGCGCCTGCATCAGTCTCTTTTTGTTTTTGGCGCCGTAATTATATCCCATGATGGGCATGACTCCCTGCGTCAGCCCGAATACCGGCATAAAAATGAAGGACTGCAGTTTATAATAAACGCCCAGTACCGCTACGGCAGCTTCGGAAAAGCTGATCAAAATTTTGTTCAGCCCCACGATAAGCACAGAACCGATCGCCTGCATGATAATCGCGGGAAATCCCACGGAATAAATATCTTTGATTGTTTTCATTCTCAGTTTAAAATTTTTAAAACTGATATGCACCTGGTGGGACTTTGCAAAGGCGATATAAATACTGAAAAGCATGGAGAAAATCTGTCCCAGCACTGTTGCAAGAGCAGCTCCGGCGACTCCCATCGCCGGGAATCCCAGTAAGCCGAAAATCATAATCGGATCCAAAATGATATTGGTAACCGCCCCGATCAGCTGAAAAATCATGGGGTAGATCATATTTCCTGTGGCCTGAAGCGTCTTCTCAATATTTACTTCGATAAACACGCCGAAAGAGCATATGGTGACAATTTTGGTATAGATAATCCCCATCTGGGATACCGTTGGATTCTCTGTGAAATTATGAAAAAACAGTTCGGTAAAAAAGATGCCGAACAGTGCAAACAGCACCCAGCTGGCAACCGCAAGAACGATTCCGTGGGTTGCGGCATGATTTGCCTCCTCCTGCTGCTTTTCCCCAAGCCGCCGGGAAACCAGTGAATTGATGCCTACCCCGGTACCCACAGCCACGGCAATCAGCAGCATTTGCACCGGAAAAGCCAGAGAAACCGCCGTCAGCGCTTCCTCCCCGATCTGGGCAACAAAAATACTGTCAACCACATTGTACAGGGATTGAATCAGCATGGAAAACATTGCGGGTATCGACATTGAAAAAATCAGTTTCAAAACAGGCATACTGCCCATCTTATTCTCTTGTACTCTCTCCATAGTATTCTCCTTTTTATTCTTATTCTTGGAAAAGGGCAATCGAACTTTGCCCTTGAAAGAAATACAAGGATAGGCGAAACCTATCCTTGATTTATTGTACTATGATATTTATCAAAAAGCAATCGTCATTGTGCTCAAATTTTCGAAACATCGGTGTCAACCGCCAGAAGCCGAACCGTATTCGGGACGCTGACACGGGCGTCATAATAGTAAACTTTACCGTTCCCCAACATAATCTGATATGCCGGAATTGCATCCGCTGACATGACAAAATCATTCTTCGGAATGTAATATCCCAAATTGACCTCCAAAATCTCCTGGGGTGTCTGATCGTTTAATTCCGGATTGCTCAGAAGCTCCAACAGAATATTCTGCGAATTCAATATTTCATACTGCATGTCCAGGGGATTGGTCTCATTGACCGCCAGAAGCACGCCCTTGATGCTGGTGATGCCAGTCTGACAAACAATCACCTGCACCGCCGAATTAAAAACAGAAAAATCCCCGTATTTTAAGTTGTACACCAACACAAGATGATCCGAAGAATTGTGGAATCTGCGTACACATTGCAGAGTATCCTCCGGAATGCCAAGCCGGGTCAGTTCTTTGGAAACCTTTTTCTCCGCCCGCTCCTCACTGATGTCCTGATAGGAGAAATCCTGCGGATCGCTGTCGATATATTCCACCTCACTGCGGTTGATGAGAAGCGTCTGGGATCCTTTTTTAAATTCCCTTTCATTGACGGTAGTGTACCCATCCTTTAAAAAATTCTCCGCACAGCTTTTATTGTCCCCCGCAAGATTTAAGAGCTCCACACTGTGAAGCTTGACCGGCGTTTTTTTGAGCGCATTCTGTGCCAGATTCATATTGTGCTTTTCCAGCACCTGCGTCAGTTGCTTGACATCCGTCTCTGATTTCGATTTTAGAATGGAACTGTATGTCAGGAACAGAAACACATTGAGAAGCAGGAATACGATAATTAAAATAGTTTTCGCTTTTGCCCAGTTCATACTTTCTCTCTCCTAATCCATACCCGTTAAGGGCGTCCTTCTTTCAATGGGGGCTTTAAGCATTATGGAGTCGAACACAATATGGTTTCCACAGGCAAATTTCCCGCAATCCTGCGTCAAAATGCTCGTCAATCCGTCAGGATGATCTGCGCCTTTTCCTTGTCTTACAAAAAATTTGCTCTGTGGAAACTCTTCGACCCTGCATGCAGGAAAAATTTCGTTTTTTTGGTGCGTAAGGGTGCAGCAAGGCTGACGCCTTGCAAGACCGACAATCCGAAAAGGCGAAAGTTTAACAAGTGCAGGGCATATAGGGTTCGACTCCCTAATGCTTAACCATTCCTCACGTTATCTCAGCCGATGACATGAAACAATATATTTTCCCCGGTGGACAGGTTGAAAACCCATTTGGGGAGCACAATGCCCCTGTCGCCATCATACTCATACACCAGATAAAAATCGTCAATCTCCACATTCTCCCATGCACCTTGGTACACGCTGTAAAACCCATCCATAGCCTCTATCGTGGACACACTGGCAACCACCTGGTCCGTCGTGCGGTAATTGACAAACATCTGCCGGTAAGAAATAATATTATTCTTCTCCACCACAACTTCAACAGAATTTTCCATCACTTCACCGTTTGACAGCGTTTTGCGGATCATAACAGGGACGCCGTCGGCAAGATAGTTAAAAGTAAATTTATACTTATCCTTACCAATCTCGGATACATTGTGATAAACAAGAGTATTCGTGTTTCCCGGAACAATGCTGTTGATCAAATTTACAAAATCCCCTACGCTTTTTACCAAATCATATTCACCGGATGCATTCTTGTCCAGCTTAATTCCCTTCTCCGCATTGGTTGCGGAGTATTCCATGAGCCCTCCCGGATTTATTTTCAGCGTAGCAAAATTCTCCACATAATTATAGGCGCCGACACTATCCGTAAACCGTCTGGCCGATCCCAAATTGATGGAAAATTCCTCAATCAGCCTGCTCAGCGTTGCGGCTGTTTGACTGTCACCGACATGAAGCAGGATTTCTCCCTCCACCGCTTTGATATTTGCTGGTACAAGGGAAATGATGGCATAAGGATCGATGGGAAGCCTTGTTCCGGTTTCCTGAGACAGTTTGTCGAAATTGCTCTCAAAGGAAAAGGGGTAATTGTTGCTCTGCACTCCTCCGGTAACCGTATCCCCCGCTGCGGAAGAAGCTTTTTTCGCCAGTTCTGATATGTCTCCTTTGGCCGTGAGCTGATAATTTTTCCCAGTTGTGCTGTCTGTTAAAAACAGATTTATTTCCTGCGTACTGTTTCCCAGGGAAAATACAAGATGTTTAAACTCCTTAATCGGATTTAACTCCCCCGGAATATTTTTACCGAAATAAGCCCCTACCATTTGGAGCGAGATATCATCGTAGTAATCAATATAGACCGATGCCGCGCGGTATGCTTTCTTCAGCTCTTCCTCACTGATTTCAGTAACTGTGGAATCCTCTATAAAAATTTCGAGAATATCCTTCACTTGATTGTTGATCGACGAAAAATATTCTGAGCGGGACAGAACCAACTCCTTTTTGCCGTTTATATTGATTCGAATTTGTTTGGGATAAAACAGCTGATTATAATGAAAGACAGTACCATCCCCTCCCGTACGGAAATAGGATAGGATCTTTCTTCCTATAGATGAAAAAATATTTTCCTCATAAGGAAAAGAATTATAGCCGTTTGGCCATAATTCTTCTGAAAACCATATATTCCATGTCAAGGTCATGCTTGAAACAATCAGCAAAACCAAAACCAGGTTTTTCATATTTTCCTTAAACTTCATACTAATATCCTAATCTGCTTTTTCAAAGTTAAAAGAATTGATCAGATCCAGCAGATTGGAACTCAGAACAGTGATGGTGAACCGATACTGCTGACTGGATTCTCCGTAATCCGCGCGGAGGATCAGATGATTTTGCCCTCTGTAAAGCGCAACCGGTTTCACAAACATGCCGGAACTCCCAACTGTCCAAGACACCGGAGCACCGTTGGCATACATCATATTATAGCCGTTCCCGTCAAAACGGTACAGTGTCAAGGTCGCGCCTGCAACCGCATATCCGGAAATATTATGCACCGCATCATAAGATGAAATGGTGGAAGACGCAGGGTTTGTCACCGTCACAAGCCCGCCGCCGTAACTTCCGCCGTATGTACTATAAGGCGCGGCAAAAGCAGTCAGTGAAAAAACAACAAATATAACAGCCATAAGCATTGATATCTTTTTTAACATAATTTCGCCTCCTAACATCAATCTCAGGATTTTCAAAAGGAAATTCCTCTATTCTATCTTGATATTATTATACACGATCTTATATTACATTGCAATTACAAAAGCATTACATTTGAACCCAACCGTCAGAAAGATATAAAAATGGTTTTGCACGCCGCTTTTAACAGCCCGAAAGCCTCTGTTTCAGCGTTTCAAAGATTAAAATACCAGCGGCGACAGAAGCATTGAGTGAATTAATCTGCCCCATCACAGGAATCTTTACCAGAAAATCGCAGCCTTCCCGAACCAAGCGGCTGATTCCGCTGCCCTCTGAGCCAATCACAATGCAGACGGGGCCTTTCAGATCCGCCTGATAATACATCTGATCTCCGTCCGCCTCAGCACCGAAAAACCACAGACCTTTTTCCTTCAGCTCCTCCATCGTGTTTTTCAGGTTGGATACCTTTGCAACCTTTGTATAATTCACTGCACCGGCGGACGCCTTATACACTGTGGCGTTTACCCCGGCAGCGCGATGCTTGGGAATGATCACCCCGTGGACTCCCGCTACATTGCAGGAGCGGATGATTGCGCCCAAATTATGCGGATCCTCAATCCCGTCCAGCATCACCAAAAAGGGCGGCTCTCCCTTCTCTTGCGCTGTCTGCAAAAGATCATCCACAGAACAGTATTCCGTCTGGGAGATGACAGCCAGCACGCCTTGGTGCGCACCGTTGCCGCTCATGAAATCCAGCTTCTTCCCGTCGCAGGCGGAGACAATAATCCCTTTCTGCTTTGCCGTGCGCATAATCTGCTGGATAGGCGGCGTATTCAACTCCCTGTTGACATATAGCTTCTCCACCTGTGCATCCGATTTTAATAGCTCGGTGACAGGGTTTCTTCCAAAAACTTTGTCCATTTTTCTATACTCCTGTTTTCTGCTGTCAGCGAGCCTGCAGGTACTCTACAGCCGCTGGAAGCTGGGTGTCATAAATAAACGTCGTGTTCAGCGCTTTCTCCCTCAAATAGCTCTGGGTAGTAATGTCGCAAACCCCATAGGGATACAGTCCAGCACTGGCCTGAAACTGTTTCACGGCCCCAGCGGTGGCTTCATTGTAATTTTCATCCACCTCTCCTACCGAGAAGTTTAAAAGATCCAAAAGAAATTTCACACTCTTTACATCCGCGCCCGCATCACCCGTCTGAAGCACCCTTTCAAAGGTGAGTTCCGGCAGTTCTTCCAAAGTATACTGCTTTCTTGCGTTTTCCACAACCTGATCCGGGCGGATCCCCTTGTGGTGGATAAATTCTCCGTTGGGAGTCAGATACGTCTGCATTGTGATTTTCAGCGCCCCGCCGATATCGGCCAGAGGCAGAATCCCCTGAACGGTTCCCTTTCCATAAGTGCTCTCACCAAGAATATAACCCGCTTGATTGTCTTTGATGGCTCCCGTCACAATCTCGGAAGCGGAAGCCGTGTATTCATTGACAAGCAGGCATAGATCAAACGAATATTTCTTTGCGGAGGCGGTGTATATCTTTTTATCCTCCTCTGTCTTGCCCTTTACGGTGACAATTGTTTTATCCTCATCCAGAAACAAATCCGCTACTTTCACGCCGGCCGCAAAAACGCCGCCGCCGTTGTTTCTGAGATCCAATATCAATTTACTCACCTGCTTTTGCTGCAGTTCCTTCAAAGCCTCCTCCACCTGTTCCGGCGTGTTCGACGCAAAGGTTTTGATTTTGATATAGCCGATTTTCCCGTTGATGACGGATTTTTCTACCGATAGTTCCGGAATGGCATACCGCTTAAGGGTCACATCCCGTTTCAGATCGTTTGCAGATAAAACAGTCACCACAACCTCAGTGCCGATTTCCCCTTTCAGAAAATCGGTAGCTGTCAAAGCGGCTGCTCCGGTCACGTCCTGCCCGTCCACCGCCACAATCTTATCACCCGGCACCAATCCGGCCTGGGCTGCAGGAGAGTTCTCCAAAATAGTCACGATATCAACAAATCCGTCCTTCACCGTTGCGGTGATGCCAATGCCTCCCGTCTTCCCCTCCAGCTTATTCATCATTTCATTGTACTCGTCCTTGGGAATGAATGTACTGTTCGCGTCAACCGTGCCTGCGATTGCCGCCAACACCTTGTTCAGAGATTCCTCATCCTCACTGGCAAGCTTCACCAAAGCGTCATACATGATTTGCTCACTGGTCTTTTCGGTAATGGACAAATTTTCTGTCAAAGTCAGAACGGTATCCACATAACGCTGTATTTCCTCGATTGTCCTTTGGAGCTCCTGGGCATGAATACTTGTGAATGCAAGCATAAAGCACAGAAGGAGACATAGAATTGTCCTCTTTCTTCTGTTTTTCAATTTGTTCATGGTTGCCTCCGTCCTGCTGCAGGCACGCCTGCAGGCTGTTTTGCCCTTTGCCATGGCAAAAAGCATATATCGCGTCCTAATCCTTCTCCCAGAGGAGAAGACGGCGGCTGTGATAAGACTATGACCTTATCATAACAACCGCATCCGGTGTTTTTTTATAATTCGTCAGATAAAGGGTCACTTGCTTATCCAGCAGGGTTTCATTGACCTTATCCCGACTGATTCCATCATCGGCAAAACAGGCTGGATTCCCAATGATTTCATAGCGTTTCAGTCCATCCTGTGTCTGAAGCAGCAGGCTCTTTTCCTGCTCAGAATAATAGTACAGCGTGCCTGTCACAGTCCGCATTTCCTTTATGCTGGATAAGTTTAGATCACAGGGCAGTTCCAGAGGACTGACTGCGATAATAATCTCCCCGTCATAGGTGACAGAGACCCTGCCGTCCGGAAGAGATACCCCCTCTATGGCAGTCAGCTCTCCATCGTCAAATGCGAGCTGTGTCTTTTCGGAAAACCGGTATGCATTCGCCGTTTTCAGCGTCATACCGTGCCGTTTTAAAATGTCAAAGTAAAAGTAGTCCAAGGTATCAAAAAGCTGCTCATAGGTGACATATTCCGTCTCCGCAGCGTAATTGCGCTCGATCAGTGTTGTATCCATCCCGCAGAAATTCCAGAGCATATCCATCAGGACCGTATGCCGCACAGCGGAATTGCCATAGATATTCATGTCGCCCTGAGACACAGAAAACAGCCTGGAAAGAATATAGGTCATGTCATAGAAAGCCACTTCACCTTCCCGGTTCAGTTCCATATCCCTCACAATGTATTGATAGGCCGCATTGGCAGCCGTTACATTACCTTCCGTATCTGTCATGCTCTTGCTGTTCACCGGTGAAATGAGACATAGTGCCGTGCAGAGCATCAGACATACGAACTCTTTTACCGGCATCACGGTTACATCCTTTCCGGCGCGGTGATGCCAAGCAAATTCAGACAGTTGCGAATGACGATACGGGTCGCCTGCACCAGCTGAATGCGGCTCTCAAAGAGCGCTTTGTCCTCGCACATAACCCTGCACGCATTATAAAAGGTGTGGAAGGCGGAAGCCAACTCCATCACATACTTTGTCATCTTGGAGGGATCCAGAGTAAGAGCCGCCTGACTGATTTCCTCCGGGAAATAGGCTAGCTTTTCCATCAAGTCCAGCTCTTCCTGCTCCTTTAAATTGACAAGGGTACCGTCCGCTGTTTCCACTGAGACTCCCTCATCCCTCAGATGGCGGAGAATACTGCAGATCCGAGCATGGGCATACTGCACATAAAATACCGGATTTTCGTTGGATTTGGATACCGCCAAATCCAGGTCAAAATCAAAGTGAGAATTTGCCTGGCGCAGGTTAAAGAAAAACCTTGCCGCATCAATATCGATATCGTCAAGAAGATCGGATAATGTGACGGATTTGCCGGACCGTTTGGACACCCGGTAGATCTCTCCGTTCTTATACAGTCTTACAAGCTGCATCAGGATAATGGTAAGCCTGTCCGGATCAAGACCAAGCGCTGTAAACACACCCTTCATTCTGGAAACATGGCCGTGATGATCGGCACCCCAGATATTGATCATCTGGTCAAAGCCCCTGTCGGCTTTATTTTTATGGTAGGCGATGTCCGCGGCAAAATAGGTTGGGAAACCGTTCGCACGGATGAGAACATCATCCTTCTCCGCACCAAATTCCGTCGACTTAAACCAGACAGCGCCTTCCTTTTCATAGGTGTATCCCTTTTCCGTCAGCTCCCTGACCACCTGGTTGACTGCGTCCGCTTTGTGAAGATCGCTCTCATAAAACCAGACGTCATAGTGAATCCCATACCGTCCGGTGTCCTCCTGCAGTTTCTCAATATTCCGCTTCAGCGCATAGTCCGACAGCGTCTTTTTCCTGGTCTCTTCATCCATAGCCTTGAGCTCTTCCGACCCGAACGCCTGGATATAATCCTCCACGTGCTGTTTGATGTCATCCCCGTGATAGGCGTCCTCCGGGAATTCCACCGCGTCCTCACCGTATACTTTTTGCAGGAATCTCGCATTTAAGGAAACGCCGAATTTCTCAATCTGATTGCCAGCGTCGTTTACATAAAACTCTTCGGTGACCTCATATCCCGCCCAGCGTAAAACGCTGGAAAGGCAGTCTCCGATAGCGCCTCCCCTTGCGTTTCCGATATGCATCGGACCGGTGGGGTTTGCTGAGATAAACTCCACATTGACCTTTTTGCCCGAAAACAGATCGACTTTCCCATAGTCTTTATCTGTTTTTAAAATATATTTCACAGTATCATGCAGCCATCTCTTTGAGAGGTAAAAATTGATGAATCCAGGACCCGCGATTTCAACCTTATCCGCAGCACCGCCGGACAGAGCCATCCGGTTTGTGAGAATGCCGGCCGCTTCCCTGGGTTTCTTTTTCCACTGTTTCGACATCTTCAACGCAAAATTTGTTGCAAAATCCCCGTGATTTTTGTCCTTGGGCATTTCGATCTCAATTTCGCCCGGTTCCGTTTCCGGAAGTTCGCCTGCGGCAACAGCCTTCCTCCACGCCTCTATGATTATTTTTTCCAGTTCCAGCTTGACCTCTTTTACAGGATTTTTCATCAGTCCCCGTTAACCTCCTTGAATGTAACACATATATTGTTGTGGCTTGTCACAATATCGTTCAGCTCCACATCATATTTTAAATCCAGTCTGCCGCTGGTTTCATTCACCCGGATATCCGCGCTTTCCGATATCACTCCCACCGTGAATCCCCCGTATGGTGTCTCATAATGCCCGATATGCTTTTTCCCCTGTTCAATGACCATCTGAGAATTATTCTTTCCAAAACGCGTAATCGTCACCCGGCTCGGCTCGATTTTCAGCGTGGTAGTCGTATCCGGCATACCGCTCTGATCCGCCTCTTCATACTTTATGTAATACTTGCCTTGCTTTTCATAAAAATCTCCGGTTGTCAGAAATTCCACCGCATCCATCTGATTTTCTTCGTAATGGTTGCTTCCCTTAACGGTGATAAGCACCTGCTTTTTCATTGTACCCTCTCCCATTCTTGCCTGTCCCATTTGAAACGTCTTTCGCATACAATGGTCATCCCCCATTTTATGCCTCCGCCCGAACAACGGAGGATTACCACTCTTCAATATTTGTTTTTTCAACCTGCCCGTCTATCTCTTTTTCCAGAAATAAGGAACCAAGCGCTTCAAACTGTTCGACAGCATCGGTAACATAGTAGTCGTTTTTCCCGCTTTTATGACCATGATTGAGCAGCCCGGCTGTCTCCATGTCCCTCTTGACCGCGTCCGCCGTAACGCTTCCAGAATCAATCAGAGATACATCTGAGCCCATTATAGCAGATATCGTCTCATAAAGCAAAGGATAATGTGTGCAGCCGAGGATCAATGTGTCAACCCCTTTTTCTTTCAAGGGAAGCAAATACTCCTTTGCGATGATATTCGTCGCTTCACTTCTTAGATATCCGTTTTCCACCAAAGGGACAAACATCGGACATGCCTGCGTGTAGGTCTGCACCGTCGGTTCCAACCGGTGCAGAATTTTTTCATAGGATCCGCTGTTGATGGTTCCTGCGGTACCGATCACTCCCACTTTTTTGTTTCTTGTCGCTCTCAGCGCGGCCTCCGCGGCAGGCTTTACAACGCCGATAATCGGAATATCAAACTCTTTTTGCACAATGTCCAGCGCCACGGAGCTGGCTGTTCCGCAGGCAATGATGATTCCCTTGATGTCATGACTCATTAGAAAACGGATGTCTTGACGGACATATTTCAATATCGTTTCATCCGAACGGGTGCCGTACGGCACCCTTCCGGTATCGCCGAAATAGATCACATCTTCTGCCGGAAGAATCCGGTTAAATTCTTTTACGGCGGTCAAACCGCCCAGGCCTGAATCAAAAATGCCAATTGGTCTTGCGTCCATACTGTGCTCTTCCTCCGTTCTACAGGCTCGCCAGTTCAAGAAGTCTCTCCACCACCCGGGTATATGACATCCCTTCGCTGACCCACATTTTGGGATACATGCTGATATTGGTGAAACCTGGCAGAGTGTTCAATTCATTTAAGTAAATCCGGTTATCATCCCGGTTGACAAAAAAGTCAATCCGGCACAAGCCCTTACAATCCAGCACGTTATACGCTTTTAAAGCATAGCTGCGGATTTCATTTGTCATTTTGTCCGAGATGTCCGCCGGAATATGGTAAGCCACCCCGTCGCAGTTCACATATTTGGTATCATAGTCGTAAAATTCATTGTTTGAGACAATCTCCCCGGGTCCCGCACAGGAGATCATCTGGTTTCCCATGACTGCCACCTCGATCTCGCGGCAGTTTATATATTTTTCAACCATCACTTTACTGTCATACAAGAAAGCTTCCTCCACGCTTCTGCGAAGCTCCTGCGGACCGTCCGCTTTGCTTGCCCCCACCGAGGAACCGGCATTAACCGGCTTGACAAAGCAGGGAAAATCCAGTTTTTCTTTTACCTCTTGCTCCACGGTTTTCCACTCCGGAAAATCCTTTTTGGTGTAATACAGATAAGGAGTCTGCGGAATGCCGTGATATTCCAGAACCATTTTTGCAAATACTTTATCCATGCATACCGCAGAAGATACCACATTCGAGCCCACGTATGGAATTCCCGCTAAGGTCAAAAGTCCCTGCACGGTGCCATCCTCGCCGTTTTTTCCGTGCAAAACTGGGAAGCATTTGTCGATATGTATTGTCTCATAACTGTCCCTGTTTAAGACAACAAGACCACTCTGCGACTTGCTGGGAGACAAAAACGCCTCCTTAAGCGTATCGCTTTGCTCCCAGGTGCCGTCCTTGATTTTTTCCGTTCCGTCTTGATATAGGTACCACTTGCCTTCTTTGGTGATACCGACGGTTATAAGATTGTATTTCTCTCGGTTTACCGCCTCAATCACATTGGAAGCGGACATTTCGGAAACCTCGTGTTCGGTAGACTCTCCCCCGAACAGCAGCAGCAAATTTTCCTTTATCATAATTCTTCATTCCTTTCAAGATAATTGACACGCTCCCAACAATCCTTATTCCCGGAACGACCAGTTCTCTATATTATGATATATGCTGAAAGCAGTGGGATTAAGCCCTTTTTTTAATTTCGATGTGCTCAGCAGGTTCGTTTTGGTATAGTACAGGCTGATGTGAGGTACATTCTCCTGGAAATTCTCCTGCAGCCTCTGAAAATAATTTACTTTTTCTGTTCCGTCTGTCTCCCCGATATTTTTCAATATCAGGTCGGTCATATCATCGGAATAATTACATATATTTTTTCCTGTGGCCAGAAAAGAGGTGAAATCATAGTCAAACCCCATCACCGTATTGATCAGCACCGCGTCAAATTTTCCGCTGCGGTAATCCTTCTCGTAGTCGGCAAAGTTTTTTTCTATGACGTTGACCTCTATGCCAAGGTAGCTCATATCCTCTTTTATATTAGCGGCAAGCTGCTTTTTAAACTCACTGGTATTGTTTATGAGCAGAGAAAACTTTAACGTCTCCTTCCGGCTATCGCTCTTTTTTAAAAGCCCGTCGGCAGGATCGGATTCCCAGCCGCTCTCTTTTAACAGAGCCTTCGCCTGTTCCACGTTATACTCGCTCTTCACGTTCTGATTTACCAGATAGGATACCGGATTCACAGGAGTCTCCGCCTTCACCGCGTGAGAAAACAGGACATCGGTTATCAGCTTATCCCGATTGATTCCCAAAAGAATGGCCCGGCGCACATTGACATCCTGAAAAATAGGATTGTTCATCTGGAACAGCATGCATCCATATTCATTGCCAGTATACTCTATTGTCGCAGCGCCGCTCTTGGACACTGCGCTGGTGCTGTTATCCAGAATGTCCTGCATATAGACATCCGCCAGCCCGCTGGAATAGGCGTAATTCGCCGTTTCCTTGTCGGGAACCAGCTGAATCTCAATCCGCTTTACTTCCGGATTTGCCTTTTCAAAATAGTTATCGTTATAGGCGAGAGTAATCTTTTTCCTCTGCACGTAATTTTCCACCTTATATTTTCCCGTTCCGTTCATGGAAGTGTCACCGGAATTCAGCATTTTGGCGCTCACAATGGGAAATGTGAGCTGTGCCTTAAAATTCTGGGCAGGTTCCTTCAACTGGAAGCGAACCGCCTCGTCTCCCTGTCTGGAAACGGAGGCGATATTCCTCACATGATATCGATAAGAGGTCTCGTTTTTCAATAAAAATTCCACTGTGCTGACCACGTCCGATGAGGTGAGCAGTGTTCCATCGTGAAAAGTGACGCCGGGTTTCAGCACAACCGTATATTGCCGATCACTGTTCATGGTGATTCCTGCCGCCAGACTTTCCGTAGGCTCAAATTTTTCATCAATCCCGTAAAGACTGTCATAAATCAGCGAGAACATCTGTTGATTCGTCGTATTTTTGGAAAGCAGAGGGTTCTCGGATTCAAAGTTATAGCCTAGAAGATAGACCGTACCCGACGTCCCTGCCGGCGTCTGAGTACTCATCAGCAATCCTGTGGTCTGCCCCTCCTCCCCGGCACAACCGCAAAGCAGCAGAGCGAAGAGAAGTGTGCAAATGACTTTTTTCATATCGTTTACTCCATTTCATTCAATAAGGGGCGCAGCTTCGTCATTGTGCGGCAAAAGCCGCCATACAAGCATTTCAGCCGAGCAAAGCGAGGTTACCGCACAATAAAAGCCGCCATTCTGCCGGCCTCTTTCCCCTGCCGGCGGAAGGAATAGAACAATTCCTCCCTGCAGAAGGTACAATCGTTCGAGACATCCATATTCTTTTCCGGTACCCCTTCCCGCAGAAGAATTTCACGGTTTACGCCTTTTAAATCAATATGATATTTTCCATTTTCTTTCTTCTCAGCAAAAGATTCCATCGGAAACAGTTTTTCAAATTCCTCCGCCACCTCCGCTGACACTTCGAAACAGCATTTCGAGATACATGGACCGATTGCGCAGAGAATGTCTTCTTTGGGAATACCGTATTCCCGGTACATTTTTTCTACCGCATTTTTTGCAATCTTCTGAACCGTCCCCCGCCATCCCGCGTGAACCGCACACACCGCACGGTTCTTTTTGTCGGCCAGCAAAACCGGTGTACAGTCAGCTGAGAAGATGACAAGCGGAATATGATTTTCGCCGCAGATTAAACCGTCCGCATTTTCAATGTCGGACTCCCGCAGAATGCCTTTGCCGCAGTCAGCCTCCTCCACATCCCGGACGATCGCTTCATGTATCTGGGTGGATTTTACCATCCGTTCCACCGGTTCACCCAGAATTTCCCCGGCAATTCTGTAATGGGACAGGATTTCCTCCCGGGTTTCCCCGTAATGAAATCCGAAATTGACCGGACGCTCCAGCCCGTCGTGTTTTATGGTAGAAAAGAAATGACGGATGCCATATTGATTGAGAAGCTCAGACTGCAGATAATGGTACCCGTCCTTTTGCCTTAATAATACTGCGCACATCTCTCAATATCTCCTTTTATGGTACGAACCAGCTCATCGGGTCCGGAAAACTTCCGTTCTCCCCGCAGAAAGTGATACAGGAAAATCTTTGCCGTTTTATTATATACATCCTGATGAAAGTTCAGAATAAATGTCTCCGAAATTTTTTTCTTTTCCTGAAAGGTCGGCGCTGTACCGATGTTGGTGATGCTTTCATAGATTTCGCCATCTATCTCGGTCTTAGAGGCATAAACACCATTTTGCAGTTCTATCACACAGGGATCAATCGGAACGTTGATGGTTGGCATCTTTAAAGTCCGCCCAATCTGATTGCCCATACGGACAAATCCAGACAGTGCAAAGGGTCTGCCCAGCATACGGTTTGCTTCGTCGATTTTGCCCTCCCGAAGATATGCGCGGATCCGTGTGCTGGATATGACCTTAGCCCCCTCCTTCACCGGAGGAACAATGGAAAGACCGTAGCCATATTTCCGCGAAAAAGCTTGGAGTGCCCTGGTGTCCCCTTCCCGGTTATGCCCAAAACGAAAATTGAATCCACAGACAACATGGCGTGCATTCAGTGCCCCCTTGAGAGAATGCGAAATAAATTCCTCCGGGTTTTCTCCGCGAAGCTTCTCGTCGAACAGAAACACAAACACAAAATCCATCTGTTCTCCCAGCCCGGAAAGCTGGATGTCCAGCGTATCGATGCAATTCTTTTCCCGTTTTGTCAGAAACGTAGCAGCCGCGGACCGGAGACCCTTCTGTTTTGCAATTCGAACCGTTTCCTCCAGCAGCGCCTGATGTCCTCTGTGAACGCCGTCAAACATTCCAAGGCATACGCAGCAGGGTTCTTTACTGACAAGAGGCAGTTCGGAATTGACTAAAATAATTCTCATAACACCCTCCATCAATAAAAACTTTTCGAAACCTTCAAGCGCTTTTGATCCTGATCGTTTAAGACAACCTGAACAAGTCCCAAAAACTCGCCTGTCGTACTGTACCCTCTGAATATGGTCCCCTCCAGAACGTCTTCCTCTTTCAAACCTAGGAAATTAAGCGGCAGATACAGTCCGTTCTTTAACTTTGTTTCAAACTCATAAGCGAAGGTCAGCATATCAAAATGCTGGAAAAGTTTATCTGCCGGTATCAGTTTTTCCAGGCAGCGGCTGTCCGATTTTTTCAGGCTCATGATATCCACAACACGTTTGTCGGAGAGTTTAAAAATACCGCACTCCGTGCGGGTAAGTTTCGTCATGCAGGCTCCGCAGCCGAGCTTTTGACCGATATCGTCAATCAGCGTTCGGATATACGTGCCCTTGGAGCATTTCACATCTATTTTAGCCCAATCCCGCCCCATATCCAAGATATGAATTTGATGAATATGTATAGGGATGGGATCTCTTTCTATCTCAATTCCTTTTCTGGCAAGGTGATACAGTTTCTTCCCGTTTACCTTCTTTGCCGAATACATGGGTGGCAGCTGTGTGCCTTCCCCTTCAAAGCTCCTGATCGCCTCCGCAAAAGCCTCCTCTGAAATGTTAGCTTCCTTTTTCTCTAATATCTCACCGGTGATATCATACGTATCCGTCCGGATCCCAAGGCGGAATTCCGCTTCATAGCGTTTGTCTCCAAGAGAGATATAGTCGGCAATCTTTGTGGCCTTTCCGACACAGATTGGAAGCACGCCAGTCGCCATCGGATCCAACGTGCCCGTATGTCCTACCCGCTTGATCTTTGTCGCGCGGCGAACAATATTCACACAGTCATGCGAGGTCATATCCTGTGCCTTATTTACAATTAAAATTCCTGTTTCGTTCATTATCGTTGCCCCCATAATTCCCTTGCTTAAGCATTAGAGAGTCGAAGCCCATATGCCCTGCACTTGTTAAATTCCCGCCTTTTTGGATTGCCGGTCTTGCAAGGCGTCAGCCTTGCTGCACCCTTACGCACCGAAAAGACGAATTGCTCGAAAGATTCCTGCGTGCAGGGCCGCAGAATTTCCACAGAGCTAATTTTTCGTAAGATAAGGAAAATGCGCAGGGAATACTGACGTATGCGCAAGCATTTTGACGCAGGATTGCGGAAAATTGGCCTGTGAAAACCATATGGGGTTCAACTCCCTAATGCTTATGCATTCAATCTGTCCAACTCTGTTTTCAGCTTTTGCAGAATACTTTGCTTCAGCTCTTCGATGGATCCGCCGCAGGTGAATCCGCTTGCGCGCATATGTCCGCCGCCGCCGAACGCCGCAGCCACTTTTGAGACGTCCACAAGCCGATCGGAGCGCAGAGATACCTTGATTTTCCCAGCCTCCAGTTCCGTCAGAAGCGCACCCGCCTCAACCCCTTTGATGCTTCTCGGAAGAGAGGACAGTCCGTCCAGATCATCCGAGGTCACCTGCATCTTTCTCACGGTATCATAATCAAGATATGTAACGGCAATTTTGCCGTCCGACACAATTTCCATTCGTTCCACGCAAAGAGCTGTCAACTGGTATTTTTTCAAAGTCTTTTCCAGCAGCAAGTGTTTGTTCAGTGTATAAAAGTCTGCACCGGCTTCCATAAGCGCTGCCGTTATCCTGTGTGTATCCGCAGTGGTGTTGGAAAACATAAAGCCTCCGGTATCGGTCGCCACTGCAGCATAAAGCGCGTCGGCGATCTTTGGCGTGATCGCAGCCTCCATCGCACAGAGAAGCTCATAGATGATCTCTCCGGTCGACGCACTTTTTTCCTCTACAATATTGATTTGCGCAAACGGTTCCTTTTCCCGGTGGTGATCAATGTTTATCGTATCTCCCTCAAAGGCGTCCGCAAACATTCCCAGCCGGCTTCTTTCGCCGCAGTCCACAGAAATTTTAAGATCGTACGCAGCTGCCTTTTCCGCTTCCATCAAATAATCGGAAGGAAAAAAGTGATACAGACCGGAAAGCGGCTTTTCCAAAAAGCAATCGGCCTGTTTCCCCATCCCGCGGAGGGCGCCGCGCAAAGCGAAAGCGGATCCCAGAGCATCGCCGTCCGGCATAACATGCGTAAAGACAGCGATGCGGGTTGCTTTCCCGATCTTGTCAATCACTTCTGAAAAATCATATCTGACCATCTCAATCCTGCCCTTTCGTCTTGTTGATCAAATCGATGATATGTGCTCCGTATTCGATCGAATCATCCAGCACGAAGGTAAACTGGGGGATTCCCCGCAGATTCAGCCGAGATCCTATCTCCCTTTTGATAAAGCCCTGGGCGGACTGCAGACCCGAAATCGCATTTTTCTTTTTTTCCTCATCACCGAAAACGCTGATATACGCCTTCGCAAACTTTAAATCCTTGGTGACCTCAACCTTAACCACCGAAACCATATCCGGTATCCGGGGATCTTTGACCTCCCGCAGGATATTGCTCAGTTCTCTTTTAAACTCTTCATTGATTTTCTGACTTCTGTAAGACGGCATTGATTTCACCTCAATCCTATGGTGCCCTAATCTTTCACTTCTTCATCGATATAGCATTCTACTACATCGCCCAGCTTGATATCGTTGAACCGTTCAAAACCCATACCGCATTCGTATCCGGAGGCGACCTCCTTGGCGTCGTCCTTAAACCGCTTTAAGGAATCCAGCTTGCCCTCAAACACGACGATACCATCACGGACAATACGGACATTGGAATTTCTCTGGATTTTCCCGTCTGTGACATAGGATCCTGCAATGGTGCCTACGCCGGAAATTTTAAAGGTATTGCGGACTTCCGCATGCCCAATGACTTTTTCGACGAACTTCGGTTCCAGCATTCCCTTCATAGCGGCTTCCATCTCCTCAATGGCCTGATAGATAATGCGGTACAGCCGGATATCCACATTGTCGCGCTGTGCCGCTATGGTAGCGCCGGCATCCGGACGGACGTTAAATCCGACAATGATTGCATTGGAGGCGTTGGCCAGCATAACATCCGATTCTGTCACAGCGCCTACGCCGCCATGAATGACATTCACACGGACCTCTTCGTTGGACAATTTCACCAGAGACTGGCGTACCGCCTCGACAGAACCCTGCACATCCGCCTTTACAATGATATTGAGAGCCTTCATCTCACCCTCGCTGATATGCTCAAACAGATTATCCAGGGTGATCTTCTGCTGCGCTTTGAAGCCCTCTTCCTTGATATCCTGTTTGCGGTTCTCCACAACCTGCCTTGCCTTCTTTTCATCGGTGATGGCGTGGAAGGTATCCCCGCCGGCGGGCACCTCGCCCAGTCCCTGAATTTCCACTGGCATAGAAGGTCCAGCCGATTTGATCCGCTGCCCTTTATCGTTGATCATTGCCCTTACCTTACCGACGGTTGTACCGGCGACAACGATATCGCCTATTTTCAGAGTTCCGCTCTGTACAAGCACCGTTGCCACCGGGCCGCGGCCTTTATCCAGTTTGGCCTCGATCACGGTACCGGTTGCCATTTTATCGGGATTTGCCCTCAAATCTTTCAGCTCTGCGACCAGCAGAACCATCTCCAGCAGGGTGTCAATATTTTCTTTTTTCAGCGCGGATACAGGAACACAGATGGTATCTCCGCCCCACTCTTCCGGAACCAGATCGTATTCGGTCAGCTCCTGCATGACCCGATCCTTGTTGGCGCCTTCCTTATCCATCTTATTGATTGCGACGATGATGCTAACCCCTGCTGCTTTGGCATGATTGATTGCCTCAATGGTCTGCGGCATGATACCGTCATCCGCTGCCACAACCAGAATCGCCACATCGGTAACTTGGGCTCCCCTTGCGCGCATTGCAGTGAACGCTTCATGTCCGGGAGTATCCAGGAAGGTGATATCCCTGTTATTAATCTTTACACGATAAGCGCCGATATGCTGGGTAATTCCGCCAGCCTCCGTCGAAGTGACGTTTGCGTTGCGGATCGCATCCAACAGGGAAGTTTTGCCGTGGTCAACATGCCCCATGACAACTACAACCGGAGGCCGGGGTTTCAAATCTTCCGGTTTATCATCCTCCTGCATAAACAATTCTTCCTCTAAGGTCAAAATAATTTCATGCTCGTATTTTACGCCCATCTCCTCCGCGATCAGTGCCGCGGTTTCAAAATCGATATCCTGGTTTACCGTAGCCATTACCCCCAGCTTCATCAGCTGTTTGATGAGCTCGGCCGGAGATTTTTTCATTCTGGAGGCTAGTTCGCCAACCGTGATCACATCCGGAATTTTTATCACAATTTCCTGCTTTGCCTCTTTTGCCTTGTTGCGCTTCGTCCTGTTTTTATTTTCGGACTTATCTATTTTTTTCTGCGGCGTTCCCTTTTTGATTTTCTGCTTCACATCATAGTTTCCATAGATATCGCCCACATTGGATATCGCCTCGATCTTCTCGTCGTCTATTTTATCCAGCTCCACAACCGTCTGGCGTGTATCCACATACCGAACCTTTTTCTCAATCGGCGCTTCGATCACTTTTTCCAGTTCTTCCTCATCCGCCTTGGTGATTTGAACCGTCTTTTCTTCCTTTTTCTTTTCCGGCTTCTTAAGTGCTTCCTGCGCCTTTACTTCCTCAAGCACAGCTTCGATGGATTCCGCCTGGAACTTCTGTGTGTAATGCTCCATCACCAGATCCAGTTCTTCCCCCTCCAGCGTACTCATATGGTTCTTTTGCTGAGCCACTCCGTATTCGTTGAGAAACGCAACAATCTCCTTGCTGTTGATATTTAGTTCTTTTGAAAGCTCATGTATTCTCTTTTTATTTGTCATGAAATGCACCCCCGTCAATGGTATAGTTTCGTATTCCGCTTGTAAAATGCTCATCCAGGATCGCCGCGCAGGCTGTTCCCTCTTTTCCGGCATAATTTCCCATAGCTGCTTTGTCGGAAAGCTCGATCAGAAATACCCCGTGTTTTTCGCAGAGAAAACGGATTTCCTTTTTCGTAGATTCCTCCGCATCCCTGGCCAGCAAGACACATTTCGCCTGCCTTTTTACAATAGCCGCCTGGGTTCCGAACACGCCGGCCTTTGCCTGCCGGGCCCGCAGCGCAAGCCCATACAGCTTCAATATTTTTTCTTCCTGCATTCTCCCTCCGTTCCGCCGCCGAAGGGCAGCATGCTTCTCTATATCTTAGTTGGAAGCCTTCCCTTCCAGCCTGGAGAGCTCCTCTCTCAGGTTTTGATATACGTTCTCATCCACCTTGCATTTGAAGGAGCGCTCTAAATTTTTTCGTTTGTATGCCGTTTCAAGGCAGTCCAATTTTTTGCAGATATAAGCGCCCCGTCCATTCTTTTTGCCGGTTGGATCGACAAATATCCCCTCTTCGCTTTTCACAATGCGGATAAGTTCTCTCTTGTGAAAGGAGTTTTGACATCCGACACATTTTCTCTGCGGCAGTTTCTTTGTGCTGCTCATTTCTCTATTCCTCTATCTGTGTATCGTCAACACTCTTGATATCGATCTTGTAACCGGTGAGTCTTGCCGCCAGCCGGGCATTCTGCCCCTCCTTGCCGATCGCGAGGGAAAGCTGGCTTGCGGGAACCGTCACACTGTAACTCTTCTCCGCAACATAGTCCACCTGAATGACTTTCGCAGGAGCAAGCGCCGCTGTTATGTACTCCTCCGGAACCTCGCTGTAATTGACGATATCGATTTTTTCGTTGTTCAGTTCATCCAGGATGGCTGACACCCGCATGCCCTTTGGCCCGATACAGGCGCCGATGGGATCCACGTTGGGATCGTTGGACCAGACGGAAATTTTGCTTCTGGACCCCGCCTCTCTGGAAATCCCCTTAATCTCAACAACACCGCTGGAAATCTCGGGAACTTCCGCTTCAAACAGCCGTTTTACCAATCCGGGATGCGTTCTTGAAATCACAATCTGCGGTCCCTTCCCGTCGTCCTTGACGTCCACAATATAAAACTTCATTGTGGAGTTGGGGCGGTAAACCTCGCCCGGTATCTGTTCGCTGGAGAGCAGGATGGTCTCCAGCCGTCCAATCTCCACCATAACGTTGGAAACACCGCTCCGCTCTACGCGCTGCACCAATCCGGAAATCAAATCACCTTTTTTCTCGGAATATTCATTGAAGATGATGTTGCGCTCGGCCTCGCGGATTCTCTGCACCACTACCTGCTTTGCCGTTTGAGCGGCAATCCGCCCGAAGGTTTTTGGCATCATATTCACTTCGCATGTATCTCCCAAAGAATATTTTGCACTGATTCTTTTTGCGTCCTCCAGACTGATTTCCGTAAAGGGATCTCCGACTTCCTCCACAACGGTCTTCTTTGCATAAATTCCCATCGCACCGGTTGTCCGGTCAACCACCGCTTCGCATTCCGCGTTGGTGCTGTATTCTTTTTTGAAGGCAGATAAAAGAGCGCTCTCGATCGCTTCAATCAGAATATCCTTGGAGATTCCTTTGTCTTTTTCCACCATGTCCAACGCTTCTAAAAACTCCGTATTCATTTTCCGGTATCCTCCTATTAAAATTCAAATGAAATTTTTACATCTGCAATGCTTTGTTTTTCGATATGGAGTTCCTTGTCCCCTGTTTTCAGCACAATTCCCTCCTTCAGGTTTCCTCCGGCCAGTATACCGCTTAACATCTTCTGACCATTCAGAGGACGGAACAGCTTGACATCGACTTTCTCTCCAACCGCCTCCTCAAAATGCCAGTCTCTTTTCAGATGCCGCTCCAAGCCCGGTGAGGAAACTTCCAGCGTATAGGCGTCCTCGATAAAATCCTGTTCATCCAGCCGGTCAGAAAGCGCGCGCGATACCGCTTCACAATCGTCAATTGCAATATAATCTCCCAGCTTGTCAATATAAATCCGCAGAACCTTCTTGGCACCCTCTTTGAGAAACTCTGTATCGTATACTCTAAGTCCCATGGGAGCCGCGATTTCATTCGCCAGCCGTTCCGCTTCCTCAGCAATTTTTATGGCCATAAAAACCTCCGTACGCTTTTTCTCTTAGTATTGCTCAAAACACCCTAAATAAACTTAAAAGAGTGGGAATGTTCCCACTCTTTTATCGTCATTCTATCAAAACCGTAATTATTATATCACGAATTCACGGCAATTGCAAGCATTTTATTGATATTGCAGGATTTTTTCTACCATTGCGGCCGCATTTTCATACTTCGCCCTGGTTTCCTCGTCATCTTTATCCTCAAAAGACTGCTGCCGCTGGCACAGGTATACATTGTCAAAATGGAATTCCTCACTGTTTAACAGCCGATTGGATGTCAAATCGATATAGCTGAACTCGCCCTGAGCCGTTTCGATTTCCCGGAAAGCGCCGCGCTGGATAAAGGTTTCGTAAGCAAAGCTGTCTATCAAATACAGAACGCTTCGCCCGGACATCAAATCAATATCCGCCTTCTGCAATGTGGCCATATTCAATAAATCCTCGCTTCCGT
This sequence comes from Acetivibrio sp. MSJd-27, assembly GCF_018918095.1. Classification (GTDB taxonomy): domain Bacteria; phylum Bacillota; class Clostridia; order UMGS1840; family HGM11507; genus HGM11507. The sequence goes on along the minus strand of NZ_JAHLPV010000032.1, from coordinate 6,034 downwards.
TAAAAAGCACGGTGTTTATTTGAATGATTTTTCCCCCGTCCCCGTTGGTATCCGTTATCACATCAGCAAAATCCTGGTTGATTTTTTCCGAAAGTGTCTCGTCAATATAACTGCTGCCGATATAGGTGATATAGACATCCGGATTGACCTGTGTAAGCTTCTCGCCTACAAACAGAGCTACGCACACGACAACTACAATCGCAATCCAGGTCTGCCATTTATAGAGATACCAATAATTTTCCCACGCGCGTTTGAATCGAACCTCAAAAGGTTCTTTTTCCCCCGTCGGTTTCGGAATTTGTTCACTCATTTTTACTCACCTTTATTCTTGATCGGCTTCATGGTGGGGAACAGTAGGACATCACGGATGGAATAGGAATCCGTCAAAAGCATGACCAGACGGTCAACACCGATTCCCAAACCTCCCGTCGGAGGCATCCCGTATTCCAGCGCCGTAACAAAATCCTCGTCGTACATGGTTTCCATATCGCCGTCTTCCTTCATTTCAATCTGGCGGATGAAGCGTTCTTTCTGGTCGATGGGATCGTTCAGCTCGGAGAACGCGTTCCCGTATTCTCTTCCCGTCACAAAGACCTCAAACCGCTCCGTGAACATCGGATCCTCCGGCTTGCGCTTTGCAAGGGGAGAAACCTCCACCGGATAGTCGGTGATAAAGGTAGGCTGAATCAGATTCTCTTCCACCTTTTCCTCAAACAGCAGGTTGATAATTTCCCCGCGGCTGGGTGTACCCTCCACCGCAACGCCGACCGATTTCGCCGCGTTCACGGCTTCCTCGTCTGTTTTAATCTCCTTGAAATCCAAGCCAGTATATTTCTCAACCGCGTCAACCATTGTCATTCTGTTAAATGGAGGGGTCAGATCAATCTCCTGGCCCTGATACAAGATTTTTGTCGTCCCGTTAACCGCCTTGCAGGCATTGGAGAAAATTCCCTCTGTGATGCGCATCATATCGTGGTAATCCGCATAAGCTTCATACAACTCTATCGTTGTAAATTCGGGGTTGTGTTTGATGGACATTCCCTCATTCCGGAAGATACGTCCAATCTCATATACCTTTTCCATACCGCCGACAATCAGCCGTTTTAAGTAAAGCTCTGTTTCCACCCGCAGATACATGGGAACATCCAGCGTATTGTGATATGTTTTAAACGGCCTTGCCTCCGCGCCTCCGCGCAGAATATGCAGAACCGGCGTGTCCACTTCCAAATATCCAAGAGAATCCATATACTCGCGGATTGACTTGATGATTTTGCTCCGTTTCAAAAAGGTTTCTTTGATCTCCGGATTCACGATCAAATCCACATAGCGGCGGCGGTATCTCAAGTCCGTGTTGGTCAGTCCATGAAATTTTTCCGGCAGAGGCAGCAAAGATTTGGAGAGAAGAACATATTCCGTAAGCTTCACGGAAATCTCCCCTGTCTTCGTCTTGAAAACCTCGCCCTTCACACCAACAATATCGCCGATATCCAGCTTTTTAAATGCAGCGTATGCATCGTCACCCAAAAGGTCTTTTTTTGCAAACAGCTGAATTTTCCCCGACTGATCCTGCAAGTCGCAGAACGAAACCTTTCCCATCCCCCGTTTCGACATCAGCCTTCCGGCGAGAGATACCACAGTCCCCTCTGTCTTTTCAAAGTGATCAATCACGTCCTTGGCGTCTGCTGTCTTCTCGTATTTGGTAACCTCAAAGGGATCCTTTCCATTCTCTTCCAGTTCTTTGAGCTTATCCATTCTAACCTTTATCAGTTCGCTTACGTCCTGAACCTGGTTGTTCTCTTGTTGGCTCATTGGTGTTCCTCCTATATTTCAATATCATTTTTTACTGTATCATCCTGCTCAGGGTGCCCATTGCAAAAATTCATCCTGTTAAGAAAAAAGGATAGATTCCTCCCACGGAAGAATCTATCCCACTGAAATCTAACCTTATTTTGCAATCGATAGTATTTTAAAGACTATGGTTCCTTGCGGAACTTCGATTTCGACAGTTTCCCCCGCTTTTCTGCCAAGCAGGCCCTGGCCAACCGGGGATTCATTTGAAATTCTTCCTACGGAAGGATCCGCCTCGGTCGATCCTACTATAGTATACTCTATTTCTTCATCAAATTCAACATCTAATAATTTAACTTTTGTGCCGACGCTGACAATATCCGTACCAACTTCGTCCTCGTCGATCACTTTGGCATTTTTAAGCATATTCGTGATTTTCACGATGCGTTCTTCCACCTGAGCCTGTTCATTTTTGGCCGCATCGTATTCCGAGTTCTCGGAAAGATCGCCGAAAGCAAGCGCCTGTTTTATTTTTTCGGCCACTTCAAGGCGTTTCTCCCCTTTTAGGTATTCCAACTCTTTTTCCAGTTTTTCCAATCCTTCATATGTTAAAATAATTTCTTTTTCCACGTTTCTCTCTCCCTTTTTGCCATCCTTTCCCCGTTTTTTGTTCTTCTTATTCCGTCTGTCCGGGAAGGGACTTTCCTTTCTAACAAAATAAAATGCTTTTGCTTTGCAAAAGCCGCCTGAAAAGCGTTTCAACCCCGCCAGGCAACGGATGTCTGACCTCTGCCTGCCGCACAGCCGGAACCCGTCCGCAGAGACAGAAAACAGGTTGAATGAGGTTATATACTATGGTATTATAGTCACAATGCACCCGCTTGTCAAGTGTTTTTTTCCATTCAGCTCCTGGTCCTGCGGAAGAATGCTTTGTACCGGATAAGAAAGCGCCTCAATTGTTCCAGGCAAACCCTTTTAAAGGGTATTCCTTTTCCATCATTTCACACAGCTCTACATGCCTGCAGTTAAATTTGCTAATGTCCGCCGGCAGTCCCAGATGATAGTCGTTAAGAACCGGAATTTTCGCCTTGAGAGGCCGATCGCTGATATTGAATATGAACTTCACGTCTTTTCCATAAGACTCCAGCAATCCGTCTGTGAACAGAAGCATATCACAATCCGCATCCTCTAGCTTTTCCTTAAAAACGGTATTAATACCGAATTCATCATAAAATTCATCTGCAATCTCCTGCTTTTCCGGCGTCTCTTTCCCCTGAAACACGAGAAATTGAAAATATTCCTGATTCGCCTTCAATATCTCCTTAAGCTCCGGGTCAATATGATTTCCAGCCAAGGCAAGACGCAGCTTTCCTTTTTTGAAGCCATACAATTTAAACACACGCAGCATGGATTCCCGCAGCTTTGAAATCATCACCTTGTGTCCATCCACAAGATGATAATCCATCACAAAATCCTGTGCGTATTTTTTCTTTATATCCTTTTCAAAAAGAATATCTTTTATTCCGTGTTTGTTTAAAAATTTTTTTGCTTTTTGAACCGTTTTCTCATAATTGCAGTTTGAGACAGGAAGAATAAGATTCAGCAGTACAGCATCGTCCTGCTGTATGATTTTTCTTTTGATCGGAACATATCCGAAAAAGGAAAGAAACCTTGCTGTTTTTCCCATATCCGCACTTGAAATAATCGCTTTCATAATCCTCACCACATTTCTGAAAGATTGCTAGGTATGATTGTTAATTCATCATATGCATGGGGTTTGTTTTTATGAGTTTTATTTGCAATCATGCTTATGATTTGTTATAATAAGATAAAATATTTTTGCAAGCATATCACTCTCGCGATTCGGAGATTTCTTCTGTCCGCTTGTCCTGAAATTGGTTTCCCGCTTCTGAAAATAACCGTGCTTAAACCAACTGAAAATGAAATTTCAAAACCATATCATAATCTTCAGAATAAAAATGGAAAGGAATTCTATGGGTAAGATAAAGAAACGTATTCGCTCTCTATTTATAAATAGACCTGTCGCTTATCACTTGGCGAAAAAACTGCTCTTTCTGAGTGTTTTCATGGTCTCCATGCTGTATATTGCCTCATCCCAAGAACAGGTAAAGCTGCCGATTCTGCTGTATCATAACATTGCTCCTTCGTATCCGGCGGAGAGCGAACAGCTTCATATCACACCCGAGTGCTTCCAGGAACATATGACTGCCCTGAAAACCAGCGGCTTCACCCCAATCTCCTTTCAGGAATATTATGATTACCGTGTAAGCGGTGCTTCTTTGCCGGACAAACCGATTATTATTTCCTTTGACGACGGCTATATTACCAACTACGAGTATGCTTATCCGATTTTAAAAGAATTGAATATGAAAGCTACCTTTTTTGCGGTGACAAAATCGTCTTTCTATCCAACCGCCTTTCCCATTCCCCATTATGACTGGGCAATGGCAAATGAGATGCAGAGTTCCGGCTTGATTGACATCGAAAGCCATTCCTATACCCATCCCAAGCATACGGATTTGACGCTGGAAAAAATCGAGCAGGAGGCTCGGCTGTCCTACTATGACATCCAAACGTTTTTGCATAAAGAACCCCTGGTCTATTCCTATCCCAACGGTGCGTTTTCAGAGCAAACCAAACAGATCGTGCGAAAAGCCGGCTACAAAATGCAGGTTAAGGTGGGGAATGACGGCGTTAATACCAACGATACCCCGCTGGACGAATTGGTCCGCATCAATATCGGCGGACTCACAACATCGCAGCAGCTGATTCAAATGCTGGAAAACTATCTGAAACCATAAAAAGTGAGGGGTGCAGCATATGAATAATGAATTCTATGTTGTCGATTATTACATTTCCAAAAGCATCGATAATGCCGCCCTGTCTATCCTCACATCCGGGCACCAGATTTGCGAGCCAAAATGGTTATGGGGACCTGGAATCCGGGATATGTATCTTCTCCATTATGTGAAAACGGGAAGAGGGATTTATCAGGTGAACGGCAAAACCTATTCTTTAAAAGCAGGTGACGTTTTCATCATCTATCCCAACACACTGGTCAGTTATCTGGCCGATATGGAAGACCCGTGGGAATATTACTGGGTGGGCTTTAAGGGCAGTATGGTGAAAAGCCTTTTTTTCAATACCGACTTCTCACCGGAGAATCCCTGTCTGACCTTTTCAGAGGATCTTTCCCCTTATATCCAGCAAATTCTGCAGTGCAAGGGGCAGGAATCTTATAACCAGGCGGAAATGACCGGTCATCTGTATATCCTGTTTTCCAAGATGATGCGGGAAAATAAGCCCAAGGGCAAATCCAAGGATTACCGCAAAGAATATATTTTTAAAGTACACGAGTTTATCACACAGAATTATTCCAACAATATAACCGTTCATGATCTGGCGAATTACGTTGGCTTGAGCAGGAGCCACCTGCACCGTATTTTTGTGGAAGAAACGGATGATTCGCCCATGCAGTATCTTACCAAGTTCCGCATTGAACAGAGCCTGAACCTGCTGAAATCTACAGACATGAGCATTGCATACATTGCCAGTTCGGTTGGTTTTTGCGATCAGCTTTACTTTTCCCGGGTATTCTCCAAACAGATGGGAATGTCCCCCTCCAAATACCGCAAAGAGCTGCAAAGTAAAAACGAATAAAAATTCTTCATATCTACAAAAGCCATGGAAATCTTGCTTTTCGTTATATAATAAAAGGACTAGATGTAACAAATATTAATGTTACCTAGTCCTTTTTTCTTCTTTTATATACTCAAAAATATCTTTTACATCACAGTTTAATGCTTCGCACAAAGCTTCAATCTGAGCGATTTCTATTCTTTTTGAATTTTCATGGTATAAACTAGAAATGGTGTTTTGACGGATACCAGTTAAATCTGATAGTTGCTTCATATTAAGTTTATTTTTCCCCATCAACTCGGAAATTTTTATTCTTATTGGCATGACAATCCCTCCGTTATCGGAATTATATCATTAAAAAATAAATATGGCAATTCAAAACGCGAAATATATCCCCTATAGTTATTTTATATCTTTACAAGTTATTATTTTTGATGTATAATAACTCCAGAGGTTATTGAAGGAGGTGACTAACTATTAAAAGTCAAGACATTTTTAAAAAAATTAAGTAATTGAAAAATAGGCGCACTTAAACAAGCCCTATGTTTCAAGGACTAAAAAAATATTAGATAAAGATTATCTCAAA
>NZ_JAHLPV010000031.1 GCF_018918095.1 Acetivibrio sp. MSJd-27 | reverse complement strand
CTAGCATATCCATTATAACACACGTTTTAAATCCTGGCGAGTATGTCCTGTTCTTTTTTCCTGTCTTTCCCATAAAAATATGCACCTCCAAAAGTGTCTAACTTTTGGGGTGCATATCAAGCTCCGTCCCTTTTCGTATTCACTCTTTTTCGAGTATTCCTTGGATATATCCAATTACTTTCCCTTTTTCAGATTTCATTAATTTTCTATAGTTTGCAATCAGCTCTGCTTCATCAGCAGACAGGCTGCCGATTAACAATTCATTGACAGGTGCTTTCACATCAGTCAGATCTAATAGATAGTCAGCGGAACAATGAAACGTTTCCGCTATCCTTTTTATTATTGGAGCATCAGGAGTTTTCTTATCATTTTCAAAACCGCTGATTAATCCTTGACTAACATTTATGCATGATCCAAACTTTATCTGGCTATATCCTTTTGATATTCTTAACTTCTTCAAATTCTTCATACTATCACCAACCGTAATAATAATATTACAAATAGTTGGCAAAAATATTACTATTAGATATAATATAATTACTATTAGAAATAAAACGGTTTTTCTTTTTTCAGGACATTGTGTTATTCCCTTCTATATCTAACAACGGTATACTAACAACACTAAGAACCAATATCGATTACAACTGCACAGTGTCCTGAAAAAAGGAAAACAAAATTGCAGATTAACAGATTGTTGAAGGCGGCTATGCTTTACCGTGCTTTTTAAAGTAAAATATTTCTATCACATAGAAAAATAATCTCTCTAATACTTTGAAAATAAAGTTTTATTCATATTTTTATCACTTGTTTTAATCTCTATTTCTTTTTCGATAAAGGATGGCGGCAATGCGGTATTTTTTGCGGTGAAACTTTTGGAAACCTCTTTTTTCTGTGGCTCTGTTGTGCTATACTATGAAAGAGAAAGTGAGGGAGAAACAGATGAAAGTATTGATTTTATCCTGCAACACCGGACAGGGGCATAATGCCGCCGGCAAAGCAATTCTGGAAAACCTTACACAGCGGGGGATTGCCTGTGAGATGGCGGATGCGCTGGCGTTTGCCGGAGACAAGGTTTCAAAGATCACTTCGGACACCTATGTAAAAATTGCGACGGCTTCGCCGTCTGTTTTTCATTTTTTATACAAGGCAGGGGATATGATTAGTTCCGACAAGCATAAATCCATTGTTTATCTGGCTAACTCGCGCTATGCGGATCCCATGTACCGTTATATCACGGAAAATGGATTTGACACGGTAATCACACCCCATTTGTTTCCGGCCGAAACCTTGACCTATCTGAAACGGAAACGCGGCCTTTCCATAAACACCTTTGCGGTAGCTACCGACTACACATGCATACCCTTCTGGGAGGAGACCAATCTGGACAGCTATTTTATCCCACACAGGGATTTGATCGAAGAATTCAGAGAGAAAGGAATTCCGGCAGAAAAATTAATCCCAACCGGCATCCCAGTCTCAAAATGCTTCCGGGATAGTATGGAGCAATCACGGGCCAAGCGTCAATTGGGATACAGGGAAGAAGAACGGTTTTTGCTGGTGATGACCGGCAGTATGGGATTTGGAAATGTGAAGGAACTGACGTCTTCTCTGCTTCGAAAATTTCCTGAAAGTGTAAAAATTGTGGTTTTGGGCGGAAACAATGAAAAAATGAAGCAGGGACTGCGCGCATCCTTTGAGACAGAACGGGTACAGGTGATGGATTTCACCGATCGGGTCAGCCTGTTTATGGACGCCTGCGACCTGCTGTTTACAAAGCCGGGCGGGTTGACCAGTACGGAAGCAGCCGTGAAAAATGTCCCCTTTCTCCATACCGCCCCGATTCCGGGCTGCGAAACCATTAACGCTGCATTCTTTGAAAAACGCGGGCTTTCGATTTGCGCGGAGAAGCCGGAGGATCTGAGCAATATGGCGTATTCTCTTTGGACGGACAGAGAAAAGAGAAACAGGATGCGTGAGAATCAGAGAAGAGAGATCAATCCGAATGCCTGTGATGATATCTGTGATTTTATCATAAAGTAGGCGGAAAGCAGAGAATCGCTTCGTTAGGGGGAGATAGAATGGAGGTTATATATATACTGCTTGGCTTTCTGTCAGGAAGTATCATGTACAGCTATCTGATACCCGGATGGCTGAAACGGATCGATATTGTTTCGGTGAGTGAGGACGGTAATCCGGGAACCGCCAACGCTATGAAATATGCGGGAATTCCGGTCGGATGCCTGTGCCTGCTGTGCGATCTGGGAAAGGGGTACCTTCCAATACGATTGTTCTCACCGTATGCGGACGGGAACTGGCTTTACGGAATGATATTGGCCGCACCGGTGCTGGGACACGCCTTTTCACCCTGGATGAAGGGAAAGGGAGGCAAAGGCATTGCGGTTACTTTCGGCGTGCTGCTGGGATTGCTTCCGAACCGCTATGCAGTATTGCTTTTGGCTGCCTGCTATTTGTTTTTTTCGCTTATCGTTATTATCCGTCCCAATGAGGTACGGACATTCTGGACATTTGCCTTGTTTCTTGGAATAACCTTGTTATGGTATCCTGAATTATCTGCGGGTTTCGCGGTAATTTCCCTTACCGTTGCTTACCGGAATGTTGGAATACGGTCTTTTCCGCAAGCGGAATGGATATTTGCCGGCAGACAGTTGTTTGATACCGGCTTCCATTTAGAGGAAGAAACCTGGAAAGGAGAGAACGGGAATAAAAAAAGGGAAAGTCACCGTGCTGAAAACAACTCTGGACAGATAACTCGCACGGAAATACGGCGCTGAAGGTATCCGGACAGGTTACATGTATCAAAATGGGGGGAATAAAACAGCCCCAGCAAAATATGGAACAAGTCCAGTAAAAACGGACAATAAAAAACAGCCTCCTATGGCAGAATGAAAATAACTGCCATAGGAGGCTTTGTTCTTCCAAGAAGTTACAGACATATTCAAGGTTATGAACAAGAAATCATAAATTTGCTAAATCGAGGAAAAACTTTTTATATCAGCGAAAAGGGGAGGAAATTCAAGTTCTGTCACACGAAGCGTTTTTGAATAAAAACTGATACTTTAACAGGCCAATCACCGTTTTTCCGTCCTTTAACTCACCGGCCTGAATCATCTCAATCAGCTTTTTTAGAGGATACTTTTCAATGTTCAGAATTTCATCCTCATCCGGATTTACCGTTCCCTTATATAAATTTCTTGCCAGATAAATATGGATTTTTTCATCACAATAGCCGGGAGTCGGGATGAAATAGTCAAGATAAATAAAGTCCTTTGCACAGTATCCGGTTTCCTCCTCCAGTTCCCTTGCGGCACAGTGAAGAGGATTCTCGCCAGGCTCCAGCTTACCGGCGGGAATTTCAAGCAGGGTTTGCTCAAATGGCTTGCGGTATTGCCTTACCATAAACACATTTTCCTTTTCATCCACAGCCAGGATTCCTACACCGCCGGGATGATTGACAATTTCCCTTGTGGAAACTTTTCCGGTGGGGAGTTCCACGTCGTCCACCTTGACATGAATCACTCTTCCTTTGAAGATCTCAGTGCTTTTTGTTGTTTTTTCCGTATATTCCATTGTATCGTCTCCTTCTTTCCTATAAAATATTTTAACAGACAGCAATGGGAAAGTCAATCAATGAAAATATACAAGCACTCCCTGCGCCGGGAAAACATACTATGATAATAGATTACCGGCATGGGAGGTGACTACATAAAATGCGAAAAAAGACACTGGTTCTCGGAGGAGACTTAAGGCAGCTTAATATGGCTCAGGCACTTGGCAAAGAGGGATTTCTGATTGATTTGAGCGGTTTTGACACACAGTACCTGGAATCCATCGCACTGCCCTATCGAAATATGGAGGACGTCTGCTGGAGGGAGTATGAAATGATTGTTTTGCCCCTTCCGGTTTCAAGGGATGAAAAGGTTTTGAATACGCCGCTTTTCCACGGATGCATTCCGTTAGAGCAGGTATTTGATAAACTTTCTTCTGACCAGGTTGTAGTCGGGGGGCTGTTTTCCCGGCAGTTGAAACAACGTTTTTCAAGTGTGGGAGTAAAAGCCTGGGACTATTTCGACAGAGAAGAACTTGCGATAAGAAATGCAGTCCCGACAGCGGAGGGCGCTATCGCTATTGCCATGGACGAAACGCCTTTTACCATCCATGGATCAAACTGCCTTGTTGCCGGCAACGGCAGAATTGGCAGGGTGCTTGCGAAAATGCTGTACGGGATAGGAGCGCAGGTGACGGTCAGCGCAAGAAAATATGAAGATTTGGCATGGATCGAAACAAATTCCTATCATTCTTTGCGGACAAATGAAATAGCCGAATCAGCCGAACAGTTTGATATTATTTTCAACACGATCCCACATCCAGTCATAAATGGTGAGGTTCTCAGAAGAGTAAAAAAAGATTGTCTGATTATTGATCTTGCCTCCAAACCGGGTGGTGTAGATTTTGAGTGCGCAAAGACACTTGGCTTGAACACCATTTGGGCCTTATCCCTTCCGGGCGTAGTAGCTCCCAGAACAGCCGGAATCATTATCAAAGATACCATTATGAATATACGAAACGAGCTGGGGGTATAGGAATGGATCATATGACTGTGGGTTTTGCCCTGACAGGCTCATATTGCACATTTGATAAAGTCATACCACAAGTCCTGGATTTTGTAAAGAAAGGTCATGATGTACATGTTATTGTCTCGGAAAATGTACAGCATACAGATACACGGTTTGGAAAATCTATCGATTTTATGGAACGATTAAAGAAAATTACGGGCAATCCCCTGATCACTTCTATCCGCGAAGCGGAGCCGATTGGACCGAAAAATTTTTTGGATTGCCTCATCATTGCGCCATGCACGGGAAATACGCTGTCGAAACTGGCAAACGGCATCACGGATACCTGTGTGACAATGGCGGCAAAAGCAACTCTTCGGAATAAAAATCCGCTGATACTGGCCATCTCCACAAACGATGGCTTAAGCGGTTCCGCCAGAAGTTTGGGCACAGTACTTAACTATAAGAATGTATACTTCGTTCCTTTCCGTCAGGACGAATATATGAAAAAGGAAACCTCTTTGGTTGCAGAGATGACAAAAATATACGATACATTTGCTGCCGCAATCAATGGGCAGCAGCTTCAACCTTTGCTTTTGGAAGGAAAGACAGCGCAAACGAAATAAATGATAAGAAACAGGCTTCCGGCGACTGCCGGAAGCCTGTTTTTGTGAGATTGGGGTCCTTTCGGGACTTATATCAATTAATTGGAAAACAGTCAAATAGATTTTACCATAAAAATGGAGCTGAAAGATACACACAGTTTAATCTTTTTCGGGAAGTCCAATACATTTCTTAAAGTTAAGCCCCATGATTTTACGTTTCGCTTCGTCTGAAATATCCGCGAATAAAACCCGTCCGTAAGTGATGCGATAATCAAACAAGGGAGCGTCTGTCCCAAAAAAGATTTTATTTTCGTCACCGTTGTGTACGATATATTCAACGGTGTTGTGCGGAGCAAAGGAAACCGGCAAATCACAGTAGGCGTTGGGATATTGTTTCAGAAATTCCGCAGTAAGCTCCACACCGTCCTCTGCGCCGCAGTGTGCGATAATGAAATTCACGTCTGGATATTTTTCGATCATTTTGCCAAGCAGTGAAACATCCCCGCGGTTAAAGGTGTGAACAAGAACGGCCATCTTTTTCTGTCCGGCATATGTGAAACACTCCTGATACCTTTCGTCGGTCACATTGACGCCGCTGTATGCAGGATGAATCTTCAAGCCAATGACATCCTTCTGTTCCTCCAGCCGGAGCACTTCATCGATGAGCCCGTCTTTATAATTGGCGTTTAAGGTGATGTAACCGAAAAAACGGCCGGGATGATTGGCGAGAGCTTTTACCATGCAGTCGTTGCCTTTCTTGAAATCACAGCAGATCGCCAGGGAGGAGGAGATTGCCATGCGTTTAAAATGCATTCTGTCCATGATATCGGCCAGATTCTGGGCTTCACTCTCCCGCATCGTGATACAATACCATTTCCCAAGATGGGCATGGGAATCATAAATTTCAATATCGTCGAGGATTTCTCCCTTTTTCACTCTGTCCAATATACTCATTACAGCGTCACCCTCCCCATCAGATTTTCCAGATTGCCGTGGGCAATCTTTTCCTTTTCCGCCTCACTGATATTGGCATACAGAATTTTTGCAACCGCTGCGCCGGTAGCGACAAACGGAGCGCCGCTGCCGAAGATTAAGCGTTCCGCACCAAATTTTTTGGTGACATACTCGATGCCGTCCAGCGTTGTGTAGTTGCTTGTTTCCAGAAAAAGATTTTCAAACAGCTGCATCAGCCGCATCAGATCCTTGTCGGCAAAATAGGAGGTGTCGGTGACGATCACGTTCAGTTCCGGATAAGCGGAGAGAATTTCATGCAGAATGTTCGAGGTGACATTTTTAAACGTCAGCATCAGGGGCATTTTAATCTCACTCAGAAACGAAAAGATTTCTGCCGTATTCCATTTTTCAAGGGAAAAATTCTGTTCTCCATTTGCCGGAAACATTTTTATCAGCCGCACATTGTTTTCTTTCCACTCTTTTCTCAGCTGGTCAAAGGGAAGAAAATCACCGGCATAATCGGGTACCATCACATGAGCGGGCAGAAAGAAATCATCCCCGCGGATCTCATCCGTCAGAATCCGATTGCCATCCAGAGCATTGAACTCTCTGGCTGTCGTGTGATGGCAGACAGCCTTTGTGATGCCGCACCGCTGCAGCTCTTTTTTGATGGCCTCCTTTTCCGTGACGGAGAAAGAGTACGCTCTTCTTCTTCGTCCTATGGCACAGTTTGCGTCAACGAACTTCAGTTCGCCCATAACCATTCACTCCTTTAATTTTGCCAGACGTTCTGCGCTTTACGGAAAGACACCGCGGATTTTTTTGGCCTCCACGACCCGTTTCACTGCAATCAGGTAAGCGGCGGTGCGCAGAGATTCCTGTTTTTCCTGCGACAGATTCCAGACGTCGCAAAACGCTTTATGCATAATATTTTTTAATTTTTCATTGACTTCTTCTTCATTCCAGGAAACCGACTGGATATTCTGAACCCATTCAAAATAAGATACAATGACTCCTCCGGCATTGGCCAGAATATCCGGCACAACGACAACGCCTTTTTGATTCAGAATGTTGTCGGCGGCAACTGTGGTCGGACCGTTAGCGCCCTCAACAATAATTTTTGCCTTGATCTGATCGGCGTTGGTCTCGTTTATCTGATTCTCCAGAGCCGCGGGAGCTAAAACCGTGACGTCCAGCGTAAGCAGCTCCTCATTGGAGAGTCTGGTGATTCCGGGAGCGTTGTAATCGGATAAAAACCCGGTTTTTACATGTTCAAGAATTTCGGGAATATTCAGTCCTTGCGGGCAGTAAATAGCTCCTGATACATCGCTGACAGCCACAATTTTATAACCCTCTTTGGCCATCAGCTTGGCGTAAGCGCCGCCTACGTTTCCCATTCCCTGGACGGCCACGGTCACGTTCTCTTTTTTTATTCCCAGTTTCTTAAGGATAAACTGGGTGTTAAGCATTACGCCGCGGCCGGTTGCATCCGCTCTGCCCAAAGCCCCGCCTATGGCGAGAGGCTTGCCTGTTACAACCCCGGGCACACTATGTCCCTGAAACATGCTGTAGGTATCCATGATCCATCCCATGACCTCGGTGTTTGTGCCGACGTCCGGTGCGGGAATATCCTTGTCCGGCCCGATGATGGGGTAGATCATAGCGGTGAACCGGCGTGTCAGCCGGCAGAGTTCCCCTTTGGAAAGAGTGGAAGGGTCAACCACGATCCCGCCTTTTCCTCCGCCGAAGGGAATGTTTACAACAGCGCATTTGAAAGTCATCCAAGCAGCCAGAGCTTTCACCTCATCCATATTCACCTGCTGGTGATAGCGGATGCCGCCTTTCGCAGGTCCGCGGGAGGTGGAGTGCTGTACGCGGAATCCCTCAAAAACCTTAATGGATCCATCATCCATTTTTACGGGAAGCGCCACTTTCAACTCCCGTTCCGGATACTTTAACATGATATAATCGCTGGGTTGATATCCCAGCAGGGTTGCTGCATTCTCGACAATATGCAGAACATTGTCAAACGGATTATATTCCATTGTCTCGCACCTCTTCATTTTTCATTTGATTCCAGCATAACACGGGCTGTTAGAGAGCCCCATGTTCATTATTTTTGATAGTGCAGAATCATTTGTTTTTTGGGAAGGCACAATGTGCTATTGTCTAGACAAATAAAATGATAACCTGTTTTTTTGAAAAAAGCAATAAAAACGGAAGAGCCGCGTAATATTTTACAAGAACTTTTTTATTTGTACAAAAAACAATGACAAACGCTTGTATGTCTGAAATACCGCAGCAATCAACGCATAAAGCCAATAAAAGGACTTGATGACTGGTTTTCACAGACGCCAAGCCCTTTTGTCTACTTGAATTGCTATCGATTTTATTCTTTATGTATTTTTAGGCAGCACTTTCTATGCGAACTCTGCACGGTTTCCTGTTTTCCACGGAAATGCAGTCTTTTTCTCCGGCGCTGCGTTCCAGGAGAAAGCCCTTCGCTGGATTAGTTTGGAAGTTCGATTTCCACACTTACCAAAATATTGTTTTTGAAATTAAAATGCATGGCTCCGCGGGAACCGCTGTTCGGGATTCCCAGTGTATAATATGTGAGGCAGGTGTATCCCGAGGTGTTAATTTCAATTTTGGCATTATTGCCATAGGCGGAGGTGACATCGGAAAGCGCACTTCCAATACGGATTCCCTTGTTCGTAATTCCGTCTTGTTTCAGAGAGTAAAACGGTTCTATCTCTCCCATGGCACGGTAGTTGTCATCAATGTTCAGCTCATTGTTCTGCAGGTAGTCGAAATCGGTGATCCAGATGTATTTTACATCCCCTTCCCCATTAAAGATAACCTTTTTGTTGAAATACTCGGCGATAAAGCGAAGAGGTAGCATGGCACGATCGTTCACTATCTTAGGAGCAACCGGGATTTCGACTGGATTGCCGTTAACACCTACAATTTTCATGTCAATGGTCAGCATTAAAACATCGGTGTCCGTCTTGACGTAGACCGTTTGATCCTCCGCAAACCATTCCACGGTAAATCCCAGTTTTTCCGCAAGAGCACGAAGCGGGATCAAAGTATACCCGTCAACGATCACGGGCGGAACATCACATTCCAGAAATTCACAGTTATCATAGGATCCCAGCGAGAGGATAATGCGGATATCATTGTCTGCCGCCGCAGGGAAAGCAAAGAACGAACAGAGCAGCAGAGTGGTCAATAGCAGAGAGATAACCTTTTTTTTCATTTCAATCATCCTTTCGAAACATATGATTTTCCAACGTTTTTCTATCGAGTGGTTACTTTAGTTCAACGATTGTCACACCGGTCTCACCCTCCCCGAAGGTGCCCAGCCGGAAAGATTTCACCTGACGGTTGTTTTTCAGCATGGCGTGAATTGCGCTTCGAAGAGCACCGGTTCCTTTTCCGTGAATAATGGATACGGGGGAGAGATGAAGCATAGCAGCGTCATCAATGTATTTTTCCGCTTCCAGTACACCGTCTATTACTGTTTGGCCTCTTAAATCCAATTCTGTTTTCATGGTTTTATTCCGGAGTTCCTGTTTTTTCTGAGAGACATAGGTGATTTCTTTTTTATCCGAAAGGGACGGAATAATCTCCACATTATCCAGGTTGACATTAATTTTCATGATGCCGGCCATCACAGTCAAATTTCCTTTGCTGTCCGGCTTAGACAATACACTTGCCTCCTTATCGATATCCAGGATACGCACTGCAGTCCCGGGCAGCAGTTTGGATGGATTTACCTTTTGGGTGCGTATTTTCTTTGCCGTGTCATAAAGCTGTTTGGTCTCTTTTTTAATTCCGAGATTCAGTTTTTCACGGGACTTGGATATGGAACGGTCAAATTCCTTCTGAGATTGCTCATTGCGAAGCTTACGCAGTTCGCGGATGATTTCATCCGACTGCTCCTTTGCTTCCTCCAGAATGTTCTTTGCCTGTTCATGCGCTTTCTCCAGAATTTGCTGATGTTTTTTTCGGTTTTTTTCTTCTTCTGCGGATAGATTTCTGCGCAGCTGCTCTGCCTCTTGTTGATATTTATTCGCAAGCTCCCGCTCCTTTTGAAGTTCTTTTCTGGTTTTCTCAACTTGAGCGATCACATCCTCAAAGCGAATGGTGTCCTCATGAAGCTGTTCTTTTGCACTGTCCAGAATTCCCTGCGGCAATCCCAGCTTGTAAGAGATTGCGAAAGCGTTGCTCTTTCCTGGGATGCCGATGAGGAGCTTATAAGTGGGGCGCAGGGTTTCCACATCGAATTCACAGCTGGCGTTTTTTACGCCCTTGGTCGACATGGCATACATTTTGATCTCGCTGTAGTGAGTAGTGGCAATCACTCTTGTTCCCCGTTTGCGCAGATGTTCAATGATCGCTATGGCAAGGGAAGCTCCCTCTACCGGATCGGTTCCGGCACCCAGCTCGTCAAACAGCACCAGGGAATCCGGATCTGCTGCTTCAAGGATGTCCACAATGTTTGTCATATGGGAGGAAAAAGTGGAAAGAGATTGGGAAATGCTCTGTTCATCGCCGATATCCGCGCAGATATAGCGAAAGCAGGCGATCTCGCTTTTGTCAAAAGCGGGAATCAGCAATCCGGACATTCCCATCAGGCATAAAAGACCGACGGTCTTCAGTGCAACCGTTTTTCCCCCGGTATTCGGTCCGGTGATAATCAGGGTATCAAAGGATTTTCCCAGGTTGATATCAATGGGTACAACCTTCTCCTTTTCAATAAGAGGATGTCTGGCTTTTTTCAGATCCACCAATCCGTTTTTGTTGACAAGAGGCTTTATTCCCTTCATCTGTGTGCCGTATCTCGCTTTTCCGAAGAGAAAGTCTAACTCACATATAATTTCATAATTGCTGAGAATTTCATGGGAACTGATTGCAGCCATATTCGATAGGTCATAAAGAATTCGTTCTATTTCGGCTGCTTCCTCTTTATACAGTCCGGTCAGGGCGTTGTTGGTTTCCACCACCGCCATGGGTTCAACAAACAGCGTCTGTCCCGAGGCGGAGGAGTCGTGAACAATGCCCGGTATTTCCCCTTTATGCTCCGATTTGACCGGGATGACATAGCGGTCGCTGCGCATGGAAATAATGGGATCCTGAAGATACTTTGTATACTTCTGAAGATAACTGTTCAGAATCTCTTTGATTTTATCATTGGTACTCTTGATTTTTTTTCGGATAGAATACAGCTTAATGCTGGCGTTGTCGGAGACCTCGTCCTCCGATAGAATTTTTGAAGTAATTTCTGTTTCCAGGTTCCGCAGAGGGATCAGCTGGGTGAAATAGGAGACCAGAAATGGTTCCTCCTTAGCGTATTCCCGAAGCAGACGCGCCGCCTTTAACAGCTTCGCGATATCCAGGAGTTCTTTTTGGGAGAGGATACCGCTGACGGTGAGCCGCTGAATATGGATATTGATCTCATCCACCTTTGTGATAGGGGGCTCCCCCCGCTTCAGAAGCAAACTTTGAGCCTGTTCCGTCTCGTTCAATGCGTGCTGAATTTCCTCAACGTTTTCAAAAGGAAGAAGCTCCTCCGCCCGTTTTTGATTGGTTGGGAGAACCATGTGATCTCTTAACTGCCTGCATATTTTATCGAACTCCAAGGTTCGCAGAGATTTTTGATACAATTTTTGTCAACTCGCTTTTTTCTTTTATCGTAACATATTTTGCGGCAAAAAGAAAGAATATATTTATGGAAGACAACAAAAGAATTTACAGATCGTATTATTTTTGATATACTGAGAAAAAAGGGGCGATGGTATGAGTGTTCAAGACTTAAAGAAAGGCGCACGAAATTTTATTTCCAAGGCTTCCAGCCTGGTAGAGATCTATATCTCCGTGATCATCCTGATTGGAATTCTGATGCTTTCCATCGATGTGGTGAGAGAGATGATCTCCATGTGGGACCATATCTGGGGCAGTGAAGCGGCAAGCCACTATTATCAAATATTTTTTGATTATTCCCTGCAGCTTATCATTGGTGTCGAATTTATCAAAATGCTCTCAAAGCATACTTCTGAAAGTGCAGTGGAGGTGCTTGTTTTCGTGATAGCAAAAAGAGTGATCACAACGAGTAATTTCACCAGCATGGATGTGCTTTTGAGTGTCGTGGCTTTGGCGATTCTGTTTGGAATCAACAAATATCTACATACCAACAAAAAACCGGAATTGACATAACAAGGACGGCGGGATGGCAAAGCTATCCCGCCGTTTGAATAAGGCTATTCCTGCAAGGTACTGAAAAGAGGAGAATATTTATGCGGATCATTGTAGATGCGGACGGATGTCCGGTAAGGCAAATTGTGGAGAAGACAGCCAGGGCATATAAACTCCCGGTTGTTTTCGTCACAGATTACAACCATATTCTGCACTCGGACTACGCCAAGATCATTACCGTGGATCAGCTGCAGGATTCGGCGGATTTAAAGATTGCTGCGATTGCGCAGCCAAACGATATTATAGTGACAGGGGACTATGGGGTTGCGGCGCTTACGCTGGCAAAAGGCTGTGCGCCGATCCAGTTTTCCGGCACTTGGTATACGAATGAAAACATTGATGGCTTTCTTTTGAATCGGCATATCGGCATGCAGATAAGAAAAAGAGGAAAGTATACCAAAGGACCCAAAAAGAGAACTGGGCAGATGGATAGGGAGTTTGAGGAAGGACTGAAAAAATTAATCGAAAAAAAGATTGAAAAAAATTGATAAAATTGAAGACAGAGCGCTGAGGTTTTCGTCTCTATGAATGAAGCGCGGCAAAAAAAGGGGGGGAGCCAGTGGAGATTACAATGGAACAGATTGTCAGAGAATATCAGAAGCTGGTTTTCTCCGTCTGTTACCACCAGGTTCGGGATTATTTTGAAGCGGAAAACCTGACTCAGGACACTTTTTTATCTTTTTTTTCAAAATATCCCGATCTGCAGGAGCAGAACAACAAAAATCTGTTGTGCAGGATTGCTTTGAACAAATGCAGGGATTATCTGAAAAGCAGCCGGTACCGAAAAACGGTTATCGGAATTCCTGAGGGGCAGGAAATTGCGGACAATGCGGCAACTCCTCTGGAGGCTGTACTCAGAAAGGATACCGAAGCAACCGTAAAAAAGGTTGTAGAAAAATTAAAAGAACCTTACCGCAGGGTTGCCTATTTGTATTATGTGGAAGGTCTCACAACCCGTCAGATAGCCACAAAGTGCAATGTAAGCATCAAAACCATACAGACCCAGCTATACCGCAGTAAGGAAAGCCTGAAACAATTCTGGAAGGAGGAAGCGACATGATTGAGAAGTGGGATTATACGGACGAAGAACTGGAGGACTATCTGAACGGGCTTGAACTGGTAGAACCGCCGAAAGCGATGGCGGATGAGATCATTGACTGTGCCGGAAAACAGAGGCATAGGGAAACCATTCTTTTGGACTCGCGGGTTTTCAAAGTAATACTGTCATTGTCCGCTTGTTTTATCCTTCTGTTCACAGGGATGTTTCAGAGTATTGTGAGCAAAACCATTCAGTATAACGGGCAAATCAGCAGCTATGTCGGACAGCAGGTACTGCTTGAGCAGGAAACGCTGCAGGAGCGGTTTAATAAAAAAGTAGATAAGTATCAACAAAAAATAGATAAGGGGTTGGAGCGATATGAAAAAAAGTAGATTTTGGCTGTTTCTGTTTTCACTGATTCCCGGCTGCGGGCAGATGTATCTGGGATATTCCAAGAGGGGTGTTTCCCTGGGATTGCTGTTTTTCGGAATCCTTCTTCTGTCCTCGCTGGCAGGGTTTGTCGAGATTGGAATCATTCTTCCGGTTCTATGGTTTTACGCCTTTTTCGATGCAATGAATCTTTACGGAAAAGAAGATGTCGCAGATGACTGGGCTTTCAATCTCGGAAATTTATATGCCAAATATGTGGGAGACCGCCGTTCCAGCATTATTTTTGGCAGCATTCTTCTGGTTGTGGGTTCCCTCATATTGCTTCGCAATATCGTTGGCCCTCAGCTTCTGGAATTACTCAGAGACACCGTGTTTGCTCCGCTGATTGTCAATATGCCTCAGCTGATCATTGCTGTCATTTTGATTATCCTTGGCGTTTTTCTCATCGGCGGAAAAAGGAGGGACCATCATGAAGAATAGACGAGTGGGGACTTTTACACTGGGGATTTCCCTGATTGTTCTAGGGATCGCTTTGATGATATCCTTTTTTACGGACGCTTTCACAGTCTATGAGGTCATCAAATTCTGGCCGGTATTTATCATTGTGTTTGGCATTGAAGTGCTGGTGCATGCCATCCTGAATAATGAAGAAAAGCTCCGTTATGACGGCCTGAGCATCTTTTTGGGTATCGTTTTAATTTTGTCCACGTTTGCCATGGCTGGCTTTGATTTTATTCTCAAATACATGCAGCATTATTATCCCTATTCTTTCTGACGAAAAAATGTTTGACAATAAATTGAAAGCATGCTATCATATATTTGATGTCACATACCCCTTGTGAGATAAGCCCATCTCGCATCTGACATCATTATTTCACATTCCCTATAAATTAAGCTGTTAGAAATAACAGCTTATTTTATTTTGAGACAGGAGCTTAAGATATGAAACGGTTGCTGAGCATATTTTTATTTTTCATTCTGTTTTTAAGCGGCTGCGGTGAGACAGCGGCAGTCCGCGTGGAGGATCCTAATTTGGCCGCAAAAGTCAACGGGGAACCTATCTATATACAGGATATTGAAAAGATGCGGGGCAACAGCGGCATGACCGAGGAGCAAGCCTTGAAAAAGCTGATTGACAATAAATTGCTCTTCGCCAAAATAAAGAAGGAGAACCGCTCCATGACGGACGACGAGGTAAAGCAGCGCTACAAAGGGATAATGAAGAAGCTGGAACCCGATGCTTACCAGGACGGCGATGAGAATGCCATCACTACGGAACAGCTCCAAGCGCTTAGAGAAACGTTTCTGATTACACAGTATAAGGCGGAATTGGGAGGAGCTTTGGATGATGTACTGAAGGAACTCCGCAGTCAGGCAAAAATTAAATATTTCCGGTAATCTCACAAGGTTCCTGCTTCTGCAGGGACCTTGTGTTGTAAAAGAATAAGTCATTCCTGATATTGTAATAAATAGATGTTTCTAACTCAAAAATTATGGGAAATTTACAAATTATCTATGTACAAAACAAAAAAAATGTGTTACAATTCATGTATAAAAGAGAATTTGCATTGATTTGATTTATTCCTTTAAAATATTTTTTTGGAAGTGATATTTGGCGTATATTTTGCTGTTTGACAAATGAAGACAATAGATTGTAAAAATCTTTCAAATAGAATGAGAGTATGTCTCATATAATAGAATGAGGCATACGGAATAATGAGATTTGGAGGTGAACAATATGCATGAGATTAAAGATATCTATTATGAAAACAGCTTTCATATCTTTGTCGCATATTGCAAAGACCATAACCTGCTCACCATGAACGACTTAAAAAAGTTTGATTTTGCTTCTCTGAAAGAGGTAAAGGGAATCGGCGTTGGGAAAATTGAGAATATCAAGAAGAGATACAACGCCTACTTTTCGGATGAGAAAAATAATTTTACATCCTTCCAGAAAAAAAGCAAAGTCGATGTTTTTGATTCGATTCATCCATCAAATGAAATTCTGCCCATTCAAATTTTTATCCTTATGGGCTTTTCCAACAGTGCGGTTAATTCCATTGGAAAACTGGGAATTTCGTTCATTGGCGATCTGAAAAATTTTGGGAACTCCAATCTCTATAAAAATGTGCCCAGCCGTGTCTATAAGAAAGTGATAGACTCCATAAAAGTATTAAAATCTGAGGTGCTGGGTGTCATTGAACAACTGAATGAGAAATTAAAAGAAGACCACCATTATGAAACGCTGCTTCAGAGGGCTCAGGGAAAGACCTTGCAGGCCATTGGCGAAAAGACCAATGTCACCAGGGAGAGAATCCGTCAGATAGAACAGATTGAGTTGCAGAGAGCGAAAATATTGGTGGATTGTTTTATATATTACATGAAAAACACCAATAAAAAACTGCGGTGTCTGAATGTCAATAAGCTGGCCAAATATTTTAAGGACAAAGAGGATTTTGCGGTTGCCAAGTACACGATAAAGACAGTATATAAAAATGAATATCTTGATTTCTGCAACAAACTGCTCATAAGCGGCCAAACCAAGGAAGAGGTTGTAGGGCGGCTCGGCGGCATCACCAGAAAATACATCAAGGATGCCTGCAATATCTCCGAGAAATTTGTGCTGATCGATGAGAAGCTGTTGAAAAAGAAGATTGAATACATCAACATTCAGGACTTTATTAATTACCTGATGGGGGTAGGCTATAAAAAGAGCGGGGACTATGTGTATAAAACAGGTCTTTCCTATGGTCTTTTGTGTGCAATCGTGATCCGCGAACATTTTCCTGACGGATTCCGCATTCACGATTTCGAGGAACTCAATAAACTTCGTAAAATTGTAGAGAAGGAGTTCAAAGGGCTGGAGCTTCCTGATAATAACCGTGCTCTGGGAACCAGAATTTCTTTTTTCCTGGTTTTATGTGACCGTGGTACATATACGGTTGCGGAAAACATTCATATTCCGATTGCACTGCTGAAGGATATTTATCAGTATATTATGGAAAGTGAAAACAACACTCTGTTTTTCAATGACATTTTTGTAAGTATGAAAGACAGGCTGCTAAAAGAATCGAATGTACATAACCGGTATTTTTTACAGGGTGTGCTGAAATACTACTATGAGGACGATTTTATTTTTGAGCGCGACAGTATTACGAAAAAGGGAAAAGAACGCAAAAACATCCGGGATTTGATCGGAGAGTTTATTGAAAAAGAGAATAAGCCGGTTCACCGGGAGGCTATCAAGGAAAAGTTCCCCGGAGCTACCGATGTGGTAATCACCAATGCCCAGCTGGCCAATGAGCATATTTTGCAGTGGGAATATAACTTCTATGTCCACACAAACTATTTTCACATTGCAAAGAAGGAAAAACAGCAGCTTCAGGAATTGCTTGAGGAGATATTCCGCGAATTCAACGGATATGCCAGCGAACAGCTTTTATATAAGAAGACCAAAGCGGAATACCCGGAGTTTATCCGGGAAAACCATATTAACAATTCCTCCAACCTGTTTTACCTGACCAGTTATCTGTTTAAAGACAGCTATGTGTTCCGCAGACCTCATATCTCCAACAGCGACTCTTTTGGAGAGTTGTCCAGCCGAAATGTTATTGAACGGTTTTTATTCAAAAACGGCATTTTGAAATACAGCGCCTATCAGCAGTTTGTATCCAAGCTGAAATGGTCCATCGGTACGACCTATGCGGTGTTTAAAGAACTGGAAAAGGACATTATCCGCATTTCGGAGGATGAGTATGTCAAGAGAACGAAATTTAAGATCCCTGAGGAGCAGGTGAAACAAATTTATTCCATTATCGGGGAGAAAATGGGGCGCAAAAAATATCTGGCGCTTTCCAATATATCGAACTTCTCCGTCTTTCCAGCATGCGGTTATGAATATAACCCGTTTCTGCTGGAGTCTATTCTCCTTCTGAATAGGAGGGAAGGATATCTGTTGCTGGCACCTCAGGTGGAGGACCGCAGGTATATCAAAACAATCGTGGTGAAAAAAGAACTCGGTATAGACAGCTTTGACAAGCTGATTGCCTATGTCATTCAAACGGAAGGTTTTCAGGGGTATTCTCAGTATCAGCTGGAAACGGCGCTGTCGTATAAAGGGCTCATCGGGCGTTATATTCCGAAGGAGTTGTATCATTCCCCGTATATTTATCTAGAGAATGAGAAGTTTTATTCGGTATACGAACCGCAGGAAAAAGAATAAAGCCCTCAAAAGATACAGGGAAAATTCGTCTTATATTCATAGAAACAGTCGCGGAAAAGCGGCGAAAGGAGATTGGCATGAAAAAATTTATTCCTCTTATTGTCATTTTGGCAGTTATAGTGATTTTAGGCGGCTCATTTATCGGAATGTACAATGGACTTGTATCAATGGATACAGAGGTTCAGAATGCTTATTCCAATATCGAGAGCCAGATGCAGCGCCGCGGTGATTTGATTCCCAATCTGGTCAGCACGGTAAAAGGATATGCGGCTCATGAGGAGGAAGTGCTTACAAGCATTGCGGACGCACGTGCAAAACTGGCAGGCGCGGGCAGTGTACAGGAACTGGAAAACGCCGACAATCAATTGTCCTCTGCGCTGTCCAGATTGTTGGTGGTTGTAGAAAAATACCCGGATTTAAAAGCGAACGAGAATTTTCAAGCGCTGATGGATGAACTGTCCGGCACGGAAAACCGTATTGCGGTAGCAAGAAAAGATTACAATGATACGGTGAAAGAGTACAACAAGGCGATCAAACAGTTCCCAAAGAATTTTGTTGCTTCCATATTCGGATTTGAAAGCGCCGAATTCTTCCGGGCGGATGAGGGGGCGAAAGAAGTGCCCAAGGTGGATTTTGGTAAATAACGCTCTGTTCCGGCGGGAAATAGAATGAAAAAGGGATGGAAAGCATGAAACGTTTTTTCGCATTTTTTTCTATCATCTGCTTGCTTTTTTCTTTTGTAGTGTTTGCGGTGCCAGATCCTACGAAAGAGTTTTATTGCAATGACTTTGCCGACGTGATCTCTCCGGCGACGGAGAATGACATCATTCAAAGGGCAGGTCAGCTGGAGAAACAGAACGGTGTTCAATTGGTTGTCTCCACGGTCAATGATATGGGAGGGAAGGATATTGAAAGCTATGCTCTTGAAATGGCGCGTGCTTATGGCATCGGTCAGAAAGAGGAAGACAACGGTGTTTTGATTCTGCTGGCAAAGGAGGAACGCCAAATCCGCATTGAAGTAGGCTATGGTCTGGAAGACCTTTTGCCTGACTCAAAAACTGGCAGGCTGATCGATCGGTATGCGTTGAGCGAGCTGAAGAAAAATGATTTTGATGCAGGCCTCCATGCGCTTTTTTTAGCAGTGGTGGATGTGGTGCAAAATGCGAATACTCCGGGGGTGCAGGATGATGAGGAATCCGGACTGATGGAAATCATCCTGCCGTTGCTCATTGTGGGGGTAATTGTGGTTTTGAGCGTTCTGTTTCATAATCCGCGGGGCGGTTCCGGCACGCATGGAGGGAGCGGTCCAATGCCTCCCATTTTCCGCGGAGGTTTCGGCGGAAGGGGAGGAGGCTCCCTCGGCGGAGGATCTTTTGGAGGAGGAAGCAGCGGAGGAGGAGGCAGCTTTGGGGGCGGCGGAGCTTCCAGAGGATTTTAAGGAGGATGTATTATGAAACGGCTGTTTTGTATATATATGATTTCCTTGTTTTTCTTGTGTCAGGCTTTGGCGGCGGATATTCCGGGACCGTCCAGAGCATTCTATGTGAATGACTGGGCGGAGGTGTTGCACTATGATGTGGAATCTGAACTTGTTCGCATATTGCTGGAGCTGGATCAAAGAGAAATGGGACAGATTGTGGCAGTGACTGTTTCCTCTTTGGAGGGAGAAGCGATAGAGGAATATGCAAAACGAATGTTTGAAGCATATCAGATTGGCGGAGAATGGCAGAAGGGTGCTCTTATTTTGATGGTCAAGGATGAGAAACGCGCTTATATCAAAGTCGGTGCAGGGCTTTCTGATGCTTTGACACCGGAATTTTGTTCTTCCGTTATCGCGGAGCATACGGTGAGCAATCTGAAGAAAAATCGGTATATGCCGGCATTGGATGAGATGATTTTTGCACTTCGGAAAGAAATTGATCCGGCGGGAACGGTTGTGAGGCCGGAAAAGAAATTTTTAGAAATGGCGCACCCTGAGTCTGTTTTCTTTCTCATTGTTTTGGTGGCAGGGCTGATTGTCTCCACCATCCTTTTTCTGCGGAGGAAGGACAAAAAGAATGAAAAGGTCCCTGACACTCTCAATGAGTTGTATTATGGGGACTGGCGTTTCAGAGAGTTGAACAAGCTGAGAGAAAGAAATCCAAAGAAGCGCAGTTAGTAAATAGCGGCAGTACTTCCAGAGAATTTTGAGGGAGGATTGTATCATGAAACGGCTGTTTTGTATGCATATGATTTCCTTGCTTTTCTTTTGTCAGGCTTTGGCGGCGGATATTCCGGGACCGTCCAGAGCATTCTATGTGAATGACTATGCTTCTGTGATACCCGACTATATATTTTGGCAGTACTCGAACACTTTGAAGAAATTGGATGAAGATGGAAAGGGACAGATTGTTGTGTCAACAATTTCTTCACTGGAGGGAGAACGGATAGAGGCATACGCACAGCAAATGTTTGACGCCTACCGGATCGGAGGGGAACGGCAGAAGGGAGCTCTTGTATTGCTCGTCGAGGATGAGAAGCGCGCATACATCAAAGCTGGCGCCGGAGTTGCAGATGTTTTGACACCGGAATTCTGCCTTTCCGTTGCGGAAAAGCATGCGGTGGAAAATATCAAAAGAGATCGTTATAAGACAGCTTTATTTGAAGTAATCCATGCGCTTCGGAATGAGCTCGATCCGGAGAGACGCGTTGCGGCGCCGAAAAAGAAGTTTTTTGAGACGGTGACTGCGGAAGCGCTTTTCCTTCTTCTTTTTTTAGTTGTTGGCTTTCTTGTTTCAACAATCACTTTTCTGCGCAGAAAAGGCAAAAAAGAGGAAGGAATTTCTGCCCCACTCAGTGGGATGTATTATGGAAATTGGAGTTTTTGCGGAGTTCGTGAACGCAGGAAAAAAACACAAAGATTAAGAGGATGACAGCGGAACCAGCGGTGGCGAAGAATAGGACGGAAAGCGATATGCCGGTGAACAAATTACGGTCAAAAAATATTTGTTTCTGGCTGAAAAAAATCTTGACTTCGCCCTTTCGCTGTGGTATACTTATCAATGCCTTGCTGAAAAGGTGTTTTTTTATAATACAGGAAATTGCGGCGTAAAGCCGTATTTGCCAAATTTCCGGCAAGCTGCGCACAGGTTCTATGTATAAAATTTTTATTATGATATATAGTGATTATATATTAGGATAAAAGCCGTTGGAGGTGTAGAAATGAGAGTAAAAATTACCCTTGCATGTACAGAGTGCAAACAGAGAAACTATGACACCATGAAGAACAAGAAGAACAGCCCTGACAGGCTGGAGATGAACAAGTACTGCAGATTCTGTAAAAAACATACTCTGCACAGAGAAACGAAATAAACTCGATAAACCCAATCAAATTGTAAGGGGAGTGTTTTCACTATGATGAAAAACGCGAACGGTGCTGCTGCGAAACCCAAGAAAGACAATAAGCTGATGAAGTTTTTCAGAGGTACCAAATCCGAATTTAAAAAAATCGTATGGCCTACGCCGAAACAATGGATGAAGAATACACTGGTTGTTATCGTTGCGGTTGCAATCTGTGCGGTTATTATCACACTGCTTGACATGCTGTTTGGCGGCTTGATTCTGCAGGGGCTTCTCCAAGGTGATTGGTCTTACTTTACGAACTTGTTTGCAAAATAAAAGTTTCTTTCCGAAACATAGCGTTTGTTTTACAGCTTGTTGAAGATCTATTGTCTGATGACAGGTTCATTGGAGTATAGATGATAAAAAGAGGAAGCCTATCCTCTTAGGAAGGGTCTGTTTTACTTATGGAAGAAGCGAAATGGTATGTGGTGCACACATATTCCGGATATGAAAATAAGGTAAAAAGCAATATCGAAAGAATTGTGGAAAACCGAAATATGCAGGATAAAATCGTAGAAATCAGACTCCCTGAAGAAGAGGTTACAGAGGTAAAGGACGATAAGCAAAAGACGGTGAAGCGCAAAGTTTTTCCCGGTTATCTGTTTATCAAAATGGTTATGGATTCCGATAGCTGGTATGTTGTAAGGAATACCCGGGGCGTCACCAGTTTTGTTGGTCCCGGTTCAAAACCGGTCCCGCTGACGGACGAAGAGATTGAAGGGTTGTCGCTTGAGACAAGAACCGTTCAGTTCGACCTCTCCATCGGGGATACAGTCCGTATCTGCGAAGGCCCGCTGGCTGATTTTGTGGGAGAGATTACACAGATCAACGAGGCGGAGAAAAAATTTGTCGTTGTCGTATCCATGTTTGGCCGGGAAACTCCGGTGGAACTAGAATACGGACAGGCAGAATTGTTAGATTAAGAGCATTTTGGCGGAATGCGGAGAAATTTGCGTTTTGCCATGTGTTTTTATAATGAAATTAAGCTGTCTCCCGGCTTTTCAGACGGAAGAGAACACTTAATTTTTCAGCGGGGAATTTTTATTCACCGCTTGCTCGCAAATTTGCCCCGAACGTTTGTAGAAATGGAGGGACATGTGAGCGAGTTTATATCGTTGCACAGTTTTGTGCAGTGGGAGGATTCTAAGGGAATCCGCCATTTACCACATTTTTGTTTTTATGGAGGTGTAATTACCATGGCTCAAAAAGTTATGGGCTTTATCAAGCTTCAGATTGAGGCTGGAAAAGCAAACCCGGCACCACCTGTTGGCCCTGCTCTTGGTCAGCACGGTGTGAACATTATGCAGTTTTGTAAAGAGTTTAATGAAAAAACAAAGAATGACATGGGCTTGATTATTCCGGTTGTTATCACCGTTTATCAGGACAGATCTTTCTCTTTCATTACAAAAACTCCGCCGGCTGCTGTGCTTTTGAAAAAGGCATGTAACATTAAAAGCGGTTCCGGTGTACCGAACAAAACCAAAGTTGCAACCATCAAATCGGAAGAAGTTCGGAAGATCGCTGAACAGAAAATGCCCGACTTAAACGCTGCGTCTGTTGAAGCTGCAATGAAAATGATTGCAGGGACGGCAAGAAGCATGGGTATTGTTGTAGAGGATTAATTTTTTCCGAAAAAAGTTGAAACAGGTCTGCCAGTTATGGCGGAACGTGGGAGGGGAAAACCCGAACAACCACATAAGGAGGTTTTTGTAAAGTGAAAAGAGGAAAGAAATATCAAGACAGTGTAAAGCTGATTGACAAAGCAAAGTTGTATGATCCGGCTGACGCAATGGAGCTGGTTATCAATACAGGCAAAGCAAAATTTGATGAAACCGTTGAAGCACATATTAAATTGGGCGTCGATTCCCGCCATGCTGACCAGCAGGTCAGGGGCGCAATCGTTCTTCCTCACGGTACCGGTAAAGTGCCGAAGGTTTTGGTTTTCGCAAAAGGTGACAAAGCGAAGGAAGCAGAGGAAAATGGTGCGGATTACGTAGGCGCGGAAGAACTGGTTGCCAAAATTCAGGGTGAGAACTGGTTTGATTTTGACGTTGTTGTTGCAACACCGGATATGATGGGGGTTGTTGGTAGAATCGGTAAGGTTCTGGGCCCCAAAGGCCTGATGCCTAACCCGAAAGCAGGTACCGTTTCCAACGATGTGGCAAAAACCATCGCTGAACTGAAAAGCGGTAAAATTGAATACCGTCTGGATAAGACCAATATTATCCACTGTTCCATCGGGAAAGTTTCCTTCGGAAAAGAAAAACTGCTGGAAAACTTCAACGCTTTATTAGGCGCAATTGTAAAAGCAAAACCGTCCGCTGCGAAAGGCCAGTATTTAAAGAGTGTGGCAGTTGCTTCTACAATGGGACCTGGCATCCGAATCAACCAGGTTAAAATCACAGATTAATTCTTGACAATTGAAATATCCTGTGATATACTAACAAAAGGTAATATAACAAACCTGAGACAGCAGGCGGTTTCAGCCATAAGTCCTGCCGAGGTGAGTGTATTTGTTTTTTCGATATTTTTATTGATAAATAAAACCCTCCCTTGGAATGTCCTCGGGAGGGTTTATTTCATAGCATAGGAAATTGTGCGCAATTTGGCGTTTCAAAAAACATTGTGCAAAGCGCGTTTTTGTTTTTCTGAGAGAAAAACTTTTTATATTATTTTATGGAGGTGATTCAAAATGCCAAGTGCAAAGGTATTGGAAACAAAGAAAAATTTAGTTGCTGAATTGACTGAAAAACTTAGCTCTGCGCAGGCCGGTGTTCTGGTTGACTACAGAGGTCTTACTGTGGAACAGGATACAAAGCTGCGTACTCAGCTGAGAGAAGCAGGCGTTGAATACAAGGTTATCAAAAACACAATGCTGCGGTTTGCGGCGAAGAATGCAGGACTGGACGGTTTGGAATCTGTTTTGGAAAATCCGACTTCTCTTGCAATTTGTGCAGAAGATCCGATTGCTCCTGCAAGCGTTCTGACTAAATTTGCTAAGGACAACGAAGCACTGGAAATCAAAGGCGGTTTCCTGGAAGGGAAAGTTGTCGATCTGGCGACCATTGAAAAATTGGGATCTATTCCGTCAAAAGAAACACTTATCGCACAGACAGTAGGCGGTTTGAATTCTATCATCACATCTTTCGCAATCGTAATCGATCAGATTGCAAAGAAAAAAGCGGCGGAAGAAGCTGCTGAATAATTTGAAAATAAGTTACAAATAGGAGGTAATTTAAAATGGGCGAAAATGTTGCAAAAATCATTGAAGAAATCAAAGAATTAAAAGTATTAGAACTGTCTGAACTGGTAAAAGCTCTGGAAGAAGAATTCGGTGTAAGCGCTGCTGCTATGGCTGTTGCTGCTGCTCCGGCTGCTGGCGGTGCTGCTGCAGCGGAAGAAAAAACCGAATTTGATGTTGTTATGACATCCTTCGGCGCTAAGAAACTGGACGTTATCAAAGTTGTAAGAGAACTGACAGGTTTGGGCTTAAAAGAAGCAAAAGAAGCGGTTGAAGGCGTTCCTTCCAAAATCAAAGAAGGCGTTTCCAAAGAAGATGCGGAAGCTGCAAAAGAAAAACTGGTTGCTGCTGGCGCAGAAGTCGAACTGAAGTAATTTGGTTTCAAAATAGAAAAGGACATAGGATGAATTTCATCCTATGTCCTTTTTGCATATAAGGAAACTGTCTGATAAATTTAAATTGATCTATTTTTCTTCTTCGGCTTCGGTACGGGTAATTCTTCATACATACGCTCAAACAGGTTTGTCAAAAACGCCTTGTTATCCACTTCTTCCACGAACAACATAACCTTTGCTCCTTCATATGGAGGTTCATAAGGGGCATTCGGGAGAAGCCGTTTCGTAGATTCCACCGGCTTGATAAGAAGCCTGTCATCACAGACGTATGCGGCAATTTTTCCGCGGTAATAAACGATATATTCCCCCATCATGGAGCGGCATGTGATCTCATTCAAATCAGACAGTTACTCCAATATAAAAGTCACAAATTCTTTGCTGGAAGCCATTCTGCACCTCCTATGAACTGTTTCTTTATGTTGCTATTGATTCATTTCATCAATAAAATCTTTTCTTTTTGCGGTCACCTGTACCCAGGCGGGACGAAATCCGCTTCGGATTGCATTTCTCGCCGATTTGATATTTGACCATGCACAGCAGTAAAAGGGGACCTTGCCGCACTTTAAAATCTCTGCCGCCAAAGTACTTGTAAGGGATGAAGCGATACCTTGACGCCGGTATTCTGGCAGTATGTCGACACCAATCTGCCACATGGTATCGCAGTCGGCGGACGCACCTGCCAGACCAATCAATTTGCCGTCTCTGAAGGCACCGACTGCCAATACGTCTAAATGTCTGCGTTTTTTACACAAGGCGTTTCCCCATTGCGGCAAGTAATAGTCGGCGAAGTCATTCGGCAGCATTCGTTTTAGATTGTATTCCCTGCAGGAGACAGGCTTGACTTTCGTGACATCGGGCAGAAAATATTCCGCCATAAAACACACATTCAAGTCAAAAGGCTTTAGCGCATCCATCAAAACAAGCAGGTTAGGTGTTTCAAAGCAGTGTTCAACCGGATACTTGTTGATATAGTTTTCTGCAATTCCGGTGAGATCCTCTGATACGGAAGCCACGATATTGTTTCCGTAACTGGTGAGATCACAATGAAATGGAAGTTCTAAATATTTTCTGGCATTGGGATTCGCTTGGGATATGACCACTTTGTTTTCCATGCTTCGGAAATCATCTGTACAGCAATTACTGTCCACGGCAGATTGCCGCATTGCGATTTGAAGGATTTCTTCGTTTGTCATCGGTGGTCATCCTTCTTCGTCTGCTGCTTCTCTCTGCTTTTTCTTCCCTCTTCCAGCATTTGCGTGATTGCTTTGCTGGTTTTTCCCCGTTCATGGCGGGCAATAAAGAACAGTGCAATGAGGCATCCAGCGTTCCCGGCGATGATATCTGTCATGGTGTCAATCAGACTGCCGCTTTGGGACTGTAACCCCAAAAGCATATCTCCTGCAAATTCAAATATTTCCCAAATGCCTGCGGCGGCGGAACAGAATAAAAAAACAAACCAGCAGGGAAGGCTTTTCTTCACTGTTTCAGGCTGGGTGAAGTTCACCATATGATAGTAGAAAAGGTATCCGATAAAGGCGAGAATCACACCGGAAACCAGATGTAGATAAAAGTCCCATTCAGGTATCAAACCGTAAAAATTCAGCATCTTGCCGAAGATCATAGCCAGTACAATAAAAAGAAGAATCAGACAGTACATAAAATAGGGAATGGGAAAGCGGAAATAATGAAAGGCAGCATGGACAATCGCCACGCAACCTATTGTCAACAGGCAGGTTACAAGGGCATACAGATCTCCGCGCAGAGCAAGAACTGCCGCGCAGACAGCGGCTGTTACCATGACAACCAAATCAGAAAGCCATAATTTTTTCATTCAATCACTCCTTTAACTACCATAATAGCATATACGACATACTTTGCAAAGCATAACTTTTATTTTAAAGAATATAAATAGATAACAGAAAAGCTATTTTTGGGATAAAAAATAATTTGAGGAGGTCTTTCATATGGATGTAGAAATATGTTCACAGGCAGAAGAGGTTGTAAATAAAACAGAGGAAGGGATTTCTGCCGTTTCCGAGATGATACGTTTGGGGGCCAAGCTGGTTGAGGCGTTGCAGGAGATTGTTGAAAAGGAAAATGAACTTTTAAAGCGGCTGGATCAGCTGATCCGTCAATTTGAGTCTCAGCCTGATTCACCCCCTGAAAGTGAGACAGCAGGTCAAAAACATAGCGTTTTTATCACGGATAAGTGATAAAAATGTACCAATGCCATGAAGAATAGTACACTTTTTATTTAATATTGTCCAACTTTCAAAAAAACTTCACAAAAACACAGATTTATTCATTAAAATAAGGCATTTGCGCTTGACTTCTCCATAAATTCGCTATAAAATATTATAGAAAATGCTGTAAAGGGTGTTGTTCAAAACATCATATTATGACATGTGAAGGATGTGAATGATGACTTTGAGCATCCGATTATATGCAGCAAATATTTTATGAGGTGAATAAAATGGAAAAAGAACAAGTGTTGACCAGAATTACCGACACCGGTGTTGTTGCAGTTGTTCGTGCGGAGACAGCCGAAAAAGCGAAAAGAATTTCAGCAGCTTGTTTAGAGGGCGGCGTGGATGCAATCGAACTGACGTTTACTGTGCCTGGAGCGCACAAAGTAATTGAGGAATTGGCAGCTACTTATCAGAATGGTGAAATCATTCTGGGAGCAGGAACCGTTTTGGATCCGGAGACAGCCAGAATTGCGATTCTGTCCGGCGCTCAGTATGTCGTTAGCCCATATTTTGATCCGAATACGGTAAAACTCTGCAATAGATATAGAATTGCCTGCATGCCTGGCTGTACTACGATCAAAGAAGTAGTCAATGCTATGGAATCCGGAGCAGATATTGTCAAAGTGTTCCCGGGCGAACTGTTTGGGCCTAAAATTATCAAATCAATCAAAGGCCCGATTCCCCATGCAAAAGTAATGCCTACAGGCGGTGTCGACATCACCAATGTAGATCAGTGGATCAAAGCCGGAGCGGCTGCGATTGGATGCGGCGGTGCGCTGACCGCAGGTGCAAAAACAGGGGATTACGCTGCTGTGACCGATATGGCGAAAAAGCTGGTTGCGGCTGTAAAAGAAGCAAGGGGGTTATAATCAATGAAAGTTGTTACACTTGGCGAAATTATGCTGCGTTTGAAATCACCCGGTTTGGAACGGTTTTTCCAGTCTCCTTCCCTGGAGGCGACTTTTGGCGGCGGCGAGGCAAATGTCGCTGTATCTCTGAGCAATTACGGTATGGACGCTTCCTTTGTGACAGTCCTGCCGGACAATGATATCACCAAAGCTTGTCTGTATCAGCTCAAGGGCTTTGGCGTTGACACCTCCAATATCGTGATCGGTGACGGCAGATTTGGTATCTATTATCTGGAATCCGGCGCGAATCAGAGACCTTCCAAGGTTATTTATGACCGCGCCTACTCCGCGCTGGCGATCGCATCATCAGATGCTATCGATTTTAAAAAGGCGTTTGACGGAGCAGGGTGGTTTCATATTACAGGTATTACCCCTGCGATTAGCGAATCCTGTGCAGAGCTTTCTCTGAAAGCGGTGAAAGCTGCAAAGAAAATGGGTCTGACTGTATCCTGCGATTTAAACTACCGCAAAAACCTTTGGAAATACGGCAAGGAAGCCAAAGAGGTTATGTGCGAGCTGGTAAAATATGTTGATGTTGTCATTGCCAATGAGGAGGATTGCCAGAAATCTCTGGGTATTGAAAACAACGCGGAGGTAGAAAGCGGCGTTCTGGATACAAAAAAATATGAAGAATTGGCGAAAGCGGTTATGGCAAAATATCCGAATGTGTCCAAGATTGCGATCACTCTGCGGGAAAGCAAATCTGCTACCCATAATGACTGGTCTGCCTGCATTTATGACGGCAAGGAATTTTATGTTTCCAAAAAATATGAAATCAAAAATATCGTAGACCGTGTCGGCGGCGGCGATAGCTTTGGTGGTGGTCTCATCTATGGTTTGAACAACTATGACAACAATGCGGACGCATTGGAATTTGCCGTTGCTGCAAGCTGTTTAAAACATTCCATCGGCGGCGACTTTAACAGAGTTTCTGTGAAAGAAGTAACAGCTCTCATGGGCGGCGACGGATCCGGCAGAGTACAGAGATAAGTCTTTTCCGTTTTTATACAACCATATGATAAAATGGATACAAAAGAAATTTTGTATCCATCAGCCTGTCGAAAAACGCATGGATTCCATCAAGCGAATCCACGCGTTTTTGTGTCTATTGGGAATAAAAACATGAGTATCCGATGCAGCGTGCCATGGTTCCCATCCCGCCACTTCCACATGGCCAGC
>NZ_JAHLPV010000030.1 GCF_018918095.1 Acetivibrio sp. MSJd-27 | reverse complement strand
ATTTTTCCGTATATTATTTGTCTCCGATATTTTGGTGCAAATACTATGTGATACTTGCAATTCCATGTTGTGTGTGATAAACTGCTTTTTGTATCAATCTTCATTTTGATACCCCCTATGTTATTTTGTTGCGGCTGACTAGACCCGCTTCTATTTTAACATAGGTTTTTTTATTCCTCATCGGCATAAGCCTCTTTTGAACCACCAGCTTAGCTGGTGGTTTTCGTGATACAAAAATGCCAAGGGATTTCTTTCATTCCTTGGCATTTTGCTGATGTGTGATAAAGAAGTAGTAGAAGTGTAAAAAATTTTGCCGTTCCTATCCGGCGTTTGCGCATTGCGCCGGATAGGTCGGGCGGTCATTCGGGCAGGTCTACCTTGCCAACGAAAGAGTAATAAATATCAATGTCCTGTCTGCGTGTGCCGTTCTCGTCATAGCTGCACTCATGCACAACGATTTTCTCCACAAACTCACGCAAAAGGGTAGGGGTAAGTTCTTCAAAGCTGGTGTACTTGCGGACAACATTCATAAACTTTTCTGCGTTTACCGTGGCTTCCTGCGCTTTGGAAAGCTCTGCCCGGATAGCGGCGGCTCTCTCTTTCAGTTCTTTCTGCTCGGCTTCATAGTCTGCCGACAGCTCCGTGAAACGCTCGTCTGAAATGCGCCCGGTCACGCTGTCCTCATACAGCCGCTTGAAGATAGCGGATAACTCGCTGATACGCTTCTCGGCGGCTTCCAGCTCCTTTTTCCTTGCGGCGTTCCTGCGCTTGCCCCCGTCCTCGTTCTGCTCGATCAGCAGCTTCATAAACCGGGCTTCGTGCTTCGCTGCATAGCTGGTGACTTTCCGCAGATTGTCGGTCACTCCGGCGGTCAACAGGTCGGTGCGGATAAAGTGCGCCGTACAGTCACGGGTACGCTTCTTGTAGCTCCCGCAGATATAACAATCCTGCTTGCGGGTGGCGTTCTGGTAACGCTGCTGGTAAAGGACGCTGCCGCAGTCGGCACAAAAGAGTATGCCGGAGAATAAGCCCACTTCATCATAGCGGTTCGGGCGTTTGCGCTGCTTGCGTAACTCCTGCACACGCTCCCACATCTGGGTGTCAATGATAGGCTCATGGTGGTTCTCGAAAATCGCCTGTTTCTCAATGGGGTTCTCTACGCTGTGCTTGGTCTTGTAGGACGGCTTCTCCGTCTTGAAGTTTACCAGACAGCCCGTGTACTCCCTGTTTTCAAGGATATGTACCACGGTATTGGTCGCCCACTTGCACTCATAGCCGGGGTGGTAGCGGCGGGTGCTTCCCGTCCGACGGTATTCCAGCGTTCCCGGCGTGGGGATCTCCTGCTCTGTGAGCATACGGGCTATCTTGGTCGGCCCGTTCCCGGCAAGGCACAAGCTGTAAATCTGCCGCACAACAGGGGCGGCTTCCCCGTCAATGATAAAATTTTCGTCCTCGTCCATAAAGTAGCCGTATACGGGTTTGCTCGTGACGGGCTTCCCGCTCATACCCTTAGACCGTTTTACTGCTTTGATTTTCTTGCTCGTATCTCTCACCAGCCATTCGTTAAAAATGTTCCGCAGAGGGGCAAAATCATTGTCGCCCTGTGCGCTGTCCACTCCGTCATTGATAGCGATAAAGCGGACGCCTTTCTGTGGGAAAATCATTTCCGTATACATTCCCACTTGCAGATAGTTTCGCCCTAACCGTGACATATCCTTGACGATAACGGTGCCGACTTTTCCGGCTTCAATGTCCGCAAGCATGGCTTGAAAACCGGGTCTTTGGAAGTTCGCCCCAGAATAACCGTCATCTGTGTACCATTGCAGATTGGAAAAGCCGTTCTGCTTCGCATAGGTTTCAAGAATACGCTTCTGGTTTGAAATAGAATTGCTCTCACCTTGCAGCTCGTCCTCGTGGGATAATCTCGGATAAAGGGCGGTAATAAGGTTTCGGGTGGTCTGTCTTAACATAGTGTCCTCCATTTCCGACAGCCAGCCCCACTATTCCGTATGACTATCATACCACACGCCGGGGCTGGCTGTACAGTCCTTTCTGCTTCTTTACGTCCCGTCAAATTGCCGATTTTTGTGTAGCAGCTTCCGCTTCCAGCACTTTCAGCATTTTATCGGCGGCGGTGGCGGTGGTGTCCTGCTTGAAATAGCCGGAAACGACAAGGACAGAATTACCTATGCGGATTTCCGTCACGCAATCCGGGCGGCGGGTGCTGCGGTCATTCTTTGGGGTGTTGGTCATAGGCGGCTCTCCTTTCTGTTCATCAGCTTTTTCAGTTGTCCCATTTTCTCCTGCGCCGTGGCTTTTCGGAAGTTGCTCCCGGTAAAGCGGACAGGAGAACACATTTCAATCAGACGGTCATAAATGCGGGCGTGGGCGGTGTCCTCCGGGTGCTGCAAGTCCTCCAGCGTGAGATTAGTCGTGACGATCAGCGGCCTGCCGCTGCGGTAACGGCTGTCAATCACGTTGTAGACCTGCTCTAAGCCGTATTCCGTTCCCCGTTCCATTCCAAAATCGTCAAGGATAAGCAGCGGGAAGCTGCAAAGTCGGGAGATATATTCATTCCTGCCCTCAAAGCTGGCGGCAAGGTCACCCAATATCAATGCAAAGTTTGTCATGCACACGGGGATTTCACGCTCCATAAGGGCATTTGCGATACAGCCCGCAAAATAGCTCTTGCCTGTGCCAACGCCGCCCCATAGCAGATAGCCAATGTTGCGCTCTTTCATGGTTTCCCAGTTCTCCACATAGAAATGGGCGTGTTCCATTTGCGGGCACTTGCCGTTGTCGTTCTCAAACGTCCAGCCCTGCATAGCCGGGTCTGTAAAGCCCCGCCGCTTCAACCGCTCGACAGTTTCAAGGTGACTGCGCTGTTTCTCTGCGGCTTCCCGTTCCTCACGCTCTGCCCGCTGGCAGTCACATTCTGCCGGGTGGCGGTCACGCCCCAGCCATGCGGCGGTTTCTTTGGGGAAATAGCCCTCTTTGGGCTTGTGGCACTTCCCGCAGTATAAAAGCCCGTCCTCGCCGGTGTAGTCCTCCGGCTCCGGCGTGGTGTCGGTCATATTCAAAATCATTTCATCAAATCCATTCGTCATAAGCTCTCGCCCTCCTTACAGGTATAATCGGGTATGCCCTTTTTCGGGGCTTTCTTGGCTGCGTCCTCCTGCGCCCACTTGAAAATCGTGGCTGCATGGCTCTTGTATTTCCTCCCGCTGGAAGCGATATGGCAGGATAGGCGGTCAATGTAATACTCCCACTTGCCGGGAAGCTCTGTTTTCAGCCCGTCAAGCTCCGT
Source organism: Acetivibrio sp. MSJd-27 (assembly GCF_018918095.1). Classification (GTDB taxonomy): domain Bacteria; phylum Bacillota; class Clostridia; order UMGS1840; family HGM11507; genus HGM11507. The sequence continues at coordinate 26,173 of NZ_JAHLPV010000030.1, read as the reverse complement.
ATCGGAAAGAATGACATTGTGGTATCTGCCATAGGCGGCGGGGGCGGGGTGTCCCGTTTCTAACTCTCTCTCTTTTTCTATTTCTATATCTATCTCTTTCTCTATCTCTATCTCTGGTGGACAAATGTCCGCTCGATATGGTGGACATTTGTCCGCCCCTGTCTGCGGCAGGGCTTTTTGTTCCTGCAAAGCCAGCCGCGCCCTGCGCTTGCGCTCCCCCTCGGTAGAGGACTGGCCGATTAAAAGCTCAATGTTGCTCATGTAGAGTGCGCCGCTTGGCAAAGGCTCCACAAGCCCCAGCTTCATAAAGATTTTCAAAGCTCTCTCTACGGTACCTACCTGCTGGCGGGTAATGGTCGCAATCATCTGGGCGGTGTAGGGGATATTCTCGTCAAGCTGCAATTTCCCGCCGTTTTTCAGCGATTTCAAGTACAGCTTCAAGAGAATGTTGGAATAGATAACGCCGTCCTGCATACTTTCCAGCAGAACGATTGCATCATCGTCAAAATAGCTCTCTTTCAGCTTGAGGTAGTAATATTTGCGGTTATCTGCCATAGGCTGCGTCCTCCTTTTTCCAGCGTTTGGAATAATAGCGAGGGCATAGTATGATAACCGCCCGGAAGCTCTGTTTGCAGTCACGGGTGCAGCCCCGGCATAGGTCGTTGTAAGTGATACGGTTGCGGTGGTTGAGGAAGAAAGACCATTCCAGCCGCCGCTTCTTGCTCATTCTCGGCAATGGTAAGCTCCTTTCTGCCGTTCCTATCGGTGTAGCGGGATAGGGGGCATTTTCTGTATGTTCTCGGTATCATTTTCGGGCTTTTTCTGCCCTGTAAGCCCCGTTTGGAAGTCGGGGAGTATTGCGGTAAGGGTTCATATCATACCTGTATTTTTGTAGGGTTTCGGTATCATTTCGGGGCGGTCTTTAACGCTCCTGTTCACGCTTTTTCTGCTGGCTCGGTGCGCCCCTTAAAATCTGGTCGATATTGCGTCTGACTGTCTGAAGCTCCTGCGCCCGCTGGCGTTTCTCCCGGTAGTCGTTATATCCGGCGTTCTTCTGGACGGTAAGCTGCTCAATCTCCCTTTGCAGGGCTTTGCTGGCTGGCAGCTTGGTTATTCCATGCTCCCGGAAATAACGGGCGGCTGTGTCCGCTATGATAAAATCGCTTTCGTGCTGTTCCCGGTAGGCTCTCCGGGCTTTCTCCGATTTCTGCGCTTTCAGACCGTCACGGGCGGGCTTCGTGCCGATATAGCCCAAAAGGTTGCGCTGCAATTCCTTTTTCTCCCGGATAGCGGCTTCCAGCCCTTTCAGTCCGGCAAGGCTCTCCTGCGTGGCGGTGTTGGCTGCGGAAATGGCAGCGTCCAGCTCGTCCGGGGAAGAAAAGCCATACTGCTGGTAGAGCATGAGGGTAGCCGACATCTGTTTGAGGTTGTGCATGGTCGCCCACTTCTCATAGCCCCGTCCTTTCCCCTCGGCTCGCTTGGCGGCTATGTCTACCATGCGCTGTACAGCGTCATTGTTCGGGGCGTTTTTCGCTTCTTTTTTCGTCCGTAAGCGGTCTTTGATACTGCCGGGGTATTCCGCTATGGCTGCGGGTTTTTCGGCGGCTCTGGCGGCGTTCTGCTCCAAAACGGAGAGGACAGCAGCCCGGTCAAAATCGTCCCCCAGCTTCCGGGCGGTAATTGGCTTCGTCCTGTCCGGCGTGAGGTAACTTAGCCGCCCCCGGCTCTCCTTGACGGTCACACCATGCCGGAGAAGCAGGGCGGCAAACTCATCAAAGCCGGAAGCAGCGGCAAGGGCTTCCCGGATAGTCCGGCGCAGCTTCGCCTTATCCGTTTCAAACTTGGTCTGCCGGGGCGCGATACCGTCCGCAGCAATAGGGGCGTTGGCTCTGTCAAGGGCAGCCTGTCCTTTCTTCTGCGCCCAATACTCACGCTCGGTAATGCGTTCTTTGCTGCCGTTCAAAAGGTCTATCTGGTAAAGCCCCTCGCTGTGGCACATCTCCATGACTTCGGCTTTCAGATAGTTCATAGCTGCGTCCGTACAGCGGTGCTTGCAGCCTGCTTTCCTGTCCGCTGGCCTGTCCATGTGGGGCAGCATGGGAACCTCCGCAATCCGCAGACTGTTAATGACGATATGCACATGGATATTTTCGGTGTGGCTGTGTCCGTCCGGGTGGGTGCAGACAAGGGCCTGGTGTCCGGGGAAATGCTCGGCGCAGAACTTCTCGCCCAGCTCCTGCGCCCGATCAACGGTCAAGCCGTTGTCCGGGCCGTCCCGTGGGTCAAAGCTGATGATGTAGTGGTGGCTCTTTACGTCCTCCCGTTTCTGGTTCTTGCCGTAGCGGAGATTGGAGCGCATACAGGCAACGGCAAAATCCTCCCCGCCACAATTCAGAGAGGATATGCGGTAGTCTACCCTCGGTATGAGCCGCCCGTCTGCGTCAAGGGTGGGCTTCATGGTAAACTCGTCATGCTCGAATGTGAGGTATTTTTCAGCGTCCCCGTAGTTGGCATTTTTAGAGCTGATATGTTTGAGTATCGCCAACGGCTTCACCTACTTTCTGCAAGACTTCAAACTTCAAGGCGGCAAGGTCGGCGGCGGCTCCCCGCACTTCCTTTTCCAGCCCCCGGTAGGGGCTTCCGTATTCGTTCAGGCTCCGGGCAATCTGGTTTAAGTTGCCGCCGATTTTCCCGTACTCTGCCGTGAGCTTGGAGAGGGCGGCAAGCAGCCCGTCATTGACCGGGGAAACGGTGACAATGGGGCGTATGGTCGCTTTCCGTATGGCTTGCCGGATAAACTCGGACTGGCTGATTTCATAAGCCGCCAGCCGCCCGGTGAAGTCGGCGTATTCTTCATCGGTCATGCGGGTCTTTACCACATGACGGCGGTGGGGCGTATTGTATTTCTTTCGCATGGTCTGTGACCTCCTTTCTCGCCCGACAGGGCGCATAGCAGGGTTTGGGGAAGGCACTCCCCAACAAGATTCCCGCAGGGGCAAAAATAAGCGGAGAGCGAATTTTGGCACCTCGGTAGAATCTTGCTCTGAAAAACTCCGGCGTTCCCCGGCTCCCGTCCTTTCCGCTAACAAAACGTTTCAAAAGGGCTTTGCTACCCGCTATTCCGGCTTATCTTGAAAATTTTCCTTTCACTACCTACAACACCACGCAAAGCAAAATGGACGGAGATTTTTAGAATTTCCCCTCTATTCCCTACAACACCACGCAAGCCGGAATAGGCGGACAATGGCAGTATTTTTTTCTTTGATACCCTCTACGGATAAGTAAGGGATTTTGCCAACTGCGGCGGCTATTTTCCCTTTTGTTTTTTCATACTGGGGATTTTCAAAAATGCCAAACAGGAACGAAAAAAAGCAGCAAATCTGTTGAATAGATTTACTGCTTTCTGGTTGCCGGCGAAGCGGCGGTTATTCAGTTGTAGGCGGTAGGGCTATCTCCCAAAGCGGAACTTGAAAATAGCTGTGAGAAGCGTCTGGGTGATGTAGTCCTCTGTATCTTGGTCTACCCGTCCATTCACACGGGCGGCACATTGTATGCGGCGGCGGTAATACTGCAATACAGTTCCCACCGCTTCCGGCTCCCCGCTGGCGGCTTGGACGATTGTTTCATAGGGGAGAAGCCTATTATTTCTCATATGCCATTCCCTCCATTTCCGCTTGGAGCTGCCGTAGGGCTTTTCGGATATGGTAGCCCGCTGTGCTGCGGCTGCGCCCGTACTGTCTGCCAATTTCGTGCTGTGGAATACGCTTGAAAAAGGACAGGTAAATCATTTCCCGCTCCCGTTCGTCCAGCCGTGACAGGGCTTCCGCAAGTAAACCGCTGCTGAAAATGACCGTATCGCCGCAAAGGGTAAGTATGTATTCCTCGTCCGGCTCCGGGGCTTGGAAATATTCATCTGTCGTGCCTAAAGGGTAGTGCTTTTCGTCTGTGAGGTATTCAAGGGATATTTCTCTTTTGTGCTTCCTGCTCCGTGTCCTCGCTGCGTTGATCGTTGCATTTCGGATAACGACTTTGCAAAAGGCATGGAAAGTGTACTCGATATGTTCCCGATATTCTTCTGTACAGGTCATGGAAAATCCCCCTTTCCTCCCAAAAGGGCTGTGGCTGGTTAGTAGTTGCTTTTTATGATAGTAAGGGGCGGCAGCACTTTAGGCTGTCGCTCCTTGACTGCCTAACTGCAAAACCGGGCGGGGCTGTCAACGGCGGGCGAAGCCCGTTCATCTTGACCGTTGACTGGCTCGGCCGGGTTTGCTATTTATCCGGCAAACTTGAATTTATTTTAAGCTATCACGTTTTACCTTTTTAAGCCTTACTATCATTACCATAGGAATTTCTTTATTGTTTTTGAAACATTCTTCATAAAATCCATCAATGACAAATCCAGCTCTGAAACAAAGGTTAAAAATATCTTGTATGGAACGATGATAATAAATCTGCTCCTCCGGCTGCCCTTCGATCGCTATATCATAGTAACTGTGCGGTGTCATATATTTTTCAGTCAATGTGATAAAACAAGGGTGCTGCGTTGCAAAGACAAAAATCCCGTTTTCCTCCAATAGTTCATAAACAGCCATAAAAAGCGGTTCAATATCCGTAATATCCATAATTGCCATATTAGAAACTGCTTTCGTAAAGGCTCGATTTCTTTTTAATCCTAATAAGCTTTCTCTATTGGTCGCATCCGCTACGCAAAACTCAATTTGTTTTGCATATTGTGATCGCCGTCTTTTAGCCAATTCTATCATTTTTTTGCTGTAATCAAAAGCGACGACCGAAGCGCCTCTCTGTGCAAGATACGAAGAATAATTTCCATTGCCGCACGCAATATCCAAAATGTAATCCGAAGGATCAGGAGAGAGAAGTTCCGTTACTTTGGGACGTACTACCTCTCTGTGAAATTCATTGGATTCGTCACCCATTGCATCATCCCAAAATTGTGCGTTTTTCTCCCAGATCTTTTTGCTTTCCTCTGTTCCCATGTTCTCTCCCACTCCCAAAATTTGCCTTTTTGCTTCCATTAAATCTTCCTTACTATATTCCATTGTTACCCTCCATAACTTCTGATTGTTGCCGTCTTGACTATTATGTATCTTTTCTTTCCAAAATGGTATAGGCTTTTATTTTTATAATGCTGCAAAACTTTTCTTCTGTAAGGTATTCAAAGGATATTTCCCTTTGCCGCCGCTATTGGAAAGCCAAAAGCAGCGGCTTTTTTACGCGATATGACCGAAAAGACTAGAAAGCAGGATATGTCATCATTTGTCATTTCTTCTCAATGTAATAACTGCATGGCATATCAAGCCAAATACAAGAGAAAAACAGCCACCGCCAAATAGTGATGCTCCCCACCCTGCACCCGACATTGTCATAAAACCGCCAACAAAGAAAATACCAATGCCAAGAAATATCCCGACACCATAAAAAAGTCCAATTGCCATATCATACTTATTAAATTGTCGTTTCTCTTTTTTTCACATGTTTCCATTTTTGTTATTACCTCCTTCGCAAAATCGTCCATGTGGACTCCAAAAAGAAAACAAATTTTTTTCAACGTATTTAAATCGGGTTCATTAACATCTCTCTCCCAATTCGATAGCGCCTGCCGGGTAACATTCAATTTCCCAGCCAGTTCTTCCTGTGTCATTCCCGATTGTGTTCGCAGATGACGTATTTGCTTTCCTGTTGTAATATCCGTCTGTTTCTGGTTCAAAATGGTTCCTCCTCTCTGATGCTGATTTTATCAATGATATTTCGCAATAGCCAGCAATGAACGTTTGCATTGCGCAAGATGTTACATTATCTTCTGAAACATATGCCGGATCTTGTCTAAACGGCTGTTCGGGCGGCGTGGCTGAAACACAGGCTCGCCGGAAGTTTCCTGATACCCTTTTAATTCTGTAATGCAGACACTTCTTCCATTTGTATAAAAATTCAAATCATTTCTATATTCACCAATACAACGGGCAGGGATTTCCCCCTTAAAAATAACTTCATCTTTTTCAAGTCTGGTTGATTCAATGATTGCGCAATACTTTGGTGCGTCATTATAAGCCCGTGAAAGATATTCCTGCGGTGCAAAAAGGGTAAAGGAAAGGTATGGTTCCAACAGTTGTGTTCCTGCTTTTTTCAATGCCTGCTCCAACACGACAGGCGCAAGAAAACGAAAATCAGCGGGGGTGCTGACCGGGCTGTAATAAACTCCATAATCAAAACAAATTTGGCAGTCTGTCACTCCCCAGCCATATAAGCCCTGCTCCATTCCATAACGCACACCCTCCATGACGGCATTTTGAAAACTTTGGTTTAAATAGCCGAGAGATACCTCGCTTTTATATTGTGTTCCGCTTCCAACAGGAAGCGGTGTTACAGTCAAACCAATAGATGCCCAAAACGGATTCGGCGGCACTTCAATATGAATCGTGTAGCTCGCTTTTTTTTGCGGTCTTTCCAGATAAATAACCGAAGGCTCTTTCATAGCCACGCCCACATGATATTTTTCTTCTAATAGCGAACAAATAACTTCTAACTGTACTTTTCCCAAAAAAGATAATATAATCTCATGTGTAACAGTATCAATGTCAAAATGCAAAAGAGGGTCTGTATCAGCAATCTCTGTGAGGGCATTTAACAGGGCTTCCCTTTGCTCCGGCTTTTGCGGCTCTACCGTTGTCCGAAGTAATGGCATGGGATTATCAATCCGTGTTTTGTGAGGCAGGAGTTTTTCATTTCCCAGAATGTCGTTCAGTTTCAAAGTATCATCAGCTAAAATAACAATTTCTCCCGGACAGGCATGGTCAACCGGGACGATTTCACCATTTGACGGAATACACATTTCTGTAATCTTTATTTTTTCCTTTTTTGACAGCAGCAGGGTATCCCGTAAATGGAGCGTCCCATGATACAGGCGTAAATAAGAAAGCCGTTTTTTCCGCTCTGTATACTCAACCTTAAAAACATATCCACATAATTCAGACTGAATATCGTCTGTTTCTGTAATGAAAGTTTCTGTAATCGCTTCAATCAGTTTTTCTGTTCCTAAATTGTCTTTTGCACTCCCATGATAAACAGGAAACAAAGAGCAGCATCTGGTTCTTTTGCACTTTTCATATTGTAATTCCTGTATATCCAAAGAATCCTCTGCAACATATCGTTCTAATAGTTCATCGCTTCCGGAAATAATCATATCCCATTTGTCCAAATCAGAAATATCGGTCATGGTTATCTTTGGCGACAGGGAAACCTCCTGCATGACAATCATATCACTGGTAAGTTTATCTTTAATGCTTTGGTAAACACGCCGCAGGTCGATCCCATTTTGGTCTATCTTATTTATAAAGATAATTGTCGGAATGTCCATTTTCTGAAGCGCATGGAATAATATACGGGTTTGTGCCTGTACGCCGTCTTTTGCCGAAATGACTAAAACAGCTCCGTCAAGGACAGATAAAGAGCGGTATGCTTCGGTTAAAAAATCCATATGACCGGGAGTGTCCACGATATTGATTTTATAATCATTCCAGCAAAAAGAAGTAACCGCTGTCTGAATGGTAATTCCGCGCTGCCGTTCCAAAATCATAGTGTCTGTTCTTGTAGTTCCTTTATCCACGTTTCCTTGTTCCGCAATCGCTCCACTGGTGTACAGCAGGCTTTCCGTCAATGTTGTTTTTCCTGCGTCTACATGGGCGAGAATTCCAATATTGATTATTTTCATGTGATTGTCCTCCTTTTACAGCCCCAAAAGGGCATAAAAATCCCCAGCAGTAAAATACTTTTACCACTGGGGATTATAATTTGCGGACATACACATATACAGCATACACCTGTTTGTGATTGCTGTATATGTGTATGTCAAAATTGATAAGGCAAAAGTATTCTTAAATTGGGTACAAAAAACCAAGCCCCCACAAAAGGGACTATCATAATCCTTTGTTCCCACTATTTGATTATAGTTTTATTTAAGAATACCTTGCCGCATATTTTTTACTCCTTTTTTGGAATGATGCTATTATATCACATTAGTTTTAGGAAAGAAAGTACCTAAAAGAAATTTTTCTTCCCCTTATATGTAACAATCATACCGACTTTCTGGCGTTCAGAATGGTTTCTGCTGTCTGCTGTGGTGTTTGGTTGGAATTGTCCAGCCAAAAGCCGATCCGTGGTGTTGTCTGCATAAATGTATCGTATAAGGTTTCAACCGTAAAGCCGGAATAGCCTGTTTTCTCCCTGTATCGTTCCCTTCCTTTTATTGTTTCCACATCTGGACAAAGAACGACAACCTCAACAGGGTATTTATGCGGCACAAAAAATATGTACATGTAACTAATTCAACACATTTATAATTTGAATAGGGACATTATAGCATTTACTAAATACAAATTCAATGTATACGGAAATAAAGATATAAGGAGTGGGAAGGATTCCGCCGTAGTCGGCATTGTAGGAAAATCCAAAAGTTTAGATTTTCCCACAATGCTTATCTTTTGGTCTTTGGTTCGGAATAGTGTAGTGCTGGCGGTCTATCTCTTGTTTTCGGTTGCTTGCTTCCTTACCGTACATGAGCATTCTTTTCAGGCGGCTATTCCATTTGCTGCTCCATACTCTGTATCATACGCTTGACCATTTCACCGCCGATTGGGCCGCCTTCCGATCCATTCTGGCGCGCTGTCAATTCCCCTTTATAGTGATCATTGTTTTCTTTACAGAATTTCAAACGCCCCATTTCCTGTGCTACCTGAAGCTTAAACTTCTGCATTGCATCATAGGAATCTTCCACTAAAAGACGTGATTTTCTATAATTTCTGCTCATTTTTCTCTCTCCTTTTTTGTTGATAATCTTAGTATTTCAAGAGGAAGAAAAAATATAATGTCACATTTCTCTTGTGCTGGCTAACGTTGCCACAAACACAAAAGACGCTTTTTGTTTTTTTAACATTTTTGCGCATTCCGAGACAGTGGCACCGGTTGTAAAAACATCATCCAGCAGCAAAAGCCTTTTGCCGCAGAGTTTCTCTCCCGCTTTTCGGCTGACGGAAAATGCACCAGACACATTGCGAAACCGTTCCTTCCCACTCATTCGGCTTTGAACTTCATTCTGTTTTCCTTTGCGCAATGCATTTTTAAGTACCGGGATTCCTGTCAGCTTCGACAACTCTTGTGCCATTAACTCCGCCTGGTTATATCCTCTTTTGTAAAAAGTTTTCCGGTTCACAGGCGGATATACAATATAATCAAATTTCGTTGACGGTATCACACCATTTATATAACTGCCGAACACCGCTGCCAAGTGAGGCTTTTTCGAAAATTTCATCCGGTGAACAGCATCTTTGATATGCCCTTCATAATAAAATACAGAGATAGCTCCATCGAATGCATAACTGTGCTTATTGCAGGAACTGCAGACCGTGCTGTTATACATATAACTCAATCCTCTTCCGCATCTTTCACACTTTTTGCTTCCGATTCTTGAGGCTTCCACAAGGGGCTCGCATCCGGAACAGCAAAAATCGTTTTCCCTCATCGGCAGTTCTTGTCCGCAGACAAAACAGCGTTTGGAAAGAAAAAGGTTGAGCAGCCACCGTATCATAACGCTTTGCTCAGCTTCATCAGCTGATGATACAACCCGGTATACCGTTTGGTTTCCCGATCATTTTCCACCATATATTGAATACAGCTTTCATTTCCGATCAGAATAACCAGTGTCTTTGCCCGGGTGATTGCCGTGTAAAGCAAATTACGGTACATCAATGTGGGTGGGCCGCTGAATACTGGCATGATTACTGCGTCAAATTCACTCCCCTGACTTTTATGCACGGTGATTGCATAAGCAAGCTCCAGTTCCTCCAAACGGTTCGTCTCATATTTCACAAGTCTTCCATCATAAAACTCTACTTCTATCATTTCATCGTTTGTATCTATCTCTGAAATAACTCCGGTATCTCCGTTAAATACGCCGATCCCTACTTCGCCGTTCTGCATCTTCCATGGTACGTCATAGTTGTTTTTCATCTGCATTACTTTGTCACCCTCACGAAAGATACGTTCTCCCCGTTTCATTTGCTTCTTACCCTTTTCAACCGGATTCAGAACATCCTGAAGCACCTTGTTCAGATTCCACGTTCCCAAATATGTCTTCTTCATCGGGGACAACACCTGGATTGCATCCTTTGCATCCACTTTCAGATAGTTCTGAATCCGGTTCTGACAAAGACTCACAATCTCATTTATCACCTGGTTTGTGCTGTAACGTTTTAAAATAAAAAAATCGGTTTCCTTTGTGTTAGCGACAGGATACTCTCCTTTCAGGATGCTGTGCGCATTATGTACGATCATGCTCTCTTTTTCCTGACGGAACACCTCTGTGAGCTTAACACAGGCAAACCATCCGGAATGAATCATATCATTTAAAATATTTCCCGCTCCAACCGAAGGAAGCTGATCCACATCTCCCACCAAAATCAGCCTAGTTCCAATCTTGACCGCTTTTAATAATGCGTTCATCAATAGCGTATCAACCATAGACATCTCATCCACAATGATAAAATCCGCCCGAATGGGATTGGTTTCGTTTTTTGCAAACCGATCTTCGCTGCTGTTTCCCAGATAAGAGACCTCCAAAAGCCGGTGGATCGTTTTTGCTTCCTTACCGCAGAGCTCAGCCATCCGCTTTGCCGCGCGGCCGGTTGGTGCTGTCAGGGCTATCTTTTTCCCTTCCAGCTGAGCAATGTTGATAATACTTTTTATAATGGTTGTCTTTCCCGTTCCCGGCCCTCCGGTGATAATCGTAACGTTGTTTTCAAGCGCCGTCTTGATTGCGCTTTTTTGTTTTTCCTCCAACCGGATATGGTTTTCCTTTTCAACCATCTGAATCCCGTCTTCCGAATACATGCTTTTCTCTTTTTCATTGCTAAGCACCATCAGCTTATACGCAATCATTTGTTCCGCCTGGTGATAAAGAGGCAGGAAGAAGAAATTTTCGCCGTCGATCTCCTCCTGTACCAATTGTTTCGCGGTCAAAAGAGAAACCAGGGCGTTGAGAACCTGCTGCTGTTCGCCTTCCAGAATGCGCGCAGCCTCCGCTACCAAATCCTCCTCCTTAAGACAGGTATGCCCGTTCATCGCCTGCATGTGCAAAGTATAAACAATACCGGCTTTCATTCGGCGGATATCCGTGCCCATAATCCCCATTTTTGCGGCAATATTGTCCGCAAGCTTAAAACCGATTCCCTCAACTGTCTCAAACAGGATATAAGGATTTTCCTCAATCATTGTGATCGCTTTGGAGCCTAGAGAACGGTAAACCTTGATAGCAATATTGGTAGAGATATCGTACTTTTGAAGAAACATCAAAACACTCTGTATGCCTTTTTTCTCACGAAAAGATTCACCGATTTCAATCGCCTTTAAATAGGATATTCCCTTGATTTCAGAGAGACGTTCGGATTGAAACTCTATGATTTCCAGAGTATCTTCTCCGAATTGATCCACTATTTTTTTCGCGGTGGCCAGTCCTACACCTTTGATCAGTCCAGAACCTAGAAAACGCAGAACTTCCTCTTTGCTCCGAGGCATAATCCGCTCATAATACTCACATTTAAACTGTTCGCCGTATTCCTTGTGTGTGACAAAATTTCCGGAGAGCTTTAAATTATCACCCTCAAAAATATACGAAAAAAAACCGACTACTGTAATATCCTTTTCCCTCGTGTAAAACTCCATTACCGTATAGCCGTTTTCTTCGTTCTGATATATGATTTCGTCTACTGTCCCCTCATAGACTTCATATGTACCATCCTGCATTTCGTCCACCCTATCAATTTCTTTTGCGTGTCATCTCGTATTCCGCATGCTTCACAAATTCTTCCATTGTCCGCAGGCGTATTCCCTTCTCGTCGCGTTCCATTGCCTTCACGATCTCAACGGTTTTGTCGGCAGAGCCCATATCAATAATTGTAATTTCACGGTCAGCAATACCGGTATCATTTTTGACCGCTTTCCAAAGAAGGGATTTCGCTGTGTTTTCAATTGTTTTTTCTTCGTTTTTTACAAATACCACAGTATAAATCTTTTTGTTTTGAAACGGTTTCGATTCATAGACGATATCCATGATATAAAACACCATCTGAATGAATCCGTAAACACAGAAAAAACAGAGAAACGCATAGCCAATGATGCTCAAAGATATCACCTCCATGCTTTATTCTATGATAAATCATGGAATTGGTTACTTCTCAAGCGGCAGCCAGCAGGAGCAAATCCATTCCCCGGGCATCTGCGGTGTTATTTGAATGCCAAGTCGGTTTTCCACCATCCAAAGAAGGCGTCAAGACTCTTGTTTTTCATGATACCCTCGCCGGGATATATCTCACTCCTTTAAATAGAGAAAAATATTTTTCACACCGCGGGATTGAAATGATTTTATGGTATTTTTTCTGCATACTGTGCGCCAAAGCGTTTTCATCTTTTTACAATAACTGAATGGATTTGATTTTCACTTCTTCCAGAGGCCGGTCGTTCCCATCTGTCGGCACCGACGCGATCTTATCCACCTCTTCTATTCCATTTACCACCTTGCCAAACGCTGCATACTGACCATCCAGATAAGAGGCATCTGCATGCATGATGAAAAATTGAGAACCGGCACTGTCTGGCATACCGGATCTTGCCATAGAGATCACCCCTCGTTCATGCTTGATGGGATTCGCAACACCATTCGCCAGAAACTCACCTTTGATATGGTGGCCTGGACCGCCCATGCCAGTACCTTCCGGGTCACCTCCCTGAATCATGAATCCTTCAATAACACGATGAAAAATTAGTCCATTATAGAATCCCTTTCCAACCAAATATACAAAATTAGATACCGTGACAGGCGCTTTATCCGGATATAGTTCCAGTTCCATTTTTCCGCCGTCTTCCATCTCGATTTCTGCTCTCACCAGTTCTTTTTTATCAAGCATTTCAAATGGATAATTCATTTTCTTTCCTCCAAGTTTAAAATCATAAATTTTAGTCAAACAGCATACTTATATGACTCTTTTTTGCAACATACAAAATTGTACGCCAACCTGCGTACAATTTCATGCTATAACAAATTGTATCAGAGCAAAAAGAGAATGTCAAACGTTTCCGGACAAAATCCTATTCTTCTTTGGAATAATCCTTTTCTTTCAGAATTTCATCGATCAGTATCTCTTTATAGTCAGAGGAATCTTCAATACATTTTCCACAGTTGTCACAAAGCTTGCCGGGCTCCATATCGCACCTCATACACTCCTGGCAGTCATCGCAAAACTTTTCCTCATCCAGAACACACTTTTTCATCTCTTTTCTCCTTCACTCCGCAGTTCAACCGATCCCATCACAATGCTGTAATCCAAAATTATTTCCTTCTCCGAATGATCTAATTTATCTGATTTATCCGAAAATGTCCCCATTATATTACCGGAGCAAACCGGAGACACTTTTAAATCGCAGGGCGCAAGAATCTCCACGCCGCCAAGCATACATTTTACTTTCAGAGCCTGACCGTTTTGATATGTCCCGCTGCGCAGATCAATTACGCAGTGCCCCATCACACAGTGAACCTGTTCAATCGGCTGCCCGCTTGCAGAATACGTCTGTGTTTTGAGTATACAGACCTTTTCCCTTGAAGTGCTTAGGTTGCCAAAAATCACATAGATACCCCAAAGGATAAAAAGCAGTGCAAACAGCACAGAAAAAGTGACGCCCCGCGCAATAACATCATAACGGTATAAAAGTTCCCACACACATAGAAACACAATCAAGCAATTGATCGGCCGAATCCTTTTTTTCACCATATCAGCTCCCGCAAACAGGATAATCAGATACAGCCACCAACCGTTAAAAAATATTTTAAAATCACCGAATCCCAAACTCTCATAAAGATAACCAGCACCTATGAATATCAAAACAATACCAAAAAGTACAGTCCCCAAATCTGGCTTTTTCATAATATCATCCTTTATGTCTCTATTTTACATGCTTATGGAAGAGAAAGGCTCCATCACCAATTGCTGAAACAAGATTTATTTTGTTGCTATTATTATAACAAGAAGAGAGCACTTTTGCAAGGCAAAAGCCTCCATAAAGGCGTTTCAACCGCGTAAAGCGGGAGTGATGTAAAATCCAAAAACAGGGATAGCTGCAATATTATTTCGGTATTTTAAGTGTCTGTCCAACAAAAATAATATTTTCCTGAATCCCGTTTAACTTTTTGATTTCATATACCGTTTTGCGTATATCCTGTCCTTTTTCACTGTATTGCTGCGCTATACTCCATATGGTTTCACAGTTGTCGACAGTATGTGAAGTATAGTCCACCGTGTCCTTTGAATAGGCCTTGAATCCCCCAAAAGCAGCAAATAACGCCGTACATACCAGCAGCAAAACAATGGTTAAAGCCACTGTAAAACGAAATTTGTTTACAATTTTTATTTTCATACCAGATACCTCCCGCCAAATAAGCGAACGTTTGTTTTCTATATTATATAGCGAACAAATGTATCTGTCAATAGGTTTTTGAAATTATTTCGAACATATGTTTGACAGGGTTTGTGAAATATGCTATACTTTAAGCAGCAGAGAGTTGATCCAATATGCCCTGCACTTGTTAAATTCCTGCTTTTTGGAATTGTCGGTCTTGCAAGGTTGATAAGCCTTGCTTCAACCTTACGCACCTGAAAATCGAAAATTTACCTGTGTTAACCATATGGGATTCAACTCCCTAATTCTGAAACAAGGAGGGAATTTTTATGATCAAATTAACAAATAAGCAAAAAAGAATATATGAATTTATTGTCAATTACATAAAAGAAAACAGCTATCCCCCGTCCGTCCGAGATATCTGTGCGGGTCTTGGCCTAAAATCTCCTGCCACGGTGCATACACATATTCAAAACCTTGCTGATCTGGGTGTGCTGAAAAAAAGTTCTCTGAAAAAACGGGCGATTGCCATCAATGAGGATTTCGAATACGAAGAGGAAGTGCAATCTCTATATAAAAAAGATTCCAGTCAGACGGAAACCCGTGAAGTAACCAACGAAGGAATTGATTACTTCAATGTTCCTGTTCTGGGAAATGTTGCCGCAGGAACCCCTATCCTTGCTGTAGAAAATGTGGAAAGGACTTTTCCGCTGCCGATGGATTTCGCCAAAAGCAATGAAGTTTTTATGCTCAAAGTAAAAGGGGAAAGCATGATTAACGTTGGAATCAACGACGGAGATTATGTTATCGTGGAGCAAAGGCAAACAGCTGTAAACGGGGAGATCGTGGTAGCCTTAATAGAAGATTCCGCCACAGTAAAAACCTTCTATAAAGAAAAGGGGTATTTCCGTCTTCAGCCGGAAAACGATTCTATGGAGCCGATTATTGTCAATGAGGTATCCATATTGGGAAAAGTTGTTGGATTATTCCGCATGATGTAACCGGAACTGTCTCTCCCATATTCCCAGCGTTTATTTCATTTTTTTACATGACAGACATTAACAGGAATGTATCCTTACACATAAAAATGGGAATCCGTTGGATTCCCATTTTTCAATCCGTTTTCCTCAGTGAAAAATCTGCTTTTCCAATGCTTTCCTGTTGCAGATTGCACAATCATCACAATAAGAAAGATTTTCACCAAACATTTTTTGGATCGTGGTTATTACATTTCTCCCCAATACCGCCTCAGGATGATGCAGAGTTATTTCTCTCGGTGCCAGAGAAATCAGGGTGCTCAATAAGAAATCATCAAAGTTCATCCGCTCTTCCGTCATTTCCGCCAAAAATTCTCTTATACAGAAATTTGTCATCTCCACCTCGTTCTCATCAAATAAACGGTAACGCTCCTCATCGGTCGGAAGAATATGAACCCGGTATAAAAGAGGTTCCTGTGCTTCTATAAAATAAGCCAGCAAAGAGATAAATTCCTCATATTCTTTCTCAATCAAATAGTCTTCCGTGATGGTTTCCAAGCTGTCATTTAAAAAAGCATTGTACTCTTTCAGACGGAAATTCAAAAAGCCTTCAATGTTCAGTTTGGAATGTTTCGCCAGATAATCGGAAAGCGTTTTTTTCAGACTGTCCTTTCGTTTTTTATCCTGCATCAAAGTGGTATTGAGCACACTTAACAATTCTGTCCGGTTGATATTATCATGATATTTAAAATTTTCGCTGACGAACTTGTAGACCTGTTTTTGGTCATTTATTCTTGCGATATGAGTTGCCACCATATCAATAATTACATTTTTATCCGCCTTTTTCTTCAAATTTTCCTTTTCATCTAGGAAAACAGCAAGCTGCTTTTTCAGCGTCTGGTTGTCTGTATGGATGGATAAATTCAAATATGCCACTCCCCCTCCTATCCCAGAAGAGGCACTAAACTGCCATGATCCTGAAGCTCTTCCTGGGACAAACTTTGCGGTACTACCGCATATCTTCTCAAAAACATTTTCATTTTTTCAAATTCTTTATGTTTATTAATATTCCCAAAAAAAGCTGCACTAAACCGGTCAATCTTTCCACCGGCACCTCCGATAAAACCATTCGGAAATCCGGTGAGAGCAACTCCGCCTTCTTCCAGACGCAAAACGTCAAATCCCCTTTCCAGAAATATCTTTTCCAAGCCTCTGTCCTGGGTAATCAAAGCGTTTTCCGTCACCGGATAGACCGCACATTTTGTGTACCCCTGCGCTGTATTTACCAGCTGATAGCCTACTTTTTCTGCAAACGCAAGAATGGTCGGATCCGTATATTTCAAATTTCCAAATACCGTGTGTTTCAATACCACTGCATTGTAAGCAATATCACATGGATATTCTCTTCTCAATGCAGTCTTTCCTTTCATAACACAAAAGCCAAAAGGAGTAAGCATTTTTTTATAATAAGCGTAGCTTTGCGGCTCTGTCACTAAGTATTTTCCTCCAAGATGGCACAGAGTCATATCGGGATGAGTATCGATACCATGTAATACATTGTTATGTTGCCAGCCAAAAATATAGTCTATTTTCTTTGCTTTTAAAGCGGATAATTTTGCACTGCTTATCCTTCTATCCACTACGCACAGCTTGACTTGCCCGTCCGGAAGGTATGGATTTTCAAGAAACATTCTCGCACCTATGACCGCAAAGCATCCATCGGTTTTAACCGTGCTGCTTTCCAGGCAGGATAACCGCCGAACAGAACGCCTATCACCACCGAAACCGCAAAGGAAACCCAGATAATATCGGTATTCATCACAAAAATAAGTCCATAAAAGTCTGTCAAACATTTCCCGATTACAATACCGGAAAGAATTCCGGTAATTCCTGAAAGAACCGTTAGAAAGATTGCCTCCAGAATAAATTCCAGCAGAATATTTCCATTGGTTGCCCCGATTGCTTTTTTGATCCCTATCTCTTTTTTTCGTTCGCTGACGGAAACCAGCATGGTGTTCATGACTCCCAAACCGCCCACCACCAGGGAGATTCCTCCAATGATGGCAATGATAAGGGTCACAATATCCGCAATATTGTTGATCTGTTTTTTCTGCTGATTCAAGTTTTCCGCCTTGAAGGTCTGATTTTTTTCCTTCTCAAGAAATTGTATAATGCCCGGCACATAATTGTCAAGATTTTTATCCTCCGATGCAGATATGGAAATAGCTGTAACCGCAGTGGTATGAAGCATTTTCTGAGCAGTTGTGACTGGAATATAGACGAAGGATGGTACCTGAATCTGAAGTTTATCAGTGATTTCATCATCGTTCTTTAGTATTCCCACAACCGTAAGGCCTTCCGAACCATTCAGTTGCAAAAGCTGCCCCAAGGCTTCCTCCGTTCCATACAGCTTGCGTGCAAGTTTTTCATCAATAACAGCGATTTGAGTTTCGTTTTCCACGTCTTTCAAGGTAATTCCCCGCCCGTAGGCAAGTTTCAGGTTCATAATGGAAAGCATATCTTTTTCGCTGCCGCAAACCATAACCTCTTCATCCAATCCTTCAATTTCACTATAGTTATTTAAACTGGCGGAAACGCAAAATTCCTCTCCCAGATATCCTTTGAGCGCTGCTGCATCCCTTTGATTTAAAAGCTGTTTTTCATCCAGCGTCTTTTTCGTACTTTTTACACTGATTCCATTAAGACCGAGCTTATCCATTTCATGATTGATGGTAGCTTTCCCGGAATTGCCGATGGTGGATATCAGCGTGATAGAACATACACCAATTAAAATGCTTAGAAAAGTAAGGACTGTTCGCATTTTTTTTGCAGACAGCCCTTTTGCCGAGGAGGTAACATAATCATGAATCCGCATTGTTTTCCCCCGTTATCTCATCAATTTTCTTTCCGTGCGTAATCTCATTCTTCCTGGGATACAGAATCACTTTATCCTCCTTGGAAACACCCTTCTGGATTTCCACCCTTGTTTCAAACTCTTCTCCCAGCGTTACATACTGCTTTTTCGCATAACCGCTCCGGTTCAAATAAACATAATTGCCGCCCTCGTCTTCCAGAACAGAATCAAATGGAACAACGATAGCATCCGGCTTTGTATTGGTCAAAAATTTTAATTCCGCCGTGAGTCCAGGTTTGATCTCATCCGAGATCTGATTAAGCTTTACATTTACTTCAATGTTTGGCGTCTCCTGTTTTGCCAATTGTCCCGTCTGCGCTGTGGGAGAAATGGATTCGACAATCCCTTCATATTCCTGATTCATCCCTGCAGCTTTTATGAAAACGATCTGATTCAAATAGATATCTTTTGCTTTATTTTCCGGAACCTTTGCTTTGATATAAAAGCTTTCCAGATTTGACACACTGATGACCGGTATCTCGGTACTTACTCTTCCGTTTTCAAAGCAGTTTACTCCGGTAACAATTCCGTCAATTGGTGAAATGACAGCCTCCTGTGTCCCCTCCACTTCCTTTTTGATATGCAGAAGATCCTGATTTGTTCCGGTTCCGTCAGAGGAATACACAGGCGCATCCCCTTTCACGATAGCCAAATTCAGTTCATTCAAAAATGTTTTTTTATCAAGATAAGCTAATTTCTGTCCTGTCTTTACCCGATCTCCCACTTTTACATTTACCTTTGCCATTTTGAATGGAAGATTCACATAGATATCCCGCTTATCGGACTCACATATCGTGCCTGAAGCAGTCACATAGCGATTGACGGTTTCTCCCTGCACCTGCAGCGTTTTGACAACCGCAAAATCTTTGTTGATACTGTAATCGGCAAGAAAAACGCTCAGGAGAATCACTCCAGTGCCGATCACCGTAAATAAGTATTTTTTCATCTGACAATCACCTCATAGATAGTATTGCAAATTTCATGAAACTTATGAAATGAAATTGCATTTTTTCAAGGTTCATGATAAACTGGGAAATGAGGTGATTTTTGTGAATGCAAAATCTTTGGAAAAGGAAATGATAGCGCTTCGAAGGGAATTTCACCAGATACCGGAAGTTGCCTTCGAGGAATTTAAAACGTCAAAAAAAATCAAAGAATATTTAGAACAGTTCGGAATGAAAGACATAAAAAGCTATGCTTCCACAGGCATAGCCGCGGTTGTATATGGTAAAAATCCTGGAAAAACCATAGGTGTGCGGGTAGATATTGATGCTCTGCCTGTCACCGAAGAGAATGAGATTCCTTATCGTTCCACGCATCCAGGAAAAATGCATGCCTGCGGGCATGATGCCCATATTGCCATCGGTCTGGGACTTGCAAAAGTATTTTATGAAAACCGCGAAAGTCTCTCGGGAAATGTAAAGTTCATCTTTCAGCCCGCTGAGGAAGGAGTAGGCGGTGCGGAACCGATGATAAAAGAAGGAGTTCTTCAAAACCCAACCGTAGATTATATGCTCGGCTGTCATTTGTGGCCTGAAATTCCATCCCCCAAAATCGATATTACCAGTGGCTCAACCTTTGCTTCCTCGGATGTTTTTCAGCTGCATATCAAGGGCTTTGGCGGGCATGGCGGAATGCCTGAGAAAGTAAAAGACTGTGTTTATGCAGGAGCTAAAGTTGCCGCTGCCTTGAAAGAACTCTATTTCTCCGCCCCCTATGAAAAAAAGACTGTGATCTCTGTCTGTTCTTTTGAAGCGCCCAGCGCTGCGAACGTTTATCCCGCGTCCTGTGTTATAAAAGGCACCATACGGACGCTTTCGGAGAAAATACGCGCAAAAGTGAAAGAGGACATCCGCAGTCTGGTGACTCAGATTTTAGACGCTCTCAATATCCCTTTTGAACTGACTATTACCCCGGAATATCCAACGCTCGTGAATGACGATAAGCTGCTTTCCATAATGGAAAGCTGTGCAAAGGAGCTGTTTGGCGACGAACAGATTATACATCACGGTCCAACTATGGCGGCTGAGGATTTTGCATTCTTTACACAGGCTCTTCCCTCCTGCCATGTAAAAATAGGATGTGGAAATTCGGAATGCTGTATGCCGCTGCACAATCCAAAGTTCAATCTGGATGAATCTGCAATTGTCACCGCTGCATCTTTGCTGGAAAGAATGATTCTGGAACTTTTGAAACCGGAATAAATGGCAGCTTTGGAGAATCTTAACCCTTTGGGTATAACCTCCCTTGAAAACCAATACATACATTTGATGTCAAAGAAGGATTTTGGTAAAATGAAAAAGTCTTAAGCATTAGGGAGTCGAATCCCATATGCCCTGCACATGTTAAATTTCCGCCTTTTCGGATTGTCGGTCTTGCAAGGCGTCGGCCTTGCTGCACCCTTACGCACCAAAAAAACGAAAATTTTCCTATGTGCAGGGTCGCAGAGTTTCCACAGAGCAAATTTTTTCGTAAGACAAGGAAAAAGCGCAGATAATCCTGACGGATTGACGAGCATTTTGACGAAGGATTACGGAAAATTTGCCTGTGGAAACCATATTTTGTTCGACTCTCTAATGCTTAACTTGGTGGGGCTAATAATAATTATTATTTTATCAGGAGGTTATACCAATGAAAAGAGGCTTAAAATGTATGATAGGCGGACTTGCAGGGCTGCAGCTGTTCGCCTGTTCCGCGCTGGCTGCCACACAGCCGCACACTGTATCCGCCGGAGAAACTATGTGGAAAATTGCAGTCAAGTACCAAGTGGGGGTCAGTGAAATCATATCAGCGAATCCTCAAATAGCAAATCCGAATCTGATTTATCCCAATCAGATATTACAGATTCCAGTGATGGACAATACGGTTTCTTCCTATGAGCAGCAGGTTATCGATCTTGTCAATGAGATTCGCCGAAACAACGGATTAAACCCGCTGAAAGCGAATTGGGAGCTTTCCCGTGTCGCGCGTTACAAATCTCAGGACATGTACAATAACCGATATTTTTCCCATACCAGTCCGGTATACGGTACACCGTTCCAAATGATGAAAAATTTCGGAATTTCATACCGGAGTGCCGCTGAAAACATTGCAAAGGGACAGCGCACGCCGCAGGAAGTCGTGAATGCCTGGATGAATTCAAGCGGACATCGTGCAAATATTTTAAATGCCTCCTATACACAGATAGGGGTAGGCTATGTTTCCACCGGAAACTATTGGACACAGATGTTTATCGGTTAAAATTCTATTATTCACTCAAAAATCGTTTTCCCTGTCATACTGAAATCAGGCTGCGAAAAACGAAGGGATATTTCGTCAAAATCCATTCGTAGGCGTACGACGGTACGGTAGGATTGATTTTGGCGAAAAGCAAGCAATGCCAATGGTTCCTCGATGGAGCCATTGGCATTTTGCATAGTGAAATTCATTCAATCTATTTCTTTCTATCTTTTCTCGGTTATTGCTTGCTGCGGTAGACCGAGTTTTTTGACAGTCTGATCAGGCTTCAAACAGCATATACCTGCTGTTTGGAGCCTGATTTTTTAAAGAAGATCACTCAGTATATAGTTGGAAATCTCAAAACCCTCCCGGGTCAGTGCATATCCTTTTTCCGTCCGTACCAGATGTCCTGACTTTAGGTACCTCTCCAGCGCGCCGGAGTACCTTTTTTCAAAATCAATGCGGAAACACTCTTTCAGACGGCTTATATCAATTCCTTCATTCAGCCGCAATCCGGTAATAACCGCGTCTTGAAACAGTTCTTCCTCACTTTCCCGCTCTGATTGGATAACAGGCTTTTCTCCCAGTGAAAGCCTCCGGATATAATCGCTGTAATTCGCTGTATTCGCATACCGCAGTCCCCCGTAAAAGGAGTGGGCTGCCAATCCAAAGCCAATAAAATCTTCCATGCGCCAGTACTTTAGATTGTGACGGCATGCAAAGCCCTTTTGCGCAAAGTTCGAAATTTCATATTGAAAATAGCCTCTTGTTCTCAGAAAGGATTGCAAATGCTCATACATCCACTGTTCCGTCTCCTCGTCCGGAAGCTCCAAATCATTTCTTTCCGAAAAGGGTGTCCCCTCCTCCAAGATCAAAGAATAGGCCGAAATGTGTTCTGGTTTTAAATCGCATACAACCTCCAAGGTCCGTTGAAAACTTTCCATTGTCTGCAAAGGTATCCCAAACATAATATCCACATTGATATTGGAAAAACCTGCTCTTCTTGCAGCCGCATAATTATTCAGAAAATCCTTTACGGAGTGCAGTCTTCCAAGCTCTCTCAGTTCCCTGTCGTCCGCAGATTGTAAGCCGATACTCAATCGATTGATTCCCGCTTCCCGATAAATCAAAAGATTCTCATCCGTCAGAGTGGCGGGATTCACCTCCAGGGTAATCTCGGCATTGCCGCATATTTTGTATTTTCGCAGCCGGTTCATCAGTTTCGAGATCTGTACAGGTGAGACGGCGGACGGCGTTCCTCCGCCAAAAAAGATGCTGTCTATAACACAATCCGAAAATGCGCTTTCATACAAATCAATCTCCCGGTGCAGAGCTTTAAAATAATCCTCCTCCTGAGAAAAATCCGAAAAAGAAATAAAATCACAGTACTGGCATTTTCTGAGGCAGAACGGTACATGAATATAAATTCCACAGTGTTTCATTGCTTCCTCCATTGAAAAAGGGCAGGTTTTTGACCTGCCTTTTTTTAATAATCACAGCTTCAGAACAGACATGAAAGCTTCCTGGGGCACCTCTACAGAGCCCACCTGGCGCATCCGTTTTTTCCCCTCTTTCTGCTTTTCCAGAAGTTTTTTCTTACGGGTGATATCGCCGCCGTAACATTTCGCCAGCACGTCTTTCCGCAGTGCGCGGACGGTCTCTCTCGCAATTACTTTATTTCCGATAGCAGCCTGAATCGGTATCTCAAACAGCTGCCTCGGAATGACTTCCTTCAGTTTTTCCGCTATTTTTCTTCCTCTGGCATAGGCCTTCTCCTCGTGGACAATGAAAGAGAGGGCATCCACGATATCACCATTTAAAAGAATATCAAGTTTCACCAGTTTTGAGCGTTTATAACCGCACAGCTCATAATCAAAAGAGGCATAGCCCTTTGTACGTGATTTCAGCGCATCAAAAAAGTCATAAATAATTTCGTTCAGCGGCATTTCATAGTAGAGCTGAGTTCTGGTCTCATCCAGATATTTCATATCAAGATAGGTTCCCCGCCTGTCCTGGCAGAGTTCCATCAGGTTCCCCACATACTCGGTAGGAGTCATGATGGTCGCCTTGACAATCGGCTCCTCCATATAATCAATTTCGGTAGGATTGGGAAGCATTGTCGGATTATCGATTTCCAAGAAGGTTCCGTCTGTTTTCATCACACGGTAAATAACGCTGGGGGCGGTTGTGATAATGTCGAGATTATACTCCCGCTCAATGCGTTCCTGAATAATTTCCATGTGAAGGAGGCCCAGAAAACCGCACCGGAATCCAAACCCCAAAGCAATTGAGGTCTCCGCTTCGAACACCAAAGAGGCGTCGTTCAGCTGAAGTTTTTCCAGCGCATCCCTCAAATCGTTATACTTTGCCCCATCCACCGGATAGATTCCTGAAAACACCATGGGATTTACCTTTTTATAGCCGGGCAATGGTTCCTCGGCAGGCTGCTCCGCATTCGTGACGGTATCGCCCACCTGCGTTTCCGATACATTCTTGATGCTGGCGGCAATAAAGCCAACCTCCCCCGCCTGCAGCATATTGCTGGCTGTCATTCCCTTGGGATTGAGATAGCCGATCTCGGTCACTAGAAATTCCGCATTTTTGTGCATCATCCGGATCGTCATGCCGGGTTTCAAAACCCCATCCACAACTCTCACATAAACGATAACACCTTTATAAGCATCGTAATAGGAATCAAAAATCAAAGCTTTTAACGGCTTATTCACATCACCGCTGGGTGCTGGCACCTTCTTCACAATCTGCTCCAGAACTTCCTCAATGCCTTGTCCCAATTTTGCA
This sequence comes from Acetivibrio sp. MSJd-27, assembly GCF_018918095.1. Taxonomy (GTDB): domain Bacteria; phylum Bacillota; class Clostridia; order UMGS1840; family HGM11507; genus HGM11507. The sequence continues at coordinate 1,804 of NZ_JAHLPV010000030.1, read as the reverse complement.
GAGATCAGAGGGGCATCCTGCGCTTCAATGCCAATGATGTCCTCCACCTCCTGCTTCACATGTTCCGGACGGGCACTGGGCAGATCGATCTTGTTGATCACCGGTACAATCTCCAAATCATGCTCAATGGCTAAATAGGTATTTGCCAAAGTCTGTGCCTCAATTCCCTGTGCCGCATCCACAACAAGAATGGCTCCTTCACAGGCGGCCAGACTCCGGGATACTTCATAGTTAAAATCCACATGTCCGGGAGTATCGATGAGATTTAAGATATATTCCTCTCCATCCTGTGCCTGATATCCCAGACGAACCGCGCGGGCTTTGATCGTGATCCCCCGTTCTCTCTCCAAATCCATATTATCCAGAAGCTGTTCTTCCATCTCCCGCTGGGTAACAACACCGGTCTTTTCCAACAACCGGTCGGCAAGTGTGGATTTTCCGTGATCTATATGGGCGATAATCGAAAAATTTCTGATATTCTTTTGTTTATCCTGCATGTTTCATCTCTCCGCAATCTTTTCACTAATATGATTGATTATATCAAAAATATGGACTAAAGTAAATAGTTATCTTAAGCATAGAGCACCGTATACGAACCCGTTTTTTTTAACGCTTTTCCGCCATTACGTCGTCAAAATGCTCGCGCATACGTCAGTATTCCCTGCGCATTTTCCTTGTCTTATGAAAAATTAGCTCTGTGGAAACTCTGCGCCCCTGCACAAAGAAAATTTTTCGTCTTTTCGGTGCGCAAGGGTGCAGCAAGGCTGACGACTTGCAAGACCGGCAATCCAAAAGGGCGGAAATTTAACAAGCGCAGGGCATATGGGGTTCCACTCTCTAATGCTTACATACCCGGCAGGGTGACGGATGAGGCAGCTGTGCAGGATAGAATCCTACACAAGGGTATTACACCCCATCCATCACTGCGTGACAGCTTCTTCTCCGGGAAAAAACAAGTGTGTGGCAAAAGGACTCGCTCAAGGAACAGAATGAAATTTTTTGATTCCATCTGCAATGGCTCTGGCTATCTTCTCTTGATATTCATTTGTCTTTAAGAGCGCCTCCTCATCCGCATGGGATACAAATCCGCATTCCACCAAACAGGCCGTATTTTTAATCTCTTTCATAAGAAAAATATTATTCTCCGCTTGCTTTGCCAATCTGCGGTTTTCCGGATCCACTTCTGTCTTCAGCGTATCCTGAATGATTTCTCCCAATGTCTTACTGTTTGGATTATTTTTCGAGTAGAATACCTGCGATCCCTTTTGCGGTGACTTTTCATAGGAATTCATATGAATGCTGACAAAGACCGCCTCCGGATAATTTCTGGAAAGATACACCCTGTTATTCAAATCAGAGCGCTTTTTATTATTTTTTGCATCCTCGCTGTGAAGGGATTTGTCCACCTCTCTGGTCATGATAACCTGATATCCTTCCGAGATAAGAAAATCTCTTAATTTCAAGCTGATAGCTAGATTCAAATCCTTTTCCAGCGTTCCGCTTTTGCCCACGGCACCGCCGTCCTCCCCTCCATGTCCCGGATCCACAATAACCATTTTTCCGGTCTGATTTCCGGAAGTCAAAAAGGAATAAGTGGTAAAAGAATAAAAGAAAGCAATCGAGATACAAACCATGAAAGAGACGAACAAAAGCTTTTTCTTATTGATAAAAAACATCATAATAAGTCACGTATAATTAAACCATCTCGAAAGGGGTGGTTTTAATTATATCTCCTTTCTTAAAGTTTTTGATTATATTTGCAGGAGTAGCTACCTGCGATATAATAAAGACAAGCACTGTGGAT
>NZ_JAHLPV010000029.1 GCF_018918095.1 Acetivibrio sp. MSJd-27 | reverse complement strand
ATCTGGTATACTTTAGCCATGAAAACTCGTCTCCTTTCGGGAGGTACTTGGATTTGTGGTGAAACCATTGTACCAGAAAGGCTGGCGGGTTTTCAACTTTCATTTAACTTTACAGAACGCGAGTGACATAAGGGAGGAAATTCGAATGAAAGAAACGCGCGAGCTTTCCCGAAATTACATGAAACACTTTACCAGTCTGACAAAAATTGAGTGCAATCTTCTGTCCATTGCACACTCCTCCTTCCTGTTTGAAAACCGCTGTATCTGCGAAAAATGTCCGCGCTATGAAAATTTTTATCACACGCATCTGTACGGTATTTACGAGGCCGAGCGCTGGGGAGGAAAGTATATCTATTACTGTCCCTCCGGTTATATTTTCATTGCGATTCCTCTTTATGACGAGGAGGACGTGCTGGACGGAGGAGTGATTGCTGGTCCCATCATCATGGGAGAGCCGGAGGATTTAGTGGGAGAAAACCATCTTGAGGCCTATTCCGAAAAAATTCCTCAGTTGTCGACTGCCAACGTGAACGATGCTGCAGAGTTGCTTTATGGACTGTGGCTGAATCTGCGCTCAAAAGCACATCAGTCCGGCGGACAAATCTTTCAGCAATTTCCTTATGAATTGAAAGAATCGGATGAATCACAGTATCCCCTGGAAACGGAGAAAAAGCTCCAATCACTGATCACCGCCGGAGATAAGAACGGCGCACAAACTCTTTTGAATGAGCTTTTGGGCAAACTATTCTTCTCCACGGACGGCGAGATGGAGATCGTCAAAACGCGTCTTTTGGAACTGATTGTTATTTTGTCCCGCGCTGCGATAGAAGGCGGTGCGGATGTCAATCAGATTTTCTTTCTGAATCAGAATTACATTGAAGAAATCCAAAAATTTTCCAATCTGGAGGAGATGAGCATCTGGCTTGCCAATGTGATGAACCGCTTTATCAGCTATGTGTTTGATTTCTCTGATGTGAAACATTCGGATGTCATCTTCAAAACAGTAAAATTTATAAAGGATCACTATAATGAAAAAATTTCTTTGGACGATCTGGCAAATCAGGTCTATCTGAGCAAATCCTATCTGAGTAAAATTTTCAAAGAGGAAATGAACTGCAATATTTCCAGTTATATCAATATGATTCGAGTGGAAAAAAGCCGCAGTTTTCTGCTGAATGAATCCATTAGCCTGGTCGATGTGGCAGGGATGGCTGGCTTTGACGATCAGAGTTATTTTACAAAGGTCTTTAAAAAATATACCGGCGTGTCACCCGGAAAATTCCGGGAATCAAGAGGAAAACAGAAAATAGGAGGATGATTCCGCTATGAATTCATTTGAACGCTTTGCCTGTATTCTGGATGGGAAGAAACCGGATAAAATGCCCTTTTACTATCCGACAATCGCCTGCACTGTGGGCAGCGAAATATTGGGAAGAGAAGCGAATACCGGCTCGGACAGTCTGGCCTTCAAGGAGGAACTTTCCTGGCTTGACGGAAAGCAGGCTCATGCGGAGTTTGTTCAGAAAATGCACGAGGATACGGTTGCACTGTACCGCCTCTTGCAGGCGGATGTTGTCCGTGAGACAATCCGCGGAAAAGCAAAACCTACAAAAAAATTAGATGATAATACGTTATTGTTTGAAAGATCTGACGGCGGACGGATTGTAAAACGTTTTTTTCCCGAAACCCAGTCTTATGGCGTTTTGGAAGACACAACCGGAAAATATTACGATGCAGAATCGCTGGTCAGGCATCTTTCGCGGGAGATGGAGACCTCCCCTGATATTGACAATGATTATCTGGAAGACTTATACCGTGACGCACTCCAGTTTAAAAAAATGGCCGATCCCTATTTTCCCTCTATCATCAACGCTTTCGGCTTTGGCATTCCCATGTACGATCCGGTGTGGCTGGAAGCTCTGGTGCTGGAACCCGAATTTTTAAGAGAATATTTCCTTTTTCGGGCGGAACAGTATAAACGTCACATTCCTTTCCTGAAAAAACAGGGCTACCGTTTTATCAATGGCGGTATGGATCTCGCCATGCAGACAGGCCCGATGTATTCCCCAGCTTCTTTCCGCGCAGTTATCTTTGACGGACTGAAAAATCTGAATAACGCCTGCAGGGAAGCAGGATTGGTCTATTGCTACCGCTCTGACGGAAATCTGTGGGCGCTGTTTGACATGATGTTTTCCGAGATCGGTATCCCAGCTTACGGGGAAGTTGACCGGCTTGCGGATATGAGCGTAAAAAAAATCCGGGAACGCAATCCTGATTTGGTCATTTTGGGAAATATCAGCTCCGCCACCTTGAATCTGGGGACAGAGCAGGAGGTACGGCAGGAGGTTGCCGCTTCTCTGCGGGAAAGTGAAGGCTTCCGTTATATTCCGGGGCCGTCCAACGCCATTCTGCACAAAACACCGCTCCGAAACATCTATGCCATGCTGGAGGAAATTGAACGGTTCCGTCCATGAGGATTGGATGGGAAGCTATAAAAAGGCTGTCACACTTCAAAATGAGTGTAACAGCCTTTTTCGTTTGAATAAAAATAGGATTATATCTGATTCAACGCATTTTCCAGATCAAAAATCAAATCATCCACATGCTCTGTTCCGATGGAAAGACGCACCGTATTCGGTTTGATTCCCTGCTCTGCCAGCTCTGCCTCATTCAGCTGAGAATGGGTGGTGGTCGCCGGATGGATCACCAGAGATTTCACATCTGCCACATTGGCCAGCAGAGAAAAGATTTCCAGATGATCGATAAACTTTTTGGTCTGCTCCTGGTCTCCGTTAATCTCTATGGTAAAGATGGAGGCACCTCCCTTTGGAAAATAGGTCTGATACAGATCATAATACGGACTGTCCGGCAGAGACGGATGATTCACCTTGGAAACCTTGGGATGATTCGCAAGAAATTCTACAATTTTCTTTGTGTTTTCCACATGGCGTTCCACCCGCAGTGATAATGTCTCCAGCCCTTGAAGAAACAAAAACGCGTGCAGCGGCGCAAGGGTTGCACCGGTGTCCCGAAGCAGAATAGCCCGTATTTTGGTCACAAAGGCGGCCGCTCCCACCGCTTTGGTGAAGCTGATCCCATGATAGCTTGGATTGGGCTTCGTCAGGGACGGAAATTTCCCGGAAGCATCCCAATCAAATTTTCCGCTGTCCACAATCACACCACCAAGCGCTGTGCCGTGTCCGCCTATAAACTTCGTTGCAGAGTGAATCACAATATCTGCGCCGTAATCCATAGGCCGTAGCAGATATGGGGTGGAAAAGGTACTGTCTACCACCAATGGAATTTTGTTCCGGTGTGCAATATCAGCCACCTTTTTGATATCGATCAGGCTGGCATTCGGATTTCCGATGGTCTCAATATACAACGCTTTGGTATTGTCCTTAATCGCCGCCTCAAAGCTTCCCTTCTCATCCGGATCCACAAAAGTTGTAGCGATTCCATACTGAGGAAGCGTATGCGCAAGCAGATTGTAAGTTCCGCCATAGATTGTGTTAGCGGAAACAATGTGGTCACCCACGCCAGCAAGATTCTGAATGGTGTAAGTGACAGCCGCCGCACCGGACGCGACAGCCAGCGCCGCCACACCGCCCTCCAGAGCGGCGATTCTCTGTTCAAATACATCCTGTGTAGGATTGGTTAGCCTTCCATAGATGTTTCCTGCGTCGGATAGACCAAACCTTGCCGCGGCATGGTCGGAATCCCGGAATACATAGGAAGTAGTCTGATAAATCGGAACCGCTCTGGCTCCAGTAGCTGGATCCGGTTGTTCCTGCCCCACATGCAGCTGCAATGTTTCAAATTTTAGATTTCTTTCTTCTCTCTTCACAAATTTACTCATGATGTTACCCTCTTTCTCTATTCTTCCAAACTTTGATTTTATTTTCCGCAACAACACAAGCACATTCGGAATATGTAACATTCCCCCATGAAAATTCCTCCAACATCATTTCATATTAATTATATATGATTTATATGTTATTTGAAATTATATAACAGGTTTCCGCATTTGTCAATTGTTTTTTTAAAGATTTATTTTTTCTATTTATTATTGAAAAAGGCTTGACTATTTATACTTGTTGTGTTATACTAAGTATAATATTTCAGATCTACAAATTCGACTCACATATTTTGTAAGTTATTTGTTTCATCAGATGGCTTGCAAAATATGTGATTTTTTATTTGCTTATGAACGGGAATATAATAAAATTTAGGAGGTACCTCTATGAATAACGGTACTGTAAAATGGTTTAACTCAGAGAAAGGATTTGGCTTTCTCTCCAACGACAACGGCGGCGATGATGTATTCGTGCATTTTTCCGCAATTATATCCGAAGGGTTCAAAAACCTTGTGGAAGGTCAAAAAGTAACTTTCGACACGGAATCAGATCCCAAAAACAGCAGCAAGCTGCGTGCTGTCAATGTCCGCGTAGCGTAAAAAGCGGGCTCTGTACCTTACACAAGGTTATTTGCGGACAGGAAACAAGCAACGCCAAGGGTTCTTAATGGATCCCTTGGCGTTTTTGTACGTCCTGCCGAATAAGAGGGGCAGAATCCCCTCTTCAATGTTTTATATAGAAATTAAAGTAAGGTGTCTCGCCGCCTTCGGAAGATGGTGGACACCTTACTTTTCATTAGAAAGGTTGTGAGAAACGATGAAACTATGGAAGATGTGACCTTCCCGAAGCGACATTCCCATCGCAATATAACTTTGTCACCATCCGGTACCTTGTCTATGAATAAAATATTCTCCGTCTTTCTCTTCAAATTCCACACAGGCCACTTTGCCGTTCACCCACTTGCTTTTTTCATCCAGATTTCCATTTCCGTTAATCCAGCGCTCCGAAAACACATTGCGCATTTTAATGGAATAGCGGACATGACCGCATGGAAAACCCTCTTCCTCAGATTTTTCTTTCAAAATGCTGACTCCATCCACTCTGAAATCTGAAAGGCCTCCAGCATCTCGCAGATACTTTGCATAGGCAATTCTCGCTTTTTGTTCCGATGTCTGCTGACTAATATCCTTCGGGATCCCCTGTATATTTCGATCATATGCCGCTTCTACTTGTTTTTTCTGTACATGACTGTATGATGAAATTGCCCCGACGAGAAGGAGAACTGTCACAAGTGAGACCAGCCATTCCCGATATCCGTTTTTCATTTTGCTGTCACCTCCGGAAACGTTTTCTATTTCAAAAATCGTTCCGCCCCCAGATTGATATATTTTATTACCTGCTGTTTTTGGCTGTCATTTTCCAGCGGCATGGAATAGAGCTCTTTCCCCTCGCAGACAATCGACAGAACAATCTGTTTTTGGGAGGATGCGGGATTGTTCCCGTCCGCAGTATCATAGATATAGCATTCCAATTGTTTTCCATAATACTCCTTTAAATCGTACCCAAACTGTCCGGCGATTTCCTCCACGTTTACTGAAATTCCCAGCAACGGTTCGTTATATATGATGTTCTGTTTCAGAACCGCTGTTTTGCGGTAAGTTGTCTCCCGGTTGACCTCGACAGCATTCTGCTTTGAGAGCTTTTCCTGAAGCACCAGGGGCAGGATGGAATCGTTGCGGGCAAAATCAGCTTTGTCCAATTCTTTTAGAAACGCTTCAAAGGATGCCAAATCAACTGTGTTGTTTTTCCCGAATCGTTCCTCAAACTCCGGACGGCGGTAGCCCACTTCATGCAGTTCCGTTTTATCGTTTCCGCGGAATTTTATGCTTTGTAAATCTTCAATCAAAGCAAACAGAATTGCCCCGTTGCGGTAAAAATTGTTTTTCAAATCCTGTGCCTCTAAATTTTGAATAACTGCATACTGGGCGGTAATCGAATCTGTGCCCAGTTCAAAATTCTTATGTGTCTTAGAGAGATAAGGGAGCTTTCCGGTCAACGCCAGAACGCTGTCTTTGTTATTCATAGTTATTCCCCGGTACTCATACAGACCTTTCATCTCCGCGCGGGATACTTCGCCGCTGACAGGAATCATCGAGTTGGCAATACAGATTCCCGTAACGGCTAAGGTAAGAAGCACAACCAGAAAAATGCCTGCCGTCTTTTTTCTGTTTTCCTTACGCTCGCTCTTTTTCTTCATTCTTCTCGTTTCCTTTCCGGCAGAATATCTGCCCGGGTTACCGTGCCAGAAAAGCGTCAATTTTTCCGGCCACATATTCCTTCTGACTGTCTGAAGCCAATTTTAATGTAAAAACTTCGCCGTTTTCCGCCACTGCGGAGAGAAAAATCTCCTTTGCAGAGCTGAGGGGTTCCTTTTCATTTTCCACATCATATAGGTAAGCGGCTATGGTCTGTCCATAGTAATTTTTCAAATCATAACCGTATTTCGCCGCCAGCTTCTCCGCGTCATAGCTCACGCCTGTTTCCGAATCCTGATAGTGTACATTTCCGTTCAAACGGTAATGCCAGGAACGTACCGTTTCCTCATTTACCAACCGGTAACCTGCTTTTTCCAAACTGTTTTCCAACTCTCCGGGCAGTATCTGAAAAGCTGTGGGAGTCATCGGAAAATTTTGTGACTGTCCATTGGTCAGGCAGACCGCCCCCAATGTGATTAGCAGAACCACTGAAAAAATCATCCAGCCTTTAGAAGTCCGTTTCCAAGCGGCAATACGCCGGATTCTTACATCCACTTCCTTTTTCCCGTTCTGCAGACCGGTGGTACCTGCCACAAAATTATTTTTTCTCAGCGCAGTTTTTAGCAGCAGCATGCAGTATGCCTTCCTGTCTTCTATTACTCGCAGAGCACGCTCATCGCAAAGTGTTTCCAGATCTCTGCGGAACAGGAAACAGGAAAGCCAAATAACCGGGTTAAACCATTGAAATGCAGCTATCACAAGACTGATCCAGAGAAATATCATGTCCTTATATTTATAGTGGCACAGCTCATGCACTAGTATATGATACTGTTCGGTCTTGCTATACCCATCGGGCAGAAGAATAACCGGATGGATCAAGCCAGCCATCATAGGTGTCTTTCCACCCGTTTTCACCCGAATACAGGTATCTAAACAGAGGGCTTGCTTCGCTGTGCATATCGTTTCTTCTATTGCCTCCGCATCCGGCAAGCAGGAAAGCCCCCGCCGGAAGCTGAGATACACGACGGTAAAATAGAGAAGCAGGATAGAAACACCGGCCGCCCATAGAAAAAACAGCCATTTCCCTGCGGATAACTCTGCGGAAACAGAGGATAGCGGTATGACTTCCATCAAAATCTCTGGCGTATCTGCCGCCGGAATATGATGAAACAGACTTAGCTTGCTGGAGGGAAAAGCCGGCAAAAAAAATCGCAGAAGAGGCAGCACCCACAGAATGCAAATACTCCTTGCAGAAGTTTTTCCTCTCATTATCCGGCGGGCAAGGATTACCAGCAAAGCAGTGACCGTAAGGTATACCGTGTTTTGTACAAGCCAGCTCATCCCTCGCCGCCTCCTTTGTGCGTTTTCTCCTTTTGTTTGCCCTTTTCGGTTTTCTCGATCTTTTCAATGATCGCCATCAGATCATCCACCTCCTGTGGATTGAGGGAACTGTCCTTGACCAGGGCAGATATCATCATCTTAACCGAGCCGTGATAGATTCGGTCCAGAAAGTGCTTTGTCTCTTTCCGGGTACACTCCGCCCGTTCCACCAAAGGATAGTATTTGTAGTTTCCTGTCGTTGTATCGGCGCCGATAGCGCCTTTTCCGCAAAGACGCAGAACCAATGTACGGATAGTGGAATATCCCCACTGCGTGTCTGTCAGAACGGCACAGATTTCCTTAATGGTACTCTGGGGCTTTGCCCACAATGCCTCCATGACTTTCCATTCCGATTCTGTTATATTGATCTCTCTGCACATAGGTTATCATCTCCAAAAATAAGTTACAATTGTAGCTAAATATAGTTTACAACTGTAACGATTATTTGTCAAGTACTTTTTATGTCATAATTTATAAAAAGATTTTTTATTTTGGAACATACAACCGCGTATGTTTAATAAGGGCTTGTCCCGTCATTCAATGAGAACAAGGACACTGCATAGCAGTGCCGTGATCAGCGGGAGATTGCACTGCCGGTGATCGCGGATATGGAACCCGCCGCCTTAAGGGGCGGGGGATATCTTGCCCGCAGTTATAAAAAAGTTTTTCTTTCCGAAAAACGCAGCTGCGCTTCGCACACTGTTTTTTGAAACATGCAATTGCGCACGATTCCGCGCAATTTCCTATGTTATAAAACAGAAAGGATGATTCTGAAAATCAGAACCATCCTTTTTCCGAGAGTTATTTTGTTAAAAACAGAGGCGCCATTGGGCCCAAGGGGAGCCCTATCAGATACCATACCACCAGCAGCAATATCCATCCAACTAAAAACGTCAAGGAATAGGGCAGCATCGTGGAAACAATCGTTCCGATTCCAGCCTTTTTGTCATACTTTTCCGCAAATGCAATGATGACAGCAAAGTAGGACATCAGCGGCGAGATAACATTCGTCACTGAATCGCCGATACGGTAAGCCACCTGTGTCAATTCCGGTGAAAACCCAATCTGCATGAACATCGGTACAAAAATAGGTGCCATAATAGCCCATTTGGCGGTAGAGGAGCCCAAAAACAGGTTGATGAACGCCGCAACCAATACAAAGGCGATCAGCAGCCACAAACCGGTAAATCCGGTATGCTCCAAAAAATTAGCACCTTTTACTGCTATGATTACCCCTAAGTTTGTATAGGTAAAATAATTTACAAACTGAGCGGAGAAGAATGCCAGTACCAGATATGCACCCATGGTACTCATTCCCTCACTCATAAACCGTACGACATCCTGATCACTGCGGATATTTCCGGAACCAATACCGAAAAAAATACCTGGTATCATAAAAAACAAAGCGATAATCGGCACGATACCGTTGATAAAAGGGGAATTTTCAAATATGGATCCGGTGTCCGGATTGCGTAGAACGCCGCCTGGCAGTAAGGTAATTCCCAACAGTAAAAGAAAAACCAGAAGGGAGATAAGCGCCCATTTCAAACCCCTGTTTTCATTGACATTAAGCTTTTCCAGATGAATGGTTTTCTCGTGATATTCTCCTAATCTGGGCTCTACCACTTTTTCGGTTATGATGGTACCAAGAATCATGATAACAAAGGTGGATACAATCATGAAATACCAATTGGCGGTAGGCAGCACTGTATAAGAGGGATCATAAATTTTTGCCGCCTCCATTGTAAGGCCGCTCAGCATGGGATCCAGCGCGCCGATCAGCAGGTTTGCGCTGAATCCGCCGGATACCCCCGCAAATGCGGCGGCCAATCCGGCAATGGGATGTCTGCCGAAACTAGCGAAAATCATAGCTCCTAAAGGCACAAGGATTACATATCCCACATCCGCTGCAACATTGGATAGAATTCCTGCGAATACGACTACCGCCGTAACGAGGCGTTTCGGCGTATTTAAAACCATTTTTCGCAAAACTGCCCCGATAAGCCCGCTGCCGTCTGCAAGCACAACCCCCAACATTGCCACAAGAACGGTTCCCAATGGTGCAAATCCTGTAAAATTGCTGACAAAATGTGTCACCATATAGCGGAGCCCTTCCGGATTGAACAGGCCAACCGCCTGCATTGTCATGTCTTTGATTTGTCCGCTGGATCGGTCAATCTGTTGATAGGAAACAGATACCCCCAGTTTCGCACAAATTTCCGAAACCCCTATAATAATCAATGTCAATAGAATAAATATAGTAACTGGATGAGGGAGTTTGTTTCCTACCACTTCAATACCAGTAAGACATTTCGAAATCCAGCCTTTTTTCTTTTTCATCCGAATCTCTCCTAATTTTTATTACTGATTCTATTAGTATACCTTTTTAAAAGAGATTTAATAAAATAAATTAATTTTGACATAATTTCATAAATATATTTTTGAGGAAGTTAATTTGCTTTATAAAAGAATGCGGAATTTATGAAAAGATACTGACTTAATATACAGTCAAGTTTTTTGACAAGATAAGCCTTTATCAAAAGAAATCTATCGATACCTTACACTATATAATCACTATGTGCAACCAATTGTTTTCTGCTTCTTTGTCGACTATAATAGATATAAAATTGATATATGTATTTGTACCCATTAGATAATGCAAATTTGTACATTACGTATCAAATTTTGTTAGTGTATAATAATACTACAACAAAATGAAACGCTTTTGCATAGCGAAAACTATAATACAAGCGTTTCAGTACTACAAAATAGTGAATATTTCCCTCCTCATGCTTCCTAAGGCTCCTGGCTATTCACAACAAAAGGAGGGGATATATTTTTTCAGTTGTGGAGTGTTTTAAATGGATAAGTTTAGAATTATCAGCGAAAGTGAAAAACTATCTTCCGTAAACCGTACTATCCGATTTAAGGCTGATATATATGAAAAATTTTTATATCTGAGTGAATCCCATCACATCACATTTAATAAAGTTATCAATCAAGCTCTAGAATATGCTCTTGATAATTTAGAAGAGGAATCCTCAGATTTTAAGGAGGATTGCCAGTGAAAAAAACTTACCGCTATAAAACTGCACAGGAATGTTATAAAAGAATCCAAGAATTAAACAAACTGCTGTTTGAATTGTTCTATCTCAGCAACGAAAAAGATCATGAAGCCATTCAAACCGTTATAAAAGAGATGAACATGCTGGGATATGAATTTATAGAACAACAAAAGGCAGAAAAATCCCGTCCGAAATAGAAAAACGCGAAAAAATCCGCTCCCTCCGTTCGCTCATAAATTTACAGCAGCCGCCTATAGAGATAAAATCGGAACGTTACACAATCTTTTCACCGTCAAATAAAAGTACGCCAAATCCATTTCCGACCGGATTACCTCTCTCTATCCAATCGAGAAAAGCTCTTTGAAGCGAGGTCTTTTTCGGCAGTCCTTCCGTTGAACCGTTGTATTTCTTTCCGAATATCCGCCATGCATGACTGAATTCATCGGAAGTTTCACTTTTTATGATATCAAAGTCATTCATAAAATCAAGAAGATTTGAGTGAGGCGGAAAAATACTCCGGTTCCCGGGATAAAGAAGCCATGAATGGCATACGATAGCCATCGGCTTTCCTTCCATCTCATTCCTGTAAAATGCATAAGCCTTTCGGTAAGAATCCATCCGCAGCTCCTTTGGCATTGAGCCCGACGACGGAATATGTATATTGTATACAGTATCCCCTTTCATTATGGTTGTATCGCCTTTTTTATATTCGTCAAAAGGGAAAGCAATTTTTTCATACTGAAACCGTCCAAGTCCGAAACGCTGTCTCCGATAAAATCCTTCAAACCATTCTATTACAAAGGTTCCCCATATATCATAAACCTCTTTGCATTCCAGTAATTTATAGGTTAAATCCCGCATGGAATTCCAATAAATGTCCAATGGTATATCCTGTTTTCTATAATAATCCATTAAGGGCTGGGCACAATACATTAAAAATAATAGATGTAATGTATAGTTGCTGAATTGGACTTTCGCCGCTATGTCATCCAGTTTCCCTGAAAGGACGGATAACCCGGTTATGGAATCTTCCTTCATAAATTGATGAACCATTTGCAGAAAATCATTCCTGACGTTCTCATCTAACTGCATATTCACTTTTTCCAGATACCTTTGTGCCTCATCTGGAAAATCAAGTTCCTTCATAAGTTTGTTTAAAAACTCCCGCACTTTATCTCCCATCCTTTCAATCTATTGAAAAATGATTGTATCTGTAACAAAATCATATACTGCAAAGTATATTAATGTTGCAAAGGACAATCGCGATTACTTTATCTGTGATTCGGAAAATGAAATTTTGTTTTATACTTTCGCTGTTCCAAATTCAATTTTGAGAAGATTAAATCTGTTTCAAATGATTTGAGTAAAGTAAAAGCAGGGCTTGAAGTCACAGGACACTGCTCATGCAATCTGTTGGGTTATCTTCCCGATAAAGGCTTCCCGATCTTTGTTATCAATCCATTGCATGCCATCCTATATCGCAGCTCTCACAAAGACTAAAACAGATAAGGTTGAGTCCGAATGTCTGACGCGGACTTAAAATCCTACTTGAATATATTATATCATAACAAAAAGTTGAAGTCACTAACAAGATACAGATTTAATAAGGTTCAGGAACAGACAAAGCTTAAATTCTGTTGCAAAGCTTATTAATATACTTTTCCACAAGCTTGTTTTTATTCAAAAAAATTCTGTTTATTTCCTGTTATTTTCTTATTATATAATTTTCTAAATATGATGATAAGATTGATATTTTAATCAAAAATAAGTATTTAAAACTATAAATTTGTAAAAAAAGAGTGTACTTTTCCGAAATATCATGTTATAATGCTCTATAAGCAGACCGTTTACAGAAAAATAAAAAACCGTATTTCTTTCCTCTAAAAAATAAAACACTCAAAAGAAAGGTCAAATTTCTGCACTCTGCTCATGAGGAAACATAACAGAAAACCATTCGGATCCGTTTTATACAGCAGAAATAAAAAAGAAAGGACGTGATTCATTCTGTCGATGGAAGCAAATGCCGGCTTGCCTCCATCAGAAAAAAGGGAAATCAAAAACTTATACTATCAGGAGGAACATCAAATGAAAAAGTACATAACTCTTTTCACAACTGTTTGCATGTTGTTGATGTGTTTCTCAGGAGTTATTACCCTTTCGCAAGAAACACAGGATTTCAGCAGTTATACCCCCATTGCGTCAGCGGAAGATTTTGCGCTTATTCAGAGTAATCCTTCCGGGAACTATGCTGTGACGCAGGATATCACCGTGCCGGTTACTGCAATGATCACCGGTGACTTTACCGGAAAGCTGGTCGGAACCAATGCGGATCGGACGGCAGAGGAAATGCGCATCATCAGCGTATCTATAACCGGCACTGATAACAAGGTAGGGATTGGCCTGTTTTCCGCTTTGAACACCGGTGCGGAAATTCGGAACATCACATTAAACGGCAGCGTGAAGTTTACCGGTACCGGCTCCTCCACCATGCCCGGAATCGGCGGGTTTGCCGGGGAGATCAAAACCGGCGCGACAAATATATCGGTTTCCAATTGTGTGAATAAAGCCTCTATAGATGGTCCCATTCGTGTCGGCGGCTTTTTGGGAAGAGTCAACAGCAACGGAGCTAATATTGTTCTTTCCGGACTGCGCAATGAGGGAGCTGTGACTGCCGTACATGTTTCCAATTACAGCAATGTGGGCGGAATTATAGGCTATGCCACAACAATGGCAGTTCCTGTCACAAACTGCGGCAATACCGGTGAGGTGACCGGTTCCACTGCAGCCGGTGCAAGAGCGGGCGGCATCGTGGGATGGTCTTATGCGTCGGTAAACAATTGCTATAACACCGGAAAAATCAAAATAAAAAATTTTGCCGGCGGAATTGTCGGGGTAGCCGCAAATAGCGCTAAGATAACAAATTGCTTCAACACGGGAACGGTGAACGCAACGGGCGGACAGGCAGCCGGAATTGTTGCAGACAGCCACACAAGTAAAAAAGTACGGTTTCCTGTACATATAATGCCGGAACGGTAACCGGATCCACGAAAGGGAATCCCATATACATCACCGCTTTGGCTTCTGCCTCCAACAACTATTATCTGTCTGAAAGTGCAGAGGACGATGGCTTAGTTGGAACGGAACCGTTGACAGATGCACAGCTGAAAGCACAAAGCGCTCTGGAGGGATTTGATTTTAACAGCGTGTGGATCTTTGACACTACCAACCCGAACTTCAGTTATCCCCAGCTTAGAAGTAACCGGCTGCCCTTGGATGTGGAAGAGCCGACTCCGCAGGGACCGATCCTCATCTCCTCCGCAGAAGAATTTTTAGAAATAAAAAGCAACGGAGAATACCGACTAACGCAGGATATTACTTTACCGGTGAACAGCTCTATCAAAAGTATTTTTACAGGAAGTCTGACCGGCTATGATGCGGCAGGTGAAACAGAGGAAATGAGAACGATTGCCCTGTCGATCGATACGCAGGAACCTGACGCTGCAGGGTTATTTTCTACCCTCGGTGAAAATGCCGCTTTGAAAAATCTTACCATCACCGGCTCTGTCAACGCACCAAAGGCAAGTAAAGTCGGCGCCTTCGCGGGAGAAATATTTCCAAACGGTACGACGGTTGCCCTTGAAAACTGCGTTAACCACGCTTCTGTAACCGGCAGCGAATTTGTCGGGGGAATTGTGGGAAGAGCCTATAACAGCGTCACCGGCATGAGTCTAAAAAATCTGAAAAATCATGGTGTAATTACCGCTACACTTACTAGCAACAGCAATGTAGGCGGTTTGTTCGGTCTGCTGGGTACAATCACTGGGTCGGCAGAAAATCTGGTAAACACCGGAAATGTTGTCGGAAAAGGAAGTCATGCAGGCGGCTTATGCGGCTGGTCCTATGCCAGAATACGAAGCAGCTTCAACACCGGAAATGTCACCGGAATGTCTGATGTGGGCGGTCTTGTCGGCCTTGCTTCCGGCAAACAAAACGAACTTATATCCTGCTATAATGCGGGAAGGGTAACCGCTTTCGCCGGTTCGGCAGGCGGCATTGCCGGAAATATCTCGACATCTCCGGTCATTGAAAACACCTATGCCCTTTGCAGCGTATACGGAGAAATCCGTAATCCCTTCGGTGTTTTGGGAAGCGGAGGCAATGGAAATGCCATAAAAAATTCCTATTATCAAAGCTTTACTGCCGAGGATGACGGTGTTGCCGGAACGACAGCGAAAACACTGGACGAAATCAAAACCCTTTCCTCTCTGTTAGGAGCTGATTTTGTGGCTCCAACCGCAGACTATTCTTATCCGGATCTCAAAAATAATCCGAATACATACGGAACAGAACTTTTTACGCTAAGCATTGAAAAAACGGGGAACGGCATGGTTGTAAACGAGGGCTCACACATTGTTCCGAAAAACAATCAGCTGGAATTATCTATACTGCCCGATAACGGTTACTATATGGAACAGCTTAGCTTTAACGCCGTGCCCGTGATGGGAAATGAAGTTGCGGATTATACCTATCTAACCCCTCCGATCACACAGAACAGTACGGTTTCTGTTCGGTTTGCCTTCAATGAGGAAGGCTTGCCGCAGATGCTGTCCTCTGCCAGCGGATTCTTCTCCGGAACGGATACGTTTCTTGTAGGCAATCAAACTGTAACCGCCCCTGTAGGAATTGTATTTTCCGGTATCAAAGCCACTTATGGAGAATATCAGAGAACAGATTACGGTATATTACTGTCCGAAACCACTATGACCCCGTCAGAATTTGTGGCGAATAACAAAAATGTTATAAAGCTTCCTGGAAAAAAAGCACCCAACGCTTACGGACATTTCGGAATCCGTTTTTACGGTGACAATATACAGACGGGCAAAACCTATTACACTCGTCCCTATGCGGTATTTTCTAACGGAAGTTCATCGAAAACCATATATGGAGATATCTTGGAAAGAACTATCGGACAGAGCAACAACGCTCCAGTTCTAGAAAAAAACTCTTTAAAGGTTCTCGCTATCGGTAACAGCTTTTCCAGAAACGCACAGCAGTATCTTCCCGATATTGCCAAAGCGGGGAACGTCAATCTGACGGTTGCGAATCTGTATATAGGCGGAGCCAGCCTGGAACAGCACGCTGCAAACGCCTCAAGCAACACTGCCGCTTATACCTTCTATCTCAACGGACAGGCAGCACCGGAAAAATACTCCATTTTGCAGGCGCTGGAAAGCGATAACTGGGATGTTGTAACCTTCCAACAGGGCAGTCTGACCAGTGTGGACTACGCTACTTACCAGCCCTATCTGCAATCCTTGTCCGACTATGTGAAACTCCACGAGCCAAATGCAGAACAGGTGATCCATCAGACATGGGCGTATCATCCGAAATTAAACAGAGTATCCGATCCTACTCATGCATCTTATATGGGAATGGATGCCGAAGGAATGTTCCAAAATTTAAAAACAGCTTACAGCAAGGCTGCTGCAAGTCTTTCTGCAAAAATCATTCCTACCGGTGAAGCATTCCATATCGCACAATCCATCGATCCCACGATTATGCTGCATGATACCGATTACTATCATGCAAACAGTTTTGGATGCTATTTGGCAGGCGCTGTATGGTATGAAGTACTTACCGGTCATCGGATTGAAGACAACAATTTCCGGCCGGAGGGAATGAGCGATACGGTTTGGAAAATCCTAAAAGCCAGCGCTCATCAGGCGGCGGAAGCTTATCGCAAATAACGCCGTTTCTCATATCCGATTCAAATAAAACCTTCCTGTTCAAACCGCTTTCGGTTCGTCAAAAAACGAAAATAATAAAAAATACCGTGCGGAAAATAAGAAATTTTCCGCACAATCAAAAAAGGCAGACACATGATAATAAACATGTTCCGCCTTTTTTGTTTTATCATATATTTTTGATTTTTACGAATCTTTTTCTCTTACGACACTCTTAAAAATAATATGATTTTTCAGACAAGACCATACCCGCGCACATATTTTCTGCTGATTTTAACCGGTAATTTCCCACTGGGTTTTTGAAGACCAAACAGGATATTCGTCATAGACTGCAAAGCCTGATCGCTATCGGTATAGGACACAAGCATATTAGCTGTTTTGGGAAGATGCGCAATCACATACGGATTTCCGAAAATCAAAGTGGTAACCGATTTGTTCTGTTTTGCCAGACAACGGATAAATTCAATCTGCTGTTCCGGAAGGGTTCCTCCGCCCTTCTCATGCACGTTCATTCTCACATAGTTCGCCACGATGACATGCTTGAACTTTTTGCTCAGATTCAAAGTACGGCTGATCTCTTCGTTATCCGGCGCTTCGGATATGGTTGTGATGGCAGTATTTCCATTGCGTTCCTTCACCGCTTCATATAATGTCATCGCTTTTGCGGTGATGTTAATTCCGAGATCCGTCAAGCTCCCCGTCCGCTCATCGTTTCGAGCGGAAATAATCAAAATTTCCTGTTCATTGGATAAAGGAAGTTCTTTATTCTCTAAAACAGTAATGGATTTTTCTATAATCTCTTCAGAAAGTCTCAGATGCTCTTCGTGCTGAAGAACTGCCTCTACTTCTCTCTGCTGCAACAGGGTCCTTTGATATGCCCCGCACCATTCTTTTGTCTGAAGAATTTTCATAACCTTCTGATCCAATTCCTTTTTGGGAATAACCTTATCCTTGACTGCTTTCAAAAGATCCTCCAACATTTCCATCGGTTCACTGTTATAGTCGTGAAGCAGCAGATCGTTCCCAGCCTGTGCCGCAATGACAGCCACCTCGTCGGAAGAATAGTGAGAAATGATTGTCTGGACGGAAAGACTGTCCGATACAATCAGGCCATTGAAGTTCATCACTCCCTTCAATTGTCTTACGATGGCTTTTCTGGAGAATGTAACAGGAACCTCCTCATCCTTCTGAATTGCAGGGACAAACACATGGGTAGTCATCATCCCCCTTATTCCATGCTGTACCGCTGACTGAAAAGGATAAAAATCATTGTTCTTTAATCCTTTAATCCCCTTGTCGACTACCGGAATAGCAATGCGGGGATCCTTATGGATATCGCCCATTCCCGGAAAATGCTTTCCGCAGGCGATCACGCCTTCCTCCTGCACGCCGTCAATATACCGGTTTGCATACTCCGCTACCACATGGGCGTCATCTGAAAAGGAGCGGATACCAATATAAGGGTTGTCCGGGTTCAGATTGACATCCAGCACAGGGCAAGTGATGATGTGATAGCCCAAAGCCTTTGCCTCCTGGGCAATCGCTTTGCCTAAACGATAAGCAAGCTCGGTATCCCCGGTTGCGGCAACCGCCATGTTGGAAGGAAATTCTGTTCCAAAACGGAACACTTGAGGAAGTCCTTTTTCACAATCCGTAAAAAACAAAGGCGGAATCTTCGATTCCTTTCGGATCTGATTGGTCAGTTCCATAATTTTTTTTATATCTGTACCACAAACGCTTCTGATAAAGTTTGAGCTGACGCCCCCGATAACCCCTTTCCGCAGCATGGTTAAGGTTGAACTGCGGAAGCCTCTTGAAATAATCAGTTGCCCCACTTTTTCTTCCAATGTCATATTAGAAAAAGCTTCTGCCGCGAATCCCATTTATTTCACCTCTGATTGAATCTCTTTTCTTTCTATCATATAAGAAATTGCTTCATTTTTCAATCAAAATTTAAAATAAATTTTGATTGTGGTGTATTTAAATTTGGATTGGACAGAAGCTTCTCGTTACAGCTGACTATTGATTTCTGTATGAAACCGCCTTCAGCTGAGGATATTGATAACCTTCCCGGAAAGTCCACTTCTCTTCCGGGAATATCATTTTCGCCTGATTAGAGAGAGCTCCGGAGGTCACGGAAATTCCGTTCGCCTCTTTTCCTCCCTGAATTCCTTCCAGATAGAAAACATAGCTTCCCAGTGTGGTCTTTGTATTTTCAATAGTCGGAACAATATATCCTCCCATTCCGTTGCCGGATATCACGTCGCCGACATTATATACTTCATCCAGGATTGTCGTTCCGTTCTTTGTCCGTATTCGGCTGACAATACCACCCGCCATTTTTGCCGATGTAATTGTCCCTGTATTGAACAGATATTTCATTGTTCCTCCCGCTCCCTGGCTGGCATATCCGGCAATACCGCCTGCCGTATCCAATGTAGAAGAGATGTTTCCCGTATTGTAAGCACCCTCTATGCTTCCTTGCAATGCACCGACAATACCGCCGATATTGTTGGAGGAGGAGGAAATATTACCGATATTATAACAATCGTAAATTTTGGCATTCGTATCCAAGAAACCTACAATACCCCCTAGCATTCCCGTTGTTGTATCCATAATATTGCCCGCGTTATAGCAATCGCGTATCACGGAATTCTGAAGCGCCGCTCCAACCAATCCGCCGCATTTGGTTCCCCCTTTGTAGGAGGCCTCCATCTCACTGAAACAATGGGAAATCTCCGTGTTTGTAATACTGGCGGCAAGCGCTCCAGATCCGGCAGCAGCCGTCAAGGTGCCTGCAACGCCAATATACTGAATATCGGCCCCGGAAATACTTTTAAACAATCCAACACTGACTCCTTTAGGATTGGAATAATGATAAGTAATCCGAACCGGACTGTTCTCGATACCATCCAGAGCACCTATCATACTTCCGGAGAAGGAGTCAATCGGTTTCAGTTCGTCCAGCGTGATGTCGCGGATAACCCTATAGTTTTTATTCGATTCCAAAGCAACGTTGTTCCAGTGCCTCTGGTTGGCAATCAGATAGCGATCCTCCAATGTGCCTGTTCCTCCTGCAAATAGAGTGGAAAAAGACAAGGCAGTTTCCAAAGTCAATGGTTCGTTTGTCTTGGACATTGCGGTAACCGTCACAGTGTAATCCCCGTCAAAGGTCAGTGCTGTCGTTTCTGCAATCACATATGCATTTTGAACTGCCTCCACGTCAAGCTTGATCTCCTGTAACTGATTTTTCACCTGAATTTTATAATTATAAGCCCCGGCAAAGCTGTCCCACGTCAGACTATAATTTTCCTGCCCGCCGTTATCCTGCCACTGCACCCGAAGGTTTTTCAGCAACTGCTTTTCAGGCGCTTTATGCTGATAAGACAAAGAGAGAACATCTGACTTGGAATAGTGAATGCCATCACCGTATGCGGTTACCTTCACAAGATATTCCCCGTATTCCAAAAGACCGTCTGTAATATCAATCTGCCGGTTTATTCCGCTGCCAACGAAATATTCTTTCG
This sequence comes from Acetivibrio sp. MSJd-27, assembly GCF_018918095.1. Taxonomy (GTDB): domain Bacteria; phylum Bacillota; class Clostridia; order UMGS1840; family HGM11507; genus HGM11507. The sequence continues at coordinate 11,648 of NZ_JAHLPV010000029.1, read as the reverse complement.
TCATACTTCCATTATACCAAACCTGAACCTGATATTGAAAATGCTGTGGATGCCCGCTCAACATTACTATCACATTTTGGTTCTGCTGCACAACTTCCGCAGCGGGCATTTCCGGAACAAGCGGTACCGTGTCTCCTTTTCCCAAATAAGTAAGTTTCTTGAGCTGCGGATAGGGATAATCGCCTTTTTTTACCCACAAGCCGGATGGAAAACAAAGCTCGCTTAGCTCTTTTACAATAAGTGGTTTTGTCTCTCCTTCAAAAGTCACCTCTCCCTGAATGCCATTCAAGTAATAAACGGAACTTCCGATTTTTATCTTTGCAGGGGCCTGTTTTAAGAGAAAAACATAAGCTGCGCTGTTGGGCGTATCCGCCGTGACGTCTCCGGCATTGTATACCTCATCGATGGTCGTGTCTCCGCTGGGATTGATATTGCAGGTAATGCCTCCTGCATTCTGTTTCGCATGGATTTTCCCGGTATTGAATGCATATTTTAAAGTGCCACCTGCCGATTGTCTCAAGTATCCGGAAATTCCTGCCGCCGTATTGGCTGTTGAAGTAATATCACCGCTGTTATAGCCTCCTTCAATGTTGCCGTATCCGGCACCCACCAAGCCTCCGGTATAATCCGCAGAGGCATTGATATCGCCCTCATTAAAGCAATTGAAGACTGACGCCATACTATTCAGATACCCAACAATTCCGCCAGTATTTAGTGCAGAGGAAAGGATGTCTCCTTTGTTGCCGCAATTTTGAATAACCGTACTCTGCGCTGTTCCGATCAAACCGCCGCACCATTTTTCCCCTACAAAATGCAGAGTCATCTCATTGACGCAATTGCTGATTTCCCCGCCTGTCGCTGTGGATACCAGAGCGCCGGAGATCGTGCCGGCCGTCATTTGACCGCTTAAAATAAGATTTTTGATAACCCCGCTGGAGGAGGTGATCAACCCCATGTTCCCCTTGGTGCCATCCTCAAAATTGTAAGTGATTCTAACCGGATTTTCTGCAATATTATCTTTTTCCCCAACCAGTGTTCCTGAAAATGCAGGAATTGGTTCTAATTGGCTCAAGCTGATATCTTTGATGATTTTAAAATTTTTATCCGGAGCCTGGCGAATATTCCGAAAATGCCGTTCGTTGGCAATGATATACGGATCATTAACTTCGCCGCTTCCTCCATAGAAAAGGGGCAGCTTCAAAGTTTTCTCCAGATACAGGGAGTCCGCAATCCCCTCCTTGCCGCTGAGGGTTTTAAACTTGATTTTAATTTCGCCGAGAGCGGTATATTCCTCCGGAATCACGGCGTATGTTCCATTCACGGTGAGCGGGATATCTTCATGTCCATTCACCAAAAAAACTTTATATTCCTTTGCGTTTTCAACTGCAGACCAAGTCAGAACAATAACGTCCTTCCCTGCTTCCTGCCGTTCCTCGCAGCGGATATCATCCGGAATTGCAACCGATTCAAAGGTAAGATGAAAGGTTTCCTCAGCAGAGTAAGCTGAGGTTTTGCTTCCCCTCACTGCGCGCATTTTAACCGAAAAAGTTTCCAGCGCAATCTGTTCTTCACCGATTAATTCATTAATTGCACTGCTGATATCGGCGCTGGTTCCCGTCAAACCGGTTAACTCCTTCTGCCCCCCGTTGCCGGCGGTAGTTCTTCTGAGTATCATTTCGTAGGAGGTTGCATTTTTGACAGATTCCCAATTCACTCTCCGATTCGCCGTATCTATCTGAATAATCACAGGTCTGGAAAGGCTGGGCTGTGTGCTTCCTCCACCGCCGCTCGATCCGCCTGAGCCGCCCGAACCGCCGGAACTGCCTGTGCTTCCCCCTATAATGGTACCGCCGGTTCCGCCCGGAACCTTTGTTCCGTTTTCCAATTCTTCCTGCTGTACCTTTTTGGCATAGAATTCTGTGCGCACCACCGTTGAAAACACCTCTGCACGGGTAATGTAATCGGTGGCCCGGAAACTTCCATCCTCGTATCCGTTTAAGATATTAATCTTCGCCAGTGCGGCAATATACGGAACTGCCCATTGCGGAATTTGATCCCGGTCGGTATAGGATATATCATTTTCATTTGCAAGAGGAAGACTCAATATTTTTGTGTATGCTACGCATACCTCACTTCTGGTGATTCTTTCGTCTGGATTTCCCAATCCGTTCTGATCGCCTGAAAAATATCCCTTCTGTTTCGCCGCTGCCATTTCACCGGCATACCATGCCTCTGCGGAAACGTCAGGAAAATTCATTTCCGCCTTTTCCGTAAACCCAAAGTCTTTGTTAATCACCTTTGCAAATTCGGCTCTTGTGATAAATTCATCCGGGCGAAGTCCGTCGTCATCCCCGCTGATCACTCCTTTTTCATACAGATATTCCATCTCCTTTTGCGCCCAGTGGTTTGCTGACGTCACAAACGGACAGGAAACTTGCGCGAATAAGAATGACGCTGTAACAACAGACAAAATTCGTTTTAATTTCATTATGTTTCCCCCTTACCGCACATATTTGCTGTGCTTCTCACTGAAATTGATGATAATCATCTGGGTATAAACACCATAGGTGGACATGGAATAAATCCTGGATGCTTTATAGATCCCGTCCGTGGAAAGATCGCCGCTATACATGCTTGCAGTTTTCAAATCAGCCGCAGTTCCCTCCCTTTCCCGGAACCGACAGCCGTCGTGTTCCACATCACATTCAATCTCCTCAATGACGCGAGTATTCACAGCGGCAATATCGATATACCGATCCAAATAAAACGCTGCATTTTCATTCCCGATATATTCAGCAAAATTTCCGATTTGGGAGGTAGTTCCTCTCGCCGGAACCCTCACCTTCAACGCTGTCCCATTCAAGTCCATTGCAGCGGAAAGCATCATATTATAGGTGGATTCATAGTTAAAGCTGGGACCGACTCTCTGATCAAAGGGGCAGTCAATATTTGTCTTTGCATAGAACGTGTTGGTGTATGGAGCAACCGGCATGCTGGCGCGTGCAGAACCGCAGGTTTTTGAGTTGATCAGGCTCATGTTCAGATCTCTCTGAATATGGCTGAGCTTTCCATCGGTCTCCTCCGCGTAAATAATATCCCCCTGTTTCAGCGGCTCCACTTCGTTGTACGTTACCGTTTCATTCGGCTGACCTGCATTGACAATGGAACCGATGGTCTTTCCGCCGTAAATCAAGTTTTTGTACCAGGGTGCAAGAATATCCGGATCAACCACCATGGATTTCTCCTGCCCATTTTGAGAATAATAAATTTTATCCATCAACTCACCGCTCTGTTCGTCAAAGCAGCTTGTTCTTTTCAAGAACATATAAAAAGGCGATTGATAAGGAACCTTGTTTTGCATATATCCAACGCTTCCGCGCACAACAGCAAATTCTGCCACTCCTGTGTAGGGATCCACGTTGTACGCCTGAATGTCATATTCCATACGGTTCGAAAGCTGTGCGCTGGTCAGAACCTGATAATTCCGTGCTTTGTTCAAATCCTGTTCAAAAAGGTTTGTAGCTGTTTTGCTGTATCTGTTGAAATTGTTGCGGGCAATCTCTTCCTGCATATGATAGCGATCCACATCGGGAACTTTCAATATGATCGTCTCGCCGGTTAAAAAGAAGCTTCCGTCAAAGGTTCGTCCGTTCATGCTGTAACTTAAAAGCCTCGGTACTCTCACGCCCGCTTTCAATGCCGCCGGATCGCTCTGTTCCATCGAAGCATCGTCATAGGTAAGCGCGTCCGTATCAATGCTGACGATTTTTTTGTCCGCGTTCTGTTTGACAATCGCCGGTCTCGGAACAATACTGGTATAATTCTTGTTTAAGCTTTCCGTTTCTGCCCGTTCCGGAATGGTGACCGTACCGTCCGGACGCAGACAGAGCATATCCTGCAATTCTTCAAAAAGAGAGTGGGCTTTGGTTCCATCTGTTTTCAGACCATCCGGTCTCTTTCCGTCTATCGTTATTTTGGATGAGAGGGGCTGGGTGAAGATTTCTCCCTCCGCACTGTAATAACGAAGCAAAATCTCATCCTCGAGTCCGCTTTCCTGCTGCATATCAATCAGATAGGCAAAACCGCGCCCATCGCTTGACATTTTTCCAATATAAGCGATTTTTCCTGTCGCATCCAGCGAGTAAGAAATTTCACTGCCGCTTCTCAGCTGCCCCATCAAATTCGGCTTCAAATCCAGATAAAGTTTGGAGATTCCCAGCTGCTGTCCGTTTACAATCACGATGTTTTCTTCCGGGATAAGCCCTTCCACTTTTCCCTGTCCGCTCTGGTCGCCGACATAGGCTGTGTATAATGTCTTACCGTTTACTTTACCGGCTGATTTGGCTACGGAAAGAATGTCCAGCCGATTTAAAGCTTCCGGTTCAATCAAACTGCCGTTTTTATAGATGCGGAAGGACACGGCATCTTTATCAGAATAATCAATATTATTTCTGGGGCTTTGCAGGCACTGAATCACCTGTGCGGCGCTGTTCACCTGATCGACAACCAAATTGTAATCGAAGGAGTTTATCGCCAGATGATTTGCAATTTTGGAATCGCCGTTGTCGATCAGCGTGATATATCCCTCTTTCGGCTTGAGATCCTCCGTAGTATATGAGGATTTTTTCATACCGTTCACCGTTACATACATGGCTTTTTTCCCAAAGGAAAGTTTCCGGTATTTGTCGGAATTCTTCTCTTCCTCATACTCGATATAGTCGGTTTGTGCGGAGATAATAGAATCCGCCGCAATGGTGATTACCTTTACGCTTCTGTGGGGAACACAATAGATCACCGTGCTCTTGCCCGTTGTTTTATCTTCCTTTGCGAATAAGCGTACTCTGTATCCCAAATAGCTGTATGCCTGACTGTTTCCCGTCAGCATAGACAGTGTGTTTTCAGTTTTGATATCCCGAAATAAAATCTCATCACTGTTTAAGACTTCCTCCCCATTCAGGGAAGCGTGACCGTCACTGAGAATGACACCGTCATACTCTTCGATCCCCAGACGCTGGGAAAGCACGTTTTTTCCCTCTAAAATCTCCATTGTCTCGCTGTCCGCAGTGATGCCGGCAATGGACATGACATCCACAAACAAAGAATTGTAAATCAGCTTTGCCGCCTTATAGAAGGTTACCTCTCCGGAAGGAGCATTCCGCAGAATTCCTGTCTCCTGCGCAATATTGTAATAACCGGTGGGATATCCGCCCTTTTTCTGTGCATATTTTCCGTATCCCAAAGCATTGATAAGCATTGTCACAGCATCCTGATAAGAGATGATATCGTCGGGATAAAAATTGGAAAACATATCGCCGGAGATAATTCCCAAATCTTTCAGCGAGCGTATCTCTCCATAATATTTATGATTGCTTTTCACATCAGTAAATGCGTCCGGCAGTGTGTCAGACGGAGAAAATGCAATCACCGGATGCATAATCTTTGCAACCATGTCAGCAAATTCGCTTCGCTTGACCTGTTTATCCCCGTCAAAGGATTTTGGAAGAATCTGCAGATTCTGCAGCAACTCCACTTCCGTTTGATAGGGAGTCTGTGCCTCATTCGCTTTTGCCGGCAATTGATAGTCCGGTATTATAAAAGCGAAAAAAAGTAAAATGGCAAGACTGATTCCAATCAAATTCTTGTGTCTCATGTTTCCCTCTCCTTTTTGAAATCTTGTTTGTAATAATTATCCAAACAAAAAGACTGAATCTCTCTTTTTGGAAATAAAAATGTCTTTTTTTCATTTTTATAACTCTAAATTATCATATTTTGAAAGAAAAGTCTATACTTTTTCAAAAAAATATGTTATAATTCCCACAAAAGATATTTAAGGAGGCGAATTTTGATGCACAAAATTTTTTTCAGAAAAACAAAGAGATTTTTCGGCATTTTGCTGCTCTGTCTGTTTATCATTCAACTGCTCCTTCCTCTTCCGTCCACTGTTCTGGCAGAGGATGAAACAATTCCGGAGGAATCCGTTGAGGAAGCGCTTCCATCGGAGGAGACCGGAGAGGAGATTCCCGAAGAACACGTCCCTTCCAGCGGTAATATTCAACAATTTCCTCTGAAAGTGCAGGGACATCCCAGACTTTATTTCACAGCAGACGAGCTGAAAGAACTGCAGAAAAAATCTGCGGATGAAACAGTTTCCGCATCCGGTTTGTCCGGAAAAAAGCTTTGGGATACGCTGGAACAGGCCGCAAAGGGCTTTCTGACGGAAAAATCCGTTTCGATCACCTATTATAACAGCTATCAGCTCTCTTTCCCGATGCCGCCCAAACAGTTAGGACCCATGTCAGTTCCGCCGGGATATACCGGAGGCTCCGCTTATCCTTATTGGATAGCCTATGTAAAAGCCATACAGGAACGAATTGAAACCCTCAGTCTTTCTTACTGTATCACAGGAAAGCAGGAATATGCGGAAAAAGCAAAACAGTATGCTCTGGAAGTTGCACGCTGGAATACCTGGGTGGATGCGCAAAATCTCCAGGCCAATACGGTCTGCTATTTGGAGACAACCCATCTGACGCTGGCAGTCAGCGGCGCTTATGATATGCTTTATGACCTTTTTACTCCCCAGGAGAGAAAAGAACTGGAAAACGCGATTCTGACAAAAGGGCTTACCTTATTATATCAGGATACGGAGCAAAAGGTGGATCACAACATTTATATGATGAAAAACTGTTCGATGGGCTTTGGTGCAGCGGTTCTTCTGGGCACAGAGCCCACGGCTGACAAATACTTATCAAGGGCTATGGAATATTATAAATGGTATTTGGATATGCGTTTAAGTTCCGGACAGCAAGAAGGCTTAATGTATACCAGCTATTCTATGGAAAATCTGATGAAATCTGTCGATGCCACTGCAAGGGTAACCGGTATGCGTGATCTGGTTGAACATCCTTACATTGACGATTATGTGGTAAATTGGGTTATCTATTCTCTGATTCCAGGCGGCAGCGGACTCGTGAATTTTTCGGATGGCTCCGTCAGCAACTATTTCTTCAACACGCTCAGCATTGCCGCCAACTGGCTAGAAAACGGCTATGCTGGCTGGTATATTGCAAATACTACTTCCACAGCCAGCAATTTTGAAAAATTTTTGTATTATAATCCTAATATGAAAATCACGCCTCCTGACGATCTCCCCAACTCATTGGTACTGGAGGATATCGGATGGGCGGATCTTCGGACAGGCTGGTCAAGCAATGATACCCTTCTGTCTATGGTGAGCAACAATTCCAAATTGGGGCATAACCATTACGATCAGAACAGCTTTATTTTAGGCACAGGCAAGACAACACTTGCCGCGGACCCCGGTTATCAGGATTATTCAGCGGGACCTGTCCGTTCCTTTACCATCTCATCAGGACACAACACAATTTATGTAGACGGACGGGCGCAGTCCATCAGAGGAAATGGTTCCATCAAGGAGGAATTTCTTTCACCCTCTTATGATTATGTTATCGGTTCCGCACCAGGCGCTTATGCTCCCGATCTTGGTTTAAAACGCTTTGATCGTCACATTGTACGCACCGGATCTGGTCACTATGTCATGATGGATGATCTAAAAACAGATAAAGACCGCAGTTTCCAGTGGCAGATATTCTCCGGGATTCCGGCACAGTTTGAAATTGACGGTCAGACAGCTCCGACCGGAACCAAAAAAGAAGGTTCCCATCTCTATATAGAAAAAGGAACTGCACAGCTGGCTGCAAAATTCTTATCTCCCGAACCGCTGGAGATGAATGTCTATCTCCAGCCGGGTGTCGAGCGGTATGGCCCTCTCGCCAGAGTGGGAAGTACAACTCCTGCGACCTCCTATCGCTTCCTAACTGTAATGAAGACCAGCCAGATGAGCGGAAGCACAAAAATTCTTGATTTGGGAGACCCTGTTGAAACATCGGGACAAGGCTACAAAAGCATGGATATCAACGGTTCCGCCGTTTTCTTCTATCGCTCCATTAAATCAGACGATTATATCACCTTTGAATTTAACGTGGAGGAAACCGGTGATTACGACGCCAGCATGATCTTTGTAAAAGCACCGTCCTATGCACAGGTTCAGGTTTCCATTGACGGAAAGGATGTGGGCGAGGTATACGACGGCTACGATCCGGAGGTCATTATCGCACCGGATCACAGCCTAGGAAGACTGCATCTGGAAAAAGGAAAACATCGCATCAAATTCCAGGTGCTCGGAAAACAGGAAGAATCGACAAACTACTATATCTGTATGGATTCTCTTGCCCTGCTTCCGGTGAAAGACGAAGCGGCTCAACAGCAGCAACGCAAGGTGAAAGTTGATGCTTCTCTGATTCAGGAAAACGGTGTTTATGGTACCTCAATTAACGTTGAACAGGGAAAAGAGTACGTCCTCTTCCAGACAGGAACAGAACCCTATGAAGCTCAGGGCATTCAGAGTGATTCCTTCCAGACGGTTGTCGGAGTTGACAAAAACAATATGCCCTCCTCCTATGCGATGACGGATGGAACCACATTGAAATATCAGGGAAAAACATTACTTCAAAGCGATGGTCTTCGCTTCTGTGGTTCTCTTTATCCAGAAAAAAAAGATGGATTTACAGCATCCTTCCAGTTGGTGGAGGAGTCCAAGATCACATTCTACACAGGAGGTCCTGTCATTGTTTATCTGAATGGAAAACGGCAGAATAATGCCTTTTATGACACGGAAACCGGAACGGTTCGAATGAAGCTTCCCGCCGGGGTTACCGAGCTATACATAAAAAAAGAGCCAGCAGAACAGCCGGGCGGCGGCATGAATCCTCCTTCGAGCTCACCGGAAGAGAAGCCAGAAATGCCATCCGTGACTCCCCCTCCGGGATCCGGTCAGATTATTATCCCCACCACCCCCGTATTTCAGGATATCAATGGTCACTGGGCACAAAATGATATTGTTTCTATGACGACAAAAGGAATTATCAAAGGAATCAGCAATACGAAATTTGCCCCAGACGCAGAAATCACCCGTGCGGAATTTGCCGCTCTGCTTCAAAGAGCATTGGGCATTGTCGGAAAGAACCCTCAAATTCCTTTTCATGATGTGACCCCAAAGGATTGGTATGCCGTATGCGTGCAGGCCGTTTACGAGCACGGTTTCATGAACGGAAGCGACGGTATGTTCCGCCCTGATGATGCCATAACACGGGAAGAAATGGCTAAGGTTATTCTTGCGGTGTATAAAAACAAAATCGGAAAACCCGATGAATCACCTGCTTATTTGGAAAAATTCCAGGATAAAAATCAAATTTCCAACTGGGCTGTCAGCGGTGTAGCCGGCTGTGTACAGGCGGGGATTCTGAAAGGCCGTTCCGAAAACAGATTTGAGCCGCATGGAACGTTAACGCGGGCAGAATGTGCCGCATTGTGGGCAAGATTATTGGAAAGGATGCAAAATTCATGATAAAAACAGCTGAGGCCCTCCAAATAATTGCCTCAAAAAACAAAAATGCTGACTCATTTCTCGATGGAAAAGAGAATCTCGCAACTGATATAAAAGATACCATGCTCCTCACATTGGTTTCCATATGCGAGGAGGTAAAAAAATTGGTGCAGGAAAATGGTGAAATCCAGGTAGATCATCTCTTTAACATCTATGGTCAATGCACGGGATTTTACTTTGCGACCCTGTATCAGTATCAGGACAAGAATAATCCCTATTATAAAGATCCAGAATTGCTGGTCTATATGAAAAAATGTTGGGATTACTACATCTCCCTTGTGAATGAGGAAGGAAAAACTCACATACTCACTTTTGGACAATCCTGGGGATATGTATATGAAGAATGGAATACGCTTCACTTGATGAACACCGTTGAACTGTTAAAGGATGTTCTGGACAAGGATACGGTCAATCGTTACAGCCAAGTAGTGCAACGTTCCTGTGAAGGTCTTGCCCGCTCCATAAAAGAACAATTTCAATGCAAATCCTTTCAAAACGATTTAAAAAATCATTCTGTCCCCAACCATTTTATCTGGTCCCTCGTCTGCATTTACCGATATGCAGTTCTAAGTGTTCAACCCAAATTGCAAGAAGAATGTGACAGAATGATGGAGGATATCTGTAAGGCTCAGCTTCCCTTCGGCGCTTTTCTGGAAGGCGGTTCCCTGGTGGTGCTTTACAGCCATACCACATTGGGTGCACTGGCTCTTTACAGTGCATACTGCGGTAATAAAAATGCCACTGTATACCAGGCTGTCCTGCAAAACATTGATTATCTAAATAAATGCTATTATCAAGGAATTGAAATCATCGGCTGCTTTGACTCGCGGAATCGCGATGAAAAAAGAGGGGCTTTCCCTCATATTCCCGGTGCATTTCTCAAAGATGAAACATGTCGGATGTTTGCTTCTCGCCATGTCAGCGCATATCATAAAGACAACAGCGATCTGATCCGCATTCAGCAAAGTCTCGGTTTTTATTGCGCCTCCTTCGGTACAGTTGACGAAAACAGCCCCCTAAAATTATCTAGCCCCGAGGAGCAGGAAGTGGTGTACATTGATCGGATGACTCCTCCCCTTGCGGAATATTCGGAAGAGCCTTTCAATACGTTGAAAATTCAAAAAAAAGGATTTGTTATCCCAATCTGCCTTCTCCCGAATAAAGCGGAGGATTTCAGATGGTATTTACAGCGTCAAAATCTGCTGAGCGTTTATCACCTGGAAAAAGGACTTTTGATGGGAGGAGGTCATTCCCATGGAATGCCCGAGTTTTCCTGCTTTAATGTGATTTCCAATGGCAGACTGGAGTATCTTCACACAAAAGGTCATTTTGAATCTCCGGAACATTTTGACCTGTGGTATCATGATACCAAATGCGAAATAAAAATCCTTTCAATCACCGAAAAAGAGATAACTCTCCGCTATGCCGCTCAGAATTTAAAGGAAACCGACCGGGTGCTTGTAAATATCCCAGTTCCTGTTTCATTTTATCAGCAGCTTCAATGCGGAGAAAAAAAGCTTGATTTGAAACAACTACAATATTCCTCTGAAAAGCTTCCTGCCGGAACGGTTATTTCCAGTGAGAAATGTTCTTTCTCACTGAATCATGATTGCATTTTTAGATATCCGGTCTTTGCCTTTGATACCTATATGCAAAAGCAGACTCCGAATCGAAAAAACGCTTTCTTGATTCTTACAGTAGAGTTGGATTATTTAGATTCTAATGCAATTCTCTATATTTTCTTATAAAATGAATCTTTTTTACTCGAACTTATTCAGCTTTGGAATATAGTATAAAATCGTCGTCAGAATTATAACTCTGATGACGATTTTATATTCATTAACACTTAAAAACATTCCATATATACACTATTGTTAGAATCCCTGTAAAATTTCCTCCGATTATCCTATATATTCTTTCAATAGAGAAAGCAGTCCCCCCTTTTTTATTAACTTATGACTTCTCCATGACCGAAAGCTCTTATCGTAAAAAATGTTTACGGAAATCTACACACATTATGATGAGATGCAAGATATGCATCGAGAAGCTAGAGCAATATATAGTCAACGAAAAAGTCCTGTCAGTTTGGTGTCTGAATAGAAAAATTAGTAAAACAAAAACCCTACAACCTTAGCGGTTGCAGGGTTTTTGTTTGTGGTGAGCCATCGGCGATTCGAACGCCGGA
>NZ_JAHLPV010000028.1 GCF_018918095.1 Acetivibrio sp. MSJd-27 | reverse complement strand
TCATCGATTTTGATTTCAGAGTATTGTTTTACCCAGCGGCTGATGGCTGTGAGGGAGATGCCGTATTCTTTTGCAAGCTGTGTTTGCGTCTTACCATTTTGATGGAGCGTGACAATGCTCTTCTTGAAATTTTCATCATATTTTTTGGTGAAGTTGACATACAAATACCTCCTTGTAGGGGGTGTAAAAAATGATATCATATTTTATATTTTCTGTCTACTTTTTTAATATAACACCACCACAACCATTAAAAACGAGATTGGAGAATTTCTAAATAAAGTATCAGATGCAAATAACCCATCTACAGATGAAGTTATATCAAGAATTAAGCATAGAATAAATCCAACCCTATTTTAGAGTTAAAACAAACGGAGGAATTGAAATGAGTGTAAACTATAAAAAATTATGGATTTTACTTGCGGAAAGAAGCTTGTCAAAAGTTGATTTACGAAAAATGGCAGAAATTACTCCCGGAATACTTACAAAACTAAATAAAAACGAAGTGGTTTCTTTTACAATGCTTTTGAAAATCTGCGAAGCACTCAAATGTGACATTGGTGATATTGTGGAAGTTATACACACGGAAAATAACAAAAAATCAATCAAGTAATTCGTATATTGCGGTGGTGAGCCTAAATTTATACAGCGGCTGTGCGTGCCGCCTTTAATTCTCATTTTCGGTCTTACCGATAAATCTGTAATAAATTTCTATCGGCATTACCTTTTCGCCGTTTTCGTCCGTTTTTTCGTGAATGACGATTTTGTCAATAAGGCGGTTTAACAAATCTGCCGTGAGCTCTTTAACGGGCGAATACCGTTCTATCAAATCTGCAAAATCCTTTGCCGATTCGGTTTTCTGCTCCGTCCTTGATAATCTCGTCTGAATTTCATCATAACGGCTTTTTAATTCCTTTTCCTCTTTTTCAAGGCTTGCGGATATTGAAGCGTAACGCTCATTTGATATGCGACCGAAAACCTTATCCTCATACATTGTCTGCAAAACTTTGCTTATCTCGTCAAGCCTTTGCGTTATTCTCTGTATTTCCTTTTTAGATAACGCACTTTCGCCGCTTTGCATATCGTCCGTACTCTGAACAAGCCTTTTTACATACGCCGACTTATCCTCTTTTGACAGCCGTATATGACGATTAATATCGTTAAGCACAATGCTTTTCAAATTCTCAGCGGTGACAGAATGGTTTGTGCATACGTTTTTCCCTCTGTGAACATACAAATTGCATTGATATTTAGCGGTATTTGTTACGCTGTTTTCCTTTTTGTAGACAAGGCTTGAGCCGCAATCGCCACAGAATACCAGCCCCCGAAAAACATTATCGGGATTTAATTTGTTTTGCGGCTTTTTGACTGCAATACGCTTTTGAACGGTATAAAATGTTTCCTTGTCAACAAGCGGCTCGTGCGTGTTTTCAACCCGTATATGTTCGCTTTCGGGGCGTGCAATCAGCTTTTTGTCCTTAAAGGATTTTGAGGTAAATTTAAGGCTTACCATATTGCCGATATACACCTCGTTTGACAAAACATCTCTGACCGTTGTCTGAAACCAGCTGTACGGATATTTCACCTTTTTGTTTTCACGCATAACCCCGTCTTTATTTCGGACATAAGCGCCGGGCGTGGGAATATGCTCCTTTTTTAATGCAGTTGCGATAGCACAGCACGATTTGCCGTCCAATGCCATTTGAAACATACGCTTAACGATTTCAGCATTCTCATCTGGAATTAACTTATGCTTATCCTCCGGCGATTTTCTGTAACCGAACGGAGCAAACACGCCCGTAAATTCGCCTTTTAACGCTTTGGTTTTATACGAAGAACGGATTTTACGGCTAATATCGCGTGCATACCATTCGTTGATAATATTTTTGAACGGAGCAAATTCGTTATCACCTGTGCTGCTGTCAACATTATCGTTTACGGCGATAAAACGAACATCATATTTCGGAAACATAATCTCGGTGTAATAACCCGTCTGCAAGTATTCGCGTCCAAGTCTTGACAGGTCTTTTACAATAACCGTGCCTACATTTCCGTTTTCTATCTCGGTTATCATTTCCCGGAAGCCTTTGCGTTCAAACGTTGTGCCGGAAACACCGTCGTCTATGAAATACTTGCAGTTGGTGTGTCCGTTTTCGTTTGCAAAATGTTCAAGCATTGCCTTTTGGTTTTGTATGCTCATACTGTCGCCGCCCAAATCATCATCTCGGCTTAACCGGCAGTAAAGAGCCGTTATTTTATTAAATTGCTGTTTCTTATTCATTGATTCCTTCCTTTCCGAACAGCAATTTAAGATATTGTGTATTTTAATTATACCGTGCCTTTGAAAACATTTCAATGCCTAATCAAAAATTTCTGTTCTGAATATATCTTTTTTTATCGGTTTATGGTATAATTGTATAATAAGAATCAGTAAAAAACATTGACCGTAAATTGACTTGAAATTGAGTAAAAAGGAAGTGAAATTTTAATTATGAGAATATGCGATTTCTGCACGGCTGCAAAAATAATACTTGATTTTGTTGCAGTCGGCAAAAGTATAAGCCAGCTTGATTTTATGTACGACTTATTCAAGGACTTTATCGAAAGCGACGAAGGTCTTGACTTTGATTTCGACAACGGGCTTGTGTGCCGTTGGCTGAACGGAACGGCGAAAATAAGCTCTCGCCTTACAAGCTATTATTCCGCAAACGGAAATATTGAGGCAATGGCGATTGACATTGAACAAAATATTTTGCCCTTGCTTTATGATAAATTTATGGCGGCAGAGGAACTGTATCATATTTTGATGAACGATACGACCGTATCGGCAAATCTAAAAAGTGAACTTACAGAAAATTATCCCTGTAACAATGATATTGACCTTTCAAATTTCATAAGCCGCGTACTGTTATTTACAATGAGCAGGACATTTATAAAACACGATGTCAAAACGAAAGAATTATTATCAACGGGAGCGCTCTCACCCATTGTGAAAGATTACATCTATGACATTGTACCGAAGCCCTGCCGTCATTTCTGCGGACGGGAAACCGACCTTGAAAATATACACGAATTACTGAAAGAAAACGATAAAATATTTTTAACGGGAGTTGCGGGCATAGGCAAAAGTGAGCTTGCCAAAATGTATGCCGAAAAATATAAAAAAGAATATACGAATATTTTGTATTTACGGTATGGCGGAAACTTAAAACAGATGATTGCAGACTGCGATTTTGCCGACGATACGGAAACCGACGCTGACAGCCGTTTTGAAAGGCACAGCCGATTTTTGAAAAGTCTGAAAGAGGACACGCTGATTATCATTGATAATTTTGATATTGTCCCCACGCCCGAAAGCGGCTTTGACGATATTATGCAATACCGCTGTAAAATTCTCTTTACAACAAGGTGCAGATTTTCCGAATACACGGAATTTGAGGCTTTGGAAATGCCGCAAAGTACCCTTGTCGGGCTTGCCGGAAAATTCTATGACAAAACCGAACAGAAAATTGAAATTGTAACGCAAATCATTAATGAGGTACACCGTCACACTCTGTCAGCCGAGCTTGCCGCCCGTCTGCTTGCATGCGGAATATTAAAGCCGAAAAAACTGCTTGCGGAGCTGAAAAAATTAAAAAGCATACTGCAAAGCGAGGATAAAATAAATATCGTAAAGGACGGCAGAAACCGAAAGGCAACCTATTACGAGCATATCCACAGACTGATGTATATTGCCGGACTTGACGGCGAGTGCGGCGAAATATTAAAATGTATGACCTTTGTTCCCGACGAGGGCATAGATCCAAGGCTTTTTGCACGATGGCTGAACTTAAAAAATCTCAACAGCCTTAACCGGCTAATAGAATACGGAACGATAAAACGAAATGAATTACACAAAATCACCCTGCACCCTCTGATAAGGGAAATCACGCTTGACGATAAAAAGCCGAGTATTTCAAACTGCGAAATTTTTATCGCCGGCATACATAACCTGTGCCTTATGCACGGAGCAGACCTGCCGTATCACAATACAATGTTTAAGGTAATTGAAAATATAATCCTGCTTGCAGAAAAGGACGATACGGACAAATACAAGATATTCATAAAAGACGCATTTGCGTATATGGAAAAGTACGCATATCAAAGCGGAATGAAGCTGATTATTGCAGAGCTTGAAACAATGGCGCATAACAATGATGACCGTGCTTTGCTTTTTGATTATAAATCGGCGTATGAGCACATCTGTAATCAAAACATATCCGCCGCTTTGGAATATGAGCTGCAAGCCGTAAATTTATGCGATGAAAATACAAATCCGCACCTTGCCGCCAATATCTGCGCTAATATGGGCGGCTTGTATCACGCAACAGGCGATATGTTAAATGCGAAAATATATATGGAAAAGGCATATTATATTTTAACAGAAAATAACTTGCAGTACACAGCCGACAGTATCGCTCAAATCTGCAATTATGCCAACCTTGCCGCAAACTTAAGCGAGCCGGAAAAAGCAATAATGGCATTAAAGAAATGCACCGAATACACGGAAGAAAACAGCGGTATTTATGCGGAGCTTTTATGGAATACAGGTATTATATATTTGCAGATGGACGATAAGGCAAACGCCGTACCGTATTTGAAAAGGGCATTGAATATCTATGCCGAAATTTATGAGGACGAGCCGGAGCTTACGCAGCGGAAAATATCCGAACTGCAAGACGCTGTTTCCGCATACGGAATCAATACACAAAATTTAATATCGGAAAATTAGTCAATTTACGCTCAATTTGCGCTCAATGTAAAACGGCCTCTTTTCCTGTAAACTGAAATTACAGTTTGCAGAGAAAGGAGGCTTTTTTATGTTCAATAATAAACCGAGAGCAGCGCCTATCGGAAACGCATACCGCAGAAAATGCGGCAAGATTACATTTATTGTTTCATCATTCGGAAATCCCGATACGAAACAAACGGCAGACGATTTGATTTTATCAATGCTGAAAAACAAGGTAAAGGAGCGAAAAGCAGTATGACAGAGGACGAGAAAAAATTATTGCAGGAAAAGCACAGATTGGAAGAAGCAATCGCCCGTGACAGAGTAAAGGAACGCAAGGCGAGAACGCACAGGCTTATCGTTGAGGGTGCGGCTTTGGAAAAGGTTTTACCCGAAATAAAAACGGTAGAAACCGATAATCTGGAGGAATTTTTGCATCGGTATTTTACGGAAAATCTGATGTAAAAGCAATTTATTTCAAGGGGATTTCTATGCGAAAATCCCCTTAATTTCCCTATAAAGGCGCGCTTACTCACCACTTGACCGCAGGTCAAGTGGTGGTACTTGCCGTTGGCAAGCCGTGCGCTCTTGCAGAGGGCAAGCAGACAACGCAAAAATCGCATTGTCTGCTATGGTCGGCATATCTGCTTTACCGCAGATAAATTGAAACAACAGCCTTATTTCAATTTGGTACAAAGTTGTACCGCCGACCAAAGATAAAACCTGCTTCACAGCTTTTATCTCAAATGTGCGTTATCTGTCATACATCTTCCGCCCACTTTCTTTTTGAAAAAAAGAAACAAAAATGTCACGCAACAGGACGGATTTTATCAAGTAAAATCAACTGTTTTCGGGCTTGCTTTCGCAAAGGTAATATATACCACTTAAAGTCCCCGAAAACAGCTGTCTATTGCGTGACGGAAAGGGAAAATCGCTATGGCAATTTATCATTTGGAAGCGAAGGTCATAAGTCGGGGTGTCGGCAGAAGTGCCGTTGCAGCTTCCGCATATATGAGCTGTTCCAAGATTTTCAACGATTATGACGGAGTGCAGCACGATTATACGAGAAAGCACGGTCTTGTCTATGAACAGGTGCTGCTGCCACCGCAAGCTCCGCCGGAATGGCAAGACCGAAGTGTGTTATGGAATGCCGTTGAAGAAGCCGAGAAAACAAAGGACAGCAGGCTTGCACGGGAATTTGTTGTTGCCTTGCCTGTTGAGCTGAGCAGAGAACAAAATATATCCTTAATATCCGAATATGTAAAGGACAATTTTGCAGCAGACGGAATGTGCGCCGATTTCTGTATTCACGATACGGACGGACACAACCCACACGCACATATTATGCTGACCGTCCGACCGCTTGACAAAAACGGCAAGTGGCAGAGCAAAACCGAAAAAGAATATTTGTGCGTTAAAAACGGTGAGGAACGGGGTTTTACATCAGCCGAGTTTAAGGCAGCACAGGCTGACGGCTGGGAAAAACAATATCAGTATTTTGTCGGGAAAAAGAAAGTATATATGCCGCCGTCACAGGCAGAGGGGTTGGAGCGTGTTTCAAAATATCCGAAAAGCACACGCTACGGCAGACAAAATCCCATAACGGAGCGTTGGAACAGCGAGGAGCAGTTGCAGATATGGCGAAAAAATTGGGCTGGTATTTCAAATAAATATCTTGAACTTGCAAAATCCGAAAGCCGTATTGACCACCGAAGTCATAAAGCAAGGGGCATTGATGAACAGCCGACAATTTATGAGGGGATTTCCGCAAGGATAATCGAGAAAAAAGGCGGTGTTTCCGAACGGTGCGAATTAAATCGGCAGATTAAAGAGGACAACCGTATTTTGCGTGAAATCAAAAAACGGATAAAGAAGCTGACGGAGGCTGTTAAACGCACCCTGCCCGCCGTTGCGGAAACGCTTGAAAAATTACGCAGTACAATGATTCATTGTCGGTATGTCATAAATTTTGCGGATAAGTGGAAAACCGCAAAGACAGCAGAAGCCGCAAGGCTGAAATTTCACTGCGATGATTATTCTGAAATCATCGCTGAATTAAAATCAAAAATCAGCGAGCGCAAGCAGAAACAGGACGAAAAGGCAAAAACGCCGCCGATTAAGATTTTCAGGCATAAGGAATTAACGCAAGCTGTCAATGAACTGTCGGAGCAAATTGAGGAATTGCGTACAGAGAAAAACACGGTTTTAGCAAACCTCAATACAAATGATATTCAGACAGTTAAGAGTAAACTAAACGATATTCAAAAAGCCGTTCCCATTATGGAAAGACACTCAAACGAAAGCAAAACAAGGCTTGACAACGCTCAAAAGGAATATGCCCAGTTAAAGGAACAGGCACAGGAATTTGATACGGAAGAATTACAAGATTTGCGTTATGACATCAGACCACAGGCTGAAAGTGAAACAATATCCGAACTGCAAAAAATTTACGGCAATTCATTTTCAAGAGAAATCTTTAATACCGCAAAATCCGAAACCGATAAAGCCATAGGTGAAGCAGACAGGTATTCCGTACGCAAACGGCTTGAAAATTACAGAAACAAGAAAAGTGTGCAAAAAACCGAAAATATCCGCCGTAAACAAGAAAAAGAAAATGAACGGTAAGCGTAATATTCAGGGCATAATTGAGCAAACAGGCAACTGAAAACATCGCAAAATCAACGCTTTTTAAGGCGGTTTTGAACAAGGTAATACCCTAACCCAAAACCGCCCTGGGAATGACTTCTGTTTGCTCAATTCAACATTGGAAATTCTAAATTTTCTATTGCCTTCCGAAGCGTTGGATGGCGTATTACAAAATGAACAGTCGGCGCTTTATTTTTTGAAATCATAACATATTCGTTTTCGTGCATTGTTATTTGTATGTTGGCAAATACGTTTTCTTTTGTCCGTGTGACGGAATAATTTTTGTTTTTCTCCGCAAATTCTTTTGTGAGCCTTAGATGCTCGGCGTATTCATTATATGTATACTCAAGATTTTCATTGCAGAACATAAGCGATAACGAAAGAGCTTGGGGATTGTCATTAAATTCCTCCTTGCTCAGCCGTGGAATTTCATCCGAAACAGAGTTGTTTTTAAGAATTTCAAAAATCTGTTCTCTGCGTGTTGCTGCGTAGTCAAGGATTTTTTGCTTTTCGTCATTCGGTACATTTCTGTTGTCAAGAAAGCTTTCTAAAAACTCATTAGTTGCCGTATAAATCGGAAGTGCCGAAAGTACGCTTTGCCGATTGCCGTCTGTATGAGAGTCGGAAATCATAAATGCGGCAAGTTCTGCCGATTTATCCTCACGGTAAATATCCATAAGCGGGTACGCTTTTTTTAATATAAATGAGCTTCTCTCTTGATAATAAGAAAGTTCATCTTTGTTTTTTGTCAGATAATATCTGCCCTTTGCGTGGAAACCCGAAACACACTCTCCGGATAATGCCGCCGCACCGGACACATTCAAAAAATGACAAAAAAGCTGATTGTGTGCACCTTTCAGGTAGTACGGTGAAATTTGCCCTGTCATATAAAGAGGTATCCAGCACTCAAGCCCCAGCATAAGCTCGTTAAAAGGGCGGTTGAGATTATGAATAACATTGAGGTGCAATCCCTTTTTCAGCATTACGGCAAGACCGAACATATATTTTTTTGAAAATTCCATATCGGCTGCCATATCGTCCATCTGCATATCGCTATACATAAATACATCGTGATTTGATTTTGAAAGAGCAGTCGCTTTCAGAAAATCAAGCTCGCCGTTTTTCATTTCATCAATCCCATAATAGCTTTTTGCTGTCGGAAGCTGAAACGGAAGCGACGGAACTTTCAATTCGTCAAAACGAATTGCTTTTATGTACTCATTCAAGTCAAATGAATTAAGAGCAGATAAAAAATTGCCAATCGGATTTTCCGGCTTTTTCGTTACCTTACTGTCCGTAAGCCAGCTTGTAAGCTCGGACACATAATTATCCCTTGCCTTAATCAAACTTGGCTTTATGTTTAAGATTTCCGCAATGATTTTTTTATCACCGTCGGAATTATAGCAAACCGAAAAATACCCTGCAACATCATAGGCAAACTTTTGGGGATTTGCAGGTCTGCGTTTGCCGTTTCGTATTCTTGAAATATATGACGAGTCATATTTCAGGCTTTTCGACATATCTGCAAGGTTCACCGAAAAGACAGTGCAAAGCACATTCAGTTTTTTTTGCAAAGAATCATAATCAAACGACACGGCTTCCGCAAGAGTATTCAATTCCGACAACACGGTTTTGTACGATAAGTCAATTTCCTTTTTCTCTGCCGCTGCACAAATCCCGTGGCACAGCTTTTTCATATCTTCCGAATTTGCCTTTGGTGTTCTTGCACCGGATCTGTATCGGCTTACGGTAGCTTCGGATATTCCGGAGTATTCTGCAAATTCTTTGCCGGAGCAATGCAGCAGCTCCATATATTTATTCAGCTTTTCACGAAACATTTTATCACTTCCTTATGCTCTTTTTTTAATTATACCATATTTTTTTGAAATAATAAATAGAAAACCAAAAAAAGTTTTCCGTGTTTGGCAATGCCAATTCAGGAAATGGCATTTACTTAAATTAAAAAGTATGTTATAATAAATAAGTATAGTGGGGTTGTTGTATGCAATGATTATAAATTAACGGAAAGGCTGATGATTATGCACTTAAAAAAACTTATTTCTATCACACTCGGCACGGCAATACTGGCTTCGGCGGCATTTGTGCCAACGGCAAATGCGTGGAGTATTTACGATTCGGATTATGGTATGGAATGGAACGAGCAAAGTAAAACTGCCGTAACCGATGATATGGAGGAGTATCGTGAAAAGGATTCGATTGATTCGGTGGTTTATACTATTCGTGATGACGGCTCGGCGATGATTACAAGTTATTCGGCGAAATTCTGGCACGATCCCGATCCGAATTTCACGGTTGAACTTAATATTCCGTCCGAAATAGACGGGCACCCGGTTACGGCGATAGGCGACGGAGCGCTTCGTGAGAGTGCAACAAAAATTTCGGGCATTACGCTTCCGCCGACGATTAAGGAAATCGGAAACAGGGCGATTTACGGACGTTATTTAAAGTATCTTAAATTAAATGACGGACTTGAGGTTATAAAAGACTTTGCCATAGACTGCGGCGATGAGCTTGAAACGCTTGTTATTCCCGAAAGTGTAAAGTACATAGGCAGCGAGGCAATAAGCGGCGAAGCACTTAAAAATATAACCATGCCGAGCAATGTTGAATACATGGGAAAAAGAATCTTTTTCGGCTCGGCATATGATAAGGATGCAAATAACCGCGTTGACGGCATTCAGTATCACGGGCAGTATTTAATCGCGGGAATCAGAATCGGCTATGCCGAAATTGACAATCCCGACCCATCCGCACCGACCGAAAACAAACAGATTCACGAATGGGAAGCTGTCGGCGATATTGAAATCCGCGAGGGTACAACTCTTATGGGTGTTGACGCATTTGAAATGTCGGATATTACATCGGTTAAACTTCCGTCAACCTTAAAATCCATCTCAAAGCTCGGGTTTTACTGGTGCAAAAACTTAAACAATGTTGTTATTCCCGGCACGGTAAAAGAAATCGGCGACAATGCCTTTTCATGGTGCGAAAGCCTTTCAAATCTTACCATTGAAGAGGGCGTTGAGCACATTGGCGAGGCGGCATTCTTCCGTTGCAACAATTTAAATGAAGTTACCATTCCGAAAAGCGTAACTCAAATCGATTTGCACGCATTCGGCTGGGATTATGTAAATGATTATGATGTAAGAAACGAGAATTTTGTTATCAAGTGCCACAGCGGCACTGCAGCGGAGCAGTATGCTAAGGATAACGGATTTAAGTGCGTTTTGCTCGATACAGGCGAAACAATAGAAAAAGGCGAACCGACCGCTGCGGCAGACGGCAGATTCACCTGTGAAGAAAAGGGAAATAATTGTGCGGTGAAACGCTTTAAGGATATACAAAGCGCCGACGGTGACCACAACCATTACGGAATTGAGTTTTGCCTTGACAACGGCATTATGGCAGGCACAGGAGCGGACACCTTTAATCCCGATGACAGTATCACAAGAGCACAGTTTGCAACAATGTTTTACAGATTTGCCGGCTCTCCCGAAACAAGCGAAAATTCAAAATTTTCGGATTTAACGCAGGATTGGTACAAAAAACCGATTGCATGGGCAGCAGCAAACGGCGTGTTGAACGGCACGGGCGATACAACATTTTCGCCCGATGATGTTATTACAAGAGAGCAGATTGCGGCTATCTTCTATCGGTATGCGCAGTCAAAAGGGCTTGACATGAGCGTGGGTGACGGTTGGGACTTGTCAAAATCGGGCTACAACGACAGCGGCGACATTGCTGACTACGCACTGTCTGCCATGAACTGGTGCTTTGAGAAAGGCATTATGTATATTCACTCCGTAAACGGATATGAATACGCAATCTATCCGAAAGTTGCACCCTCAAGAGCCGATACGGCAACAATGTTTTTGAAATTTTCTTATGTACTGAACAACAATTAACGGATAAAAGGGTGGTGTAAATTGTGAAAAAAAGAATTTTAGCATGCATCGTTTTCATGGCGGTTTTATGTATGCCTTTTCCGGCGTTCGCCGAGATTATAAGCAACGAAACAACCGGTGTATCATGCGGCGCTAATCTGACATGGGAATATAATACCGAAACAAAAGTCCTTACGATAAGCGGCACAGGAGCTATGAGTGACTTTGATTGGCAGACAGGCGGAACGCTTGCGCCGTAGGTAAAAAATAACAATATTTATAATTATCTTGAAACAGTCGTAATTTCCGATGGCGTGACAAGTATCGGCGAACACGCATTTTACTATTGCGAAAACCTGAAAAATATAACAATCCCAAGCAGCGTAAAAAGTATCGGTATGGGTGCGTTTTCCAACTGTTATTATGAGGAAACGGATGATGATTACAACATAACTTACAGCAGAGGTCTGGAAAAAGTTATCATTCAAGACGGCGTAGAAACTATTGGCGTTCAGGCTTTTTATATGTGTAAAAATTAAACGCGATAGAACTTCCCGACAGCGTAAAAAGCATCGGTTATTGGACGTTTTACGATACCGGCTGCTATAATGATTGGGAGGACAGTGATGATGATGTGCTGTATATAGGAAATCATTTTATATCAGCATATCAGGGCAAATCGACTCCGTGTAACATAAAATCCGGAACAAAAACCATTGCCGACAGTGCATTTTTCGCTTGTGGTGATTTACCAAACATAACAATTCCGAAAAGCGTGACAAGCATTGGTGATGAGGCGTTTTATTCTTGTTTAGATTTAGCGAGCATAACCGTTGATCCTGATAATCCTGCTTATTGCTCCGAAAGCGGCGTTTTATACAGCAAAGAAAAAACCGAGATTATACGTTTCCCAAAAGAAAAAGCGGGTGACTCATTTGCAATCCCGACCGGTGTAATAAAAATTGCCGACGGAGCGTTTGAAGATTGCTGAAACTTAAAAAGCGTAACAATTCCGGACGGTGTGATAAGTATCGGCAATCGTGCATTTGAAAATTGCTATTTTGCAACGTATAAGAACTACAAAATAGTTTCTGAAATCGGTTTGGAAGAAGTAACAATCCCGGACAGCGTAACCAGTATCGGTGACCGTGCGTTTTTGAATTGCTCGAAATTGACCGGCATAACAATTCCGGACGGCGTGATGAAAATCGGTGAAAGTACCTTATGCAACTGCCGGCGATTAACAAGCATAACAATCCCGAACAGCGTGCTGATTATCGACACGGATGCGTTTAAGGATTGTACGAATTTACAACAGGTTTATTATATCGGAAGTGAAACCGATTGGAATAATGAATTAATAGGAGACGGAAAATATGTTTTAACCGATATAGGTATTACGTACCTCAGAGGCATAAGCGCAAGACGTTCCGAGAACGGAAACATAGTTGTTAAACCGATAAACATAGCCGCAGGCAAGTCTGTTATCCTTGCTCTTTATGACGGCGATAAATTTGTCGAAATGCAGCAGTCGAACGAGTACAGTGAAACCAATAGAGAAATAACATTCATACCGACCAAACCCTATACGTGCGCAAAGGTTATGATTTGGAACAGCCTTAGCGGAATGTCACCTGTATGTGATTTCAAAATTGTAAAATAAAATCAGATTACATCGCACCGAAATTTACAAGCAACAGAACCTACTCTTCCATCCGCTTTATTTCAGGGTGTCCCGGCGCAAGCGTTGAGCGGCTTGAAAGAGAGCAGAAGGTAATTATCACAAAAACGAAAAGTCGGAAATAATTAACACTATGATATATCCAAAAGGACAGCCAATTGAAGCTGTCTTTTTTAGTTTGCATAATTCTATGGGGAAAATGTCTTTTCCCCATACCCCTTTTGCATGCTTGATGTTTTGTATCAAAACAAGTTTGACACAAAACATCAAGTGTAAATTTTTATGTGTGTAGAAAACGAAAAATGCATTTTCGGGCAAGGTAATATATAACCATTACCTTGTCCGTTTTGACCTCTGAAACCCCTTGTTTTATGCGATAAAAAACGCTTAAAATGTCAACACATATCTTTAATTTTTTTAACAATATCTCAAATTACCGTTTCTATAAAATTTTTTGTATTCCACCTCAATAAACGAATGACACAAGGAATGAACCGGAGGAAGATATAATGGCAAAAGCTGCTAAACCTAAAAAAGAAATAACTATGGAAGAAGCGTTATGGAAATCAGCGGACAAGCTTCGTGGCTCCGTTGAGCCTGCGGAGTATAAGCACGTTGTTCTTTCTCTGTTCTTCCTTAAGTTTGCAAGTGATAAATTCGAAAAACAAAGACAAAAGCTTATTGATATGGGTTATGAATCACAGATTGAAAAGACCTTTGCTTACACAAAAGACAATGTATTCTTTATCCCACCCGAAAGCCGTTGGTCTTATATTATAGAAAACGCAAAGCAAGACGATATTGCACTCAAAATAGATACCGCATTATACACTATTGAAAAAACGAACCCTGGGACATAGCAATTCCTTCTTATTTTTGTATGCCTGCACATGATGAAAGCTGCCTGCTCCGGATACGCTTTCAGCACGGCGCGTTTCCGCACTTTCCGGCATTTTTGAAAAATTTTTCCGCATTGTTTTTTGCTTCTGAAAAGCAAGCCGCCAATTACACCGTCCGGCTTTATCCCGTAAGCTGAAGGCCGGACATTCTTTTAAATATTCCTTCTTTGTAAAGAAGCTCATTGGGTATGCCATGTTCCGCAACAACGCCGTCCGACAAAACGACGATTTTATTCTCACCGGCAACCGTTTTCATTCGGTATGCGATAACAAGGACCGTTTTGTTTTTTATAATTCTTGAAAGCGAAGACCGTATTACCGCGAAAATAACGGCAGACCTGCAACAGAGCCCCGAGATAATGTTTAAAGCCGCAGTAAAATAGAATTTCCATGGAAAAAACAGAGAACAGTAAAGATTTTGGCTGTTTGTCTTGACAAGAGGAATAGATTACGGTATATATATTATTAGGAATAATTTCTAATAATATATAAAAATGAAATAGAGAGGATGAAGTGATTATGAAAAACAGAAATATGCGATAACAAGAACTGAGAAAAACTTACTTGGGGCATTTTTCGGCAAGCCGCAAGCAAGAAACAAATATACATATTTACCTCTGCTGCAAAAAGCAGGGTTTTGAATAAATTGCTGAGAACGAGGAGGAGCACGCCAAGCTTTGGTTTAAGGAGATTTCGGGAATCGGTTATACGGTATTTTGTCACAGAGCCGTGTTCGAAGGAATCCGCCCGGAATGTAAAACGGAAAACAATATATAATCCGAAAAAGGATAAAGAAAGGATGAGGCAATATATGCATTGGAAAAAGGCGGCGGCGCAGGCTTTGCTTTTGGCTGTCGGAACAGCAATGCTGTGTTCCGGAGCTTTGCGTGGTGAGGCGGCGACCGTGCTGAGCAAGGCAATCAGATTATGTCTGGAGTGTGTGGGAATTGGGTAAGAAATTTTCAGGTGTATCACAAAAACTGACTCGCTTCCGCGGGTACATTCAGGCAGCGGCGACTCTGTTTAGCAACCTGCATCTGCCAAATTTTCTGAAGGGCGAAATTTATCGGGGAGCCGGAAAAAAAGTATGTGTGCCGGGACTTAACTGCTACTCCTGTCCTGCGGCATCCGGAGCCTGCCCTATCGGTGCGCTTCAGACGGTGGCGGGATCTGCAAAGTATGGTTTCTCATATTATATTACAGGAACTCTTATATTGCTCGGAGTATTGCTGGGACGCTTTATCTGCGGCTTTTTGTGTCCGTTCGGCTGGTTTCAGGAGCTGCTGCATAAAATCCCGACAAAAAAGTTTTCAACCAAAAAGCTTAAATATTTGACTTGGATAAAATATGCCGTTCTCTTGGTAGCGGTGTTTCTGTTGCCGGCGTTGGCGGTAAACGATGTCGGAATGGGTGACCCTTTTTTCTGCAAGTATATTTGTCCGCAGGGTGTGTTGGAGGGGGCAATTCCGCTGTCTGTTGTCAATTCCGGTATTCGATCTGCACTCGGAGTATTGTTTGCTTGGAAATTCAGTGTTTTGATTGCGGTAATTGCGGTAAGCGTGTTGTTTTACAGACCGTTCTGCAAATGGCTGTGTCCGCTTGGTGCGTTCTATGCCCTGCTGAACAAGGTTTCGCTGTTTCGAATGAAAGTGGATACCGGCAAATGTGTAGCCTGCGGAAAATGCGCAGAAGCTTGCAAAATGGCTGTGGACGTAACGAAAACGCCTAACCATACCGAATGTATCCGCTGCGGTATGTGCGTCCGGGCGTGCCCGGCGAACGCCGTTAGCTTTCGGTACGGCTTCGGAGAAGGCAAAGATAAAAGCGGCGTAAATGCCGCTGATAATAAATAAAAAATCAGGAGGAATAAATATGAGTATAAGGAAACTTGCAGCAGCGGTGCTGATGCTTATGCTGCCGGTGCTGGCTCTGGGAGCCTGCGGGACAGCGGACAAAAATGAACCGAAAAACGCCGAAGAAGCGGTAGCAATGCATAAAGAACTGATGGCGCAGGAAAATGCGATTCTAGCGGAGAATACAAAGCTTTGGGAACAGGTTTTTGCGGCGGCGGACAAAGGTATGACTTTGCAGGAGGACGGTAAAAACTATGGTGATTTTCTTCTCAAAACCATTGACACCGTCAAGGAACGGTTTACAGAGGACGAGCTTAAATTGCTTAAGGGTGAAGCAGAGAAAATCCGGGATATTGAAAATAAGCTGACTATGATTGAAAAAAAATATCCGGATGCAGCGCAAAAATCGTCGGATAATGATATGAGTATGCCATCCGATAACGGCAGTACGGGGAATTTTCCGTCCTTTGAAGGAAAGGATCTGGACGGGAACGAAATAAAGAGTGATGAGCTGTTTTCAGGCAATGCTGTCACGGTGGTAAACTTTTGGTTTACTACCTGCTCTCCCTGTGTGGGTGAGCTTTCCGAACTTGATGCGCTGAATAAGGAGCTTTCCGGGAAAGGCGGCTCACTTATCGGAATAAATTCTTTCACGCTGGACGGAGATGAGGCGGCAATATCCGAGGCAAAGGCGGTTTTGAAAAAGAAAGGTGTTTCCTACCGTAACGTATACTTTGATTCCGGCAGCAAGGCAGGAAAGTTTGTCGAAAATGTATATGCCTATCCCACAACATATGTGGTTGACCGCAGCGGCAGTATCGTAGGAGAACCGATAGTCGGCGCCGTTACCGGCAAAACACAAATGGAAAAGCTGAAATCGTTAATCGACCAATGTATTGCTGCCGATACAAGATGATAAATAACGCCTTTTTAAAAGAGGTTTTCAGACGGCAGAAAAAGCCGCCCGGCATAGAGGCAACATGCCTTTATTGCCGGGCGTCTTTTGTGTAATTCGGCAATAGTAAGACTCGTTTTACGGCAAGCTTGACTTGCAGTATAAAGCATTCATTGGCGGAAAGGCTGTTTGTGCTAATTTAAAGATTGTGGTTATCTGTAACAGCAGTTATGTTGACAGGTCAATAAAGGCATCCCGGAGCGGGTGTTTTTATTTTAGGAAATGTTACTATGTAATCAAAATATTTGAAATTTATTAATTATTTGCACGCAAATATTTTTGTGAGGGCATGATAATGAGTTTAATCATAATAATATTAACCGCAGGTTAAAATGTACAGTATTTTTATCAAAAGTTTGTTATAAATTTTGAAAAATTCTATTGAAATAAAAAAAGGTTTTGTGTTATAATTAATTTATCAATTAATAAATTATAAGGAGGTCAAATGAGAAGCGCAGGATATAAAGAAGAAAAGAAGAAGGAAATAATGCAAAAATGCTTTGAATGTTACTGTGACAACGGGCTCAGGGACACGGGCATAAAGGAACTTGGGAAATACTGCGGCATGACAAGCGCCAACTTATATGCGTACTTTGACAATGTGGATGATCTGATTGTGCAGTCTACCGCATACTGCATGGCAAAGGTGGAAGATGAGTTTATGGCTCTAGCGCCGGAAAATCCGCGGGATATTTTAAGATTTATAGATGAAGTACCGTATTGGACGGCTGAACATCACGGCAAAAAATACCGTCTGATGTATCAGGTATACACACATCCGAAATATGTCGAACACGGCAAAAGGTTTGTCAACGGAGTGAGCGAGCGTTATACGGAGTATGCGCGTGAGCTTTCGCCGAGACTCGGTGTTCCCGTTGATATTTTATCGGGTTTTATATTTATCTTCGTGCGTGCGGCAGTACATTTTGCACTGTTTGAGGATGAGTATTATATGAAAATGCAGATGGAGGCGCTGAAGCTTTCGGTATTTTCGGTGATTAAAAATTTTAAAAAAGAAGGGATTGAGAAAGAGTGAAGCTGAGAAGATTATTGTGTGCTTTGCTTGCGGTTTGCATGCTTATACCGTTTAATTACGTTATGCCCGCATCGGCCGATACCGATTGGGAATACAAAGTAACGGTAACCACTGCAACGGGCGGAAGCGATCCGCACACCAAAAAAGGTGCAATTCAAGTCACGCTTAAATTCAACGGCGGCGATGAGGGCGGAAAGCTTGACGACGGCGTAAACAAAAAAGGCGCCGATGCAAAATACAGCACAAAATCCTCCCGTGCACCGTGGACGCTTGATTCTATTACGCTTAAAAACAACACCAAAGACGGATACAAAATACACCGTATCAGAATAGAAGTCAGCAAAAGCGGTAAATCAAAAAACATTCTCGACTGGTATCCCGGAAATTCAAATGACACCAGCAGCGGTGAATGGATTGATAAGGATAACGGACGTAAAGAGTCGTATACGGTTTACACCGGCACAAAAAGAAAAATTTACCAAGCCGGAAACTTTTATGATGAATTTGGCAAGGACATCTTTATTGAACCCATGGGAGAGAGCGGAAATATAAGTCATAAATGGGACTGCAAAATCAGCGACAGTTATGCGGATATTATGGGTTCGTCATATAACTGTATGGAATACCCGGACGCACCGGAGATTGAAATTTCGGTAGGCGGCAAAAAGGGCGACAATTCAAAGATAACCAAAAGCGAACTTGAGAAAAACGGATTTCAGTTTTTTAACGACAAAGATAGCGGCTTCGGTTATACTGCCAACCGCCTTTTGGTTTCGCAGTATATGAATAAAAACAATATATACAGCATTGACATCGGTTTTAACATTAAGTTCCCGCCTGAAAGTACCTCTATGTACGGCGGTATATTCTATAGCGGTACTTCCACTGTTATACACCGTAATGCTTTCGCGCTGGAGAGTGTAAATTTCAGCAGTAACTACTACCATGCCGGTACGGACAATTATTTCTACAACAACTCGGGCGACAAAAAAATATCCGTTACTGCGAACATTAAGACCACAGGAAGCAGCTCAGATTACGGATCCGGCGCTCTTAAGGACGCAACGCTTTATTTTGATAAAGCTTATTTGAAAGCCGGAGATAATACAGTCATTAATGCCGCAGATTCGTCGGGTAAACCGATTTCGTCCGTAAAGGTTGACGAAGGAAAATCGTTTAAACTTGAATTTCCGTATACCGAGGGATTGGATTCGCAAAATGCCGGCGTGGTGCTTATGTTTGAAAAAGCAAGGCTGAGGTATACGCCGTATACCGGAGAAGAAGAAGAACTCATAATGTGGGACGAAAACTACAACATTCCGGGATTTTCTAACCGGTCAATCGGCGGTTACCTTATGTCGACTCACAAAATCGACTCGCAAAACCCGACCGTTGCAGTATCTCCGGCAGACGGTACTGATTTGAACAAATGGAACAAAACGGTTACGTTATCTGCCGTGCCGAGTGAAGATATTTATTTGCAAACTGCAAGCGGACTCACACGGGGTCTTTTGGATATGAACCTCAGCGACGGTACCAACGCACCGGCAATTTACAGATTTAACTATACGGAGCAGAACCCCGGCACAGCATCATCAATGCAGAAGGTGCCTGCGCTTAAAAGTCTGTCACAGAAAATCACTTTGGCGCTCCGCGACAAGGTAGAAGGCAATTTTGACCTCGTTTTTTCGGGTTACGATTATGCAGGAAATCAGCTTAAAACCGTGTATAAGGGAATAAAGCTTGACAATAAGGCTCCCGAAGTGACGGTTACGGAAAAAGCCAATCCAAAGATTGACGGCAAAAAAGGCAATATATATAACGTGAAAATTTCAGACGCGTCGGGGACCGGCAGACTTTATTATATGTTTACCAAAAAGAACATTGCCGATATTCCCGAATATGACGGTTCGGGAAGTCTGACAAGCGGAGATATGGACACTACGCTTGATAAATGGGCATATATAGAGCAGAAAGATACCGAAAACGGCAAAACCGCCGCTGCGTATCTGGAGGTTGAAAAAGGACAGACCTTTATAGGACATCTTGTATACTTTGCGGTTGATGAGGCAGGCAACAAAACAAATATCTCTGTAGAGGATATAAATATAAACAATGAAGACACTGCATATGACATAACACCGAAAAACCCCGCCAAGCCGCGTTCATCGTATGACATTTCCGTTACAACAAACGGAAACAACAAGGTTTACTACAGTTGGAAAAATTATGTAAAAGACGAAGCAACGGGAAAAATGAAAGAAAATTACATAGTCAAAGATAAGCTGTACAACGGAATTATTAAAACGGCAAAAGACGAGGCTACCAAAAACTTAAACGGAACGTACATTCTTGAATGTATAATCGTACCTCCGTCCGGCAAAAGCATACCGTGTGTTCCGGTAAGCTATGCTTTCGACAATGAAGGACCTGTAATAAATGTCACACCCGCCGGAGGCGACACTTATAAGTCAAGTCAGACGGTTACCGTTTATGCAACGGATATGTCTGACATCGTGTCGGCAACGGCAAAGATTGTAACTCCCGACGGAAGGGATATTGAGGGCAGAGGAGAAACCGCGCTCAGCATTGCAAACGGCATACTTTCGCAGAATGTGAACATTTCGGATATTGCCGGCGGCGCTTATGCACTTAAAATCACGGCAACCGACACAAACGGACTTTCCGCGACAGAAATTTCCAAACCGTTCTTTATAAGAAACAGCAAGCCGACAGGCACGGTGGATGTGTCAAGCAGCATCAGGCACAACGCCAGAGCACTCATATCCGATGGCAAAATCAAGCTTGATTTTGACATTACCGAGGATTTTGCAAATTCGTCCGCTGCCGGAAATCAGGCATTGTACTACAGTGTAAGCACAACGGCGGGCGAATACGGCGAATGGCTAAAGGCAGGCGCTGTAAAATCAAACGGAAATACACTTACTGCCAACTTAACCGTTGACGCACCGGAAATTGCGCTTACGGACGGAGAAAACACAATATTTGTGCAGACTGCAATATGTCACGAAGACGCAGACAAGACAAAGATAGACCTGACCACGGTTAAAAATGATGAAATCGTGTTTTATTACGACAGCAGCGCACCAGACGCAACGCTCGTTATAAACGATATTCACACAACCGACAGCATATCGGGCAAAATATATGTGAGCGACAATCTCGGAGCAGGCGTTACCGCGGTATGCAATGACGATACCATCAAAATCGGTGAATTTGCAAACGGCGCGTTTGACATCACCGCTTTGAAGAACACCGGCAAGGATACTCTGATAACCGTATCGGACAAAGCGGGCAACAAGACCTATATCAAGCCTGTTATCAGGGGAATTGACGTGGAAGCTCCCGAAGTGGAAATTACTTCTTCGGAAAGAATGTCGGGTGAGAGAAAAGACGCTCTGGCAACGGTTAAAATTAGCGGAGTATTGCCCGAAACCGTAAAATTCGCATTTATTCCGCAGGATAAAGTATCCGGCGGAAATATCCCGGAGAAGTATTTCAAAGAAAATCTTCCGGACGGCGATTTCTATAAGGTTACGCAGGCACGCACCGAGGATGGCGAATGGGACGGCGAATATAACATTATATATAATGTAGAGATTTCGGGAATTACCGATACACGTTACCTCGGCGTACGTTCCTCGGACAGCCTAGGAAACACTAATGACGTTATATTTGAAACACCGCTTGTTTCTCAGGACGCAGAGCTTACCGCAGTGACAACGGTGACTCCTAAGGAAACCGCGGCGAGAACGGTTGCACGCGTAAGCTACAACGTTCCCGTCTACACACTTCCGCAGGATAAAATAGTGGATGAAAACAGTGATGTTGTTAAAAACAACACTCTTGAAATCGACGAAGATATCTGGAAAACTCTTTCCGCAGCCGAAAAGGTTGAAGCGGCAAACTTTGAGCTTGCGAAAAAATATGCTTTGTCGTATTCCGACAAACACACATTCTCGGCAGGAGAAAACAAGGTTTACGACTTATACACCGCAGATGATCTTGGCAGAACGAAACACCTCACAGCTGAAGTCAGCGGTGTTACATTCAATGCACAGAGCGACATCAAAGCAGGGGTTTACTTTAAGGAATGGCCAGATCCGTACACTTACAATTATATCCCGGTTAAAAACGAAGAAATATGTGCTGAAATCGCACAGTCAAGCGATGACTATTATGTAATAGTCGAGGCAGACGGCGGCGACGGAAATACACTGTATCTGCCCGAAGAAACAAGCATTATTGAAGCATGGTACACAAACGGCCTTATATTCAGCGAATATTCGTCAAAAGATTATGCGGTTTACTCAAGAGAACCGTCGGAGGACGATCCGTATGATAATGGCGAAATAAAGGGTTATACGAAGCTTGTGTACAGTCTGAAACCTATCGAAATCGACGACGGCAGCGGATATTACAGGCTTTCGGACGTTACTGAGCGTATCATAAACGTTCGTGCGTTCCAGAGAAATGCAGACATCAGCGACCCCGGTCAGGTGGCGGAAAGAAGCGTTGTTTTAAGCGGTATTGACAATGACGCTCCGATAATTAAATGGTCGGTTACTCCGGAGGTCTTAACCTATGAAACGGTTGATTACGGAAACGGCGAATTTTATACCGCGCTCGTACCGCATCCCACACCCGAAGATGTAACATATACACTCCGTGCGCAGGATAAGGAATCGGGCATAGGCAAGATACTGGCAGTGGTGTATATGACGCCCGACGGCGGTTATGAAGAGGTTTACGTTCCTATGACGGATGAAAACGGAAACCCCACAGAATACTGGAGTTGGGACGGAAACGAACATATGGGCGGCGTCGAAGAATATGACGAAGAAAACGGAGCACCTGTTTTAGCGGCAAAACCTATTCCCGTCAAGATTGAATACTTCGGCGACGGCGACATATACGGCGAAAAAACACTTACCTATACCTTCACCGACGCTTATTCGCTAAAGAAAGCGGGAATATTTACAAACACCTGCGGCGCAGACGCATACCCCGGCATCTATTTCAGAGCCGGAGGCGATAGCGGCGGAAGCGAGAGCGGACTTTCGACAGTCGGCATAATTTACAAAATGCCTATAGAAGAGGGTAAGGACTACAATGTCAAATACTTCTTTGAAAATTCCGAAGGCAGCTGGGAAGAATTTACCGACATTGAAAATACATATTACAAAAATGCAAAAGCGGTAATAGAGATTCCGGAAGGAAGCCGCGGAGAAGAAAGAGCACTTGCGGTTACAAACAATAACAGAAGCAATGAGAAGATATTAAACAGCTACCAAAATGAGTTTACCTTCAATCTCAAAGATAAGTACAACTATCGCGCAGACGTTAACGTTTCGCTCAAAAACTTTGACAACGAACCGGGTACGGTTGATTACAAGCTTTCGACAACATCAAAGACAAATAAACCCGTTGAGGTTACCGTTACCGTTTCGGACGCAAAAAGCGGAATAGGAACAGTTAAGCTTACAAGCGGAGCGGATGAAGTTACACTTACTAAGATTGAAGAATATGAGCTCGGCACCGAGGGAACGGAAAAAGTAAAATATGCGGTATACAAAGGCGATATTTCTCAAAACGGCACATACAGCATAACGCTTTTTGACAGGGTTGCAAACAAAACGGTAAAAAGCTTTAACATTAAAAACATCAACACTGTTATACCTGAGGCGA
Source organism: Acetivibrio sp. MSJd-27 (assembly GCF_018918095.1). Lineage (GTDB taxonomy): Bacteria > Bacillota > Clostridia > UMGS1840 > HGM11507 > HGM11507. Next base: position 8,555 of record NZ_JAHLPV010000028.1, on the reverse strand, counting down.
CAGTTACCTACAGCACGGAGGAATATACCTCGCGTCCGGTAAACGCAACCGTAAGCTTTTCAAAACCGAATGTAAAGATTGTAAACATTGAACCTGTCGCACCGCTTACGGCGGCGGATTACAGCGTAAATTACAGCACATCTGTCATAACGTTTACAAAATCGGGAACTGTCGGAGTTTGCTATGAGGACGATTACGGCAATTCAAACAGTGATAATCCGCTTATTGTGGCAGTGAAAAATATTGACAAAACTCCTCCTGTTCTCGAACCGGTATATGATACAACCACAGACCCATCGGTTGTTTCGGTAACCTTTGATAAGGTTGACGTTCTGACAAGCGCAATGGATCTGCAAAGAAAAGAATCCGACATATTCGTAACCTACGGCGGTATAACAAAGCCGGTTGCGGATGAGGACGGGAATAAAAACAGCTACACATTCTACGAAAACGGCAACTATACCTTTAAGGTTCATGACAAAGAAGGTCTGTCGTCTTTCGTTTCAATCAACATTGACGGTATAGACAAAAAGGCTCCGAAAATCACAAGTGTAAAATGGAGCTATGATTATGACGAGTTTGACGGCGAAAACTGGGTTACAAAAACCGCAAACGGGCAGAAAACTCCCGTTGACGGTACGGCAGGCTATATCGTAGGCTCGGATATACACAAGATTACAAACAAAGACGTTACGGTAACTGTCGAAACCGATGACGATACGCGTCTTATCGGCAGCAATGACGGTTATGACAAGGTAAAGGAAAAGGTTTACGACCGGAACGGACTGTTTATTTTCAACACGGAAAAGAAAAACGGGCTTACGGCAAGCTACGGCATCGATATTGAGATTATCGACAAGACCGCACCTGTAATAGACCTTTCGGAACTGGGGGCGGAATTGGTATTTTATGAAAATCCACAAATGAACTCCGACTATGACATAAGCATGCTCAAATATGTAAAGGACGGCAAGTACACTGCATATAAGGCATATGATGTGTTTAACGGCAAAAAGACAGACCTTACCGAAAATGTAGAGATAGACTGGGGCGGATTTAATGCAAGCGATTTGAGCCAAAACAAATTTGACTCAAGCAAACCGTATACAGTTACCTACAAGGTAACGGATTCGGCTCATAACACAATGACTGCAAAGAGAACAATCCGTCTTGTGGGCATTAATGACACGGTCGCATTTGTAAACGGCTCGCTTCCGGACTTTGCCGGACGAAGCGAAGTTACCGGCAGCAGTATAAAAATATCGCTTGCAAACTTTTCCGGAACAGCATATGTAAGGTACCAAAGCGGCGTTAAAACAATGGGACAGATGAAAAAAGACGGCATAATGGTAAGTAAAAACGAAAACGGCGATTTTGAGGTTCCGGACCTTTCCGAAGGCTGGTATACCTTCTATGTTCAGACCGACAAGCGCGATTACTTTACACTTTGCGTATATCTGAGTAATTAAAGGGGGGAGTGAAAAAGAATGAACGTATTTAAGAAAGCTATATCATATATTCTGATACTCGCCGTTCTTGTTTCGGTTTTTCCCGGAGTTGCATTTGCAGACGAGGACGAGTATAAAATTTCAAACGAGTATTTAAGCTTCACTTTTAACCAAAAAACGGGCGGTTTCGCGATAGAAACCGCCGAGGGAAATCCTCAAAAAGTGCTTGACGACAACATTCCTCTTTTATATGCCGAGGATAAGGAGCGCAGCAACGGAACATCTTTTATAACCGTGCGGATAGGGGATAAGGACTATATCTTCGGGCAGAACTATTCGTTTTTCAGTATAGAGTCATCACTCGGCACGGTTAAGGTGGGCGAGCAAAACAGGCTCATAGAAATCCCGTGGACAATAAAGGGCGTAACAGTGACTCTCACTGCGGCTCTTGACCACAACAATGACAGCAATACTACCGGAAATGTCGGTCTGTCATTCAAGGTTGAAAACAACAGCGGAAAAAATGAAGATGTCAGCGTAAGACTTCTTCTTGACACCGCTCTCGGAAACAGGATTGACGCACCGTATTTTGTAATTGACAAAGATATACAGCCTACGTTTACCGAAACGGAGTTTTCGCAGGACGCTATTCCGCAGCAGATACGAAGCGTGGATTCGCTCACAAACCCGACGAGGCTTTCGTACATTCTGATGCAGGCGCAGGGCTGGAACGGGGGAACAAGACCGAGCAAGGTTATACTCGGACACTGGGCAAACCTTGCGAATGTACGCTACGACTACACACCCGACCCGTACTGCGATTTTACGAACTATTCAAATGACTACCGCGAGCCGGACAGTGCGGCGGCAATTTACTGGGAAAACAATACCCTGCAAAACGGCGAAAGCTTTACCGGGGAAATGCTCTACGGTGTGGGTAACTTTTCAAATACCACCGGCGAGGCAATGGGCATTGACATCACGGCAGAGCGCGTTGAGCTTTCCGCAGACAAAAAGTCATACAAAAACGACGGCAAAATCAATGTTACCGTTAACATTGACAATACCGTTGACAATGCAGCAGAGCTTAGCAATGTAGTGGTAAATCTCACTGTTGACGATAAACAGTTTGAACTTGTTGACGGAGAGGAACAGATTAAATATGTGGGCCTGGGCAAAGAGATAAAAACCCTTAAATATACCCTTAAAGCGCTTCCCCAGGACGATCTCACGGCAGGCACGGTTTATGTATCGTTAAGCGGTGTAAAGACGCTCTCGGACGGCAATCAGGAGGATTTTGAAACAGCGGCGCAGAGAAGTCTTATACTACCGTCTGTCGGCGAAGTTTCTAAAATCCAGTTTAACAAAATAAATCCCAAAATCGTGTATACAGACGGCGAAAAGGCTGTAACGATTTCGGGAAAAATGAAGCCGCTTGAGGCTGTACTGGCAAACGACGCGGCCGTGGAGCTGAAGCTTGTTCATGATACAACAGGCGAAAGCGTAACCATTGATAAGAAAAACATTGCGTTTTTGGATGAAACGGGCGAAACGCTTACATTCACAACCGAAGAACAGCTTTATGTGGGTGATTATAAAATCGTATTTGAAATAAACGATACCCGTCTGCAGGATAATCTGAAATGCAAATCCTTAACATGCAGCCAAAAACTTCAGGTATCGGCAGACAAAAAATATCAGCTTAAATCCTACGGCATGGCGGCGCTCGTCCGCACAACCGACGGGGCTGAGGCAGGTTCGTATGATTTCCATACGTTCAGAAACGAAAGCGAATATTTAAGCTTTTATAAAGGCGAGCTTGCATCAAAGGGCAGGCTTGACGGCAAAACGGTAAAATACAACTTCGGCAAAGATAAAGAGTCCATAAAGCAGCATGAAATTCTGCTTACAGTCCGCGCCAACCTCCGCGAGATGAAGGATGCGGCTACCGGCGAAACCTTCTGGCAGGCAGACTTTCAGTCGGGCGACATCATCATAAACAACATGCTTTCCTATGAGGGCGAAAAACCGCTTAAACTTTACAGAAGAGGCTCTTCCTGCAGGGTTGAAGGCGACGGACTTTTAAAGGTTGTAAATTCAATAAACGTTTGGAGAAGCAAGTGGAGTATCTCGGCGACCAAAGGCATTGCGTATACTCTTGACGAGGAACGCCTTTCGGACGCAATCGGTCAGGGCGTAACAGTGCGTTCTCTCAATCTTTCTCTTGACGGAGCGGCAACCATGATTCAGTCGCTCGGCGGCTTTGCCGTAGATTTGAAATACGGTGTTTTAAGCTCGCAGTGGTATGACGATTCGGACGGCATGGTCACTCACGGAATAGGCTTCGGAGGAAGCATAAGCATACCGATTAAGGCACCGAAAAACAAAGAACAGCCGGACCTTACCGCCGACCAGGAGGATATAGGCGAAGAACTTAACAATCTGTTTGACGAAAGTCTTACTGCCGACCAGGAGGATATTTCGGGCGAGATGACAAGCATGTTTGACGAAAATCCGCCGAAAAGAACCTCTACGGGTGACAAAATCCAAAAGGACACGAAGCTGTCGGAGGGTCAGCTTTCGGCAGAGGTAGACAATGTGCTTTTCGGTGAGAAAGGCGATGTTGAGGACGGATATGTAAAGGTAAGCGATACGGGATTTATCGGCATTGACGCCGCTTTCTCGCTTGCGCTTCCAAAGGACGTCCTGGGCTCGCTTGTTGCAAATTCTCCCGGAATTTACGCAAGTGTAAAAATCAACACGATAGAAAACGAATACGAGATAAATGCAGGTCTGAACATCAAAATTATCGAGTGCGAAGGTATCCTTGCATTTAAACAGGTCAACGTTAAAAACAAAGATGTAATCGTACCCGATAAAATAGAATTTTATATCCGTGACGGTCTTAAAATTCCCGTTGCGCCGCCGGTGCTCTTTATAGCCGGTCTCGGTGGCGGAATAAACGGGCTTGCCGACACAATCGGCGGTGAATTTGACAAACTTCCGCCGCTCACAATACTTTTGTTTACGCGCCTTGAAGCGATAGGCGTATTGACAGGCGATTTTAACGCAAAGGTTAGCCTTGAGGGCCTGTCGCTTACCGGAGATATGAAGCTTAAGACAAAAGGTCTTGAAAAGCTTATCGACGTAAAGGCAGGTATAAGCGCAAGGTGGATAGAGCCGTGGGAGCTTAACCTGTACGGAAACGCAAGCATTATTGACGGTCTCATAACCGGAGGTATTACCGTAACCATTGCGGATAACTATTTCTACGGTTATATATTTGCAAGTATATGCATACCCGACAGTATTCCGCTTGTCGGCGGAAAAGAGCTTGCCGGAGTCGAGGCGGCGGTATCGCATGAATTTGTCGGCGCCAATATCAAAATTATAGGTATACGTTTCGGCGTGATTTATTACTGGGGCGAAAGCGTATCATTCGGCAAAAACATCGATCTGAGTCCTCCGCACCGCGAAGGAATTGAAGGTATGTCGCTTGCAAATGCAGACGACGTTACGGCATACTACGGAACGAACATTTACGCGCTTTCGGTTGTAACTCTTGCAGACACATCCGCGGGCGGAAATGAAAAAGAAGCAAAGGTCAAGGTTGACGGCGCAAGCGGTCAGAGCGCACTTCTTCTTGAAATTCCTTATTCCGGCGTCGGAACGCCGTCAGCAGAAGATATTACACTTATAAATCCGGACGGCAGGATTATAACGCTTACACCCGATGACGGAATGGGCAACGGCAATATGCTTTTGCAGAGCCGAGAGGACGGCAATTTCATTTATGTTACCGTAACGGATGCAGCGCAGATAAAAGACGGCAGCTGGACGGTAAAATATGCAGCCGATAAGGATTTTGAAATCACGACATTTAAGATGAACGGCGTCGATGAAATCGCAGAGCTTGACAAAGACAGCACAACTATAGAGCTCAATGCAGAGGACCCCGCAACAAAAACGCAAAGCGTTACGGCAGGCTGGAAGATAAACGGCGCAAAGGGTGACAAGACAGGCACAATAGACGTTTATCTCACAAAGGACAAAGACGTGCTTTCAAAAATCAAAACAAGCAAAAACAACGGAGATGTTCTTGGAAAAAATATTCTTCATAAAGAAAATGTGGTATTGAATTCGGCGGCGGCAACAGAAAAAATAACTCTTCCGGATTCACTGCCGGATACGGTAGGCGAGAATGAAAGATACTATGCGGTTACAACTCTTACTACAACCGAGGGAATAAGCCTTGCCGTAAGCAACACGGGATTCAAATTTAAAAACAGCAATCTTCCCAAAGAGGTTTCGGGCGTAAAAATCGCATACGGCGGCAACGGTGAAATCTTTGTAAAGGTTACCGATCCCGGTGACGCAGACTACACGCACTATCTCGCGGAAATCGTTTCCGAGGACGGAACGGTGCTTGAAAATAACATCGGTCAGTTTGAAAAAGGCGCAAACTTTGTATTCGGGAAGGAAGCGGCTCTTGAGGCAGGCAAAAGCTATCATGTAAACATCAAGACGCTCAGAGAAGAATACAAAAAGTCGGGCGAAGAGTACAAAACGCATTATTACTACGGAACTGCAACCGTTTCGTCAAATTCACTTGTTCTTCCGGTGGCGGATATGCCTAAGCTCAAGGAAGTAAAGGTTAATTTCGATACTTCGGGCAATGAGATTAACACAAATGTCAAGGACGTTGTGATAGAATATGTCTTTGAAAATGATGTGTTTATGGAAATGGATTTAAACGGCGGTAAGGTCTATGCCTTTGGTGTCGATCCGAATCCGAATGACGCGGATTTTTCCTACTTCAGAAAGAACTGGAAATTTGTGTTAGACGACCTTGACGACGGAGATTATGTTGTTAACTTCACGGCATATACTTCGTCAAAAGACCACATAAAGGGCAGCGAAATCACAGATGTTGAAAATGCGTACCTTGGCTTTACAATTGATTCATCCGCTCCTGTTTTGTCACTTTCACAAAAAAGTATTGACAGAAAAATGGGTACGGATGACATAACGGTGGTCTTTGGTGCAAATACGGTCATTGCTGATGAAAACGGCAAATATACCATTGAGGGAATTACCGAAAAATCGGCAGAGCTGATGCTTGACGGCGTAAAAATCAGCGAGGCGGACGAAGGCGTGGCAATAGCGTCCAACGGAAGTTTTAAAATAGAAAAAACACTCGGCGCAGATGAATTGTTTAAGGAACATTTGCTCACTGCAACAGACAAGGCGGGCAATGTTTCGCAGATGACAGTTTATGCGGTAAGGACAGGCGGATTTTCATTTGACTCGCTGAAGATTTATCTTGACGGCAATGAAATTACTCCGAATGAAAACGGAGAAAAAGTAATTAACATCAAAAACGGCCGGACTGCAATGCTTACCGTGGCAGCTGTTACCGAAAACGGCAAAGCATTTAATATTGATCCGGATTTAATCGACTGGAGTATCTTATACGAAAAGAGCGCAATACAGATAAACGGCGGCAAAATAACGGCGCTTATTCCGAGAGAAACGGCGGTTAAAGCAAAGCTTGCAACAGCAAATGCCGAAACTTCAAACGGTTCGCGCACGGAGGGGCTTTCCGATTACGTTGTTGTAAACATAGGAAACAATTCCAAGTCCGACCTTGCGGAAAAAATCGAAGAAGCAAAGAGTATTATTGCAAATAATCCGAATGCGTCGGCAGGCAAAATCAATGCGCTGCAGGCGGCAATAGATGAGGCTGAAACTCTTATAAACAATCCGCAGGTTGCAGAGAGCGACTTTACAGACGGCGTCACAAAGCTTATGCAGGCAATATCCGATTTCTGGCGAAACGACGGACAGAGCAGAAGCAGCGGCGGCTCAGCAAGAGTATACACGGTCATCGCTCTGGATACAGAGCACGGCAGGGTTGAGCTTTCGCAAAACAAGGTGTACAGTGGAAACAGTGTTACAATCACAGCAATTCCGGACGACGGATACACTGTGGCAGATATGCTGATAAACGGTAAATCAGTCGGCAGAAACGAGATTTATACCATAAAATCCGTAAAAGAAGATACCGAAGTTAAGGTTGTTTTCGCAAAGAAATCACCGCTTCCGTTTACAGACGTTATTGAATCCGACTGGTTCTATCCATATGTAAAGAGCGCTTTTGAAAACAAGTTTATGCTTGGCACATCAGATACGAAATTTGAGCCTCAGACAGCCGTTACAAGAGCGATGTTTGTAACAATTCTGCATAGAATTGACGGCGAAAAACAGGAAGGCGAAAATATATTCAGTGACGTTGCGGATAATGCATATTATGCAAATGCAGTTGCATGGGCAATCAAAAACGGAATTGTAAAGGGTATATCTGAAACGGAATTTGCGCCCGACGACAGTATTACAAGAGAGCAGATAGCGGCAATTATTCACAGATATGCACAGTACAAGGGTTATGACGTCAGCGCCGGTGAAAATACAAATATACTTTCATACGATGACGCAGAAAGCATATCCGAATATGCGGTAGCTTCCGTTCAGTATGCCGTTGGTATGGGACTTATCAAAGGCAAGACAGATAAAACCCTCAATCCGCAGGACAATGCAACAAGAGCGGAAACCGCAGCAATACTGCAGAGATTTTCAGAAGCAAACAAGTAAAACCGTAGTTTAATGTTATATTCAAAATCCCCGTTTGATTATCAAACGGGGATCAGACCGCTGACAAAGGCAAAGTCAGCGGTCAAATTTTTGTAAAAAAGTCTATTCGAATCATGCGAAATATGATATAATAGGAGTATAGAAAATAGCGTAATAAGCCAAAAATGAAAGCAGTTGTATACATAAGAGCCGGTAAAAATGAAGTGCTCCCCAAATATTAGACAATATGATAAAATAAAATCATAACCATCTAATAATTGGGGGGTACTTTTTATGGGGAAAAGAAAATATACAGTGGAATTGAAAATGGAAATCGTGAGTTTGATATTGGAAAAAGGAAAATCCATTGATGAGATATCAGAAACATATTGTATTCATAAAAGCGATATCAGCAAATGGGTAGCAAAATATCAATATCATGGTATGGAGGGAATGGAACAGAGGTGTTACACCTAT
>NZ_JAHLPV010000027.1 GCF_018918095.1 Acetivibrio sp. MSJd-27 | reverse complement strand
GCTGGCCATGTGGAAGTGGCGGGATGGGAACCATGGCACGCTGCATCGGATACTCATGTTTTTATTCCCAATAGACACAAAAACGCGTGGATTCGCTTGATGGAATCCATGCGTTTTTCGACAGGCTGAAACCACCGGCTGAAAAAAGCCGGTGGTTTTTATCTATTGATTGGAGTGAGGTAAAATGGAAAGCTGCATTTTGGTATTCTTCGAGGTTCTTATTTTACGATAAATACTTCTTTTACAACGTCTTTGTAGATTCTCACAAAGACTCTGCTCGGGTTGGATTCATCGTATTTCTGGATATCTCCTGCTGTTTTGATGGAAACGTTGGAGGATGTTTTTGTGGAGTCATAGCTGTAAACAACAACGTTTTCCAGAGCATAGTTTTCGATATCAGATTCTCCGACGGTCACGTTCATGGAAGACGGGAATTTCTTCGCTACTTTACCGTAGACAATCTGCATATCCTCACTGATGGTTTTTGTAAATTCAGTATCCTTTGCAGAGACATCGAACAGAACCGAGATTTTTTCAATCTTGCCGTCACTGTTGGTTCTGAACTGGATAACGTCACCCTGCTGCAGCGCTTTCTGGCTGCCGGTTTCACCTTTTACAAGCAGGCCCAGCTCTTTTGTGTCAAAGGTTGCCATCTTGTTGTCGTATGCAACATAAAGCCGTTCGATCTCTTCGCCGTTATCGTCTCTCGCCTTGGTGATTTTGTTTACGACAGCAATCGGAGATTCCAGATTCGTTTTTCCGTCGGAATTGGTCACCAGAACGATTTTTGCGGTCAGATCCTCTTCCAGGTCGAATACTTCGATGTTGTATTTGCCGTCATTTTCAAACATGTTGTAATCTCTGACTGCGAATTCATCTTCCTCAGCGCCTGCTGGAATATCAAATACCAGTGTATCGCTGTTTAAGTTGAATCTGCCCAGTTTATTGGAATTGGATTTGTAGACAACATCGTTGCCTGCAAAGTTCTTTGTGAAGTTGTATTTGTCGATAACCAGCTTGCTTTCGCCGGATTTGTCAGCCGCTGTTTTCAGAGCATTTACCTTATTTGCAGAGTTCACTTCATACGTGATAACCTGCGCTTTTACTTTTCCACCAGAAGTCAGGGCGGTCAGAACATCCTTCGCTTCGGTGTTGTTTTTGCCGTTGAATTTTACTTTATCGTTCAGCTCAACGATTTTCATTTCACCTTTGGAGTTCATCAATTTCAGCTCTACCACGCTGTCGAGGCCTGTTTTCAGGTTGCCTGCAACCAGGTAAGCATAATCTGTGCCGACGGAAGCAGTCTGGTCAGCCGCCGCGATTCTTCCCAGCGCGTCCAGATAGAAGGTGCCTTCGTCCTGCAGCTTGATATCTGCAGTGTAGTTGTCAGCCTTCTGGTAGGATTTTTCACCGATTTTATATCGGTCATCTTCGATTTCCGTTACTTTGCCGGTTACTTTTTCTCTAGAGACCTGAACGATAATCAGGCTTTTGTCTTCGGATATGGTGTAGGACAGTACATCCCACTCTTTCAAATCTTCGAATTCGATCTGGCCGCCGTCTGCGTCTTTGATTTCAAATTTGTAGTTGCTGTCGTCGGGATCCAGTGTCAGAGGCGTATTGCCGTATTTGTCAATCACCTTGAAGCTGGATGCTACGGTTTCCTCTACAACCAGGTTTGTTACCTCGTTTACGAATACGATGTCGTATCTGTCATCGCCGTTTGTTTCCAACAGTTTCACGTTTCCGGCGATTTCTTCACCGTCCGGGAACATTTTATTGTGGTCGTAATCAACGTACACACCGTTGTAGATCATAACCGCATTATCGGCGATTCTTGCCTTGGAGGGGCTTTTATCGTTGTCTTTATCTTTCCAGTATTCGACTTGTCTCTCTTCCACTTTGTGCATGTTAGACCCGACAATGTTAATTGTTTTATTTCTGGATTTTTCCGGTCTTACCAGCAGGATTTCTTTGTCCAGACCGTCGTCGTTATCTTTTGCATAGTAAGTTACCATATAACCCAGGTAATTTTTCGCATTGGAATTGCCTGCTTTGAAGAATTTGTCGCTGTCAATTTTGATCTGATCATCGTTCAAAGCGGTGTTCCCGGAAATGGAAGTATATTCATTTGCTGTAATCTGGCCGCTGCCTTTTTCTACTTTCAGCTTGTTAGCCAGGATGGTTTTGTCGGTTACTTCGTATTTTGCATCGGAACCGAAACCAGTCTGCTCCATCAGATTGATGGTTAATGCATTGTATGCCAAGTTGGCAACGATACCTCTGATAACCGCTTCGGAACCTGCACCCGCGGCGTTTTTATTGAGGCCGTTTTCCGTGGCTACGATTAAGAAACCGTTGGGATAACCGCCTTTGGAGTTTGCAGCGGGCTCATATCCCAGTGCTCTTACTAAGATAGTGATTGCATCCTGGTAAGAGATATTTGCTTCCGGCGCAAAGGAGCCGTCACCGTTACCGATGATTAATTTCTGGCTGGTCGCTACATTGATGTAGCCGTTTGCCCAATGGTCGGTTGATACATCAGTAAAGTTAGACTGACCTTTGGATGCTTCCGCAACATCGTCCAGACCTAACACGGATACAGATACTCTTGCGAATTCTGCTCTGGTGATGGTATCTTCGGGACGGAACGCGCCGGTTTCCGCGTCGCCGACCATGATGCCCAAAGCACCCAGAACGTACGCTGCTTCCTCATAATTGGTGCCAGCAACATCCGGGGAGATGGTGAAAGCGCCTGTCGGAAGCACAAATGCGAATAACATGACAAATGTTACTGCAAATGCGGTAAGTTTTTTGAGTTTTGACATGAAAAATTCCTCCTTTAGAATTTTAGGTGTGACAGAAAACAAATTTTGTTTTCTTTGATTTCCCCATTTGGAAATGTAGTTTACATAACGCGAATCTTTTTTGTTCCTGATTTTCGGAATGGATACTAAAAATATTTGTAATTCGTGATGTATCTGAATTTGTTTTTCTCAAATGCGATTTAGTGTTATGTCAACCACGTTGCCTATTGTAAAACATCCTGCTCACTTTTGCAATACTAAAAACTTGGTATGCCTGGAAAACTCAGGCAAGCATGAAAGGCAGCACTTTTACCTGTTTTCAGTAATAGGATTTCGAGGGAAGGGGGGCCTCTCGTTCTGTCTGATTGGACGCTTGGGATTTTGGAAAGTTGCAGGAAATACATTACAATTATATTTCTTTTCCGTTACTTTTCCTTTTGTGATGGCTGATGCAAAGGAGGTTCAAAAAATAATTTTGTTGTAAATGGTGATTATCCTTGACACTGTATAAAAAAAATATTAGAATATAAGAGCAGGTAAAGTGCATAAATTTAATGATTTTCTCTTTAATCGCATAAAAAAAGAAAAAGAAACTGGAGGTGGTATACATAGATACCCAGACAATTATTATTATCGTTGCGGCGGTTCTACTGGTTTTAGCGGCGGTTGCAGCCTTTTTTATGGGCGTTTCCTACCGGAAAAAGGTGGCGGAAAACGCGATTGGAAGCGCGGAGGAAGAGGCAAAAAAAATTATCAACGACGCTTTGAAATCATGTGAAAGCAAGAAGAAAGAAATGCTGCTGGAAGCAAAAGATGAAATCCATAAGAATCGTGTGGAATTCGATAAAGAAATCAAAGAGCGCAGAAACGAGACGCAGCGCACGGAAAGACGATTGCTGCAAAAAGAAGAAAACCTTGATAAAAAGTTGGACAACTTAGAAAAGAGAGAAGAGAATTTAAAGGACAAGAATAAAAAACTGGAAGAGAAAGAAGCTCATGTGGAAGAAATCCAGAAAAGACAGTTGGAAGTGCTGGAAAAGCTCTCCGGTTTGACCGCTGAGGAAGCGAAGGAATACCTGCTGAAAAATATTGAGGACAAAGTTCGTGTGGAAGCGGCTGTCCGTATCAAAGAAATTGAAGAACAGACCAAGGAAGTGGCGGATGAAAAAGCCAGAAATCTGATCACCCAGTCCATTCAGAGATGTGCGGCGGATCATGTTGCAGAGGCAACTGTGTCGGTTGTAAATCTCCCGAACGATGAGATGAAAGGAAGAATTATCGGACGGGAAGGACGAAATATTCGAACCTTGGAAACACTGACGGGGATTGATCTTATCATTGACGATACTCCTGAAGCTGTCATTTTATCCTCCTTCGACCCCATTCGGCGGGAAGTTGCGAGGGTGGCTTTGGAAAAGCTGATTTCCGACGGTCGGATTCATCCGGCGAGAATTGAGGAGATGGTGGAAAAGGCCAAAAAGGAAGTGGACATCACCATCAAAAAAGAAGGCGAAGCGGCTGCATTTGAAGTCGGTGTGCATGGTCTGCACCCCGAACTTATCAAGCTTTTGGGAAGACTGCGTTTCCGTACCAGTTACGGGCAGAATGTGCTCCGCCATTCGGTTGAGGTGGCGCAGATTGCCAGCATTATGGCTTCTGAGCTGGGACTAGACAGCGTGCTTGCCAAACGTGCAGGATTGCTTCATGACATCGGAAAAGCCGCCAGCCATGAGGTGGAAGGCTCCCATGTCACCATCGGTGCGGATTTTGCGAAGAAATACAATGAAGACAAGCTGATCATCAATGCGATCATGGCGCATCACGGCGATGTGGAGCCAACCTCCACAATTGCCTGTCTGGTACAAGCTGCGGATGCAATTTCTGCTGCAAGACCCGGCGCAAGGCGTGAAAACATTGAAACCTATATCAAACGTCTGGAGAAATTGGAAGAGATCTCAACCTCCTTCAAGGGTGTTGAAAAAACCTATGCCATTCAGGCGGGCCGTGAAATTCGGGTTATGGTAAAACCGGATGACGTCAACGACCAATCTATGATTGTCATCGCCAGAGAGATTGCACAGAAGATAGAGAATGAGCTGGAATATCCCGGTCAGATCAAAGTCAGTGTTGTGCGCGAGACCAGAGCGGTGGAATACGCGAAGTAAGAATAAAAAAGAAAAAATATCCCTGTCTCTTTGTGACGGGGATATTTTTATGTTGTCTTAATTTGATTTGAATTTCTAATACGTTTTTTCAAAAAACATATGGTATGTATAAAAGATTGAAATTCAGAACATGTATCACATACAACTTCATTGTTAATGCTATATCTTTGTTGGTGTCAGAAATCAATGAAAGAAAGCAGGCGGCGGGTATATTTTATCTGCTTGCCGAGGCTCAAACTTTTAAGGTGGCTTTTGTCTTGCAAAAGCGTTTTTATATTGTTATAATAAAAAGACGAGTCGGATTCGTGTTTAAATGATATTTCCGATATTAGAAGCGGCGATAGATAGGAGAAAGCATGTATTATATTTTAGTAATCGGCGACATTGTAGGAAAAACAGGGCGAAATGTTCTGTTTTCTCACCTTCCAGAATTGCAGAAGGAATTTGACATAAATTTTACCATTGTGAATGGAGAAAATGCGGTGACCCGCAACGGCATCACCGAAAAGTATGCGTATCAGATGCTGGAAGCAGGGGCAGATGTTATCACACTGGGAAATCATGCCTTTGACAAGAGTGACATTTTCCCCATGCTGGAAAAGGGAGACCGGATTATCCGTCCTTTGAATTATCCGCCGGACCGGCCGGGAGACGGTGTTTATCTTACGGAGAAAGACGGCATGCGGATAGCAGTTATCAACCTGATCGGCAAGGTGTATCTGGACGAGAAAAATTCCTGCCCTTTTGTCACTGGGAAAAAGGCCGTGGAAAACGTGAAAGACCGGGCCGACATCATTGTTGTGGATTTTCATGCTGAGGCTACCAGCGAAAAACAAGCGTTGGGATATTATCTGGATGGAGAGGCTACCGCAGTGTATGGAACCCACACCCATGTTCAGACAAACGATGACAGGATTCTGCCGGGTGGAACCGCTTATCTGACCGATGTGGGGATGACCGGACCGGTGGAATCGGTCATCGGATTGAAAAAAGAGATTGCCATCCCTCGTTTTCTGGGAGAGCGAACCAAAACCTTTGAGTGGGCCGAGGGCGAAGCTATGATAAACGGGATTGTGTATGGAATAGACGAGAGCGATTTTAAAGTCCGGGAAATGACCAAAATCAACCGGAGATACAACGGATAAGGGAAGCGGGCGTGTTTGAAAAAAGTCCTTCCGATTGTTTCGGAAGGGCAATCGGCGATGGATCGAACTTTAAAGCGTTTGTTTTCTGAAATGCCATAATGGCATTTGTTTGGATGATAGGAAATATAGAAACAGCGGGAAAGAGTCAACTTTTTCGCTGTTTTTTTCGCATTAGAATTAGAAAATATAAAATGGTGTCAAAACGTTTGAAAGGCAGAGGTCAGAATAAATTGCCGGGAATCTGCGCATCGGGCTCATTGCGGTATTCCAAAGGGGTCATACCGGTAACCTTCTTGAAGGTTCGGTTAAAATAACTAATATTTTCATAGCCTACCGACAGGGCGATCTCTATCATCTTCTTGTCTGTGGTCTTCAGCAGAATACAAGCTTTTTGAATCCGCACCTGGTTCAGGTATTCCGCAAAGGAGAGGCCGGTATGCTTTTTGAAAATACGGCCGATATATTTGTCATTAAAGCGGTATGCCGAGGTCAGATCGGACAGGACTAGACTGTGGTTATAGTAGGAGGCAATATGGTTTTTTAAATCCTCCACAATCCAATGGGAATCCACTGTGAGAGAAACATGGTATTTTTCGAAAAGCATAATGATATACTCTTTGATGATTCTGCCCATTTGAATATAGAGATTCAAATCCGGACAGGGCTGAAGTCCGGACAGAGCGTAGACTGCCTCCATCTCCGGACAGCCGCACTTTTTTGCGGATTGCAAGAGTTCATGCGCTGTCACAGCTTTGTCGGTATAAAAATTACCGATATAAATAATACACATCACTCTTCCATTATAAATGACCGGCTGTACAATTTCTGTCAGCCCGTTGATGCATTGACCGACCAGCATTTTTTTCTTGGAATAGACTTTGTGATTTACATAGGAACGGCAGCGCATGCAGCGCCCAAGTCCCCTTTTTGTACGCTTCATCAGATTGCAGATCTCGGACAAGTGCATGGTATTTTGCCGTTTTAAGCTCATCACATCATTATTTAGAATATTGGACATGTCATAGACGCAGATGTGAAGCTTCGAGTTTGCCGTCAGCACATTGATTAAGGCCTGCAGCTGGCTTTCCTTCTTCTCCATTGCATTTTCTCCTGACTCAAATATACCTTTTGTATGTATCTTATCATAGAATGTATCTTTTGTGCAAGGTTTTATTCTTGCTTGTTCAAGAAAAAATCGCAGTAAGTTGCTATAATGATGTCATACGAACATTATTATAGGATTCTTCCAAGGATTTGACTCCCTAATGCTTGAGAGATTTGCACAAGTCCCTTGACAGGTTCCTATCATAAAGCAAAAGGAGGGGCAGTATGAACTATGATTTGATTGTGGCCGGCGGAGGCATATCCGGTGTCAATGCGGCCATCGCTGCGGCAAGAGAAAAAAGAAAGGTTTTAGTGATAGAATGCAGCGGGTTTCTGGGAGGTTCTGCGGTCAATTGCCTAGTCAATCCGTTTATGCGGTATTGGTCAAAGAATGAGAGCGGGCAGAACACAGCGGTAAACGGAGGCCTGTTTCTGCAGATTTTAGACCGGCTGGAGGAAAAAGGAGGCCTTCTTGAAAATAAAGTCACCTTTAATGAGGAGATCCTGAAAATTGTTCTGGATGAGCTGACGGAAGAATATCACATTGATGTGCTGTTTCACAGCTATCTTGTCGGTGTCGGTACGGAAAATGAGCGTATCACCGAGATTCGCGTTGCCAACAAATCGGGAGTCGAGACCTATCGGGCAGACTATTTTATTGACGCGACAGGAGACGGAGATTTGGCATATCTGGCTGGATGCCCTTACCATGTTGGGCGGAAAGAGGATGAGTGCTGCCAACCGATGACTATGTGCTTTCGTCTTTCTAACGTGGACGTTGAGACATTCCATAAAAATCGTGAAAAAATCCTTGCGCTGTATCAGCAATACCAAAGAGAAGGAAAAATAACAAATCCAAGGGAAAACATTCTTACCTTCGAACATATCGAAAAGGGCGTCGTACACTTTAACTCCACCCGGATTGTTCGGAAAAATCCCTTAAACGCCAGAGAACTGAGCGCGGCAGAACAGGAAGCGCGGAAGCAGGTTTTTGAGCTGTACAGCTTTTTAAAAAAACATGCGGACGGTTTTCAAAACAGCAATCTTATCATGTCCGCACCGCAGATTGGCGTGCGGGAAAGCCGTATGATTGAAGGAATGTACGAAATCACGGCGGAGGATATTATGCAGTGCAGGAAATTTGAGGATTCGGTTTCCAGAGGGGCTTACGGAATTGATATTCATAACCCGGACGGAAGCGGAACGGTTCAATACCATATAGACGATCATGACTTTTATACCATTCCCTACCGGGCGATGGTGAACCGCTTATATTCCAATTTTCTGGTGACAGGCAGATGCATCTCTTCTACTCATGAGGCCCAATCCGCTTACCGGATTATCCCGATCTGCAGCAATCTCGGTGAGGCGGCTGGTATGGCGGTCAGTCTGGCTTTGCAGGAGCAGCTCAAAGTGGGAGAAATAGACATAAATCGGTTACACCGCCTGATGGATAACTATCACTGTCTTTATTAAAAAAAGGAGGAAGAAAATGAAAAAAATCGTGGCTTTCTTTCTGACAGCATTGACTTTGCTTCAATGGATTCCATTCGCGGCACAGGCCAAGGATCCTGTGTGCCATTATTACGATGACTTCACAACGGCGTATGAACAGCAGGACACCAAGGTGAAAAGTCTGAGTCATACGTTTCCGGCAGGCTCTGCAAATGTGGAGCGCTATACCGACGAGAACGGGAAAGGCTATATGCGGCTGCTTCCCAACGGAAGCGCCGGATCCCAACTGAGCGTCTGGCTGAAGGACGTACCCGGCAAACCAAAGATGGTTGTAGAGTACAAAATGAAAGCTTTTCTGGACAGCGGAAGCTCCTATGTATCCTGGAGCCCTTCTAACGGGGAGCCAACCTGCCATATTCAGAGAGGGGAAAACAACGGCTTTTACAACAAGGCAAACGATCAGAAACTGGCGACCTTTACCATGGAGGATCGGAAAAACTGGCATACTATTACCATTGTGTATGACAACGCGTCGCCCAACCGGACCATATACCTGAACGGCGAGGAAAAGGGAACCTTCGAAGGCAACAATTATTATCAGACCGGTGATTTGCGCTTTAACATCGTGGCAGTGATGAACGCCACCAGCTATGTGGATTTTGATTATATCAAAATTTATGAGTATACCGACGGTTTCCAGCCGATCAGCAAGGATTCTTTCCAACCGACCTTCACGGAGAATGTTCCCGCCCAGGAGGAGCCTACCGCTCCCAGAGGGGGAACCGCAGTGGAGAAAGTTGGGCCTTCGTTTGGCAACAAGGAGGATCTGGGAATCGGCGTCAAAACGGCAAAGACGACTTACAGCGCTTACGGATACGACAAAAACGGAAATCCGGAGCTGTATTTCGGCGTTCAGGGTTGTACCTTTTATGCGATCAATGCCCTGACCGGGAAGGTGAACTTCAGCCAGCGGATTGATTCTATGACGCTGGTCAACGGTCTGGACGTGGCGCCGGACGGGAAGGTTTATTTTGTCGGCAATCCCAAAGGAGCCTTGATGTGCTATGATCCCAAGCAGGAAAAGATCACAGAATGCCCCAATTTTACACCAGTGAAGGACGCATATACCCTTCGTGTATCGAACGACAATAAGGTGTATATCAGCAGTTTCTCTAAGGGCGGCGGCTATGTCAGCGAATACGACGTCAACAAAGCCGCATACCGGAATCTCGGTGTCATGAAATCCGAAGCCCAATACAATCAGGGCATGACGGTTACAGATAAGTATGTGTATGTTGGAACCGGCGTCAACGCGGATATTCAGGCTATCATCCGCTATGACCGGCAGACCGGGCAAAAGCAGGAGATCAAAAGTCAGTTGGGCGGAAGCACCATCTATATGCTTTCGGTGGTGGATGGAAAACTTTTCGCGATGCAGTGGGGAACATTGATGGTGTTTGACGAGGAGACGCTGGAACTTCTGGATACCATAAAGTGTACCGGAAAACAGTATGTCATGTCCAAGCCTTCTCCTTATGACAGCGATTTGATTTATTACACAAAGGACGTTGATATTTACAGTTATCGGATTTCCACCAAAGAAAATGAGAAGATTTGTACGATCGATGCGCCGGTGGATCGCCCGCTGATTGGGCTGTACTGGGTTAAAATGCCGGACGGATCCCATCGCCTGGCGATGAATTCCGATTTTGTGGAAAACGTATATCTGTTAAATCCGCAGGATAAAACCGTTGAGACTGTTCCGGTGACCGGACTGGAGCCGGACGGCCCCACCATCCAGAGAATGCAGTGTGCGGATGACGGAATGCTCTATATTGGCGGGTATCAGTACGGCATCAGCGGCTACGACACCAACAAGGGAGAATTCACCTTTAATATTCAGAACTTCCATCAGCCGGAAGGCTTTGTGATGATGAACGGCAAAGCTTACTACGGAACCTACACCGGGGCGGTGATATACCGCTATGATCCCGCACAGCCCATCGACTATAAGAGGGATCTCTCCACGGAGGGTAACCCCTGCATGGTGGCGGACATTGGGGAGATGCAGGATCGCCCCTTCGTCATGGAAACAGCTTGGGAGAACACCATCTTGATCGGCAGTATCCCCGATTACGGTGAGTTAGGCGGTGCCATCACAGTCTATCATGAGGACGAAAACGGCAAACCGGATTTCAAAACCTATCGGAATCTGTTTCCCAACCACGCGATCGGCGGACTTGCCTACAAGGACGGAAAAATCTATGTCGGAACGACGATAAGCGGCGGGATCGGCATCGATCCCGTTGAAAGTCAGGCAAAATTTGCTGTGATTGACGCGAAGACGATGGCGATCGAAAAGGAAACCATTTTGAATATCCCCGGTATAGGAACCTCAACTGCCATCATCGGACAGATGTCCTTCGGTCCGGACGGCCTTCTGTGGGCCTGCTCGGATAAACAGGGAACCGTTTTCGGTATTGATACGGAAACACTGGAGGTCAAGAAGAGTATTTCCACCACCGAAAGTGATATGCCTGCAACCAGAAGAGGAAATTATATCCGGTGGGGTGCGGACGGTACGATGTATACGAACGCAGGTTATGTATTGTCCGCGGTTGATATTTACAACAACACCTATAAAAACCTTGCGAAAAACTGTACCCACGTGGCGGTGGATCCGTCGGGCAATGTGTACTATGACGATAAAACCCACATTATCAAGCTGGAGGTCAGCCAGTGGGAAAGGCTGCAGAGTCTGATAGCCAGAGCGGAGCGGGATAAGCCGAGCGATCCCGGAGCGCAGCAGGCGCTCAGCGCGGCAAAGGCAGTCAAACAAACGGATTCGTCAGAAGCCATCAAAGGGGCGGCACAGAAGCTGGCAGGCTATCTGGACACCGCAGTCAAGACGGATGTACCGCCGGTAAGCAGTGGCATTTCGGTGAAAATTGACGGGGAAGAGGTCGGCTTTGATGACACTTACGGAAAACCCTTCCTGTATGAGGACAGCCGGGTGATGCTTCCCTTCCGGAAACTATTTGAACGGTTCGGGTGGACAGTGAACTGGGATGACGCACTTCAGACCATCACGGCATACGGCCCGGAGGGCGATGACATGAAAATGACCATCGGCAGCAATACTTACGAGTGCAACGGAGTCAAAACAGAATTCGATGTTTCTCCTCTGCTGAAAGAGGATCGCACATACATTCCGGTGAGAGTGATCGCGGAGTCTATGGGATATGTTGTGGGCTGGGAGGATGCTTCCCAAACTGTCACCATCACCACAAAATAAAGAGGAAGGGGAATGAACAATGAAAGGGAAGAGAATACTTTGCGCGGCACTTGCATGGCTTCTTTGCCTTCCGTTTTTTCCGGCAGAGCCGGTAGAAGCGGAAAACCCTGATTTTCAAACCTATTTTTACGACGATTTTGTCACCGGCTATCAGCCGGGCGACACGGCGATAATCGGATATGAAAACACGGTCGGAAAGCTTACCAGAGTAGAGGACGGCGACAACGCCTATATGCAGCTTGTCAATGTCAATAAGAACCTTTCGGGCGCTGATTTCAGAAAAGATCTGACCCCCTATATTGAGGGGAAACCGAAGCTGGTTCTGGAGTTCCGGTATCAGCCAAATCTCAACAACAGTTCGTCCATTTACAAAGATGTCAAGGGAAGAACCGAAACCTTCTGTATCCAGCGTGCAGCGCCCCGCGGATACAAGGACAAGGAGAATGGCACAGTCCTTGAGGATTTGCTCCTTCCCTATTACCTGACGGAATGGCATACTGTCACCATCGTGTACGACAACGAGAAGGAAGAGAGGACTATTTTTATTGACGGTGTCACCAACCATAACAAGTACCCGAACATACAAGGAAACAGCTACGCAAATACAGGAAAATTTGTATGGAGCGGCTATACGGCTAATAAAATTGACGGATGGTTCAATATCGATTACGCGGCACTGTATGAGTATCAGGATCAATTTGATTTTGTGGTGGAGAATGCGCAGAACACGGAAACCGATCGGATCAATGTTCTGTTCAATTTTCCGGTGAAGGCCGGCACGGAAGTGACGGCGGACAACTTTTCCATAGACGGAAACAGGGTATCGGCTGTTGAGCGGGATCCCATCAATCCGAGAAAATATACGCTGACCTTTGAAACGCCGCTGAAAAACAGCGCGGCGTACACCCTTCAGGCGGCAGGCGTCACCGATATTGACGACAGGCAGTTAAATTCCGCCAAGACCTTCCGCACCAAGGAACAGGCGCTCTATCTGGAAGGACTGGAACTGGAGAATTTTACGCTGGGCACCTCCGGTACTTATAAAATCAAAGCAAATGCTGTTAATGAGACGGCGAGTGACATCCAAGCGTTCGTTTTCGTGACGGCATACGACGAGAAAAATGCTGTATCCGCGCTGGATATCGCAACACTTTCCATCCCAGCGGGAGCGAACGGACCGGTTGAGACAACCGTTGCCCTGGACGGGGAAAAGGTGAAACAGAAATGCACACTGTTTGCCGTGCAGTCGCTGGAGAGCCTTTCCCCCATCTCGGGAAAAACGAGCTATGATAGTAGCGGTATGAAGCAGGGCAGTCTGAATCGGGACTGCGGTGTCTATGAAGGGAATATCGCCTTAAGCTATGCCACGGACTATGAGAAGCAGGTTGTCACCCCTCAGATCCGCATTTCCGACACTGCTTCGCGGGATGGAGTATTCGCCGTTCTGCGGCAGGAGGGGGCAGTGACAAAGGAAAATCTGGCTTTCGTGGACTTGTTCAGCACGGAAAACGGGGAAGCCTCCCTGCCAGTCACTCTGACGGAAACCAGCACCTTTTACGGGATAGCATCCCTCTTCAAATCGGAACAAACGGCGAAAAAAGATTTTGAATTTTTTGACACTGGCTACATAGAAAAAGCGCTGCCCGCACTGAACGCGGCGGCGGACAAAGCCGGCATCGGGCAGTTTTTTGAGGATTACGGCAAGGCATGCAATCTTGATTTGGAGCCTTATGAAGCGCTTTCCCATGAGGGCAGGGATTATATCTTAAACGCGGTGCTGGAAACGAAAAAAGAGCTGGACGGAAGCTATGCTTCCATCGACGCTTTTCAGGAGAAGCTTGCCGGATTGTACCGGCTCGCCGCATTCTATTATCAGGGGGCCGGCATGGCGCAAACGGCAGACAATCTTCCGGCTGATGATGCGGTGAAAAACCTGTATCAGGAGGAACTGTCTGAAGAGACGGTCACCGCCGCGGAAACAGCGCTGCGGAAAAAGGAATGCTTTACAGAGGAAAGCTTTTTGAAGGCGCTGCACCAAGCGGTTGTTCTCACCGGAGTGGAGAAGGCGGAACACTATAAGCAGACGAGGAAAATTATCACCGACTGCAGAGAACTGATCGGTATAAGCGACGCAGTCTTTGCAAAATACAACGGACTCAGGCAGAAGGAGAAGGTGGATCAGAAGCTGACCGGTGTGTCCTTCGGAAGCTTTGAACAGCTGAGCCAGGCATTCTCCGATGAGACGGACAATCAGAAGAAAAAGGAGCAAAACACCGGCGGCGGTAATTCTGGAACAGGAGGATCCGGATCGGGAGGAACAGCTTCAAGGCCGTCCGGAAACAATGGACAGACCACATGGATTCCCAATGTGCCCGATAAGGATACGGAAGATCCCATTAAAAAGCCGGAAGAACCGACGGTTACCCCAACCCCCGTGCCAGGCGGAGAATATCCTTTCAGCGATATGGGCAATACCCGCTGGGCGAGAAGCGCCGTGCGCTATCTGCACATCAAAAAAGCAGTACAGGGAAAAGAAGAAGGCAAATTTGCACCGGAGGATACGGTGACGAGAGCCGAGTTTGTGACCATGGCGGTCAAGGCGTTTGAACTGTCCAAAGGCACGGACGGCGCTAATCCTTTCAAGGATGTGGAGGAGGACGTATGGTATCATGACAGCGTTCTGTCCGCTTATCAGGCGGGGATTGTCAGCGGAGTGGAAAGCGATATCTTTTCTCCGGATCAAAATATTACAAGAGAAATGTCTGCTGTTATTCTCTACAAGCTCGCCGGCAACAAAACCTTTGGGGAAACAAGGAAGGGGTTCACTGATGGCGGGAGTATTTCTCCCTATGCCGTGGAAGCGGTGGGCAAGCTGGCCGGAAAGGGTATTATCGGCGGATATGAGGACGGGTCCTTCCGTCCGAACGGATCTTTGACGAGAGCGGAGGCGGCCGTGCTGATATTCCGGCTGCTTACCGCGGTCTAGGAGGGAGAACAATGAAGAAATTGTGGAAAAAGATAAGCTGTTTCTGTCTGGCGGCAAGTATTTTGCTCTCGCTTTGTCCGGCGTTAAGAACGCCGGCTCTGGGGGCGGAGAATATACAATGGTTTTACTATCAGGATTTCAACGGGGAAAAAACAGATGAAAAATTCGGTTTGGATCATGTGTTTCCTGCGGATGGTTCTACTATACAGAAAATAGAGGAGAATGGAGTCGATTTTCTGCGGCTACTCCCCAATGACAAGGCTGGAACCCAAATCAGCAAATGGATCCCGCAGGTTCCGGGCAAACCGAAAATGGTGCTTCAATTCCGGGTGAAAGCTTTTCTGGACAGCGCCAGTTCTACCCTGTCCTGGAGCAAATCCAACGGGGATTTCCTGTGCTATTTTCAGAGAGGGGAGAACAACGGTATTTATGATAAACCCAACGGCACAAAGATGCTTCCTTTCGGCATTGCTGACCGGGAAACCTGGTATGATTTTTCCATCGTATACGACAATGCGAAACAGGAACGCACCATCTACATCAACGGGGAAGAGAAGGGGACCTTTGAGGGAAACAACTATGCGTCCGGCGGGGATTTCAAGTTTAATCTCAGCGCGGGGATGAACGCTACAAGCTATGTGGATGTGGACTATATCAAAATTTTTTCATATACCGACGGCATGAATCCGGCAGATTCCTCCCTTTCGCCGGAGCCCAGCGGCGGGAATCAGGGACAGGAGACGGAGAACACTACTGCACAGGAAGAAAACTTTTTAAAAGCTTTTGGCTTCTATGACGGCAAGGAAGCGCAGACTGCTCCCATGACCAGAGGCGAGTTCGCCGGTATGCTTCTGAAATGTATGAACGCACCTGTTGCGGACTATAAGCAAACCTACTGGGATGTGCCGGCGGAACACCCCTATGCCAGGGAGATTAACACCCTTTACTATCTGGGTGTGATCTCCAGGGGAGGGGATGCTCTTTTCTGCCCGGACGATGAGATAACCCTGTTCGAAGTCTGCACTACCTTTATTAACGCGCTGGGATATTCGGACAGAGCGAAAGCTTACGGCGGTTATCCCTACGGATACTATCAGGCGGCCAGCGAACTGGGGCTGTTAAAGGGTGCAAAGGATGCGATTGTGTCCGGCTCTATTCCCAGAAAAGATATCTTTAAGATCAGTGTAAACTTTTTAAAGACACCTCCGATGATGATTTATTCCATCGGCGAAAACGGTTATCAGATAACCAACAATGATAAGACACTTCTGGAAATTTATCATCACATTTATATATACGAAGGGGTTGTCAACGCGGTTTCCCATACTTCTCTGGACAGTTCCGACGGTGTGGGCAGCGGATATTTCCAGGTGGAAAGCCGGACGCTGAAAGGCGAGAATATGGACGGCTTCCTGGGACAGAGGATCACGGCATACTGCGACGAGGATGACAATCTTTTCTATTATGAGATAGATGCCAAAAATAAAACCGAGGTCATCTATTATGATCAGGATGTGCGTTATCAGAACGGAACCCTGTTCTATACTGTTGACGGAAAGGACAGAAGCCAAAGCATCTCCAAGGATGTTTATCTGATATACAACGACAAAGCAGTCGAAAACTACAATCCCGATTTATACAATATTGATTACGGCTATATCCAGCTTATTGATAACAGCGGCGATTCCAGACCGGACGTGATGAAAATTTACCAGTTTGAAAACTATCAGGCAATCCGGTACGAGACGGAGACGGAAGCTATTCTTGTGGAGAATCATCCCGCGCTGAAGCTGGACGATGAGGTTGGAATTTTGGATCGAAACGGGCGCAGTGTATCTCCAACGCAAATTGCGCAGGGGAATATCCTGAGCGTCATGTACGATGAAAACGGGAAAATAGCAGGCGTTTTTTACTCGTCGGAAAAAGTTTCCGGAAAAATCGAGTCGATTTCACTGGCAGATAAGAATAGCAGTATCCTTCTGGATAATCAAAAAGAATACCGGCTGTGCCAAAACTTTTTGAACAATTATTCTTATGTGGAAACCGGAAGCGCCGGAACCTTCTATCTTGATATTTTGGGCAATGTGGAGGGTTATCGAGAGGGAATTGACACTTCGGATACTTATGGCTATTTTCTGGCAGGAAAACCGGAGGACACCTTCTCGGACGTGATCGACGTGAAACTTTTAAGCGAAAATAACAAGATGATGGTGGTTAAAAGCAAGGCGAAGCTGACTCTGGATGGGGTTCGCGTGTCTGCGCTGGATGCTTTGAAAAGTCTGTCCGTGAGAGGAAGCCAGATGATTCGCTACAGGCTGGATCGGGAGGGGTATCTTTCCAGCGTCGATACCATTGAAACCAACGATAAGGAATCGGAGAATAACCGATTGATTGAATTCTATGAAGGCAGCCAGGTGGAATACTATATTGATCCCAAATCCTTTGGCGGATATGTCTTTTTGGGCGGATCCTGCAAAGTATTCTGTATTCCCCCGGATGCGCAGAGTGCATCCGACGAGGACTTCGTGGTAGGAGACAGCAGTGTTCTGGTTAATGCGAAAAAATACGATTTCAAAGCCTATAAATCCGCAGAGGATGGAATCGGAGCCGAGATCATCCTGATCAATGACGCGGCGGAGGCCTCCTACAACAAATATGAGTATGTCAGCGTATTGCATAAGCTTATCACCGCGGTGGACAGCAGCGGAAATCTGGTGCAGAAGGTAACCTATTTCTACAAGGGAGTAGAAAAAGAGGGCTACGCCAAGAATATGGACATTTTCAAAGATAGGCATACCGGAGATGTTATGCTTTTGGCCTTTGACGCAAACCAGAAGATTATGGATTACAAGCTGCTGTACGATGCACAGAAAGATGTGCTGGTGAACAACGAGGGGAAGGAGAAACGCTATACCACTCACCGCAACAGCCTGGGGTATGTTTATTCCATGAAAGACGAGCTGTTTGAGATGGCCAGAAAGGATCCTGCCCTTTATCCGGAAGAAGAGCTGGAGCTGGAGATTCACCGCGTTACCAAGAATATTTATGTGTATGACTCCAAAAAGCAGAAGGTGTCTGTCGGAGGCGCGGGCGATTTGATCGACTATAAAAGCGGTGCGGTCAATTATACTAAGATA
Organism: Acetivibrio sp. MSJd-27; assembly: GCF_018918095.1. GTDB lineage: Bacteria > Bacillota > Clostridia > UMGS1840 > HGM11507 > HGM11507. Next base: position 19,685 of record NZ_JAHLPV010000027.1, on the reverse strand, counting down.
TTTACCTTTGACACATACTGTGTGGATTACGATATTATGATCATCAAATAGAAAGCGGTTCGGAAATAAGGCACGAAATCCTTGATTTTGTGCCTTTTTCATGAATAAAACAACCAAAAACGGGAGGAGTTATAAAATGAAAAAATTTAAGATCGGAATCATCGGCGTGGGAAGCATCTCCAACTGTCACATCGACAGCTATCTGGGAAATGACCGGGCAGAGCTCTATGCCTTTTGTGATATTGATGAAGAACAGTTGAAAAAGCAGGGGGAAAAGTACCACGTTGAAAGGCTGTACACGGATCTGGAAGAATTTCTGAAGCTGGAGGAGATGGACGCCGTCAGCGTGTGTGTGTGGAATTCCAATCATGCCGCTTGCACCATCGCGGCGCTAAAGGCGGGAAAGCATGTGCTGTGTGAAAAACCTATGGCGGTGTCTGTCGAGGAGGCCGTCATGATGCGGCAGGCGGCTGAAACCTATCAAAAAACTTTGATGATTGGCTTTGTCAGACGGTTCGGCAGGGATTGCGCCATGCTGAAGGATTTGATTGCGAGCGATAATTTCGGCGAGATTTATTATGCAAAGGCCAGCTATCTGCGGAGAAACGGAAACCCCGGCGGGTGGTTCGGCGATAAGAAGCGATCGGGAGGGGGCCCGCTGATTGATTTGGGCGTTCACGTCATTGACCTGACACGCTATCTTCTGGGGAATCCGAAGCCTGTTTCGGTATACGGCATCACTTTCCGCAAGCTGTTAGACCGGAAACAGCTGAAGGATAAGAAGGCTTATGTCTCGGTGTCCTCCACGCCGGAGGATGTCTGCGATGTGGAGGATTTGGCGGCGGCTATGATACGGTTTGACAACGGAGCGGTTCTCTCGGTGGAGACCAGCTTCAGTCTGAATATCAAAAAGAATGTGGGCAAACTGGAACTCTTCGGGACAAAGGCAGGAGCGGTATTGGATCCGGAACTGGAGTTGTTCACCGAAACAAATGGATACCTGTCCAACGTCTCTTTTGACGCAAAGACATCTCTTGAATTAAAGGAAATGTTTCAGAATGAGATTGACCACTTTATATCCTGTATAGCAGGGGAGGCCGATTGCGTGACTCCCAAGGAGGACGGTGTGGATATGATGCGGATTCTGGAGGCGGTCTATGAGTCAGCGCGGACTGGTCATGAGGTTGTGCTGTCATAAATTTTGCCGGAAGAAAGGCAGTATTTTTGTGGCATCCGAAGAATAGAAAGGAGAAAACAGATGAAGATATCAGTGAGCACCTACAGCTTTTTTTCCCTCATGAAGCAGGAGGGACTCTCTCAGCTGGACTGCGTGAAGAGAGCCAAAGAGCTGGGATTTGATGGAATCGAGTTCTGCGGCTTGACTCCGCCGGAAGAAATGGAACCGGAGGAGTATGCCAGGAGGTTGAGAGAGAAATGCGAAGCTGAGAATATGGCGGTTACCAATTTTGTATTTCGCGCGGATTTTCTCAACGGACTGGATAACTCCGGAGAACGCAGGAAAGAGGTCGAGAGGGTCAAGAAAATGGTGGACATTGCCGGTTTGATCGGGGCTCCGAGAATACGCCATGATGTTCTGTACAGTCTAGGAGCGTATGTCTCTTTTGATCAGGCACTGCCGTTGATTGCCGATGGCATCCGGGAAGTTGCGGACTATGCTCGCGAGAAGGGCATCAGAACCATGGCAGAAAATCATGGGTTTATCTGCCAGGACAGCTTGCGGATGGAGAAGCTGTTTCATGCAGTGAATCACACAAATTTTGGTCTGCTCTGCGATATGGGGAATTTTCTCTGTGTTGACGAGGAGCCTGTGCAGGCAGTAAGCCTGGTTGCGCCCTACGCCGCCTTTGTTCATGCCAAGGATTTTTATATCCGTGACGGCAGCCGGCCTGATCCCGGCGAAGGATATTTTCAGACCAGGGGCTTCAATTACCTCAAGGGAACCATTATAGGTCATGGACAGGTTCCAGTAAAACAATGCCTTCAGATTTTGAAAAAAGCGGGATATCAAGAAGGAATTACTATTGAATACGAGGGCATGGAACCCGTGATGGAGGGGCTCCGCATTTCGCTTGCGAATCTTCGGAGATATTCCGAGGAAGCGGGGTTGTAAAAAGAAAGATTCTTTTCATACATTGAAAAAGGCGTCCATTTTGAAGAGGACGCCTTTTTTGTAGCCTGATCAGGTTTTCTTGACAAATTCCGCGGAGCATTTGGGACATTTGATCTTGATTTTTCCACGGTTTCTCGGAACTTTTACCAGAATTTTGCATTTTGGACACTTATAAAAACGGTAGTTTTTTTCATCCTTCATGCGATGGCGCAAACGGGAAAACCACTGTTTTATTGGAAACCATAGCTTAAAGAACTTGTTGTTCTCCATCCGGCGTTTGTTCACATTCCGCGAAAAAATACGGAACAGGCACAGCAGAAAAGGGAGATAGGACAGGATTGTCAGCCACGGAATTTTAAAGAGACTGCCCAAAACGGTCAAAATCATTCCCAGTATCAGCAATGCCAGGGAAAGCTGATCGGTTCCATACCTTCCTGTCATGAAGTTGCTAAGCCAATTCATTCTGTTCCCCACTTTCTGTTTTTTTCAATATTTCCATAAATTCTTCGCCGGTGATTGTCTCTTTTTCCAGAAGATATTTTGCCAGCTCGTGGAGTTTTTCTTTATTCTCCTCCAAAATTTTCAGTGCCTTGTCGTGAGCTGATCCAATCAGATCCTTCACCTCCGCGTCCACCTTAGAGGCGGTCTCACCGGAGCAGGTGAGGGAAGCATCGTTGCTCAGATAAGGGTTATTGACGGTTTCCAGAGCCATCATACCGAAGGTATCACTCATGCCGTAGCGGGTGATCATCGAGCGAGCAATCTTTGTAGCCTGCTCAATATCGTTGGACGCTCCAGTGGTGATAGAACCGAAGATGATTTCTTCTGCCGCACGTCCGCCGGTTAAGGTGGCGATTTTGTCAAAAGCTTCCTGCTTAGTCATCAAAACTTTTTCCCCTTCTTCCACCTGCATGGTATAGCCCAGGGCACCGGAGGTACGGGGAATGATGGTTATTTTGTGTACGGGAGCAGAGTGCTTCTGCTTCGCCGCCACCAATGCGTGGCCGATTTCATGGTAAGCGATCACCTGTTTTTCATGATCCGATATTACTGCGCCCTTTCTTTGATATCCGGCGATGACGGTTTCCACCGATTCCTCCAGATCCTGCTGTTTCACGATGCTGCGGCCGGAGCGCACCGCCAGAAGAGCCGCTTCGTTGACAATGTTGGCAAGTTCTGCGCCGGAGGCACCGGAGGTAGCACGGGCCACCGCGTTGAAATCAATATTGTCGTCTGCGCGGATTTTTTTGGAGTGAACCTTCAAAATTTCCTCCCGGCCTTTCAGGTCGGGAAGCTCTGCGGGGATCCGGCGGTCAAACCGCCCGGGGCGAAGCAGGGCTTTATCCAGCGTTTCCGGACGATTGGTAGCCGCCAGAATGACAACTCCCTTGCTGCCGTCAAAGCCGTCCATCTCGGTCAGCAGCTGGTTTAAGGTTTGTTCCCTCTCATCGTTGCCGCCCATCCCGGCATTGTCACGCTTTTTGCCGATGGCGTCAATCTCATCGATGAAGACGATACAGGGCGCTTTCTCCTGGGCCTGCTTGAACAGGTCGCGGACTCTTGCAGCGCCCATTCCCACAAACATCTCCACGAATTCCGAGCCGGAGATGGAGAAGAACGGGACATGGGCTTCCCCTGCAACCGCCTGCGCCAGCAAGGTTTTTCCGGTTCCAGGAGGGCCGACTAGCAGAGCACCCTTCGGAAGGCGCGCCCCGATCTCTTTATATTTCTGTGGATTGTGCAGAAAATCAACAATCTCGGTGAGAGCTTCCTTAGCCTCGTCCTGTCCGGCCACATCAGCGAAGGTTTTCCCGGTTTGGGCCGAGACGTAAACCTTGGCGTTACTCTTGCCGAAGGACATGGCGTTGCCGCCCATCCGTTTCTGCATGGAACGCATCATGAGCTGTCCCAGCGCCGCAAAGATGGCAATAGGTAGAATCCAGCTCAAGATAAAGCTCATGATGGGTGACATTTCCTTCGGCAGAACCTTTGCAAACTTGATTCCTGCTCCAGAAAGCCGGTTGGTCAGGACATTGTCATCCTCCATTTTGTTGGTGATATAAACTGTTTTTTGTGTTTTTTCTCCGTCCTGGGTTTCGATCATGTAGTAGAGGCTTTTTTCCTCCACCTGGACGGCGGAAATCTGCCCGCTTCCCAGCGCGTTTAAAAAGTCGCTGTAATCCGCTTCCGTCACATTGGAGTTGGTGAGCCACGGAAAGACAAACATATTTAAAAGCAAAAGAATTGCGATGACAATTCCGTAATAGAACAACAGCGGTTTTCTCGGCGGTTTCGCTTCATTCATTTCGAAATTCCCCCTTTTTCTATAGATACTATTTCCATTTTAGTTGGCTTTCATGTCCATGTCAATATGATCTTTGTGAACATACTATAAATTATTCAAGGTTGTCGTTTGGAGTTGGGTGTGGTATAATGAGTCAATAAAACTGTTTAGATGTTTTAAGATTGATTATTAAATTATAAAAGGCGGGTCATTCTATGAATAACAAATTAAAAAACATTGATAAAGTTTTTTGGGCTTTTCTGACTGCGGTTGTATTATTTTTTATATTTATATTTGCTGCGCTTGGAGTTTCATTTGGAAATGTGAATGGACGTATTTATACTTATCTTTTGCTGGCAATTGGGATTTTACTAGAAACGGCGATTATAGGCGCGTTGTGGGGATTCCTAAAAAAGAAACGCTTCTGGATCCCTCTGTGTATCGCGTTTGGAGTTTGTATTGCTACTTGGTTTATGGTTTCGGGCTATCAAAACTATATAGACAATATACCAACGGTTGTAGAAAATAAGAATTTGCTTGCTTCCTATGCGCCTTATGCGGAACATTCGAAAACCGCTGCGCTGAATGAGAAAAGCGAGCTTACCATAACAGAAAATTTGCCTGTTATGGATGGTGCGACGGCTCTTTATCCCATTTATTCAGGCTTTGCAAAGGCAGTCTATCCCAAAGAGCTGCTGGACGATATTGTTGTATGGAATGGGAATGTTACGAACATAAATCAAAATGAGTTTTTAAAATGTACGACTACAACAGAGGCGTATCATAATATTGTCACCGGCGATGCGGATATTATTTTTGCAGCGCCGCCGTCTGAAGAACAAAAACAGTTTGCGAAAGAAAACGGGGTTAAACTGGTATATACACCGATTGGAAAAGAAGCGTTTGTATTTTTTGTAAACGCTAAAAATCCTATAGAGAATATAACAGTTGAAGAAATTCAAAAGATATATTCAGGTGAAATAACCGATTGGGGAGAACTTGGTGTTCAAAAGCTCGGAGAAATAAAAGCGTTTCAGCGTGATAAAGGAAGCGGAAGTCAATCAACATTAGAACATTTAATGGCGGGAAAGATGTTAATGACGCCGCCGAAAAAAGATGTGATTGACGGAATGGGCGGTATTATTGAAAAGACAGCTGATTACAAAAATTTTAAGAATGCAATCGGATATTCGTTCAGGTTTTATGTGACAGAAATGGTGAAAGACAATCGAGTTAAGTTACTTGGCATAAACGGCATATTTCCTAATCTTGAAAATATCGAAAACGGTCAATATCCGCTTGCGTCATATTTTTATGCGGTTACCAGAAGCGACGCTGACAAAAATACATTAAAATTGCTTGAGTGGATTCAGGGGGAACAAGGTCAAAAAATTATTGAGATGACGGGATATACACCATTAGAGAAATAGTATGTCAGCAATAGCTATGAAGCCTGCTTGAAATGAAAAGCCTCCCTTGTGTAAAGGGAGGTGGCTCGAAGAGCCGGAGGGATTGTAAATGGACAGAAAACACAATAAAAATATCGTACCGTTTGCAAAAGAACTTCGAAAGAATATGACAAAAGAAGAACGGCACCTTTGGTATGATTTTTTAAGAAATTATCCTATAAGGTTTTCCAGACAGAAAATATTAGGGAAATATATAGTAGATTTTTACTGTGCAAAAGCAAAGCTGGCGATAGAACTTGACGTATAAAAAGCAAGATATTATCAAAGATTTAAAAAGAACAGAATATTTAGAGAAATACGGATTAGAGATTATAAGAATTTCCAATCTTGATATTAACAAAAATTTTGAGGGAGTTTGTACATATATTGATAACATGGTGAAACAATCCCTCAGTCAGCTGCGCTGACAGCTCCCTTTGCACAAGGGAGCCTTCGAATAAATTACAAGGAGGAATGGGAATGCCTCTTTCAGGTGAAACGTTGGATTTTCTGCTAGAAAACAAGATACATGACAGCAGAATCTGGTATCAGGAGAACAAGCCCAGATACCAGAAGCTGGTTTTAGAGCCAATGCGGGAACTGGTGGAGAAGCTGGCGCCTTCCATGCTTGAAATTGACTCCCAGCTGGTAGTGGAGCCCAAGGTGGATCGGACGATTTCGAGAATCTACCGCGACACCCGCTTTTCCAAGGACAAAAGCCTGTATCGTGATGTCATGTGGATTGTCTTTTGCAGGGATAAGAAGTCCTACCCCTGCCCGCCGGGATTTGTTCTGGAGTTCTCACCGGAGGGATTTCGTTACGGCTGCGGGTTTTACCAAGCTGCGCCGGCCGTTATGGAGCAGGTGCGACGGCTGATTCTCAAAAAAGATAAAGCATTTCTTGCCGCGAAGAAAGCTTTTGAAGGGCAGAATCTGTTTCCCATGAGCGGCAAGCGGTATAAACGTTCCAAATATCCGGAACAGCCGGAAATGCTCCGGCAGTGGCTTGACCGCAGAAATCTTGATTTTCTCTGTGAGAGCGAGGACTTTGAACTGCTGTTTTCGGAGGAGCTTCCTAAGACTTTGCTGGAGGGCTTTCAGACCTTGGCGCCCATCTATCATTTTTTGATCCGGGCGATGGATTTTGCCTTGGAAAAAACACATTAAAAAGGAGGTAAAGCATGTGGTTATTCGACAAGAAAAAAAAGAAGAATTCAGAGAGATATATGATCTGGTGAAGCTGGCGTTTGAGACTGCCCATGTCTCCAACGGAGAGGAGCAGGATTTTGTCAATCAGCTCCGCGCGGAGGGAAATTATATTCCAAGACTTGCACTGGTGGCGGAGGAAGACGGGGAGCTTATCGGCCATATCATGCTGACGCGGACCTATGTAAAGGAAGGTGCAAAACAACATACCGTATTGCTGTTAGCCCCCCTCTCCGTCAAGTTTGAATACCGAAACCGCGGCGTGGGAGGCGCACTGATTCAGGAGAGTTTCCGTATTGCAAAGGATATGGGATATAAGGCAGTGTTTCTGGTAGGAGCACCCGCCTATTATCAGCGTTTTGGTTTTCAAAGCGCGGCATCCTTTGGCATCCAGCATATGACTGGTGTTCCGGATGAAAACGTGATGGCTTGCGAGCTGGAACCCGGTGCCTTTGAAACCATTCGGGGAACCGTGGAAATATAACCTCGCATTGATGTTTATTAGCTTTTACAGTTGATCGGGTACAAGTTTATGAGAAAGCTGTGCTCTGTCTTTGAAACGTCATATTCCAGTCAAAGCATCGGCTTTTGTAGGGAAAAGGGGAAAGAAAAATGAGGGTTTTGGAAAGGGAGAATCCGACTGCTGCGGAAAGGAAAGATCGTGGCGGTACCATAAAAGAGGTGGCTTTGTTTTATTTCTTTCTTTTTTGGGGCGGATGTCTGGTTGGATGGATCTATGAAGAAATTTTTTATCTTTTCACCGAGGGTGTTTTGGAGAAAAGGGGATTTTTGTACGGACCTTATCTGCCGGTATATGGATTTGGGGCGCTTTTGATACAGCTATTCTTAAAGCGTTTTAAGGGGAAACCGGGGGTGGTTTTTGTATTTTCTGCTGTCATCACCGGAGTGCTGGAATATATCACGGGGACTTTGATGTGGATGATATGGCGACGCAGATGGTGGGATTATACCGGGCTCTTCTGGAATATTGACGGATATGTTTGCCTGCGTTCCGTTCTCACCTTCGCGGTGGGGGGACTGCTTCTGCTCTATATTTTGGAGCCTGTTCTGAGAAAAGGCTACGATCGTCTGGAGCGGAAAGCGGTTTCCATTGCAGGAGGGAGTTTGGCCGTGCTTCTGCTTCTTGATTGTATTTTCAGTTTTTTGTTCCGAAACCCCGTTGGGTAGGAATCGATAAAAACAGGACTGCCTCACCGTTGTGTAAGGCAGTCCTGTTAAAAATAAATCGTTTTCGCTTCCGGTATTGTTTTTTCCAAAGCATGTCTCCGGATTCTTTTCTAAGAATCGTTCTATGCCATTTTTTGAATTGTCCCTATCATTTAACCCAATATCCGGGCAAAATGTCCATAAAGCATATACATGTTTCAATAAGGGGCTATGCCCCGTCATTCAACGTTTCAGCGGGAGTACAATCTCCCGCTGAAAAAAGTAAGTGGAGCCCCCGCCTATAGGGGCGGGGGACTCTTGCTTTTAGTTATAATCGGCTTTCGTCATCTTTCTGAATATCATATATTGCATCCTCCAAAATCTTAATCTGCATTTACACCGATGGGTTGTCCTGTACAAATACCATATTTGGGTAAATTTTATTCAGTCTTTCATCGTCATAGTGCTTGTCCAGAAATACATCAATCGTATTAGAAGCGGGAATGCTTTGATGCCTTTGACTCATGCGGGCAACCGCACAGGCGGATACCACTGTGTTGGCCAGCATAAAGGAGAACAAGATCCAGGTCAACGTCTTTCCGATGCAGTTGGGGATTTTTTCGATCCAGCGTTCCATCAAGGGAAATAGCGTTTTTAGCCACACCAGGGCCAGAATTCCCCAAAAGATGGAGTACAGCAGATTGATTCTGCCGTTTAGATTAAAAGGCATTTCCCTGTAGTCCCACGAGACTGTGCCAAACAGAAATTCCTGTATCCAGCTGCAAAGATACTCGAAAGCGCTTCCAATCACGATTCCGCCCAGGAAGATCCAAGAGTCCCGCTGGCGGCGCAGCCAATACAGCGACAGAGTCATCGTTAGCGCGCCAAAGCCATAAACCAGATTGAACGGTCCGTAGATAAGCCCCTGGCGGCTTTCATAGTGATGACGTGTCAGCAGACACCACAGTATTTCTATCACAACGCCCAGAAAACTGCCGATAAAGAAAATCCAGAACAATTTATAAAAGCTTAAGCCTTTTGCAAAGGATTTTTTTGCTTTCGGCGCATAGGATGACTGAAAGTTCCTTTTGACGATTGGTTCCTTGAAAATTGTGCCCATCTTTATTCCTCCTTGAAAAAACGATAATGAAATCAGATTTTTTATGGATAGAGTGTCAGAAGCTGGTTTTTTAATTAGTCCTTTGAAATGAAATGTTTTTTCTGTCTTTTCTTATTCGAGTGCGGTATTCTCTGTTTCGTTTCTTTCCAGTCCTTTTTCAGACAGCTTCTTCGGAACAGCCTCCCGTAAAAGCGCATAGAGGACAGAACAGAGCGGTATAAAAAGAATCATGCCCAGAATGCCCATGGCGCTTCCGCCTACAATAACAGCGACCAGAACCCAGATGGCGGGCAGTCCGATGGAATTTCCCACCACGCGGGGATAAATCAGGTTGCCTTCCACCTGTTGCAGAACAATAAAGAAGACAACAAACCATAAGGCTTTCAGCGGGGAGACCATCAGGATTAAAAACGCGCCGATCGCCACACCGATGAAAGCGCCAAAGATAGGAATCAGGGACATGAAACCAACTAGAACCGAAATCATCAGTGCATAGGGAAAACGGAAAACACTCATCCCTATAAAACACAAAACGCCCAGAATAACTGCCTCGGTGCACTGCCCGGAAATGAAGTTGGAGAATGTTTTATTCGCCAGAGATCCGACGCGAAGGATGGAATCCATTTTTTTCTCCGGAAAAAAGGCATATAAAAAGCGTTTAGCTTGAACCATGAGTTTTTCTTTCTGGGACAGCAGGTAGAAGGCGAAGATAAGGCCCAGAAAAAAGTTGATCGTGCCATTTACCACCGAGGCAGCGGCATTGAAGGTTGAGCTTATTACATTGGTAGCGCCGTTCTGGATAAAGGAGGTGATTTTATTCCAGTCCAGCTCGATGTTCATAATCCAAGTGGTGATTTCGGGGAACTCATCGGAAAACTGCATAGCCCAGGTCTGGGTGTCCTCAATAAAAATAGGGAGCATGTTCTTTAACATGCCGAAAGTATTGATGAGCTCGGGCAGCAGGAGGAAAACCACAATGGATATCACACCTGTGACAAATAGAAGGGTCAATGTGATGCTCAAAGGTCGTTTCAGCTTGGACGGTATTCGGAACTTTTTCCGGTTGCGCAGAAGGTGGGCTTCGATAAAACGCATGGGTACATTGATCACAAAGGCAATGCAAAGACCGATCAGAAGCGGCGATAGCAGCCCCACTGCAATCCGGACGACGCTGCTCACCTTCTCCATGTTCTGAAGGATACTAAACAATACGATGGCAAAGGTGATGATCCATAAAATTTTTTTGATGTTTTTTTTGTTAAGTTCCATCTTATGTATTTCCTCGCTTTCTGAAATCCGATTTTCTCTATCGTAACATTTTTTTCGTCAAAAAAACAGCCTTTTCCGAAAAAATATTCAATAATGCATGCTGTATCAGAATCAGTGTTTCAGGGGGAGCACATTCTTCAACTGAAAAAGCAAATGGTTTCCCTTGTTCCCTAAAGCTGCGGAACCATCGCCTTTTGTTCTTTTTATTCGTTGTGAATTTAAATGAGAATTTTTTTGTGCTTTTCGGTCAATACTGTTTGGGGAACAATGTAAAACTTCGAGAAACCACCTGCTTCCATTTTCGCAAGGCTGAAATGCTTGTAATGCAGCCTTTGTGTATAGTGTGCGGCAAATCATTTTATAACATAGGAAATTACGCAGAATCGTGTGCAATTGCATGTTTCAAAAAATAGCATGCGAAGCAGACTTGTTGTTTTTCGGAAAGAAAAACTTTTTTACAGAAAAGAATAAGTAGAGGTAAGATATATGTTAGGATTTATTATGAGCGCTATCGCAGGTGCGGCGATGAGTATTCAAGGCGTAATGAATACCCGTCTGGGCGAAAAAATAGGACTGTATGAATCCAATGCGTTTGTACAGGGCACAGCGTTTCTCCTTTCGCTTATTGCTGTGGTGGTATTCGGAAAGGGGAGCTTCCGCTCCATTTTGGAGGTGGATAAGCTTTATCTGTTTGGAGGTGTTTTGGGGATTGTCATCACCATCACGGTAATGATGGGAATCGGAAAATTGAGTCCGACGATAGCGATATCCACAATTTTAATATCCCAGCTTCTGGTTGCGGCCTTGATAGATGCCTTCGGCTGGATGGGGTCGGAGCGAGTTGCCTTTGACTGGACGAAATATGTGGGGATTGGTTTGATGATCGCAGGAGTTGTTCTCTTTAAAATCAGATTAAAGTAAGCTCTTTATTGAATCATGGAGAAAGGAAAAAATTACTGCCTAATACGAGGCTAAAATAGTGATTGACACTGTAATTTTGAAATGATACAATTTAATTAAAGGCGTAGCCGGGGGCACGGCTGCGCCTTTATCATGATTGAAAGTTTTTCGTTTCCCGGTCAGGACTTTTGGACGGGAAACCGTTTCAGAAAGGAATGTGAAAAATGAAGAGGGTACTAGCAATTGTATTGATTGTCTGCTTGCTGGGAGGGTTGCCTGTCTTTGCGGGAAACGAAACAGCATTTTTGGATCAGGTAGAGGTGCAGCCGGCGCAGAGTATGGGAATTCCACTGCGGACAGACTATATTTTGAGATGTGCCGCCACGGTACAGGACGGAATCCCTGTTGCGGTTACGCTTACATCAGGAACGCCTGCCACCTTCAATGTGGTCAATCTGGAAACTGGGAAATTAGAAAACTACATAGAATTGGATGAAGGCGAAACCTATTGGACCATTGAAACGGACAGCAAGGGAAATGTATATTTTGCATCCTATAATAAGCCTTGCAAACTGTATCGGTATGATCCGGTTACAAAACAGCTAAAAAATCTGGGAGAGATTCCTGGTACGACAGCCTTGATCTCTTTGGCCTTTGACGATGATGACAATCCCTGGCTGGGGACTTATCCCAACGCATCTATTGTCAAATATGACGTGACCGCTGGCCAATTTATCAATTATGGAAGGATGAAAACGGGAGAGCAGTATCTGCAGGGGCTAGCCTATCACAGCGGAAAACTTTACTACTGTTTTCAGACCAAACCAGGGCTTTACGTCTTTAACCCGGAAACCGGGACAAAAAACGAGATGCCAGCTCTGCCGGCTGGATATACGCAAACCAGCGGGCAAAAAATGTTTCTGCGGGGACAGTATATCATTGCGCTTGTCGGTGCCGCTAAAAACGGCGGAAGCGAGATGAGTTGCCTGTTTTTTTACGATACCTTAACAGGAAAGTGGAAGGACAAGGTGGTCGAAAATGTATATGGTCAATATATATCGAAGATAAATAACGGTGTGTTTTACTATAAAAGTTCGAAAGCGGCTGACGGACATGCCTTGTTTCGTTTTGATATGAACACTTTTACCAGCACAAAAACGTCATTGACTTTCGGTTCTTATATCCGCGGAACCGATTTTGTGGAGGTCAAGCGTCCCGATGTGGCAGGGACTTGTTTTGTAAACGCGCAGTATAACGGGCGGCTGTATCTGATGAATTTTGAAAAGGGAAAAACAGTCACCTATGAGGGGATGCTGCATGGTTCTCCCGCGGCGATACGCCGGATTACCTTTGACGACCAAAACCGCCTGTACGCAACGGAATACATGGGCACGAAAGGAGCAAGATGGGATTTCACGAAACCGGAGGCAGAACAGCTAGAATATTACCATATGGCACAGGGGGACAGTATATGCCAGGTCGGTGATCAGATGATCTTTGGAAATTATACCGGCGCTACTCTCTATCAAATGGACTTAAATAAGCCGATTTACGAACAGTACAATAAAAATGATCCGAATATGAACCCGATCATTGTGGGATCAATCGGCGAGGATCAGGATAGACCGACCGTGATGGAGGAGGCAAATGGAAAGGCTATTATTGGTTCCATCCCTGATTATGATCAGGTGGGCGGCGCATTGACCATCTATGACCCCAATACAAAACAAAGCAAGGTATACCGGAATCTGATTGCAGAGCAAAGCATAACCGGTCTTTGCTATGAAGATGGGATTGTTTATGGGAGCTCCTCGGTAGCCTGCGGTTTGGATACGAATCCGACCAAACAGTATGCGGAGGTTTTTCGCTTTGATATGAACACGGGAAAGCTGTTATCTCACAGAGTTCCGAATTTGAGTGGTTTTTCCAAACCGGTAGGTGGGATCGGTGATGTGGCAATTGGACCAGACGGACTTTTGTGGGCGGCGACCACTGGGATGGTGTTTGCCATGAACAAGGATACGCTGGAGGTTGTGAAGCAGATTAAACTGACAAACGAATCTCAGCCAAGCTCGTACAAGCAGTACTGGTGGCCTAAGAGCGTTCTGTTCGGAAAATACGGTCATCTGTATGTGTCGGATGGAGGTAAACTGCGGATTATCGATCCGCTGACCGGGGAGAGCAGACTGACCGATGTGGAGTGCGGCACCTGCTTTGTGATGGATAAAGAGGAGCAGATTTATTTTTACAGCGGCGCTGAGGTGAAGAAAGCGGCCCTTTCCTACCGCATAAACGAAAAAATTGCCGCTCAAATTAATATTTCAGGACAGAATAGCATAAAAATACCGGTTGGAAATACACCGAGCCAAGCGGTTCTTACAACCGTTGTGAAGGATCGATTCGGAAACCCGATGGAAAGTGCGGTGCAATGGAAACTGAAAGAAAATTATCCGGGCGTCAGCGTATCAGATGGAACCGTTCAGGTCAGCCGGGAAGCACAGGACGGAGAAATCACGGTTGTGGCAGCGGCGGGCGGCGTATCAGCCGAGCACAAAATCATGCTGCAAAGCACTGCCCTGAACATCTCGATCACCGGGGAAAAAAACGTGGTGATTCCGGCAGGCGGTTTAAACCAGGAAATTGTGCTGCAGGCGGTTGTCCGGGAAGGATCCCAGACGGTTACAGACTGTGATGTGAACTGGTCTTTGAAGACTTCCGTGGAGGAAATCAGCGTGAAAGATGGCGTCGTCAGCGTCTCACCGAAAGCGGCAGCTGGAGACATCACGGTGACGGCAGAGGTGGAAGGCTTCATAGCGGAGCATACAATCACCTTGCAGAAACCGGAATTTTTGATTACGATGACTTCGGAAGCGGCCGTTGAAATTCCATATAACAAAACCGTAAGGCAGCTTCCTTTGACGGCAGAAGTGAAAGACACCTCAGGCCAGACGGTACAGACAGAGGTTTCCTGGAAGCTGAAGCAGCCTGCCAAAGGGGTAAATATTAAAGAAAACAGGTTGGAGGTAGCACAGGAAGCGGTAGAGGGGCTAGTCATTGTAACGGCTGCCGTCGGGAATGCTTCCGCGGATTTTTCGGTATCCTTGCAGGAGCCGGTTCTGATGCTTTCCATAACTGGTGAAAAAGAAACCACAATTCCCTATGACAAAACGGTGAAGCAGGTGATACTGATCCCTGAAGTGACAGACAGCACAGGGCAGAAGGTGGAGGCGGAGGTTGTCTGGGCATTAAAGGAGATCTATAAAGGTGTGAGCCTCAATGGCAACGTCCTGCAAATTACAAAGGAGGCTGAGAGCGGAGAGATCACGGTAGTCGGAACCGCGCGTAAGGCATCGGCAGAATATAAAATAAACTTGAAAAAGCTGGTTCTCAGCATTTCAATCAGCGCGGTTTCCAGTATTACAATCCCCACAGGCGGTACACCGAAACAAGTGACGCTGAATGCGGAGGTGAAAGATCAGGCCGGAAACCGAATTGACGCACCAGTTACATGGAGCTTACTGGAGGGATACCCAGGCGTTTTCGTGGAGGGGAACCAGTTAAAGATCTCCCGTTCCGCCTCGGCAGGAACCATTGTAATCCTTGCGGAAGCGGGAGGTGCGGAAGCGCAGCATTCCATTGAACTGGAAGAGAACACATCCGGATCCGGCAGCAGCGGAGGAAGTGGCGGAGGCGGAGGCGGTTCCAGACCGACAGCAACGCCGACACCTACACCGTTACCGACGGAAACTCCGGAACCCACACAGCCTCAGAAACCGACAGCACGGCCGGATTCCTTTACGGATCTTGATGAAGATCATTGGGCTTATGAACCGATTTATGGGTTGGTAGAAAAAGGGATTATAAAAGGGTATGAGGATGGCAGCTTCCGTCCAGATAACAGTATCAAGAGGGAAGAGTTTGTCAAAGTGATTGTGGAGGCCTTCTCTATGGATCCGGAAATGGGAGAGCTTTCCTTTACTGATGTCAGGAAGGACGATTGGAGCTATCCCTATCTCTGTGCGGCTGTGAAAAGCGGAATGATTCAGGGTGTTAGTCCAAAGGAATTCGGATACGGTCAGGATGTCACCAGGGAGGATGCCGCGGTGATTTTAGAGCGGATTCTTCAAATTAGCGGGATGGAATTGCCTGCGGAAAATGAAAAAATATCATTCTCCGATGAGAATGATATTGCAGATTATGCCAAAGAAGCAGTCGAAAAAATGCAGACAGCGGGAATTTTAAACGGGCTTCCCGATGGCAGTTTTGCACCAAAGCAGCAGGCTGCGAGAGCAGAAATCTGCGCAATGGTTGCGAAGTTGCTGGAGAAAACATCGGAATAAAGCGAATGGAATAAAAAGTTTTTGTTCTAAAAAGGAAAAGCACCCCATTTGTTAGACAATGTGATTGAATGCCTAATAGATGGGGTGTTTTATGTCAAAAGCAATAGCAAATAAAAATATATCAAGGTATCCAAGGAAATGATATCATATCATATACAAAGAAAAAGGTATTTCCAAAGAGTGAACCGTAAAGGAAACGATACAGTAAAATTCAGTGTGGGCAACATCTTGACTCACTTAAAAGAGAATTGAAAAAATATTTGGATTATTTCAATAACCGCAGAATCGAGTTAAAATGAAACGGCTTGACAGACGTCAAGCCATTCCGTTGCTTCATATCAAAATTGAATCAAGTTGCTGAAAAATTATTCTGAGAATTCCGGAAAGATAGAATAACAATTTTTACATTTTTTTGCCTGATATAGTGCTGCATCCGCTGTGCTTTTCAAAACTTGATCACCGATAAGATGACCATATTTGTCATTGATTTCTTTAAAATTGTCCAGATCAAATAAAATAAGTGCATGCTTTTGTTTGGGAAATTCTTGCAAAGTGGTTTCTATCAGCTGCTGTCCTTTGTTCTTGTGATAAAGGTTTGTAAAACTGTCAAGTCCTGCTTTTTCCTGCAGTTCATCATTCTGCAGTTTCATTTCATTGATATCTGAGATTACCCCTATCATTTTAACAGGTTTGCCGTTTTTTATGACAGGAGATACCGCTATTTGACACCAAGTGTACTGACTGTTGCCCGCTTTCATGCGGGCCTGATAAGTTGCAGATTTTCCACTGAAAATTTTATGAAATGCATCGCTGATTGTATCTTTATCACCGGGATGAGAGAAGTATTCAGAGCATGCTTTTTCATAATCTTCCGGACTGAGTGTATGAAAGGGCTGTACATCATTTAAGATGCTTTCACCGGATACTCCAAAAATAACCTCAGCATTTTCAAATACCGTATATAATTGTCTGGTAAGATCCACTTCAAAAATACATGTTTTTGAAACCTTCAAGGCCATATTCAGCCGTTCTTTATAATTGAGTAATTCTTCCACAAGAGATGGGGTGTCTTTTTTTATTTTCTCTTTTTTTGTGTTCAAATTTATGCTCCTTTTTGACAGGATTACCCTATCATATATATTCGGGGAATATTAATCTATGTCCTTTTCTTTTTTTAATAGATCGCGGATCTCTGTTAACAATTCTTCCGCAGAGGGGGTTTTTGGCGCTTCCTCATCCTTTGGACCTTCTTCTTTTGCTATTTTAGTCCTTACCTGATTCGCCAGCTTCACAAAAAGAAAGATACAAAAGGCAATAATTAAGAAATCCACGATGTTCTGAATAAAATTTCCATACAGGATGGCCGATTCCGCATGCAAAACACTTCCATTGGCAGCCAGCTCTGCCGGACTTAATACAAATTTCAGCGCTTTAAAATCCATTCCCGCTGTGAGATAGCCGAATATGGGCATTATAATATCATTTACCAGCGAGGTGACTATTTTTCCGAACGCACTGCCAATGATGACACCAATTGCCATATCCAGTACGTTCCCCTTAAATGCGAATTCTTTGAATTCTTTCCACATATTTTTCACTCCTTATTTGTAATGACAAATTTGATTTCATGATTCCAGATTCTCCAAAGAATGCGAAAACGTTAAATTTATTTTGTGAACTTATTATACTATAACTGGGACAAGCCCGCAACAATTTTCCAGAAAAAAAGCTTGTGATAGAAACATATGGTATAATAACCTCACAAACCTCTAGAACATTGAAAATGTTAAGAGGTTTGGAGAACGATTGAATCACAATACTGCGGCGACATTCCGCCGTCTTCGTTGTTGTGGTATAATAACCTCACAATCTCTAAGACATAAAAATGACAAGAACTTTGAAGAACCATTGAATTGTGCCGCTTTGCCACAAACACGGCTCGTGACTATGATATAATAAAAGAAGCTGAATGATTGGATCAGGAGATAAAAATTGAAAAAATTGTCCGTAAACAAAACTTTTTGACATCCCGATTCATCTAATAGAGGAAAGGGGAAGCAATACATGACAAAGCAACAGCTGTTTAATGAATTCATCATGCAAAATATGGACGGCGCCTACCGTTTTGCATACTCCTATGTAAAGAATCATCAGGATGCTGAAGATATCGTCAGCCAAAGCATTATCAAAGCCTTATCCCATATAGGAAGCCTGAAAAAAAGTGAATATATGAAGAGTTGGTTTTTTAAAATACTGATTAACACAGCTTTATCCTTTCTTCGAAAAAAGAAAAAAGTAGTATACCTGGCGCATGAAGATTTAGATGCTCTGGGCAGCAGCAGTGACAGGTACCAGGATAATGATGTGAAGGAAATGGTCGAAAAATTGCCTGAAAGATACCGCGAAATTATCATACTCAGGTATTTTGAGGATTTTACCTTACAGGAAATTGCGCGCACCCTGGATATGAACCTCAGTACGGTAAAAAGTCATCTATACAAGGCTTTGAAATTAATGAAGCTGGAGGAGGAAATAAAGGATGCCAAAAGAGTTTAAAGATTTCAAAAGAGAATATATGGAGGCTAGACCTTCCAAAGAATTTAAAGAAAGAATGGAGCGAATGATAAAACGAAAAAGCATTGGGAAAAAGTTTATCGGAGCGGGAACATCTGTTGCCGCCGCCTGCCTTCTGTTCGTCACCTCTCTCAATGCCATTCCGGTGTTTGCACAGAGCGTTGCTGGGATTCCCGGCATGGATAGCGTGGTAAAAGTATTGACATTCGGCAGATATCAGTTTGAGGAGAATAACTTCAGTGCTCAAATTACAACGCCGGAGATAGAAGGGCTTTTGGACAAAGAGCTGGAGGAAAAAATCAACCGTGATTTCCGGGAGCAGGCCAGTTTGGTCAAGACGGCTTTTGAGGAAGATTACCGCCAAATGAAGGCGGTCGATCCGGAAACGCATCTTGGCGTCAGATACGATTATGAAATACTTACGGATAATGAAGACTATTTGGCAATCGATGTTTATTGGTATCATGCAGTGGGCTCTTCGTCTACCGTGAAACAGTTTTATACAATTGATAAAAAGACTGGACATCTGCTGGAGTTAAAGGAGTTATTTAAAGAAGAAGCAGATTATAAAACTCCGATCAGCCAGTATATTGTTCAGGAGATGAAACGCCAGAATAAGGCTGGAATCAATCAATTCTGGACGGAAGAAAACGAGTTTGCGGAACCCTTTCGGACAATAAAAGAAGCTCAGCAGTTCTATTTAAACAGGGACGGAGATTTGGTAATTTGTTTTGATAAATATGAAGTGGGGCCGGGTTCTTCCGGCAGTCCGGAATTTGTTATTCCTGATGAGATAATAAAAGATATTAAAAAGCGATAGGGAACCGATAAAATTCCATATTTTAAATTTTTCAACCGGGAGAAGCCGTATGCCGAGCATACGGCTTTCAGCCTGTCGAAAAAGTCCAGTATACACTGGGCTTTTTTGCGTATGTGTGGTAAAATAAAGATAAGAAAAGACTGGGGAGGGACGGCGTGTGCTAGCAAAAGAGCAGGAATTGCGCAGAAATGTAGTAGAAATCCTATGTTTGGAGGAGCTGGTTCCATCGGAGCATCTGCTGCGGCAGATTGACAGCGCGGTGGATTTTACGCATCTGTACGACTTGGTGGATGCGCTTTACAGCCGCGACAACGGCCGTCCCAGCATTGACCCGGTGGTATTGTTCAAAATTGTGTTCATCCAGCACCTGTACGGCATCCCCTCGCTGCGCCGTACCATGCAGGAGATTGGCATGAACATCGCATA
>NZ_JAHLPV010000026.1 GCF_018918095.1 Acetivibrio sp. MSJd-27 | reverse complement strand
TCCACAGTGCTTGTCTTTATTATATCGCAGGTAGCTACTCCTGCAAATATAATCAAAAACTTTAAGAAAGGAGATATAATTAAAACCACCCCTTTCGAGATGGTTTAATTATACGTGATAACATGGAAGAAAAAACATGCAAAAGCTGTAGATTTTTTATTCAGCACTACAGGAAAGAAACGTTTTTTGAAAAGGTTTACTGCGGTCACTGTACGCACAAATGTGTCAGAAACAAGAAACCGGATGACGCGGCATGCGCGCATCATGAGGAGAGAACGGATGCAGAAAAAGCGGAATAAGTAATTTCTTGCTTGTTTCTTCATATCACAAAAAACTGCACGGCGCTGTTTTTACAACGCCGTGCAGTTTTGGAAATAATTATTTGTCAAAAGCATATAGTTGGACATTATCATAATATGCTTTTGTCATGAAGAAGGCTGTAACATTCATCAAAGGCTGAACATAGGCGGTGCCCGCCGGAACTTCCGCGTCTATCACCGCTGTCTGCCATTCTCCCACGCCTGTTTCCACATGGTTTGCCTCACTTTTGATCTCCTTTTTGTTGGCGTCCAGGAAACGCAGATAGATGGAGCATCTTCCCTCGGTGATAAACATATCGGTTTTCATGACGTACCGCTTTGCTCCTTCCTTCACAGGGATCGCGTCCACCATAACGCCGACGCCCCCTTTGGTATTGGTATCCTCCAGGTAAAGAGCCTTTTCGCCATCGATTGCCATCTCATCGCTCAGATAATAATCGGTATTTTCCCCATTCTTCGTCAGCAATTTCCAGTTGTCAACCTCTTTCGTGCCCACTGTGCCGTTTTCAAAGCTGAAATTGGGAACTTCCACTTTGTTTGCAGCATATTTTTCATTGTATTCTTTATGGGCATCCAGTATCACTTTTTTGTCGGTATATTTGCTGTACTCCGCCGTAGCATAACTGTCGAAGAAATACACAGTATCATCGATAACCGTCTTGTCGGACGGCAGTTTGCTCTCATCGCTTTGAATGACGATCAGTCCTCTGTCATCCCAGAACACTTTTTGTCCAAGTGCTTCCACAATAGCGCGAAGCGGCAGCAAAGTGCGATCGTTTAAGGTCTGGGCCGGAACATCCAATGTCTGTTCCGTGCTATTTACCAGCATTTTATCGCTTCCCAAAACCAGTTTGATCACATCGGAACCGCGGTTGACGGTCACGGTCTGGGTCGGATCATCCCATCCCACGGAAGCACCGATGCTCTCCGCGATAAACCTTACAGGTACAAGGGTTCTGTCATCCTTTACAATTGGGGTGACATCGATATTCTCCGGATCAATCTGCGCCATTCCTCCGTTTACAATGGCATAACGGTTGTCAACAAACAATGCCATACCGCCATCTGTGCCCTGATAAATATTTCTGAGTGCTGCATTGTCTAACTTGCGCGGAACACTGCAGATTTTTCTGAGCTCGGTGTCCACCGTAATATAAATATTATCCTGACTGTCCAGAGAAATCATTGGGGAGGAACCGCCCGCCTGCTTGGTAAGACGGATATATTCCATCGTGTCAATATCAATCACATTGGGGACGTTGCCCTGAGAGGTATACAGTAACCCGTCCTTGCCCCAGCGCAGGTACACTGGACGCCACAGGGAGCCTTCGTACCATTTTACGTCGTTTAAAAACAGTGTCTTTTTGATATCCTGTGTCTTGGGATCCATACAGAAGAGCATCTCCTGGCATGCGCCCCAGATATTTCCGTCAGGTCCTACTTCCAGATCTCCGATATGCCGGATCGGCGTTCCCATTCTGGAGGGGAACTGAGGAACCCATTCCTTCGTCTTCTGTCCGATCTTCGGATCGAACACAAAAAGTTTCGCGGAAGGCTGACTTGGATTGGTTCCCAGTCCGCCCGAAATACAGGTAGCGCCGTAAATCAGGCCGTCCTTATAGGCCAGCCCTACAACCGATTGATCCTGCACCACATTCCGGTATACTTTAAACTCATTGGTCTTTTTGTTGTAGATGGTTAAAGCGCCGCCCAGCTGTCCGTAGTTCGGAACGGACCCTATGATAAAGTAATCGTCCTCCATAGGCTTGATGATATAAGGCCGCTGTTGTTCTTCTCCAAATGTAAACAGCTTGGTCCGCTTTACTTCCTGATCATCCGGCGCGCCGATCTCCAGCTTGTCAAATTGCCCGGCCGGATAAATTCCCGCATACATGGTATTGTTTTCAATATACAAGCCCTCCGGCTGTCCCAGAGAGAAACGCCGAATCAATTTGCCCGTCTTTCCATCGATTTCCGCACAGCTGGCACCCATTACGCTGCCGCAATACAAACGGTCGGTTTCCGTGTTACAGACAAGACTCTGCAGAACGGCTCCCGTGCCCTTCATCGGTGCTTCTGTGATCTTCCGGTATTCGCCTTTTTCAATATCGTACACGCCGGCGTAACCGCTGTAATCCGCCGTCGCCAGACATTTTCTTCCGTTGACGTACACACCTGTCACGCCCCGGGGTGACCAGGTATAGGGTTTCTCGGTCCGCTCCAGCGTACCGGTATCCAAATGGAATATACACAGCTTGTCATTGGCCTTTAGATATACGTCCCCTTCAAATTCGGTGGAGGCATATAAGGAACCCGCATTGGTCAGGATATCCTTCCATTTTCCGGTGTCCGCATTGTAAACACACTGGATCCATTCGCCGTAATCCCCGAATTTTCCGTTCAGGTTGACGAAAATATACTGCCGGGATCTCCGCATGGTATAGACCGTAGTCGGTTTAATGGTCTTCCCGTCCAGCTGAGGCAATGGAATTTCGGTAATTTTTTTCGTCTTAAGATCCATCTCCACCATTTTGGTGTTGTCCGACTGCCCGCCGGCATATATCTTTCCCTTATAGTATTCAATGCTTCTCGCATAGCGTTCATTGGGGAATACCTGTCCCAGATTCTCATACTGTTCTGTGTTGATATCGAACTTCACCACATAAGCGTTCGGAAACGTTCCGAAATATACGTTACCTTCTTCATCCAAAGTAAGGTTATACGCCGCACCCTGTTTGAAAGCCTGTCCGTATCCCTTGAACTCCTTCGTCTTCGTGTCATACTTATAGAGCTGTGCAGGCTCACAACCGGCTATCCACACATTTCCTTTGCCGTCGGTGATATGAGACCAGCTTGAAGTGGAGTCTCCCATGGAGAAAGAACGCACCAGCTTCTCGTTTTCAATGTCAATGACATTGAAGTTCCCCGGCTTGCCGGAAGAGGTTGCATATACCATAGGTACGCCGTCTTCCATTCCGGCCACGCTGTCGATCCCAATCGACTGTGTGTGCGGAACACCCAGAGAATAAGCATCTAAAAATGTCTTAGAATTCAGCTTCTGAGATTTAAACGGTCCTGCCGGCTCTGCGGCAAGCGCAGAAGGGACGACGGAACACAAGATGGAAACTGCCAGTAAAACGCTTAAAATCTTTTTTGTTCTTGTCATGTCTTCCTCTCCTTTTCTTTGTGTTTTCTGTTTTGATCATAACGCACAAACACTGCCACAGCAAGAAATATTCGTCTGATCCATATAGACGAAACTCTTATTTTTATGTATTTCCACCCTTTTCCTATACCGAATGAAAGTGCAAAAGGACCGCGCCGCAATCAAAAATCACGGTTCAGTCCTTTTTCAATAGGATGCCATAAAAAATTTTTCATTTTGAAAAATGATGAGGACAATGGATTCGCCTCAGCATCCCTTCCCCAGATAAGCGGAAGAAATGCCTACATAACTGTTGCACCATTTGTGGTTGTCTTCAAACGGAAGACGTTTTTCATCCACCTCCTCCAAAGCGGAGATATCACCTTTCAAATATGCATCGATTCGATAAATTGCAGTGTCAATACGCGCGTACTTTGTCCCGTACCGCCCATCCATCACCTCAAAACCAAAAGGTTTATAATTGCGGTACCAAAGAAGCATATGTATGTTTTTCAAGGCCAAATAATCCTCTTTCAGAGCCGGAAGCAACACATCCCTGACCTGCTCCAGCTTGTCTTTTTGATGAATATGAATGGATATTTCAACCTTGTCCGCCGCGGTCCTGCAGATGCATGTCAGATAAGTGAAATAATCCTGAAAACTGCCTTCCGCTTTCGCGTAACGCTGAAATTCATGTTCCAGTCTGTGATAATGCTGTACGATTTCGGGGTCTGCAGTATCACAGTCCGCCAGCCCTGCCAGAATGTCACTGTACAGAATCCGTTTGACGGAAAGCGTCTCCCCTTCTTTGGGGTGAACGGCGTCGCCCATCAGCCGCAGACTGCGCAAATCCACTCCGAAGAGAATCCTGCATTTTGCGTCCACAGACGCGTTGTCAATATACGGCCGATAGCAATGCTCCGCCAGGAGAACCGCTCCCGGCAGACTGAACATGTAATCCGTCTCACAGCCGTCGTCACCCCACACAGCGGCAAAAACATCCTGCACATTCTTCCTTTTGCAGGCAGGCATTGCAGCGTTCATCGTTGCAAATGTTTTATGGTAATCCGGAACAAGCCCGTTCCACGTCCATATACCTCCCGCAAAAACCAGATTCTTTGAAATCTGGCGGTGCTTGTCTATCATAGACTCATAATATTCCTGTTGTGTGTGGTAATAGTCCCAATAGGTGATAGAAAATTCCTCCGGAAACAGTTCTCTGGCTCTTTCGGGAATCACCGCATCCGGGCAGTATGCACTGAAGATGTCTTTTCCAAAAGAGAAATACATATCTCCCCAAATAATCGGCTCCATCCCGTAACGGTTCAGAATCTCTTTCACCCGCTGGATATGTTCCGCAAAAATATCGGCTTGCGGCTTATAACCGTTCTTTGTCAAATACTTTCCCAATCCAAGATCAAAGGACTCGTCAAGCCCAATGTGAATTTTCTTTGTGGTAAAACAATCGGAAAGTGTCTCAATCAATTTTTCAATAAAGCAGTAAGTCTGATCATTCCCGGCCAGCAGGACCTTATCCGTATCCTTGATTTCTGCAGCCTCCTGCCATTTTAAATACTGCTCAAAATGCCCCAAAGTCTGGATGCAGGGAATCACCTCAAGCCCTAGGCGATTCCCGTATGCATCGATTTCTTTGAGTTCCTCTTTGGTGTACCGCCCTCTCAAATAGCCAAAGTAAGGATACCCTTCCACCTCATACACGTCTTCCATATAGAGATATAACGTATTTAAGCCCAACAGGCAGAGATATTCCATATACTCTTTCACTTTTGAGACCTTCATCACACCTGCGCGCGACATGTCCAGCATGATACCCATCGTGCGGAACTGCGCGTTCTCCAAAACCGTTGTGTCTACCCCATTTTTGATTAGCTGAACTGCCAGAAGCAGGCATCTGCCCATCTCAGATTCTGTTGCACATTCCACATATAAATTAAGCCCGTCTTTCGACACTTTAATATGCGGTTCCTTTTTAAAATAAACATTGTACTCTCTTTCGTCATGGAATCCGATCCTTTTTGATAAACGATCCAATACCCATTTCTGATCGAGGTCAATGCCGATAAAATTCAGCTTCACACCTCGCACCTCTATTATTCCAATTCCCTGTGTCTTGTTTTCGGCATACCTTCTCATGCATCTTTGGCATTCACTGTTCCTCCTGATGTCAATGCCCTGCACAACATCCGAAAAAGAAACTCAACAGAGTCCTTATCTCCAGATGCACAGCCCTCAGCAGAAGCAAAATTCATCCATCTTTCCGATACAAAGAAAAGGCAAAATCCGACTACTGCGCGGAATCGTATCTCTTCTGGGCGTCGTTATAGATCTTCACAATATCCTGGGCGCCCAGGTTGTTTGCTTTCTCCACCCACGCGTTCCACGCTGCGTCTCCGCTCTCCTGTCCCAGAACATATTTCGCGAAAAATTCCTGCGCTGCCGTTTTCAGCTTTACTTCTTTTCCGCTCAGCGCGTCCTTTTCCTCTGTCGTGAAGGCCAGAATCGGATCCTCCGGTTCGCTCATGTTCTCCTTGAGCACTTTATCCTGCGCTTCCTGTTCCTTTTCCGAGAAGTTGAAGTAGGTGCTTCTCTTGTCAAACCGGCGGTACATTCCTTCCAGGAACATTCCGTATTTCTCTTCCAGTTCTCCGATCTCCACCTTCTTGCCCGCGTCAAACGCTGTGTACACTGCCATTCCCTTTTCGTCCAGCGTGTAGGTCTCCCCTTCCACGCCCATCGTGATCAGCTCCGCTCCCGCAGGGCTCAGCAGAAAGTCGTTCAGTTTCATGGACAGTTCCGTATTTTTGTTGTTTGCTATGGTCGAGGACGCGAATACTTTCGAAAGCTTTTTGATCGTCTGCTTCGGTCCGATCGGGTTGCCGTACCGCAGATCGTATTCCGGATAGGTTCCCTTCGTCTGCTCCTTGAAGGTGTCCAGACGTCCGATCCAGTCAAAGGTCACAAACGCCTTGTCCGGCTGGGTCATTTTGGACGTCCAAGCCGCTTCCGTCAGCGTCAGGAATTCCGGATCCAGAAGCCCTTCCTTGTAAAGCTTCGCCATATAATCCAGCATATTCTTCATCTGCGGGTCGGTGTCGGAATATTTCCATTCCTTCGCCGCCTCGTCATAGTATGGTTTGTATGCGATCAACCCCCAACTGATGGACAGCTGGTTGAACAGGTTGTCCTTGTTCTTTGAGGTGAAGGGCGCTACGCCCGGATACGCGCTCTTGAGTGTTTTCAGCGCCTGATAGAACTCCTCCGGACTGTTCCACATCGGAATATTCAATTTGTCAAAAACGTCCTTCCGGTACAGAATCCCGTGATTGACGTCTCTCTGTACTTCGTACCAGGGCAGCCCGTACAGTTTTCCGTCGGACGCCTGATAGGATTTGAAGATCCAGTTGTTTTCCGGATCGTCCACGAAGATTTTCTTGAAGTTGGGCATCACGTCAATGTAGTCGTTCACCGGAGCAAACGCGCCCTGTACGCCCAAGTCATTGATCTCGTCCATGGTTGCAAAGGAGGACCCCATAATATCCGGGATATCCTTGGACGCAACCATCACCTTGCGTTTCTCCGCAATGGTGGAGCTGGGGAATACCATCAGCTGTACATTGATTCCGGTCACTTCCCGCAGTTTCTGCACAACATAACTGTCGTTCATGTTTTCCTTTGAGGAGCACACCAAAAACCGCAGTTCTGTGTTTTTGGTGTCCAGGGGAAGTTCCAGTCCTCCCGTGTCCCCTAATTTCACATTGCTGTTTGTCCCGGTTGTGCTGTTATCGCTGCTGCCGCATCCTGCCAGGCAGGACGCCGCCATTACCGCTGCCAGTGCGGCTGCTATTATCTTTTTCATTGTTCACATTCCTCCATTGTTCTTGATAAAGCGGATGCCATTCCATTGACATCTGCCTGTCTCAATTTTAAGAATAAAGATAAGAAAGGCCTTTGCCTGTCTGTATTCGATTTTCTTAATACATCAAATGGATCGCCCTTTATCGGTATCCTTTCGAATCCCTTTTTCTATTTCTTTAATTCCTCTATCAGCGCGTCGATAAGCGCTTTGTCTTTTTCCGCGTCCACCGGCGTGTCACCGATCAGAATCAGCCCGCGATCATCCCAGAAAACCTGCTTGTCAAACGCCTCCGCAATAGCCCGAAGCGGAAGCAGCGTTCTGCCATTTTCTTCAAAAGCGGTGACATCAATTTTGATTTCCTGACCATTTTTATCTATTTTCTGTTCGCCAAGAACAATTTTCAGTGTATCAGAACCTTTAATGATGGTAACCGTTTCGGTGGCTTCATCCCATTTGACTTCCGCCCCCAGGGATTCCGCAATAAATCTGACCGGAACAATCGTCCTGTCCTGAACGGTTTTCGCCGGAACATCCAATGTTACCTCCTGATCGCCGACTTTGGTTTTCACGCTGTCTATCATCAATGCAAT
The DNA here is from genome assembly GCF_018918095.1 of Acetivibrio sp. MSJd-27. Lineage (GTDB taxonomy): Bacteria > Bacillota > Clostridia > UMGS1840 > HGM11507 > HGM11507. The sequence continues at coordinate 31,618 of NZ_JAHLPV010000026.1, read as the reverse complement.
CATTTGGTCTTTTTCCGCCTTGTTGGTACGGTGGACGCGGTAGATGCTATCCCTGTTATAGAAATATACATGTCCGTCTTCGCTCACTGAGATAGAACCGCAGTTTTTGTCATATTCCTTCGGAAGAATATTTTTATATTCCATTGTCTCAATATCCACAACCATAGCTGTATTGCGGGGTGTGCAATAAAGAAGTCCATCCTTGTCAAACTCTAAGGTATACGGATTCCATCTGGAAGAATAGCTCTCCCAGTTATATCCATTGATGTTTTTCTCTTTCACAACCTCAAGGGTTTCTGGATTCATAGCAAACAGCAGACCATCCGATATGCTCCAAAGAAGCCCGTCCGGACCAAATGCCAAATCTCCCGCCATTTTGCATAAGCCTTTTTGCTCCTTAAACTTCGGCGTTACCTCTTTGATTACTTTTCTGGTGTTCATATCAAATTTAAAAATCTTTGCTTCCTGCGCCAAAGGATCGCCGCCCAGACCGCCGAAAATGGTTGTGGAACCGTATAAAATACCGTCTTTATAGGTAAGTCCCGATACACTTTGGTTTTTGATGATATTTTTATAGCAGTCAAATTTTCCGGTTTCCGGATCGTAAACCGTGATAGCGCCTTCGTGCATATCATAGTCAGCGATCGTGGAGAAAACCACCTTACCGCCCGCGCCGACAATATCCATCGGCCGGCTTTGCCCTAAAGATTTGTCATCTGCGAGCCGCACTACTTTTTGGGGGTTGGTTCCTTCTTTTACCGGCTGTGCAGGGTCGTAAACACTCAGGCTCGCATCCGGATAACAGCCGAAATAAACTTTTCCGTCGATCTCTTCAATCGGGGTTGACTGTCCCATAGCAAATGTCGCTTTCACTTCACGCTTTTCCGGATCATACCAGGTGGCGCGGGGACCCTGATGCCCGGACGCATACACGTCTTTTCCAATCGCTTTTACCGCTACCAGAGAAGTCCCGGTCGGATCCACCGAATTTCTGTAATCCTCGCGGGCTCCTGTCTCCAAATCGATCAGAGAAATGGAACCTCCGTAAACCACCGTCACAAACGTCTTATTCGGCAGGTTTGGATGTGTTTTCAATTCCACAAAGCTTCCCCCTCGGAATCCGGATCCATATTTGATATCGGTCGGCTCATAGGTGTTGTCTGTCAGATTGAACTTGTAAACGGTTCCGTTTGATACAAAATACGAGTATCCGTTCAGTTCTGGGGAGCAGGAAAGTCCTGCCGCTTTCGGAATTTCAATATCCAGAAACGCTTCCTTTTTCAAATCAAACACTGTGTAAATAGACCCAGATGATTGTGTTCCGCAATATATTAGGATTTTATCGCCTGCAAGTGTTGCAGTATAATACGATTTAATACCGGAACTGGTCTTCGGAGCCTTATAATAGGTTTTCTGGAGAGTTTTAAGATCGATCTTTACAAACTGTGTCCCAACAGCATCCCCTCCGCCGTAAATACAGCCGTTGTAATACACCATGGATTTGAAATATTTTTCCCCTGGCAAAACGTTGCCAAAATCCATCATCTGTTTTGTAGCCACATCGTATTTAACCAGCTTCGCATTGGGATAGGTTGCCATATAAACATTGTCTTTGTCATCCACAACGATTTGGCACACCGCACTCTCCTTGGAAACCGCACCCAGATCCTCAAAGGTTTTCGTTTCCGGACTGTAACGGTACAGCGTCGCACGAGTATAGCCTGCGGTATAAACATTTCCCTTGGAATCCACCGCATGAGTCCACATAGTGTTCCCCTTCTCGGCATCAAAGCTGTGTAACAATCTCCCAGTCTCCAGATCGATTACATTAAACTTTGCAGGAGAACCGGAAACCGTTGTACAGAGGATGGGCTTGCCATCCTCCATACTTGCAACGGAGTTTAACAGTGTGGTTGCCGTAATTGGCTTTCCAACATTCTCTGGTTCGGAAAAGGTAATCTCGGAAACCGGCGTTTTTTCCTCAGCCAGAGCCGTGCTGGGAGCTGCAAACAACATGCTGCATGAAAAAATAATAGATAATGCTGCAGATAATAATCTGTTTTTCAACATTTTAAAATTCCTTTCAAGGATCGCTCTTCCCCTGAGCAATCAGCATAACATAACTCTATTTTTCCACCGTCTTGCTCCATGTTTTACCTTTTAATGAATTTCCCGATGATAACAGCTGCTTCTGCGCGGGTTGCCGTATTTTTCGGACGGAAGGTATTATCTTCATACCCATTGATGATACCTGCCTTTGTCATTCCGGAAATCGCTTCCTGTGCATATGCACTGATATCCTGTGCGTCTGCAAACTGTTTTTCCGGATTGCTCTGCGGCAGATCCATTCCGAAGGCTTGCGCCGCGCGGAATGTCAGTGCCGCGATATCCTCTCTGGTGATATTCCGGTCAATACCGAACTCGGTGTCGGAAACACCCTTTACAATTCCCTTACTAACCGCGGAGGCGATGTAGGGATAATACCACTCGTCCTTGGATACATCCACAAAATTACAGGATGCGTTTGCATCGTAAATGTCCAGAGCAGTTACCAGAAGCTTCACATATTCCTGCCTTGTAATGCTGTCGTCAGGACGGAATTGCTTGGAGGGATCCTTTGCGATAACACCCTTGTCAACCAGAGAATAGATGCTGTCTTTCGCCCAAGCCACGCCGCCGATATCATTGAATTCAAATCCAACCGGTGCAGGCGTCGGTGTAGGATAAACATCCACATTGTTTCCGCCGCCACCGGTGGAACCTCCGTTTCCGGTGTTCCCACCGGTGGGGGTTGCCGCTTTGTCAATCGCTTTTTTCAGAGAGTCACCGTCCTGAAAAGGCGTTTTTGCCGCCTGCGCCGCTATGGTCTTAAACAGAGACTGTTTATCTGCTTTGCTGTAATTGGAACCGCTTCCTGTATTGACTCCCACATACGTTTCATTGTACTGGTTAAACAGAGAAATCATCTCATCTCTGGAAGCCGTATTGTTGAACAATGTCAGGAAGATGGATTCATTCAAGCGGTAAACGGCGTCCTCCGCTTCGCTGTATGTTTTTCCGCTCAACAGGGAGGACAGTTTACTGTCCAATTCTCTTTCCGCCACAAGCTCCAAATCGTCATTGACAAAAAGAGATTTTACATCATAAGCTTCAACCGCCGTGTTGATTTCCTCAACGGTTTTCGCCTGTGCAATGCATTCCTTCAGCATTCCGTCATTATAAAAAGTGATAATTTGATTCAGACCATTTTGGTCGCTGGAGGAAGCTGTCTTGGAAGCCAGATAGTTATAAAAGGCATTGTTTTGTTTGTCTTTGGTGATGACAGTGCCGAGTAGTGTCTCATACTCATCAAGAAAATCAATCACCTTATCTTTTGTATTCGCTGCATTAAACGCGGTTACAATCGCAGCGATATCTTCCTGCGTTGCATAGATAACTGTCATTACCTTGACTTTTGTAAAAGCGGCGTCTCCTAAAATAGCAATCATAGACATGGGCGCGGAATTTTCAGGCAGTTTTATCTCCATGGAAAATGCACCGCCGGCGGTTGTCTTTCCTGTTTTGGCAAAAAAGGTTAACGCCCCGGTCTGTTCCGGTGTCGCATTCTGGTATTGCTGATAGGTGACGCCATTTTTCAGCACCACCACGGATACGTTTTGATCGGCCGCCGTCGTATCGGTCTGACCGGCTAAGATAATCTTGTCTTTTTCCACGGTATAGGTGACATCGGCTGCGGCCAGCACAGGGAAAGAGAACATCACTGCCGCCAGGCATACCGCCAAGATTATAGATAAGATTCTTTTGCTCATGATTCTGTTCCCCCTTTTCTAGTTGGCCCAAGGGTCGGTATAAAAGTTGTAGATGAATACTTCCTGCAGTACGCCGTAACGGCTTTTTGCAAAGACGTAGGACGCCTTTGTCCCATTGGCCCGCTCATCTTTCATATCGCCGATAGAAGCTGATTTCACCGAGGCAGCGCCTGCGCTGTTCTCAGAATATACAACGAATTTTGCGGTATCTTGCAGGTAGTAGGACAGTTCTTTCCGCCCGGAATCCGTCGTTGCATCACTGGCATTTATGATTCCCAACTTGATATATCTGTCCTGGCGGCTCATCAACCTGCCCGTTACAAAGCGAAGCAGATAAGAATAATCTTTATTTTCGCCGCCCATTGCAGTAATTTCTCCTGGAAGAGCTGTTGCAGAATTGGTGGGAGATACATTTTCTTTGAGATGATCGATGGAAAGCAATCTCTCCACTTTTCTCACATTGCTGCCTTCCGCCAGTATACGTACGACATCTCCAGCTTTCAGCGCCTGTTTCTGATCTGTAATCTCTCCGTTTGGATTGGGCAGAGGATTTGCTGTGTACTCAAAACACTGAGAGTCATTTGTAAAGAAAAATTCTTTTTCAGAAGCCGATTTGCATTCTACTGTATACATTTTCTTCACGATGTCGCCCTCCGCATTTACCGTATCAACAAGTTTCTTTATCATAGAAACCGGGTCATCGTTCTCAATCTCGGCAACAGAATCACCTGTCACCACAGCAGCTTTTGCAACCCCGATCTCATCAATATTATATAGAGATACTTGATATTTTGAATTTGGAAGGGTGGATGCCTTGTGGATTGTGTACTTGTCATACCGGGTTGTATCAGCCGGAATACCAAATAGAATCGCCTGATCGTCCATCAGAGTTCCATCAAAGCTCTTCGGCCCGCTCAACCATTTCAGTTCCCCGTTCCTGTCATTGGACAGTTCATCCTGATCCTGTTCCGCATTGCCCGGAATATTGGCACGTGCTGTGTCAATTCCAATAATCTCATTTGCCTTGTTGGTCTTATAACGAATCAATTGCCCTAAGTCCTTGGTCGTCACAGAGGTTCCGTATTTCGCCTGGGAGAGATTCGTGTTGATGTCCTCTACGGTAGCTTTGCTTTTGCCATCCAACAAAACATTGGAGCCGAGCGTAAAATCTGTCATTTTTCCGCCGGAAGTGAAAATTCTTATTACGGGATCGGATAATTCCGATTCCTGTTCTATTCCTACGAAATAGCCGTACAGATAGGTACTTACCGTATCCGCTGCCAACATAACCCGGTTATCCGAATCTAGAATAAAGCTGGTATTAACTCCGGTCGGAAGTGCTCCAATCTCTGATTTGTTGTTTTTATAATAGGAGGAAAGTTTGTATTCTTTATCCCCTATCCACACGGAATCATCGCTGTAAGAAGTGATTTCCCCGGCAATCTGATTGTTTATAACCGTCAGTTTATATAACTTTTTGCCGGTAGAATTCTTGGAGCGTACAACCTCCACCACGTCACCGGAAGTCAACGCGCCTATCGTCAGGGGAAGATTAAACTTTGTCACTTCAATCAAATTGTCCGGATCGTCCACATCCACTTCGATATTATTCTCATAGGAATATTTATCGATGATTCTTCCTTCTTCCGCGGAAACACTGTCAACAACAATATATTCCTTTTCCTGAATTTTTACCAGATCATACATTCCGTCGTCATCGGTATCGGCAAAATCCAGCGTTCCGGAATCAATATTCATGATAGAAGCTTTGTCTCCGTCATAGTACACACCGTTGTATACAATGTCCAAAGATGGAAGCACACTTATCTTCTTGTCTGTGCCATTTCCGTCCGGATCCAAATTGTAGAGCACGGTTCCATCTTCAAATTGAACGAATTGATCCGCGGTAATCAAAAGACTTTTATATCCGTTTTTGTTCAGCTTGATATACTGCAGTTCATTCTCTTCCAGCTCATTTTCTTTGGTGTAAGCGGTAACCGATGTCCCAAGATAGCTGCTTACAGCGTTTTCATTGGTATCGATCTGTACAATCTCCCCTGTCTTTGCCGTTTTAATCCGCATCTGACTGTCAGAAAGGGAGGAAGGCCCAGTCAGACCGCTCAAAGAATCTTCTACAACAACGCCCTTCCAGGTGTCAATCTTCAGATATTCCTTTAACAGATCCTCGCCTTGACTGTATGTGATTTTGTCACCGCCAAAAACAGATCTCTTGTACACTTTGATATCAATACAATTGTACGCCATCTGAGCGACTTCGCCTCTTGTGGCGGGCTCTGTATATTTGGATTTCACTTTGCTGTATATGCCAAGCTCGCTTCCAACACTGCGGTATCCGTCCGGATATCCCATATTCATGGTCCGAAAGCCATAGCCCAGTACTTCAACCAGAACTTTTTGCACTTCATCGACAGTGACTTCCGCTTCCGGACTGAATCCGTCGCCATTGCCTATCATGAAGCCCATGCTGTTGACATAATTAATATAGTTGTTTGCCCAGTAAGTATCCTCCACATCCGCAAAAGGAGTGGGAGTCGATGTTTCGTTGTTTACCGCTTCAAACCCAGTCAGTTTGGTCACGATAACCGCAAATTCCGCACGGGTAATCTTCCCATCCGGCATAAAACTTCCTTCACTGTAGCCTGACAAGATGCCCAGGCCGGAAAGGGTTTCAATTGCCTCGGCATTGTCGCTGTCCCCAATGTCATCAAAAGCGACTGCCGGGATAAATAATATGTGAATGCTTAACAGCAATACAAGCAATAACGAGATCGATTTCCTGTATCCCATGTTCATACCTCCATTTTATTGTAAGGGCAAAACCGTTGGATTTTGCCCCGCTGCCTTTGACAAGTAGCTTAAATCCGAATCGGATCAATCAGAGAATTCAAGTTGGTAGCTGAATCCCAAAGCATTACTTCGACAGAACCGGAGTTGTTCTCCACCACATAGTCTCTTACCGTGGTGTAATCCGGATCTCCGCCAGTTGAAGGAATCACGATAACTTTCGTTGTAACGGATTCAACCACGCCGTTGGCATCGTATTTGACGATGAGCAAGGTGGTAGTAACTGGGAGCTCGCTTGTATTCTTCAAACTTACATTGATTTTTAATGTTTCGCCCGCGTTCAGCTGACTTAAAGAGGTTACATTGGATCCATCCGCTTTTTTTAGCACCACGGAACCATTCACCGTCGCTTTTGTCACAGGCTTGATATCCTTGTTCACAGTGGTGCTGGAGACCGCATCATTCACTGTGAGAGTCAAATTTAATACTGTTTTCTCGCCGTAAGAATCGGTTGCGGCAACAGCAGCGGTTGCGGAACCGAGTTTATTCGGTGTGTAGCTAAAGACACCGTTTTCAATTATTCCATTTGTCCCTTCTATGGTATATGTCATCACATCGCCATCCGGGTCTGTAAATGTCTCTGCCAGATTGAGGCGAACGGTTTCTCCCAAGGAAATGGTTTTGGTATATGGATTTTCCGTATTGATTACAGGCGCCAGATTATCAACGTACATTAAACTTACATTGTCAACCTGAAAACGGTAGGCTGTTCCTCCTGTTGCGGCAAACGCGACGGTAACGTAAGAGGTTCCTTCCGGTGCAAACCGTTCCAGTTTAGCGGAAGTAAAGCCTGATACTACATCGTACTGTAAGTATGCGGCATTCCCCTCGGCGTCCTTGCTGCTCCACATATCCGCTGCGGTGGCATCCGCTTTCCACACACCGTTGCCCATATAGAGTTCCCCGTCCGCATTATAGAAGAACATAGCTGCGGCCGGTTTTCCGGAGTTTCTTCCGCCCTTGTACTGGAAGCCCATGGTATATTTTCTTGCAGCTGTACTGGGGGTCGCAATCCTGCCGGATTCGATCAGTATGTTCCCCTCCGTTGTCTCTGCAACACCGCCTTTGATGTCCATGCCCTGTCCGTCAACACCAGCATCTGTCGTCGCATTCTTATTGATCACGTTGTAGCCCACACGGTCATCCCCCATAACAGGATTTGGTGCAGCCCACAGTAAAGCGTGCCAACCGCCGGGAATATCCTTGTTAAAATTGTTTTTAAATTCGTTTGCTGTAGTGGTTCTGTCAAAATTTCCATTGGGAACGGTAAGGTAGGTTTCGCGTCCTTCTCCTGTAGGTTTCCATTCGTCCTGCGGTACAGGTGTAACCGTCACTTTGAAGGAAGCCGTTTCCTCCGCTAATACCTGATCGCTCTCAGCAACCGTTGCTTTGACCTGAATCGTAACCTGTTTGCCTGCCTGAGAGGCATCCGGCCGATAGACAAGCTGGAGTTTCTGTACATCAGCCCAAGTACTGTAACCTCCGGAGTATGTCAATCCGAGACGATAGGGTGTCTTAACAAACGATACTCCCGGTGTGTCAGAGCTGAAAGTCAGTTTTGTGTTATCTGTATCAAATACATTTGTAGCATTTACAATATTGTTGTAAAGAATCCCGTCGGATCCTGTGGGAGGATTGGAAGAAATAATCCCTAAGTCCACCGTTAATTGATGATCGTCCGCATACATTGCCCTGTCTTTTATTGCGTTTTTTACAGGAATTGTAACAATCTGCCCTTCCTCATGCGGGGTCGCAGTGACAGAAACGGTGTCCGCAAACTCTGATTTGTCTGCATTCATAGACTGTACTTCAAAGGTATATGGCGTACCGTTGGTCAATCCATTCACTATTTTAGACGTTGCTTCTTTCCCTTCCGCATACAGTGTTGTCACTGTGCTGGAACCGGATTTCACTGTAATTTTTACGCCGGCATAGTTCGCAGTATCTTCCGGTAAATCCCATGAAAGGGTAACCTGTTTGTCACCGGAAACCGCCTTCAGATTTGTCACCGGGTTCGGTACGGTAATCTCGGGTGTCTGACCTCCGTAAGTAATGTTTAAATTATCAAGAGCACACAAACTGGCGCCGCCCCCGGTTGCTACTGCAACAACTCTTACGCCGGCTGTACCCGCAGGTGCTTCCGTGATGATCTCTCCTGTTTTCCATCCGGTTGCCGTGGTTCCGTTATCCGTCGAAAACCATCCTTTTTGTCCGGATGAATCCGTGAATTTCCAATCGTCGTCGGTTTTGACAGTCCAGTCAATCCATTCGGTTCCGTTGTAAACCTTCCCCTCCGCGTTGAAAAATAAAATAGCAGTATTCGCATTGTAACGAATTGCGTTGTAATCGAATGTATAAGTAAATTTCTGCGGCTCTGTCAATTCACTTTCCAACAGCACAACAGGTGACATCACCATCATTGCCGGCTTATTATAGCCAAGCGCCGCATTCAGCCCAGGACACTTCATCACAAGGCTGTTGCTTCCCGCCGCACTGGTTCCATTTCCTCTGTCGCTGCCGATCAGATAATACAGCTGAGCTGGATCCAGCAATGCATCTGGCTGTACATAAACCTGATAAGACCAGCCATCCGGCAAAGCAGAGTTCACCGCCGCCGTCTTCTCAAAATCTCCGTTCGGGATAGTGACAACGCCTTCTTTCGGAGCCACGGGCGCGGCATTCACTGAAACCGCCTCGGAGAATTTGCTTTTATCCGCGTTCATTGCATAGACTTCAAAGGTATAATTCACACCGTTTTCAAGCTGCGAAATCGTTTCGGAGGTTTTTGCGGCATCTTCCACAAAAACTTCCTTGACCGGTGTCGCCCCGTTTTTCACGGCAATTTTTACACCGGCATAGTTTGTTGTATCCGCTGGCAGACCCCACGAAAGGGTAACCTGTTTGTCGCTGGCAGACGCTACTAAATTCCTCACTGGCTGCAATCCTGCAACCGATGCGATCGATTTATAGCTGATTGTGACATTGTCATATCTTACACGGCCAGAGCCACCTAAGAACCCAAGAAGATATGCCGAAACACTGCTTGTTCCGACCGGTGCAACAGCTGTAATCGTCATAGTTTTCCAAGAAGCAGATGTCGCCGCTTTCGCTATATAGGAAGGGTTCCCTACCGCATCTTTCATTTGCCATGCGGTCTGTCCCATACCAGCCTGCAACTCGTCCACCCACTCGCTACCATTATAAAGCTTACCTTCCGCATTGTAAAAATGGATCGCCGCACTTGCAATATTGTTGCAGTAATCTACCGTCAATGTAAATTCTCTGGTTTCCGTTAAAGCGCTGTCCAGAGGGATTTTCGGCGATTCAATTGCCGGAAATCCGCCAGCGCCGCTTCGATACAGCATCTCTAACGCACCGGTTTTATCATCATTATCGACCGGATTATTATAAGTACTCAGAATTTCATAGGTTGCTGATGCGTTGCCCGCCGTAAGCTGAAGCGGCTTCGATCTCCAGCCATCCGGCAAGGTACCGTTTGCGTCACATGTGTTTGCAAAGTTTCCATTCGGCACCGTCAGCGTGACGGTATCCTCTGCCAGTATATTGACAGCGCATACAGTCATAAGCATCGACAATGCCAAAAATAAGCTTAATGCTTTTTTCATGCTCTTCATGAATAATTACCCCCTATTTTGTTGTTGAAAGACACACTTCTTCTCTCCTCAGAACAAGTCTTTTTTCATCGCGTTCCCTCATCGATACCGCTTCCCAACCGTAGCGATTCAGGAAGTTTCCGGCATGGGTTCAGCCATATGCCTCTCCGTGCTGTTTAAACACTTCCATTTAACCAGCCTCCTTTAAAATAGTTTCGTTACTTTCCTATTTTTTCACGCAACTATTTACCAAAACAGCGCTCTGTCTTTTTCACCAAAAAGGCAGAGCGAAAATGAACAAATCCCCATTTGTCCATTTCTGTTTTATCAATGCCCATCTCTTATCTTTCATTGCCGCCGTTTTCTCTCAGCAACAACATTCCCATTATCATTATTATACCGAAATGGAGACACAATGTATTTGTCATGTTTTGTTCATTTTCTTATCTTTTTTTCATATTTTTTGATTATTTTTGTTTTTTGTGGCTAAAAAAACAGCGTGGTTGTCCATTTTTGCGCAGCAAAAGTTACCTTAATGGCGTTTCAACCGAGCGAAGTGCAAAATGATGCTTGCCGCTTGCTCTTTCAATAAAGTTACCCTCCACTTTGGAAATGGGGAACATACAGCGAGGTTATATGTAAGAATTCGCCATCTTCTCCTTTCCATTCATACATTTTTGCCAGTAGGACAAAATAAAAAAGTTTTTCCTTCTGAAAAACGCAACTGCGCTCCGCACGTTTTTTTTGAAACATGCAATTGTGCACGATTCCGCACAATTTCCTATGTTATAAAATAATCCAATTTTATCTGTTTTGGAGTATAATCGTACAACTTTTTTGCGGAAAAGTAAACAAATTTAATCGAACTGTAACAATGAAATGTTTTCCAAAAAAGAAAGCAACCCTGTGTTTTTCCGCTTCGGAACCCGCCGGGCATAAAAAATATCATGGCCTTTTCAAAGTCCATGACATTTTCCCTGTTATTCACATTTCAATAAGAATCAGCCCGCTTTTTGCTATATCGTCTCAATAAAACTCCGGTGCCGCTTTGACAGGTACATAGGAACATCAAAGCATTCCCGCAGGGTTTCCATCAGCGGTTCCAGCACAATATTTTCCGTTTCAAAATGTCCGGCGTCTACCAGTGCAATCCCCGTCTCCTTGGCATACAGGCCAATATGATGTTTTACCTCCGCTGTCAGCATGACGTCAGCGCCCTCCTTCAGGGCGTACTCCAGATAGTCTGCCCCGGCGCCGCCCAGAACCGCCACCGTGCGCACATCTCGGTTCAGATCCCCCACATACCGCACGTATTTCACATTCAGAACACTTTTCACCAGTGACAAAAAAGCTTCAAAGCTCATTTTTTCAGGAAGCCTCCCAATCCGTCCAAGCCCTGCCTCTTCATCCGAACAGAGCACTTTGGTGTCCTGCAGTTCAAAGCATTCCGCCAGCCGATCGTTGACACCGTCTCGCGCGCAGTCCAGATTGGTATGCATGGAGTACACATTAATACGACTCTCAATGAGCCGAAATAACTTGCTGTCCCTCTGCCGGTTCAAAGAACGAATCGGCTGAAAAATCAGCGGGTGGTGGCTGATGATGAGATTGCATCCGAGGGATGCCGCCTCCTCCGCAACCTCCTCGGTTACATCCAGTGAAAACAAAATCCCCCGAATAGCATCCGTCTCGTCCCCTATCATCAGTCCCACATTGTCCCAGCTTTCCTTCAGCTCAGGGGGAGCAACCCGCTCCAGCACCTGAATGCAGTCCTTAAAGATCATAGCCCAGCCCCTCCAGTTCTCTCAACAGATTTTCCAGATATGCAATTCGTTTTTCATCCTGCAGCAAAGCTTTCTGCTGTCCGCTCAGCATCTTTCGGAACGCATTGGTTTTCTTTTTGAGATACCGCAGAAAAATCTCCTGCTCCCCGTAACGCTGGAACAGACGTTTACCGATATGATAATAACACTCTTTTTCATATCTTTCCTCGCCGTGTTCCACACTAAGAATCACATAAAGCTTGTCTCCCTCTTCCGCCAGATACTCCTCTGTGATGCAGAAATGATTTTTATGGAGAGAATGCCGCAGATATTCCGGCGCGTTCATGGGCTGCAGAACGAACTGCTTCACCGATGCGGAAACCGCTTTGTCCTCCTCGAGAAGCTGTGCAATCAGAACGCCTCCCATTCCTGCAAGGATCACGCTTTGTGCTTCCCCAGGGTTTATCACAGTAATCCCGCTGCCCAAACGTGTTTCTATTTTACCGTCCAATCCGTTTTTTTGAATGTGTTCCCGGGCACGGAGCAAAGGTCCCCGGTTGATATCCGAAGCGATTGCTCTGCGGCAGATTCCTTGCTGTACCAAAGCAATTGGGACATAGGCATGATCCGTTCCCGCATCCAGCACCGCTCCACAGGGCAAAACCGCATTTTTTACCGTCTCCAGCCTGGCAGTCAGCTGCATCCTTCCATCGCCTTTCTCAATCTTCTATCTTGATCGCCCTCGTCTGGCTGTAATAATCAAATAATTCGTTTTTATCCGGCATTCCGGTATCCTCTCTCGCCACTTTCGCCGTAGATACCGATCCTGCTATCCGCAGCATCTCTTCCTCCGAAGCGTGCCGGAGCATTCCGTAAAGAATGCCGGCAAGAAAGCTGTCGCCTGCTCCGGTTGTATTTTTGGTATGCACTGGCGGAGGAGTCATCTTGTACACACCGTTCGCGCACGCCAGTACGGCTCCGTCCGCCCCCATCGTAACAATGGCATAGGCAATCCCGTTTTTATGTATTTGCTTGGCACACTCCACAACCTTGTCGAGGGAACCGAACTCCTCCCCGAAGCAGTCTGAGAGCTCATGAATATTGGGAGCCACCAAAAACGGCTTCGCTGCAAGCGTTCGCCGCAGACAGCCTCCGCAGCAGTCCAAAAAAACAGGTACCTTCTCCTGGTGAGCCATCTGAATCAGGGAAGCATAGGTTTCCTCCGGCATTCCGTCCCGCAGACTGCCTGCCAGAACCACATAGTCAGAGCGACGAAGATACACCTTATAGTTCTCCAGAAATCTTTGATATTCTTCCTCTGTCACCGCTTCGCCCCGCTCGTTCACATCGGTGAATGCGCTGTTCGCCAAATCAATTATTTTCACATTAAACCGGATATCCGACCGGCTATGAGTAAAATCAAATTCCACCTTTTCCTGTCTCATCAGGCTTTCTAAAAGCCCGCCGAAGGCGCCTCCGCTTAGACCGATAGCCGTATTCGGCACCTCCAGTCTGGAAAGCAGTCTGGATACATTAATTCCCTTAGAACCAGGAAGAAGCACCGTCTTTTTCGCATAATTCAGGATATCATCCTTCATCTCAGCTACAATATAGGTCTTATCCAGGGAAGGGCTCAATGTCACTGTTGTTACCACGCAACCACCTCTTTATTCAATTCGAAACAATCGTTTTGCATTGGCCATACTCAGAGCCGCTGCCTCCTCCTTGCTGATTCCCTTTAACCGCGCGATTTTTTCCGCCATAAGATACACAAAGGAAGAGTCGTTCCGCCGTCCGCGGAAGGGCTCCGGCGCCATATACGGGCAATCCGTCTCAATCAGAAAACGGTCCTTTGGCACATACGCGGCGGTCTCCTGCTGTCTGCGCGCGTTTTTGAAGGTAACGGGACCTGCAAAAGAAAGATACAGCCCCATGTCGAGCACTTGCTTTGCCGTCTCCACACTGCCGGAAAAGCAGTGAAAAACCCCCTCGCCGTGATAGGTCTTTAAGAGATCCAGCACATCCCATGTCGCATCCCGCTCGTGGATGATCACCGGCATATTCCATTTTTCCGCCAGTCTTAAATGATTGTCAAAAGCCTGTTTCTGAAGCTGTCTAGGAGAATTGTCATAGTGATAATCCAGTCCGGTTTCCCCGATTGCTTTCACCTTGTCCTCCCGAAGTAATTCCTCGATACAGGCATAGTCCCCCTCCTGAATACTCTCTGCATCGTGAGGGTGGATCCCTGCAGAAGCGTAAACAAAGGGATATTTTCGTGCAAGCATCACAGCCTGCCGGGAGGATTCCAGGTCATATCCCACATTCATGATGCAGGTCACCTGATGCTGTTCATATAGTGCCGGAAGCAGGGTTTCCCTGTCCCCGTTAAAGCGTTCATCGTTATAGTGCGCGTGACTGTCAAAATACATCTTGTTTTCCTATCCTATCTCACATCACTGCCGCCCGGTACATCGGAAAGGGTGGTCAGCACAGATAAATTGTCGCCTGCCTCCGCGGACAGAATCATTCCTTCTGACAAGACGCCTCTCAGTTTCACCGGCTTCAGGTTCGCCGCCACAATCACATTTTTTCCGACCAATTCTTCCGGTGCATAATATTTTGCGATTCCGGATACAATCTGACGCACCTCAGTGCCCATATCAATTTTGAACACCAAAAGCTTATCCGCCTTTTCCATCCTGCTACATTCCAGCACTTTACCGACCTTTAGCTGCACTTTGGAAAAATCGTCAATGGTGATCTGGGACGTTTTCTGAGGTTCCGGCTCTCTCTTCGCTTCCAGTTCCTCAGTAATCTCCGCCAGCTTCTTTTTCTCGTCGATCCGCAGGAACAGAGGTTCTTCCTTATTCACTCGGATTCCCGGCTCCGTTTTGCCGAAACCGCCGATAACAGAATCCCAGTTAACCGTTTTCACGTTGATCTGTTTTAATACCTTTTCCCCGGTTTCCGGCAGGAAGGGGCCTATCAGGATTCCCAGAATACGAACAGATTCAATCAGGTGGTACAGAACCGTACCCAACCGTTCCTTTTTCGCTTCTTCTTTCGCCAATGCCCAAGGCATCGTCTCGTCAATATATTTATTGCTTCTTCTGGCCAGATTAATGATGGCTTCCAGACAGTCTGCAACTTTTAAATCCTCCATACTCTTTAAGACAGAGCGCACGGTTTCCTCCGCATAATCCTTAAGCTCATCATCGATATCCTCTTTGCAGACCGGCTCCGGTACAATACCATCAAAATATTTGTTAACCATCGCAACCGTCCGGTTGACCAAATTCCCGAAGATATTCGCCAGATCCGAGTTAATCCGGGCGATAATCGTCTCATAAGTAATACTTCCGTCCTGCGCGTAAGGCATTTCACTCAGCAGATAATAGCGGATCGGATCCACGCCGAACTGGCGAACCAAGTCATCCGCATACATGACGTTTCCTCTCGATTTACTCATCTTATCCGCGCCGAACAGCAACCAGGGATGGCCGAAAATCTGCTTCGGAAGCGGTTCTCCCAGAGCCATCAGCATAATGGGCCAGTATATGGTGTGAAATCGGAGGATATCTTTTCCTATGATATGCACATCCGCCGGCCAATATTTCTCATAGAGCGCTGCTCTTTCTCCGTCCGGATCATATCCCAGAGCGGTGATATAGTTGGAGAGAGCGTCAATCCACACATAGACGACATGACCGGGATCGAACTCTACAGGAATACCCCAGTTGAAAGAGGTTCTGGATACACATAGATCCTGCAGTCCGGGCTTTAAGAAATTGTTGACCATTTCCTTTTTGCGGGATTCCGGCTTGATGAAATCCGGGTTCTCCTCGATATGCTTCATCAGGCGATCCTGATATTTGCTCATCTTGAAGAAATAGGCTTCTTCCTTGGCCAATTTCACTTCCCTGCCGCAGTCCGGACATTTGCCGTCCACCAGCTGGGTATCCGTAAAAAAGGATTCACAGGGTGTACAGTAATGCCCCTCATAAGATCCCTTATAAATGTCTCCCTGCTCGTACAGCTTTTTGAAGATATGCTGCACCGCTCTCACATGGTAGTCATCCGTTGTCCGGATAAATTTATCGTAGCTGGTATTCATCAAATCCCAGATTTTTCGCACCTCACCGGAAATCCTGTCCACATGTTCCTTTGGCGAGATTCCCTGTTTCTCCGCAGACTCCTGAATTTTCTGCCCGTGTTCGTCCGTTCCTGTCAGAAAAAATACGTCATAGCCCACCAGTCTTTTGAATCTTGCAATCGCATCGGTCAGAACAACCTCGTAGGTATTGCCAATATGGGGCTTTTGTGAGGTATAGGCAATCGCCGTCGTAATGTAATATTTCTCTTTCATGATACTCTCCATTCTGCCGTTTCGAGCCCCGCTTCAAAAACATCGCCGGGGCTTTTGCTCCGCTTCGGATAATCCCC
The DNA here is from genome assembly GCF_018918095.1 of Acetivibrio sp. MSJd-27. Taxonomy (GTDB): domain Bacteria; phylum Bacillota; class Clostridia; order UMGS1840; family HGM11507; genus HGM11507. The sequence continues at coordinate 15,124 of NZ_JAHLPV010000026.1, read as the reverse complement.
GCACTCCGGGATATTTCCTCTTCCCGAGCTGTTGGAAAGACCGAGCACGGCGTCATTATTTAGATCTATTTTACCACTTTTCCCCTGATTACACAAGGGAAATTTTACACCCTCAAGATTCCCATACCTGCCAAAAAAACAACAAAAATTACAGCAGGCACAATATAGCGGATCAAAAAACCCCAGATTCTCCAGAGACGGAAGGAGAGCGTTCCTTGATTGGTGACTTCCCTCACCGCATTCTTAACTCCCCAGATATGCCCCACCGCAATACACAGCAGGATTGCTCCGACGGGGAGCAGAATATTTGAAATCAGCTTATCAAACAGATCGAAGACAGTAAGGCCGAAAAGGTGAAAATCCGAAAGAACACCGAATGACAGGGAGCAGGGAATCCCCAGCAGAATCACCCCGGTGCAGAGAATCAAAGTAGCTTTCTTTCGGCTCACATGGAAGGTTTCTGTAAAATAAGCTGTTATGATTTCCAGCATGGAGATGGAAGAGGTGACTGCTGCAAAAAAGACCAGTAGAAAAAATATCATACCGAAGAGATTCCCCATAAACATTTTAGAGAATACCAACGGCAGTGACACAAACATCAATGATGGTCCCTGGGAAGCACCCAGTCCGAAGGAGAACAACGGCGGCAAAATCGCAAAACCGCAGATGACAGCCATTATGGTGTCAATGGTCGGCACAAGAACCGAAGCCTTTATAATATTCTCCTTTTTATCCAGATAACTGCCGTAAGTAATCACCGCCCCCAATCCTAGACTTAGGCTGAAAAATACCTGCCCCATAGCATCCACAAAGGTTTTCGCAGTCAGCTTTGAAAAATCCGGTTCCAGAAAGAAACGGATTCCTTCCATCGCATTGGGCAGGGTGATTCCTCTTACCGCTGTGACAATCAGCAAAACGAATAAGACAGGCAAAAGAATTTTAGAGTATTTTTCAATTCCCTTCGCAATCCCTTTGTATACAATAAAACCGGTCAACAAAATAAAAATAACTTGAAAGAAAATGGGCTGGAATACCTGAGAAGTAAAGTCTGCAAAATAAGCCTCCGGATTTTCCAAACTCCTACCGGTCAGATAAGTCACCGCATATTTGATGATCCAGCCGCCGATTACGCTATAGTAGGAAAAGAGAAGATAAGCGCTTAAAATGCCCAGTCCTCCGGCAAAGGCAAGTCCAGGATGAATTTTTCGAAAGCTTCCCACAATATTGCTAGCTGCATATCGCCCCAATCCGGCTTCCGCAATGGTGACCGAAAAGCCAATGAGCACAATAAAAATTAAATATAGTATTAAGAACGCGCCGCCGCCGTCATTCCCCACCAGATAAGGAAATCGCCAGAGATTCCCCAATCCGATCGCAGCGCCGGCGGATGCCATCACAAAGCCAAATGAACTTTTCCATTTTTCCCGCATACACAAGTCCTCCATAGATAGCGTCTGTTTTTATTGTTATCTGTTTTTGAAATCTCATTCCCTAAATTTAGATTGTGTGAAAAAAGGGCATCTCAAAAGAAATGCCCTTTTCAAAATTCTTCGCCCCAGAATACAACCATTCAACAGAAGAGTGCCCCCCTCTGAAAAAATCAGTTCCTGTCCGTCTAAAAAACGGAGCATCTTGCTTTTTTGAACAAATTGTATCTGATTATTTGAGCGTAATCTCCCCGCAAACATAGGCTCTGAGTAACATATAAATGATTTTTGCCGCTTCCTGCCTTGTCGCATTCTCTTTCGGATGGAAGTATCCCTGGTCGTCCCCTGATACAAGCCCCAGGCTCTTTCCAATTTTCACTGCATTTAACGCATATCCGCTGATCTGATGTAAATCGTGAAAGTTTATCTCATCCAAAGAAATACCTTCTGAATTCAGCATATTGGAAATCATCGTAACCATATCCTCCCGGGTAATTTTCTGTCCTACCCCGAAATGAGCCGCATCGATCCCCTTGACAATGCCCTTTTGATATGCACTGGCGACATATGGATAATACCATGCCCCCTGTGCAACATCTTCGAAGGAAACGACTGCCGTTTCATCCTCCAAACCAAATCCTGCAACAATCAATTTTACAAATTCTTCACGAGTGATAGAGTCTTCCGGTGCAAAGGTATAATCTTCCTTTCCGTTGATAACAGCTCTCTGGTAAAGAGATTCCACAAATTGCTGTCCCCACAGTCCCTGCATATCCATAAAATAATCTGGGTTGGTCTTGATGCCATAATATCCTGTTTTTTCAAGAAGAACTGTCATCTTTTCACCGTCACATACACTGAACGGGACCGGAGTGATCTGATTTTTGTCAATCCGGTATAGCATTGCTTTCGGATCGGACACGGCAATCTCTAAGCGGAACACTTCTTTCATGGGTTCAGAAACCACATTTCCATCTTTGTCTGTCATATCCACTTGGATAACTACAAAACTATCCACGTCAATATCAAATAACCCCTGTGTATCTTCCACAGTTTGGTAACGCGGCACATATTTTTTATCTCCATCCGGAGTTACCGGTTCGGAGGGGGTAGACGGCGTCCCGGATCCGTTTCCGTTGACCGGAGGTTTTGAATTATATTTTTCAGCCATCTTTACAGCACTCAGCACTTGGAAAATCAGATTTTTTTCTGCCGTATCCCTATCGTTCAATTCCTGAATCACACTTTTTATCCATGACTTTCCATCAATGTCCCAGATTTCACCAATCTTTTTACCAATGCTACTGTCCAGATGGCGCAGTGTATATTGTGTTCCGTCGTAATAAAAAAGTTGCTGTTTCCCATTGGTTTCGTAGACTGCCTGCATCAAATTGGCGAGGACACCGGTGGTAATATCGTCTTCCTCAAAAAGCGCTTTCACATTGGGCGCTTTGGCATAGGTTATTTCAAGCAGAGAATCAAACGCATTTTTTTCCGCGGAAGACAATTGCTTTTCTTCTCTGTTCTGAAATTTCTTTATGTAGTCCTCACGCACATACTGATCGATTAGCCGCAGGGAATTGACGGCCTTTTTTAGCGTTTCTTTGTCTGTATACCGCAAAGCATATTCCAGATATGGACTGAGCAGCCCATCAGAGTCCGGCTCATACCGATCGATCACTTCAATCAGAGAATCCAGTCCGGAATCCCGGATAACCATAGGCGCCAGCAATGTGACCATGTCTGCACGGTCTTGTTTCGTAAAGGTAAGCATTGCCGCAGCCGCCTGATCGAGAACCGAAATTCCTGCTGCCGAGACACTGCACATTGAGCCAAGAAGACTCACCGTCAAAAGAAATGACATGATTCTCTTTTTCAATTTCATCCTTTTTCCTCCTTGTATCGCGTTTTTTCAATAAGGGCTTGCCCCGTCATTCAACGAGGACAAGGGCACTCATAGCAGTGCCATAAACAGCAGGGAGTTGAAAACCATATTGTATTCAACTCCCTAATGCTTAAGCATAGAGCACAGCATACGAACCCGTTTTTTTGAACGCTTTTCCGCCATGACATCGTCAAAATGCTCGCACATACGCCAGTATACTCTGCGCTTTTTCCTCGTCCTAACGAAAAATCGAATCAAAAAAATGGCAAACCGAAAGCAATCATAAAACGAGAAGTTTTCAAGGCGGAAGGGTGCAGGCATACTGACGTATGACAAGCCCGACAACACAGAAAAATTCCGTTTTTGGTTGGTTTCGGCGGGTTCGGATACTGCGTTCTATGCTTATGCCAATGCCCCCTGCTTCGAAATCTTTTCTTTAAACTCATATTCCGGTACAATATCTTTCAAATAGTTTCTCAGATCGTAATCACTCATTCCATCAAGCGATAAATATAACGTATCCAGCTTCCCTTTCAAATGTGCAAAATCTATCTCCAACGGTTTTGCTACAAAGATTTTTTCATGCACCGTCCTGACATCCTCCTCACTCTTGGAAAGCTCTTCATACAGTTTTTCCCCGGGGCGCAGACCAGTAATCTTTATCTCAATATCCTTGCCCGGTTCCAAATCAGACAGCTTGAGCATATTAAGTGCCAAATCATAAATCCGGACAGGCTCTCCCATATCCAGAACAAATATTTCGCCGCCCTTGGCATAGGTAGCGGCCTGCAGAACCAACTGAGCCGCTTCCGGTATTGTCATAAAATAGCGGGTGATATCCCTGTGGGTAACCGTAAGCGGACCTCCCCGCTCTATTTGTTTTTTAAACAGCGGGATAACAGAGCCGTTAGAACCCAAAACATTGCCAAATCGAACGGCAACAAACTCCGTTTCGCTCTCGCGATTCAATCCCTGTGCGATCATTTCACAGATTCGTTTTGTCGTTCCCATCACATTTGTGGGATTTACCGCTTTGTCTGTAGAGATCTGAATGACCTTTTTGACCTTGTATTTATCTGCGCACAGCATCAAATTTAAGGTGCCAAAAACATTGTTTTTTACCGCTTCCCGGGGCGCTGCCTCCATCAGCGGGACATGCTTGTATGCTGCCGCGTGAAATAATACTTCCGGACGGTATTTGCCGAAGATCTCCTCCAGCCTTGTTCGATCCTTAATGTTTGCGATCAGCGCCTTGATATCCATCTTCGGATAACTCTGCGTCAGTTCCATCTGTATATCATAGGCATTGTTTTCATACATATCCAGAATAATAAGCTGAGAAGGCTTAAATTTTGCAATCTGCCGACAAAGTTCCGAACCGATAGAGCCTCCTCCTCCGGTTACCAGAATAACCTTCCCCTTAATATAGGCGGAAATTTGACTGCTGTCCAGTTTAATACTGTCCCGTTCCAACAAATCTTCAATATTCAGGGAGCGGAAAGTGGCATTTAAAGACCGGTAAGCCCCCAGCTCACCAATAGGCGGAAGAATTTTAACCGAACACCCCGTCTCATGGCATATATTCACAATTTCTTTTTTATCCTCCGCGGCGATGGAAGGAATTGCGATTAATATTTCCTCGACATTGCGTTCTTTGCACACATCTTTGATACAATCCCTGCCACCGATAATTTTAATATGATTCAATAATCCGTTGTGCTTGCTGATGTCATCATCAATCAACCCGACAATATCATAATGATACCGGTTTTTCATCTGAAGTTCTTTCGTCACGATATTTGCCGCGCTCCCGGCACCAATTATTAAAATTCTTTTTTGTCTGGGTGCTTCCTTGCGTTCCGTCTGTTTTCCGTTTGCATATTCCGTCAAATAGGAATTGGAAAGCCGGATAAACACCCGGAAACCAATCGTCAGAAACATCAAAATCAAGCTGCTCAGTATAATATAGCGAATCGGCAACAAATTCAAGTCTGTATACAGCTTTAAATTTATCATCACAGTCATCTTAAGAATAACCGCAAGACAGATCACCGTATATTCTCTGACGCTGGAATAGAGTAAAATATTGCGGTATATATTGCATAGAAAAAAAAGCAGCACGCACAGAAGCGCCGACAACAAAACCGTAAACTCAAACGCGCGGAACATGGAATCGGACATCTGTCCTGTCTGAAACAAAAGAATTGCCGCCAAATAAGAGACCAGAACAAACCCCGCGTCTATGAATATCAACGTATACTTTCTGTTTCTCGCAAAAAAACGTTTCATCCGTTCACCCCACCAAATAAATCTTTGCTATAGTTATTCATTTCATGCCACTTGGAAGCCCCTATTTTCTTCCTAAGAATTTTTTCCTCTATCCTGGGCGGCCTGGAGGTCATGTTATGTGTATCTGTTCCGAGAATAATCCGATCATATTCTTTTATCAATTTATAAACCGGATGGAATCTGCTTTTTCGAAACACGGAGGTATTGATTTGAATGGTGTATCCCAATTCAGCCAACCTCCATATCTTTTTCTTGTCTCTCACGATGTCAAAATAGCGATCCACATGTGCAATCACCGGTTTCAGTTTGTGTTTCGCCTCCACTGCAAAAATTGTCTGGTACACCCATTCCTGCCAGTCCTCATAGGGAGGTTCCAGCAGAATATATGGCGTTTTGCCAAGTTTCAGCAATGCAAGTCCGTCTATCCCGGCGATCTCTGCACAGATACTGACTTCAGCGCCCAAATGAATATGCGGATAAAATGGATTGGACACCAGTTTGCCGCAGCTGACCTGCCGGCGTTTCACAAAATCGGATGGAGTTTCCCCATTTTCGGGATAGAAGTGAGGCGTCGCAAACACCTCCTCTACACCTTGCGAGCAGAGTTCCTCTATCATTTGACAGGACATCTCCTGTGTTTTTGAACCGTCATCCATTTCAGGCAAAATATGTGTATGCCAGTCTATCATACTATCACCACTATTCTTTTTCTTTATAAGAATAGGAATAATCTTCATATCTGTAATAATATCTGGAATATCTCCCCTTGTATTTATATCCTTTGGAAAGTCCTACCGAATCGTTTACAACAATTCCAAGAAGCCTTGACTCCGCAAACTCCAAAGTTTCAATCGCTTTGGACAGTTCTGTATATGTGGTGCTGCCTTCGCGCACCACCACAACAACGCCGCTGGCAAGTTTCGAAAGAATCACAGCATCCGTCACCACATTGACCGGAGGCGTATCTATGATGATGTAATCATACTGCTCTTTCATACGATCGACGAGCTTTGTCATTTTATTGCTTGCAAGCAGTTCAGAGGGATTTGGCGGAATGGTTCCGCATACCATCAGATCCAGTCCATATTCCTCGCTGTATGCAATTACCTGATCAAATTCGGAAAATCCGCCCAGATAGTTAGCCAATCCTTCATGCTCCACTCCCATCGCCTTATGAATCCGTGGTTTTCGCAGGTCTGCATCAATCAGCAATGTTTTTTTGCCCATCTTTGCAAAGTTTACCGCCACATTCAAAGCACTGGTTGATTTCCCCTCACATGGTCCGGGGCTTGTCAAAATAATCACTTTGCCGTTTTCAACGTCGGAGAGAGAAAACATAATATTGGTACGCACGGTTTTATAGGCCTCTGCAATTGCAAAATTATCATCACCGTAGACCTGCGTCTGCCTTGGCGTATATTTTTTACGAAACAGTTTTGTCATTCTTGTTCTCCTCCTTATGTTCAGCACTCGGAATAACGCCTAAAACCGGCAGACTGTATCGATCCCCCAAATCATCTGCGCTCTTGATCCTTGTATCCATCATTTCCGTTACAAATATCATCAGCACCGACAGAATTGCACCCAATAGAATTCCGATAAGCGTATTTAACGGAATATTAGGCGAACTGGGAGAAACGGGGAGGTTTGCATGATCCAAAATCTTCACCGACCCAACTTCCGCATACTTTCCAATCTCTTCCGTGGCCAAATCCAGAACCGTTTCCGCAATGACAGCCGAATGTTCCGGATTCTCGCTGACAACAGAAACCGCAAGCACTTCCGTGTTGTTTACACTGGAGTATGTGACCATGCTTTGTATTTGAGAAACCGTATAGTCCAGATTAATTTTTTCTTTTACCCTATTTACAAATGCGTTACTTTTTAATATGATAGCATATGTATTGACAAGTTTCTGTGATGCATTGATATCATTGATATTGATTGCCGTGGTTTCCTTACTTTGCTTATTGTTGACAATCAAGGTGCCGATAGACGTATACTGCGGAGCCACTACATAAGTACTGTATGCAAAAGCCACACTGCCGCACACGATCACACTAATTAGTATAATCCACCATTTTTTCAGCAACACTCTGAATATCTGCTGAATTGTTAAAGATTCGTTCATTTGCTGACCCCCTTCTATGATTATATTTATTATATCATTTTTCGACACGGTTTGGCAATGGGTATCACATAAAAATATAAAATTTTTTTGAAGAATATGGAGGAAATACCATGAAAACCTATTCAATTGAAAAAGCAAATCAAACGTTCACCCCGATTGACAACTTTCCCTGGGACGAAACCGGATATCACCCCAGCAGTGAATTTTTGGTCACTCGGGACGAGAAAAACTTTTTTGTCCGCTTCCGCACAAAAGAGGATTTTATCCGCAATGAGATGACAGCTCACAACACGGATATTCATACGGACAGCTGTGTAGAGTTCTTCTGCAATTACGATCCTGCTCATTCCGAGGACTATATCAATATTGAGATCAATCCCAACGGCTTTGCCAAATTTAAAATCGGTCCCGACAGGCATCATAGGCGGTTTCTAACCGAGGAGGAGTTGGATTCCCTGCACATTGAAGCGCATATTGATGCAGAAAAAAACGTTTGGACGGTATCCTATCAAATCCCATTCGCAGTGATACAGAAATATTATCCTTCCTTCCGGGCAGAAAGCGGATTTTGCATGAAAGGAAATGTATATAAGTGCGGTGATGAAACGAAATATCCCCACTTTGCATGCTGGAATCCTATTGAAAATCCAACTCCTGATTTTCATTTAAGCCAACACTTCGGAAATTTTTTAATAAAATGAATAGAATTCAGGAAGGAGGCAATACTATCATTGACCTCACAAATACATTTAAGCCCCCTTATTTTGGACAGCGCATATGCGCTGTCCCTTTTTTTGTGTTTGCAGCAGAATTTTGCCACACCAAAAAACGCATACAAAAAAGAGGATGGCAAAAACCTCCTCTTTCTCTGAATGGTTTTCAATTGTTTCATAAAACAGACCATTTTTTCCGCATCCGTCTTTCAGATTTCTATTTTTTCCAGCGCTTGAGACATCTTTATTTTATACTGTTTCGGAATTTGAATAAAGCAGATACAAATACAATATTCTTGCCGCTTCCGCTCTTGTGATAGAGGCCTTTGGCCTAATCGCCTTCGTATCATCTCCCTGCACAATACCTTCCGCAACCAATGCAGTTACCGCTTCTTCTGCATAGTTGGAAATCTCATTCGTGTCATGAAAAGCAGATAAGTCAGCCGTTTTCCCAAACGGTTTTGCTGTAACCTCCGCAGTACGGTAAAGGAGCGTCATTGCATCCTCCCTAGTGATTTCTGCCTCCGGCATAAAGCAGTTGTCTCCGGTCCCTTTAGCAATCCCCAGTTTTTTTGCCGCCATAATATGTTCATAATAATAAGCACTCTTCACCACATCTGAAAAAGGTTCCTCTGCCGGATCCTTTTTTTCTTCCAATTCCATCAGAAGTTTGATGAAATCCCCTCTTTTTATATGGATGTCGGGCATATAAAAGTTTTCCGATACGCCATCAACAATTCCTCTGTTCGCCAAAAATTCGATTTCATTCTTCGCCCAGTGGTTTTGGATATCCTCAAAAGTTTTCCATTCTTTGTCCGGTTTTTCTTCCGGCCGCACGGTAATAGTCCCATCTCCGGAGCTCTTTACGAAAACAGAGCCGTTTGATATCTGGAGCTCGGAGGGTTCTGTTTCAGAAAGATATGCCTTTCCCTCAGAAACAGTCAGGGCTGATACTCCAAGCGGGGCATTACTCCGAATGGTAAAGGAAAGTGTCAAAATCTTTGTTTTCCCCACTTCTGAAAATCCGGATTGGCTTGCTAAAGCGGCTCGAATTTCTCCATCACTGTCTGCTGTTTCAAATAAAAATCCAGAAAGCTTTGCCTTTTCAATACCGTCAGCCTTCAAACTTAGCACCTGTGTATCAAAAAGAATTTTAAACTGGAGCGCCTTTATATCCTTGGGGTTTTTCAAATGAACCTCTACCGTAATATCTGCTCCCCGCTTTCCGGTAGCTTCCGACAGTGCCAAAACTGGTTCTCCCACAGAGAAAGTCGTTACAGCACATTGAAAGATCAAAATGAATGTCAGAAATAAAGAACATATTTTTTTCATTGTTTCCTCCGCTTTGAAAAGGAGAACGGCGTAATGCCGCCCTCCTTAGATTGCTGTTTTGTTACTGCACGCTTGTATTCAGAATGGCTAATACGTCGGCGGTATCCCAAGCTCCGTCATTATTCATATCAGAAACGCTTAAATCCTCTTCCGAAAGTTCTCTAAGGTTTACAATATGTTGAAGCAGCATCAGCGCATCAACGCCGTTTACTTTATTGTCATCATTCACATCGCCCAAGCTTCTGTTGATAAATTCCAGAGTGCCGCTCACACCATAAACCGGAATGGTTGCCGGAGTTCCGGTAACAGCCGCGTCTTTTGCCTCCATATTGGATATAGAAACCGTCGTGAGAGCACCTTCTTTTGGTTCCTCTTTTAAGTTGAATAGAAGGTAAGCTACAACCGTTTTTTCCGATGCTTTGATCCCTTTGGCGCTGATCGCATCCATCTTAATAAGACCGTTTGTATCCCCGTTCGCGGCAAGACTGTCAAATGCTGCTGATTCCACACCCGCATAGCTCAGAAGGTTATCATCATAGGAGAATTCAGCATATAGACGGCCAAGACTTTCAATTGCAGATGCGGTCACAGGAACCCGGATCTTTTCGCCCTTGTGCCATTTTATGTTTTCCACTTGAATATTGGATGAAGCAGATACATTGCGTTTGACCGTGATCGTGTCATAAAGATACTTTTCAGTCGTGACAGTATCCAAGTCTGTATCATACTTGAACATATATACATCAGCTCTCAACTCTGTATTGGAAACAGTCACTTCGATATAGTTTTGTTCCTTTTTCGCAGCGCTGCCGTCATCTGTGGAATTCCTGTCTAAAAATGTGTAGTTTGGAGTCAATGGATCTCCCTCCGATACGGTATAGGGAACCTGGTTGTACCACTTCAGACCCCCGGAATGTCCCCCCACCATATAAAGAGGCGCATTTTGCGGTCGATTCACTTTTTCGCCTGTGGTTTCAGGACTTGCGTTCTCTCCGCTTCCGTTTACAAAACCTCTGGCATATACGTGATCATGTCCCTGCATCACAAAGTCTATGTCCAGTTCTGCAAAAATAGGAGACCAGTACTTTCTGGCATCAATAACATCACTGTCCACGATATGGGAGGCCCCCGTATAGATCGATTTATGGAAAGCTACAATGGTCCACTGTTCCGATGCTTTTGCCTTTTTTACTTCCTCTCTTAAAAATATCTCTTGAGCCGTGCGTTCTTCGGCCGATTTATGCTCCAAATTCAGCATAATAAACTTTGCAGGACCATAGTCAAAGGAGTATGTGTTTTCATCTGCAATGTCAGGGGCATTGATGTGACCGTTAAAGGCATCATTGTCATGATTCCCTCTTACCACAGCAAGCGCTTTCGACAAAAAGAGTTCCTCCCCTGCATTTCCTGCCAAACCGCCGTTTTGAAAAAGCAGCTCGTATTGCTCTTCACTGTTTCCATTATCTGTGACATCGCCTGCTATAAAGGTAAAGGCTGAATCTGTTATTCCCATAACCTCCCGGAATACAGCGCCTGCCGCTTTTGCATTTGCGCTGTTGCTTATCTGGGTATCTGCCAGGTATACGAATTTAAAGCTGTCCTTTGATTCGCTGGAGGGTGCTGTGCGGAACGTCCCGGAAACCATATTGCTGCCGTCCCCCACGCAGTATGTATATGCAGTATCCGGGGTCAAACCGTTCACTGTAACATTGTGAAAATATTTGGAGCCTGCACCCAAGCTGGAGGATCCATTTACGGTAATATCCTTATCGGAATTTTCCGCTCTGAGAATCACTTTCGTTGCTGCATCCTCCGCCGTAGTCCATGTGAAGTTCATACCTGTGGTAAAATTCTCACCCACATGAGCGATTACCTGTTTGGGCTGAAGGGCAGGATTTGCCGTAAATCCAAACACTTCAGAAGTAACTGTCTTTTCGCCCAAAGATGCTTTTACATACCATCCCGCAATCTCCGCTGACGTTTTAATAAGAGCTGTGCTTCCACTTGCCGCGGTTGCTGTTCCCAGCTTGTTTTCCGTTATTGAACCGGCGGTAAAGCTCTTCGTGGAAATGGTTCTCTCCGCATTTTTTAAGGAAATATCCAAAGTAAAGTCATCTATATCATCCGCAAAGGCATTGTATTGATTCAGAGTAGGCGAATAGGTTTTATTGATAAGCTTCCCATTCTCAAAGGTCAGAAGTCTGATAAAACCGTCTCCGCCGCGGTTTACAAACTGATAGTCGCTCATCAGTTCAATGACCGTTCTGTCCGTGCCCGGAATCTCCTTCACTTTTCTGGATGCACCCGGATCGTGCCCGCACAGCACCAACACCACATTATCATTGGGAACAATGATTTTTTCAAAAACTTCGGGGGCTCTGTCTGTTGTGTATTCGGCATTCGGATTATTGTACTGGTGCAGATTAACGATGGCATTTCTATGGCAATATCCTATTTGCCCACGCGATGGTTTCCGGCTTGTTTTCTTCTCCCATTCCGAGATAAAGCGCAATAAAATCCTTATCTCCTACTGTAAAGAGTGTATAGCTGTGCTTGTTATCCTCCAAGGAACCGCCGTACCAGAAGTTATCATTATAACGTTCTTCTCCGAAATATTTATGATAAAGCTCGTATCGCAGATTGCCTGCAGTTCCAACATCATGATTTCCGCTTGTAACCCCATTTGGAATCCCCGCGTTGTCAACAACGTCATGAGCCGCATCTGCGATGAGCCACTGCGATTCGTTTCCGACACTTTCTATGATATCTCCTGTGTGGGTAATATAAGAGATTTTATTTGCCGCATACTGCTCTTTTGCCCACTCCATAATTTTATTATAGGTGTCGTCAGAAGCATAATTTGCTGTATAGTACTGTGTATCCGTCACCCATAGGATTGTATTGGAGCCATTTTCGGCGACCTCAGGAGCAACACGCGCTTTGATCACATTGTCCACAGCGTATGTTTTGGGTTCTACATCAGCAGTTAGTATAAAGTCATTGCCCCGCGAGATATCGCTGTCAACCTTGTCCCAAGCGGAATTGTTCTCATTCCATACACTTAAGGCGAGCCGTTCACCTTCTCTTGTATGCCCTGTATAGGTCAGGCGGACGGGATCTGAAAGGTCGTCCACCATCACGTCGAATACCTGGTAGGGCATATTATTTTCAGCAGACGTTTCATAATATCCGTTTGCCTTCCGCAGGGAAGTTTCCCCCGCATAACTTTTTTCGGAAAGGCTCATATCGCCTGCAGCGTTGCCCTTCATGATGATGTTCTTCAGTACCGTGCCTTCGTAAAAGTCTACGGTAATATCGCCCCCGCCGGAGATGGAAGGTGTCACGGAAAGTTTGTGCCCTTCTTCTATTTTTACGGTTCCAGGATTTGTAATAGAAATCGTATTTGTCACCAGATTGAAACTGCCGCTTTTCATAGCGGAATTTCCCACAGTGTCTTTCGCTTTCACGGAAAAAGTGTGCTCTCCCAGACTAAGACCCTCTGTATTGTATGGAAGCGTTACTCCTTTTCCGTCTATGAGGGTTTCTATTTCAGCTATCCCTGAAACTGCATCTGTAATCCCTGCATTGATTTGTGTACCCTGCAAAAGTTCCGCTCCATCTGTAAAGGATAGTTCGATTTCCGGGCTTGTATTGTCAAACAGCACCTCGGCGCTTCTCTTTTCCTCTTCCTTGTCAAGAAGCTTTACGATATGAGAACCGTCACCATACTCGGCGGTATTTATAGGGAAATACTTGATTTCATTGGAGTAATCGGTCAAATCGAAGATAAGTTCAATCTTATAGTCTCTTGCCAGATCGCTTCCTGCCGGAAAGCCATCGCCTATGCGGAACTGCTTTGAAGATTCAAATGCGGTTTCAATGACATTATTGTTATCTTTTGCAGGAATTTCGCGGTCTGTAATTCGATACTCCTTTACCTTTACCGGCTTCACTACAGAACCGTTTGCCAGGGTAAGCCCAAAATTCCAGACCTCAAAATCATCGTGATTTACATTCTTTGGAGCTATCGTTTCATCATAATATCCATTGGAATTTCCGCAATAGATAAAGACAGAATTCAATTCACCGAATTTTAGTTCGGAACCGGAAATGATCTCGGAAATGCCGCTGTCAGAGGAAAGATATACCGGGCTCCCCTCGTTTGCAATGATTGCGTTTTTAAAATTGGAGCTTACCGACTGGATCCCATTGGATTCCATGGTGAATTGCGCGTCACCCGCGGCATTAACGGATTCAATACGTGTGCCGTCCACGGTGAGAGATAGGTTTTCCAAGTTGGGAGCCTGTACAGCGGCTCTGTATTCTCCTCTGTAAGCCTTTCCTTCTTCTACGTTCCAGTGGTAGTCTTCCGAGTCTTCACCGCCTGGTTTCTCATTCAGCTCAATCTGAAAAGTAAAGTCAATCATATAAGGAATGCTCAGATCCACAATCTGATTTCCATTTGACCCCTCCGGATCCGATTTTGGCTGTCCGTCACCAAAGGTATACAAGGTGCCCTCTTCATAAGTGGATTGTTCCGTTCTTTCTTCCATGGCGACAGGAGTTGTTTGATCAATAGGAAAATGTTTTACAATACCTGTGGGAATATAGACTGTATCATCCACAGTAAGAGCGATATCTTTTACCTTTGGATCGTTGTGATTTCTTGTATTTGGCGCTGCGGTCCTATCATAGTATGTGCCTGTCTTATTGTTTCCGCAGATAAAGGAGACTGTATTTTCGCCATCCTTCAAAACGCTTTTCTCAATGTTCAGCCTGCCCTCTGTTACGGTAATATACTGGCTGAATATCCCGTTTACAAATACAGCATTATTGTAAGCAGGCTGCAGAGAGGAAGAGGCGAACTGTAAAGTCACCTCATCAGACGGCGCTGCAGATGCCGCCGCAGCAAGGTTAAAAAACATTGCCAATGCCAGAAATAAAGCGAATACTCTGTTCAAACTTCTTTTCAAATCTCTTCTCACATTTCAAAAATAATTTTATGTTCCTATCGACCAAATGCATTATATTATATCTTAGTATCTGGTTCTACCAAGGTATCATAAAATCTTTGTAATGTTTTCATAAAAAAGTAATAATTTTTATGTCCACCTTCTGCATCTTCCTTTTTATCTTGAAGTTCTTCTTGTATCCTTTTCTATCTCTGTTCGGCCACTGACTTTTTGCTCATCCAAAATGGAAACAATACCAAAAAGGACATGGCATAATGATATGCACCCCAAAAGTTAGACACTTTTGGAGGTGCATATTTTTATGGGAAAGACAGGAAAAAAGAACAGGACATACTCGCCAGGATTTAAAACGTGTGTTATAATGGATATGCTAG
>NZ_JAHLPV010000025.1 GCF_018918095.1 Acetivibrio sp. MSJd-27 | reverse complement strand
GTAATGCGGTTGCCAAACCTTTTACTATTATATCTCAGGAGGTTTTATTTGCATATGCTTAAGCTTTTTATCTTCCCCCAGTAGAACTGGGGGTTTATTTCCACGTCTAAAGACACCAAAAAAGTCCCCTTTGAAAAGATATACTCTTTTCAAAGGGGATTTCTATATACAGATTCTTCTCATCTGTCATTGAAAAATTTTTTTAAAATTTAACTGTTGCTTCCCGGAAATATATCCGCATCTGCGATAGAACACATGTGCTTCGGTTCTTTCCATTCCGGAAACCAAACGAATTCCGAAAGCCCCTGTTTCTTTTCCCCATTTTTCAACTTCTGCCAATAAAGCTTTTCCAATACCATGTTTGCTATATTCTTTTGATACGGCAATACCCATGATATTCTTCATATGCGGAAAATAAATCACATCATAATCGCAGGCATGTACATACCCCACAACTGCATTCTCTACTGATGCAACAAAAATTTTATCCTTATCACTTTTCAATAAATCCTTCAACCTGTTTTTTGTTTCATCGGATGGATACTCATAGCCCATTTCATTACAGTTAAGCTGCTGGATGGAATCGACATCCTCCATTCTGCATTCTCTTATCTGAAAAGTCATAATGATTCACCTCGGCAAATAATCTTACGCATAGTCCGTTTTAATGTATCTCAAGCAAAAAATTTTTATTGCACAGATTTTTTACAGCTTTACAATCACATTGCGCGGACATTTCGCCATGCATTTTCCGCAGTTTTTACACTTGTCATAATCGATCTCCGCTACAAAGTGATTCACATGAATCGCGTCAAAGGGGCATTCCTTTTCACACAACCTGCAGCCAATACAGCTGACCTTACACAAATCCTTGGCAATCGGTCCCTTGTTATGATTGTTGCACATAACCATGTATTTCTTTTCCTGCGGAACAAGGCTTATCACATTCTTCGGACAGGCTTGGACGCATTTTCCACAGGCGGTGCATTTGTCCTCGTTGATCCGGGCAAGTCCGTCCTCAATCTCAATTGCGCCAAAAGGACAGATTCTCTGACAGGTGCCTAGCCCCAGGCATCCGTTGGGACAATCCTTTTGTCCCCCGCCCAGCTTGCTGGCCACAATGCAGTCCTGAATCCCGCTGTATTCATATTTCTGCCTTGCATTTTCATAACAGCCCAGACAGTGCACCCGGACAACTTTTTTTACATACTCGCCAGTGGAAACACCCATGATCTGTGCAATTTGGTCACTGACTTCCTTGCCACCTACCGGGCAGCCATTGAGCGGGGCATTGCCCTCCGAAACTGCGGTTGCATAAGCATTGCATCCTGCATATCCGCATCCGCCGCAGTTCGCGCCCGGCAAAACTTCCAGAATCAGAGGAATCTTTTCATCCACTTCCACCTTGAATATTTTTGAAGCGCCGCCCAGCATCAATCCGAACAGCAACCCCATCACACCGAGGGCGATTACCGGAAAGACCAATTCCATAAACATATTCTCACCCTCCTTATATCTTTAAGCCTTGGAAGCCAAGGAAAGCCATCGCGATAATGCCGGCGGTAACCAATGCGATGGGAAATCCTTTCATCCATTCCGGTATCTCAGAATTCTCCAGCCGTTCCCGAACCCCTGCGAACAGAAAAATGGCAATGGTAAAACTCAAAGCGGCGGCCACGCCGGATACCAGTGCTTCTATAAAATTGTAATTTTTATCGATATTCAAAATAGCGATCCCCAGAACCGCACAGTTGGTGGTAATCAACGGCAGATAAATCCCCAAAGAGGTATAGAGCGAGGGACTTAATTTCTGAATTGCCATTTCAACCAGCTGTACCAACGCGGCGATGACCAAAATGAAAGAGATTGTCTGCAGATATTCCAAATGAAATGGAACCAGCAGATAGGTCTGCACGCACCAGGTAACCGCCGATGCAATCGCCATGACAAAGGTAACCGCCATGCCCATGCCGAGAGCGGTATCTGTCCGTTTGGAAACACCGATAAAGGAGCAGATCCCCAAAAATTTGACAAGCACTATATTTTCAATCAGGATCGAGGTAATAACAATCGAAAAAATGGTCGACATACTAATCATTTACCTTACCTCCTCTTTTGATTTTAATGATATTGATAACAGCCAGAACCAATCCCAGTGTAATGAATCCTCCGGGAGGCAGTATCATCATGATCGCAGGCTGGAATCCCTCCGGAAACAGGGATAGTCCAAACAGGGTTCCATTGCCGAGAATCTCCCTCACGACTGCCAAAATCAAAAGTGCAAAGGTAAAACCAAGCCCCATCCCCAAGCCGTCCATAAAGGAAGCTCCGATTCCATTTTTGGATGCAAAGGCTTCCGCGCGCCCGAGAATAATGCAGTTCACCACGATAAGAGGGATAAACAGCCCCAGAGACTGCGCCAAATCCGGCAAATATGCCTTTAAAAGCATTTCGATAACCGAGACAAACCCGGCGATAATAACAATGTAAGCCGCAATCCGTATCTTCTGGGGAATCACTTTTCTCAAACAGGATATGACCACGTTGGAGCCAATCAGAACAACCGTAGCCGCCAAGCCCATACCAATCGCATTGTTTGCTGTCGTGGTAACCGCCAAAGTCGGACACATTCCCAGCAGCAGTACAAAAACGGGGTTCTCATTGATGATTTTCTTCAGCATTTCCTTCATTCTTTTGCACCTCCCGCTTCCTTTGCCAGCTTAATGGCATCCGTTACTCCGGCCGTGACAGCCTTGGATGAAATGGTTGCGCCTGAAACGGCGACCACTTCATTGCTGTTCTTCGCACCGCCTTTTACGACGCAAACATCGGCGCCTTTCCCTTTAAATTGGTCAAGAAACTTTGGTTCACTTGCCTTGCTTCCAAGACCTGGTGTCTCCGAAAAACTCACAATTTTTACACCGGATACCTGAAAGGTTTCATCCAGACCCACCATCATATTAATCTCGCCGCCAAAACCGGAAGGGTTGGTGTTCACCGCATAGCCAACCGTTTTCCCGTCTTTGACACCGCGGTATACCATATCGGACAGCTTTTCAAAATCATCCGCACCGGAAAGCACTTCCGCTCTGGCTTCCTTTTCCTGTTTTTCTGTGATGGCCGCAATCTTGGGTGCCGTTATGTAATTGGCTGCGGCAAGTGCCAATGTGACAAGCGCACAGATAAAGAACAGCACAAGTCCTAATTTTAAAATACTTTCTTTTTTATGCATGCTTTTTCACCCTCCCATACTGTCTTGGAAGAATCCATTTATCAATCAAGGGAGTTATGATATTCACCAGCATAATAGAATAGGTAACCGCTTCGGGATACCCGCCCTTGACTCGAATCAAAATCGTAAAGAACCCGGCGATAATACCTGCAATCACACTTCCCAGATTTGTCGTCGGAGTTGTCGTGTAATCGGTAATCATAAAGAAAGCGCCCAGCATCAGACCGCCGGAGAGCAGATGGAACAGAGGATCTCCCGTCATGAAGCCGTCATAACCCATCAGCCAGCCAAACAGCATTGTGCTGCCCAGATAAGCCAAAGGGGCGTACAGCTTAATCACTCTGCGGCAAATCAGATAAACAGCGCCGATCAAAAGTGCCAGCGCAGAGGTTTCTCCGATACA
Organism: Acetivibrio sp. MSJd-27; assembly: GCF_018918095.1. Lineage (GTDB taxonomy): Bacteria > Bacillota > Clostridia > UMGS1840 > HGM11507 > HGM11507. The sequence continues at coordinate 38,559 of NZ_JAHLPV010000025.1, read as the reverse complement.
GCCGCCAATCTGTCCGATAAATAGATCCATATATCCAGTCATCTCTCCCTGCAGTTTCATAAGCCCCAGCGGAGTTGCGGAAGAGATCGCATCAATGTTTGCGACCGACGAAAAAAGCGGCATCGGCTGAAAAGGCATCACAAAGGTAGTCATCAAAACAGGCCAGGAAGCCATCAAAAAGGCCCTGCCTCCCAGTGCCGGATTGATAAAATTCTGCCCCAAACCGCCAAACAGCTGCTTGCAGATGATAATAGAAAACAGTGCGCCCACAACGGGAAGCCAAAGCGGCACGTTTGCCGGCATGGAAAACGCCAGAAGAACACCGGTGACACAGGCGCTCAAATCGCCGATGGTATCCTCCTTTTTCATAAATCGGTTCCAAAGGGATTCAAACAGCACACAAGAGGCGACCGACACCAAGGTTATCACAAGAGCCCGGTAGCCGAAAAACACAATGCCCGCCAGCAGTGCTGGAAACAGGGCAATCAGCACATCACGCATCATTTTGGTAATGTACTGGTTGGTATGTATGTGAGGTGAGGAACTCACCAAAAGCTTTTTATCCATTGTAATGATGTATCCTTTCGTTTTTAACTTGGACAAGAAACGTCCTGTGCCGCACAAACCGCGGTCATTTCTTCTGTTCCCGCAGTCTCTGCATGGTCAGCTGCTTGCCAATGCGGATCCGCTGCAGCGGATTCTTCCTGCTGGGACATACATAAGAGCAGGAACCGCATTCAATACAGTCGGTAATATGATATTTGATCATCATATCATAGTCCTCCTTTTTGGAGTAAGCCGACAGGTAAAGAGGCATCAAGCCCATAGGGCATCCGTCTACACACTTGGCACAGCGGGTGCAGGGCATTTCCTTCTCCCAAATAACCTCATTTTCCAAAAGGGCCAGTAAACCTGAGGTTCCTTTCACAACCGGCGTGCGCAGGTCATACTGTGCAATTCCCATCATTGGTCCGCCCATAATGACCTTTTTCACGTCCTCCTTCAAGCCGCCTGCCGCGTCAAACAGCGTTTGAAAATCAGTGCCGATACGAACTTCAAAATTGCACGGCTTCTTTACGCCGAGACCGGATACCGTTACAATTCTGCGGATGAGCGGCATTCCTGTTTTCATTACCCTGGCAAGAGCGGTACAAGTGTCGATATTGTTCACCACAGCTCCCGCGTCAATCGGCAGTTTTCCGCTGGGAACCTCCCTGCCGGAAACCGCTTTGATCAGATGCTTTTCAGAGCCCTGAGGATATTTCGTTTTTAAAACGCATACCTCTATGGAGTTGTCCCCGTTTAAAAGCTTTTGCATATGCTCCGCCGCATCCATCTTATTTTCTTCAATGGCAAGATAGGCTTTATCTACACCGAAATTGTGCATCATGACTTTCAGGCCGTAGAGAACCTCTTCTCCTTCTTCCAGCATCACACGGTGATCTGAGGTCAGATAAGGCTCACATTCCGCGCCGTTGATGATCAGATATTCCACTTTTTTATCCTTGGGAGGCATCAGTTTAATATGTGTTGGAAATCCGGCTCCTCCCATACCAACTAGTCCCGCTTGCCTTGCCGCTTTTGCAATATCCGGCGGCGACAGCTTTCGGTAATCGCCGATTGGTTTGACCGATGGATCCAACTCGTCCTTTCCGTCATTTTCAATGAAAATAGCCGGAGCCTTCATTCCGGATGGATGGAAATACTCCTCTATTTTCATCACTTTTCCCGAAACAGAACTATGTACCGGAGCCGAGACAAATTGATCGCTGTCGGCGATTTTCTGTCCCATGTACACATGCTCTCCAACCTTCACCAAAGGCTCCAGTGTGGCGCCGATATGCTGACGGAGCGGCAGAATCACCATCTTGGGCGCATCCAATTTCACAATTGGCTTATGCTCTGTCAGCTCCTTGTGTTCCGGAGGATGAATCCCCCCCCGGAAGGTATACTTCTTCATAAGCATTCTCCTTTTGTTCTATCTTGTTTTTCCTTTATTGCTTTGTTTAATATTTAACAATAGTGCGGGATTTTCGATCCCGCACTATTCTTATTCGTTATTTGGCATTGTAGTCGCTTCCGATGTCTCCGTCGGTTCCTGAGTAACTGGGGGCTGACTGGTCGGCGGGGCAGACGTCACGGGAGGTTTTGTAGGCTCTTGTGTGACAGTGGGTTCCGGCGTTTGCGTGTGTACCGGCGGTTTCGTCGGCGGTGTGGGTGTTTGCGTAGGAGGGTTGGAAACCTGCGTTCCCTTTCCGACCTCAATCACTTTTTTCAGCGGCTGATAGACGCTTGTTCCAAGGCTCTCTTTGCGGATCACATTCCCGTTCCCGTCTTTCACAATCTTGGTGGCGGAAACTTTATAGCCGTTCAGTCCGTTTTGCTTCACACGCTGCTGCCCAGCTTTCAGGCTGTCAACCTCAACATACTCCGTGGGAAACGGCGTGGTTCCCAGTGTCTGGGTAACCAGCTCCACTTTTTTATTTTGTTCCTTCGTTCCAAGGATTGTCACCGACATGATGCCTCCGCTGGCACTTGCGAGAATCTTGATCGGTGCGGAATAGTTGTTCTTAAAGCGGAAATCGATAGAACCATAGGCTACCGTGGCGTCCAATCCGTTTTTCGCATACGAAACGGTAAACATATGGTTTCTGCGCTCCACGATTTTTAGATCCGCCAGCAAGGTGGCGTAGTAAAGAGTGGAAGAAACCTGGCAAATGCCACCGCCCAGTTCTTCGGACAGCTCTCCATTTGTAAAGATGGTGGCAGTCGAAAAACCTGCCGCTGCCGTTCTTTTTCCTACCGTTTTATTAAAGGAAAAAATATCTCCATTGTTTAGAACCGTACCGTTGATTTTTTTCGCTGCAAGCGACACGTTCTGGGTTCGGCCTTTCAGCGACGCATTGTAATTTGTCCGATAAGTTCCCAGCACATCATGGAAAAACTGCCCTTCTATATTTTCTGTCTTGATTGTGGGATACGTCTTGTTCAGTTTCAGCTGAAAACTCTTTTCTCCTTTGTTCAAATGCTCTTCCAGAGATTTTTTATCCACTGATCTTCCGATCACATGAGGGATGATTTTGGTCTTGCCGTCAACCGTTTCCGCTCTCGCGTTTTCCGCTTTCACATAGATAGCATTATAAATGTCATCCGCAGAAGGAACGCCGATAGGCATACCCTGCAGTTCCAGAACGGTGTAGTCCTCTACCGCCATCCGCTGTTTCATTTGGCTGTAAAAAGCATCGATGTCCACATACTCCCCTGTGTCGTTTATGGTCACTGTTACAGCTGTGTCAGAATAAGCGAGCGTATAAGGAGCATCTGTAATCCCCTGCTCGGATAAAAGCGTCTTAGCAGTTTGTTTAAACAGCTCCTCATCGTTCAAATAACTGGACTTGATTTCAACCTTTCCGTTTTTTGCTTTCCAGACCTGAAAAGCACGTTCCAGTTTACCGCCCGTCCGGTATGTATCATAAGCCGCTTTCGCCATCTCCTCCGCATTGTAATTAAATCCGACCGCACTGGGAGAAAACGTGATGGAAATGTCATGGAACTTTGCGGTAAATTCCTGGCTGGGCATGTTCTCCTCATAATCTGAAATAATCTGTTTTACTTCCTCCTGCGTTTTCCCACCGAGCGGGATATCCTTGAAATAGATCCCTTCATAGACCGTATCGCCGTCCAATTCCCCTACTGCGGAGACAAAAAAAGCAGAGACGCACAGCAGCAGCACACACACTGCTGCAATACCGGATATTAAAATCACTTTTTTCTTTTTTGACATTGGTATAACTCCTTCAAATAGTCTTTGTAAAAATAGATTGCCTGAGAACGGAATTGACACCAGTCATACCATCCTCCCTTAATTTCCCTCATCTTATCCCCGATTTGAATCAATCTTTCATCGTCTGCTTCCAGATATTCTGTGATCTCATCCTCCGTGGCATCCTCTATCAGATTACCGCTTACCTCTTTTAGTAAAAAGAGATAGGAATAAAATTTTAATGCTTCATCCTTATAATTTATTTTATATTCAACCAGTCCCAAAAATGATTGAATTGTAAAATTTATTCCTAATTCTTCTTTCATCTCTCGGGAAAGCGCGTCGATCGCCTTCTCCTCAAATCCAATCCCCCCGCTGGGAATGCGGTAAATCCCTCTTGGATATTTACCGCTTTTTATGACAATCTTTTTTCCGTTCTTCCGCTCCACCAGAAAAACAACCTCACCCCGGCGATCGGTATTCAGATTCTTCTTAAAATTTTGAAAGAATTTTTTATTCGTAAAGGTCAAATCCGCTTGCTTGATTACGGCAGAAGTGTTATAAGCCGCCTTTAACTCATTAAATTCCCTCTCCACATAACTTTCCAGCATTTATAACACCTCCTCCTTTCTATCAGGAATACAATATGATTTTGGTTTCCTATTCGAATAATCTTGCTTTAATCCGCATAATTTCCGCTTTTACCTTTTCGATATCCAGCGATTTGTATTCTCCATCCTGATAAACCGTCCTGCCGCCAATTACAGTAAGGCAGACATCCGGCCCCTGCGCCGTATACAGAATATTGTTTACCGGATCGTGCTGAGGATAATAGTAAGGCTCCGTGTTATTTACCATGATAAAGTCAGCGTCATAGCCCTCTTTCAGAATCCCTTTTGTCGTGCGGTTCATTGCTTTTGCTCCGTTTACCGTGGCAAATTTCAATATTTCAAACGGCTTTACCAGAGAGGGATCATTGGTTCCGGCAAGCAACAGGGCTGCCAGGTGCATTTCCTCAAACAGATTCAGATTGTTGTTGGAGGAGCAGCCGTCCGTCCCCAGCGCAATGTTAATTCCCATATTACTGTACTTCAGAATGTTTGCAATGCCGCTGCCCAGCTTTAAATTGCTGGCCGGATTATGTGTGACGGTACTCCCGCTGCTGCGCACAATCTCCAAGTCATCATCCGTCAGCCAAACGCCGTGGGCGATATTGACCGGCCGATTCAATAATCCGGATTCCTGATAAACCTGAACAGGGGTTTTCCCGTACTTTTCCAGGCACTCCCTGTTTTCTGTTTCGTTTTCCGAGATATGAGAAGTCACTGGTATTCCATATTTGTCCGCCACTTTCGCGATATATCTGAAATACTGCGGCGAACAGGTATAAATTGCATGAGGGAAACATTCCACTCGAATCTGATCATCGTACTTCCCATTATAGGACTCAAACAGCTCGATCATTTCCTTCAGACGATAATCATCGCTGTAGTCCTCCTTTAACTGATCGTTCATCAGACCGCGGGAAATATTGGCATTGAAACCGGTTTCCGAATACGCCGCAGCCGCTCTGTCCATAAAATAATAACAGTCGTTGACCAGCGTCGTTCCGGTGCGTACCATCTCGGCAATCCCCAGCATGGTACCCCAATAGATATCCTCCGGTTCCAGTTGATCTTCAATGGGGAATATCTTTTGAAAAAGCCATTCCTGCAGAGAATAGCCCTCCGCATATCCCCGAAGCAGCGTCATAGCCACATGGGAATGGGCATTGCACAGCCCCGGCATAACAATCTTGCCTTTGGCGTCAATCACCTCGCCGTATGCCGTCTCCCTCTCCTCCAGATGTTCGGATACCAAAACGATTTTTTTATCCCGGGTTCCGATATATCCATGATAGAGCACCGGATTGGACTCATCCATGGTAATAATTGTCGCGTTTTTCAACAGCATAACAAGACCCTCTATTCCATAAAATCGTTGATATAGTGCTCTTGCTCCTCGGTGAGCCTATCGATTGAAACACCCAGTGTTTTCAACTTCAGCCCCGCCACATAGCGGTCAAGCTCTTCCGGCACGTTATAGACCTTGTTGGTCATCTCCCCGTGATGTTCATTGATGTATTTCAGAGAGAGTGCCTGAATGGAAAAACTCATATCCATGATTTCCGCCGGATGTCCGTCGCCAGCGGCCAGATTGACCAGCCTGCCCTCCGCCAACAAGTTCAGATGCCTGCCGTCCTTGGTGATATAAGCCTCAATATTGTCCCGAACCGTTTTCTTTTCCACCGAGACAGCCGCCAAATCCTGCTTATTGATTTCCACATCAAAATGCCCGGCATTTGCCAGGATGACACCATCCTTCATGTTCTCCATATGCTTTTTGGTGATAACGTCCTTACAGCCTGTCACTGTAACAAAAATGTCTCCAATTTTGGAGGCTTCCTCCATAGACATAACGCGGAAGCCGTCCATCACCGCCTCAATCGCTTTGATGGGATTGACCTCACAGACAATCACGTTTCCGCCCAGTCCCTTGGCGCGCATCGCCGCACCCTTTCCGCACCAGCCGTATCCGGCAATGACCACATTTTTGCTGCTGACAATCAAATTCGTGGTTCGGTTGATACCGTCCCAGACAGATTGTCCGGTACCGTAACGGTTATCAAACAGATATTTGCAGAAAGCGTCATTGGCAGAGATAACAGGGAATTTCAGCTGTCCTTCTTTTTCCCTCGCCCGCAGACGCAGAATGCCGGTTGTGGTTTCCTCCGTTCCGCCGTACAGCGTCTCAATCAGCTCCGGCATTTCATGATGAATGATCGCTGTAAGATCGCCGCCGTCATCCAGTATGATATCCGGCTGCTGTTCCAGCGCTTTTCTCAGATCGTTGTTGTACTCTTCCTCTGTTGCACTGTGCTTTGCGTATACCGTCACACCATAGGACCGCAAACCTTCCACCACATCGTCCTGTGTGGAAAGCGGGTTACAACCGGTTGCCACCACCTGTGCGCCGCCGGCCTTCAGCACGGTCGCAAAATAGGCCGTCTTTGCCTCCAGATGAATGCAAATTGTAATCTTTTTTCCACGGAACGGCTGTTCCTTTTCAAACTGTTTCTTTATCGTATTTAATATTGGCATGTGGCGGGAAACCCATTCAATTTTTTTCTTTCCGCTTTCAACCAATGACATATCTATTCCCTCATCTCTATCTATTTTCTATTTTTTCTATGATTCGCGTCAGCAGTGCAACCGATTTCTCGGCCGCATGTTCTCCCGCTGCGATAACTTCCTCATGGGTTAGGGGCTGATCCAGAATTCCCGCCGCCAAATTGCAGACGCAGGAAATGCCCAACACCTTCATTCCCATATGGTTGGCGCAGATGACCTCCGGCACCGTCGACATGCCCACCATATCCGCTCCAAGCGCACGCAGAGCACGGATTTCCGCAGGAGTTTCAAAGCTGGGACCGCTCATGAAAGCGTATACGCCTTCTTTCAGATCGACTCCAATCTCCCCGGCTGCCTTTTTCGCCGTTTCGATCAGCTCCCTGTGATACGCATGTGTCATATCCGGGAAGCGGACGCCAAAGGTATCCAGATTTTTTCCCCGCAAAGGGCTGTCGTCAAAGAACTTAATATGGTCGGAAATCAGAACCAAATCCCCCGCACGGTAATCCTCGTTAATCCCGCCCGAGGCGTTGGTTACAATATAATTTTCCACGCCGAGCAGCTTCATCACCCGCACGGGAAACGCAATCTGCTTCATGGTGTAGCCCTCATAATAATGAAACCGTCCGCTGAACGCCAGAACCGGAATTTCGTTGATGCATCCCAGTATCAATTTACCGCTGTGCCCGGGTACGGTGGAGAGGGGAAATCCGCTAATCTCCCCATAGGGCAATTCTTTCTTCTCCGTCATAAATTCCGTAAATTTGCTGAACCCCGATCCCAAAACCACGCAGGTTTTGGGAAGCTTTTCACCAAATACTTTTTTGATATCGTAGACCGCCTCGTTAAAGTTATTCAACATACTCGATTCCTCATTATAACAAGATAAAATTGCTTTTGCAAAGCAAAAGCCACCTCATAAGCGTTTCAACCTCGCAAAATAAAAATATTATCTATCCGCTCTCTTCTCCATAATATGGAAAAGGAAAGAGGCGTTTTGGCGAGGTTACTTAAAGTATTCCACCCCGGATTTGAAAATTTGCATGTCAAATTCGCCGGGAATGTTTTTATACAGATTGTCTCCGATCCGCTCGGAGTGTCCCATTTTGCCCAGTACTCTTCCATCCGGAGAAGTGATCCCTTCAATTGCACAGTAAGATCCGTTGACATTGTAGGTGGGATCATCGGTAATCTGTCCGTCCGGTGCGGCATAACAGGTCGCAATCTGCCCATTCCTCTTCAATTCCTCAATCATCTTTTCACTGGCTACAAAACGTCCTTCCCCATGGGATACTGGAACTTTGTATACCTCGCCCGGTTTGACATGGGAGAACCAGGGTGAAAGATTGCTCATCACCTTCACGTTGACCATGGTTGAAATATGCCGTCCGATGGTGTTGTAAGTCAAAGTGGGGCATTCTTCATTCGTGTCGATAATTTTTCCGAAGGGAACCAACCCCAGCTTAATCAGCGCCTGGAAACCGTTGCAGATTCCCAGCATCAGACCGTCACGCTGATAGAGCATATCGTGAATTGCGTCAGTAATCCGCGGATTTCTCAGCACAGTAGCGATAAACTTACCGGATCCGTCCGGCTCGTCCCCGCCGGAGAAACCGCCGGGAAGCATCATCATCTGGGAGGAACGGATTTCTTTTTCCATCGCTTCCAAAGACTCTGCAATATCATTCCCGTAAGTGTTGCGGAACACCAGAATCTTGGTTTCCGCGCCTGCAAACCGGAACTGGCGTTCCGTATCGTATTCGCAGTTTGTTCCGGGGAACACCGGAATCAGCACTTTCGGCTTTGCTGTCTTATATTTGGAAGCAGACGCACTGTCTTTTGTATAGTATGGCATTTCAAAGGTTTTCTTATCCTCCTTGTGGGTTTCCGGATACACCTTGGAAAGAGGTTTTGTAAACGCCAGAATCAGTTCTTCCAGAGAAATGATTTCCTCCCCAATGGAAATGATTCTGCTGTCGTTGGTGAAGCCGATGATTTCCGCGCCTTCCATTTCAAAATCCTTCGCCGTTTCCAGAATATAGCCGCCGTAGTTGGCCTCAAACAAGCCTTCTGTCTTTTCAAAAGCAAAGCCGATTTTGTTTCCGAACGCCATTTTCAGAACCGCTTCCGCAATACCACCCATGGGAACCGCATATGCCGCGGTCACTTTCTTTTCAACAATCAAACGATACAGCTTTCTGGAGGTTTCCAAAAACGCTTCGAAATCCGGCATTCCATTTTCATCCCGTTTAACCGGCAGATAAACCACTTTGCTGTCTGTATTCTTAAATTCAGGCGAGATGATATCATCGGTATTCGCCGGTGCAATCGCAAAGGACACCAGCGTCGGCACAACATCCAGATTGTTGAAGGAGCCGCTCATGGAATCCTTGCCGCCGATGGCTGCCATATTCAGTTCCTTCTGCGCCAGATATGCACCCAGAAGAGCGCTCAAAGGCTTGCCCCACCGCAGGGCATCCTCGCCCAGCCGTTCAAAATACTCCTGGAAGGTCAGATAAATTTCATCCACGTCACAGCCGGACGCAACCACCTTTGCCACCGACTGGATCACTGCATAGAGCGCGCTGTAGAAGGGGGATCTCTCCGCCAATTTCGGATCATAGCCGTAAGCCATCACCGTAGCGGTTTTGGTCTCTCCGTTCTGTACCGGAATCTTTGCCGCCATAGCTTCCGCCGGCGTCAATTCATATTTCCCGCCAAAGGGCATGAGCACGCTGGAGGCACCGATGGTGCCGTCAAACATTTCTCCCAATCCTTTCTGGGAACAGACATTCAAATTGGAAAGAATCTCTTTAAATTTCTCTGCAAACGAGCCATCCCCCGCAGTGACACTTTGGAAAAGATTCGTTCTGTCGCAGGAGGGTATCCTCGCTTCCGCATATTTCGGCGCGCCGTTGGAGTTCAAAAATTCCCGGGAAATATTTACGATGCAGTCATCCTGCCAAAACATTTTCAGCCGTTTTTCCGCAGTCACCTCGGCAACCACGTTTGCCTCCAGATTTTCTTTGGCCGCTTCACGGACAAACCGTTCCGCGTTCTCTTTGGCGACAACAACCGCCATACGCTCCTGGGATTCGCTGATGGCAAGCTCGGTTCCGTCCAGCCCTGCATATTTTTTCGGTACCTTGTCCAGATTGATGACAAGTCCATCCGCCAGTTCACCGATTGCGACAGAGACGCCGCCGGCGCCGAAATCGTTACAGCGTTTAATCAGCGTAGTGACTTCCTTCTTCCGGAACAGCCTCTGGATTTTCCGTTCCTCCGGCGGATTTCCCTTCTGTACCTCCGCACCGCATGTCTCGATGGACTGCTCGGTGTGCGCCTTGGAGGAACCGGTCGCCCCGCCGCAGCCGTCCCGTCCGGTTCTGCCTCCCAGAAGGACAATCAAATCGCCCGGCTGGGGTTCGGTGCGGATGACATTTTCTTTCGGAGCTGCGCCAACTACCGCGCCGATCTCCATACGCTTTGCAATATAGGATTCATCATAGATCTCCCGAACCAAACCGGTGGACAGACCAATCTGGTTGCCATAGGAGCTGTAACCGTGAGCCGCAACGGTAGAAATCTTTCTCTGGGGCAGCTTGCCCTTTAAGGTTTCCTCCACGGTTTTTCTCGGATCTCCGCTTCCGGTGACGCGCATTGCCTGATAGACATAGGAACGTCCTGACAGCGGATCGCGGATTGCACCGCCCAGACAGGTTGCCGCGCCGCCAAAAGGTTCGATCTCCGTGGGATGGTTATGGGTTTCGTTTTTGAACATCACAAGCCAGGTTTCCGGCTTTCCGTTGACATCAACCTCCACCTCGATGGAGCAGGCGTTGATCTCCTCAGACTCATCCAGGTTATCCAAAACGCCTTTCTTTTTCAGCTCCTTCATGGCGATAGTTGCCAGATCCATCAGGCACACCGGTTTTTCCTTTTTATCCCGATAAACAAATTTTCTGGATTCCAGATATTCGTCATATACTTTTTTGATAACAGGATCTTCGATTTCCACTCCGGTTAGGTTGGTGGAAAAAGTGGTGTGACGGCAGTGATCCGACCAGTACGTATCGATCATCTTCATTTCGGTCACGGTGGGATCCCGTTTTTCCACATCCCGGAAATACTCCTGACAGAATTTGATATCATTCAAATCGCAAGCAAAACCGTTTTCTTTCAGAAACGCAAAAAGCCCGTCTTCGTCAAGTTGGATAAAACCGTCAAACACCTTTACCTTGTCGGGCGTGCTTAACTGCATATCCAGTGAATCCGGTTTTTTCAATCCGGCTTCTCTTGAATCAACGGGGTTGATCACATACTGTTTGATTTTTTCAATATCCGTATCGGAAACCGCGTCATTGACGGCATACACCTTTGCAACCTTCACATCCGGCTTTGCCTGTCCGGTCAGGATCTGGATACACTGCGCCGCGGAATCGGCTCTCTGATCAAACTGTCCGGTCAAATATTCCACCGCAAAAACCTTATAGCCCGCAAAATCTGCTTCCTCAAAGGAAAGGGTATCCACCTGCGGCTCGGAAAAAATAGTATTCTGTGCTTTCTTGAAAATTTCCTCATCGATCCCCTGCACGTCATAGCGAACCAGGATACGCACGTCCTGCAGACCGGATATCATAAGGTTTTCGGTCAAGTCGTTTAAAACGCCCTTTGCCTCCACGGCAAACTCAGGTCTCTTTTCTGAAAAAACGCGAACTATTTTCATCTATGATCCTCCATTACTCTAATTCCAAAAGAACTGTTTTGAACCCCAGTTTTTCCGCTTCCTGTTTGATAGGAGATGAAACGATTTTATATTGTTCTTCTTTTTTTGCTTCTATCTTTACGGTATCGCCGAGTATTCTTGCCCGCATATATCCCTGCACACCCAGACGCCGGATCTTTTTTTCTATCTTCCAGCAGAGGGCCAGCTTTTCCTCTGTCAACTCCTCGCCGACTGGAAAGCGGGTTGCCAGACAGGACATGGACGGTTTTACATAATCCGTGAGACCGAATTTCTCTAAAAGAGTGTAGACCTCCGGCTTCGTAATACCACAATCAGCCAGCGGCTTGCCCACCGACAATTCCTCCGCTGCTTTCAGACCCGGCCTGTCCTGTCCCAAATCATCCGCGTTCGTGCCATCCAGCACAGCGGCAATATGATGGGCTTTTGCATAATTTATACACTTTTCCATCATATTCTTTTTGCAGTGATAGCAACGATCTTTCCGGTTAAACCGGAAAGCGTCAACCGAAAACTCCTCCGCCGGCAGAACGACATGACGTATCTGCAGGCGTTCACAGAGTGCCGCTGCGGCCTGCAGTTCCTCTGCGGGCAACATGCTGCCCGCCGCTGTCAACGCCGTAATCTTTGTGTTTCCCAGCGCTTCCGCGGCCAAACGGCAGAGAAGCGCGCTGTCTGCCCCGCCGGACAAAGTCACCGCAACGGAATCAAATTGTCTCAGCAACTGATACAATTGCTCTTCTTTCTGCAAAATCAACTTATTCTTCATGGTTGCTTTCAAGCAGTTCGCCCTTCTTTTCTTCCATCTCATTGAGCAGGCTGCAAACCTCTTCCTTGGATACCGTACTCAGATTGTTGAACGGACATTTGACCGCCTTACACAGTGCTTCAAAGGCATTTGTATAGTCCCCTTTCTTCTGGAGCACAAGGGCGTAATTATAGTAAGCCTCTGGAAAATTCGGCTTCTTGGTCATAAGCTTTTCATAGAGCTCCAAGGCTTTGTCATACTGTCCGTCCAGGTACAGGGCCTGTCCGTAATTATCCATAAGCACTGGATGCTCGTCATTATATTCCATGGCTTCCTCGCTGAATTTCACCGCGTCCTGCGGATCGTTTAAAATGTTATAAAGATAACCCAGCGTGCAGTATACATTGGTGGTTTTATAATTTTCATAGACCTCGTCCATGACCTCTTTGGCTTCCCCCAGGTTTCCTTCCTTATAGAGTACCAAGGCAAAAACGGCTTTCGCCTCGTATTTCACATTGACCGGAATTTTCGGATCCGCACTGACCTGCATCAGCATCTGCCTCGCCTTCTGTACATCGCCCAGCTTCAGCTCGGTGAATGCATAGCGCACCTTGGTGAAAGGTGCAATCTTTTTATAGCGGCAAGCCTTACGGAATGCCTCCAGCCCTTTTTCCACCTGGCCCTTGGAGATCATTTTGGTCGCTCTCCAGATGAACAGGTATGGAAACTTAGGCACCACATTAAAAAGAATAAAAAAGAAAAGAAACAGTGAAATAAGCAGTACAAATGGATTCATGTTGCCTCCTTAAAATTCAGCCGTGCCAACGGTTCTCGGGAAGGGCAGTACATCCCGGATGTTCTGCATACCGGAAAGGTACATGATCGCCCTCTCAAATCCCAGACCAAATCCTGCATGTTTACAGCCGCCAAAGCGCCGGGTATCCAGATACCACCAGTAATCCTCCTCCTTGAGACCCAGTTCTTCCATTTTGGAAAGCAGGACATCCAACCGTTCTTCCCTCTGACTTCCGCCGATAATCTCGCCGACACCCGGCACCAGCAAATCCATCGCCGCCACCGTTTTTCCGTCGTCGTTCAGACGCATGTAAAACGCTTTAATCTCCTTGGGATAATCGGTGACGAACAGGGGCTTTTTGAACACTTGCTCGGTCAGATAGCGCTCATGCTCTGTCTGCAAATCAATTCCCCACTTCACGGGATATTCAAATTTCTGTCCGGATTTCTCCAAAATCTCTACCGCTTCGGTATAGGTCACATGTCCAAACTCAGAGTTCAGAATGTGATGAAGACGTTCCAGCAGGTTTTTATCGATAAAGCTGTTGAAAAATTCCATTTCCTCGGGCGCATTGTCCAAACAATACTGAATGATAAACTTCAGCATGCGCTCCGCCAGATCCATATCGTCCTTCAGGTCGGCAAAGGCAATCTCCGGCTCCACCATCCAAAATTCCGCGGCATGGCGCGCTGTGTTGGAGTTTTCCGAGCGAAAAGTCGGACCAAAGGTATAGACATTCTTGAAGGCCATGGCATAGGTTTCCGCCTCCAGCTGGCCGCTGACCGTCAGATTGGTGGACTTTCCGAAAAAGTCTTTGGAATAATCCACCTTACCGTCCTCCGTGTTTGGAATATCCGCCATATCCATCGTAGTTACATGAAACATCTCCCCTGCCCCTTCACAGTCGGAGCCTGTAATAATAGGTGTGTGTACATAGACAAAACCATTCTCGTTAAAAAATTTGTGAATCGCATAGGCAACCACACTCCTTAAGCGAAACACGGCGGAAAAAGTGTTGGTTCTCGCCCGCAGATGTGCCTGCGTCCTCAGAAATTCAAAGGAATGGCGCTTTTTCTGCAGCGGATACTCCGGTGCGGAAGCCCCTTCCACAACAATGGAAGCCGCCTTGATTTCAAAGGGCTGTTTGGCCTCCGGCGTCAGCTCCAGAATGCCGCATACCGTCAAAGCCGCCCCCACGTTCTGCTTTGCGATCTCTTTATAATTGTCTATTTTTTCATTTTCAAAAACCACCTGCACGCTTTTAAAAAAGGTGCCGTCGTTCAATTCGATAAACCCAAAATTTTTTGCATCCCGAATGGTGCGGATCCAGCCGCTTACCTTTACTTCTTTGCCTCCCAGCCGTTCGGTTTCCCGAAACAGCTGCTTTACACTTACATAGTCCATTGTTCATTGATTCCTTTCAACCGAATTGAAATAAGGTAGTATACCATACTACCTTATTTTCTATATATTCAGTTATACCACATTTTCTACAACAATTCAATATGATTCATCGCACAATCGCAAATCATTTTTTGATCCCAGATGGAGGATTGGACCTCGCCAATGTGTGCTTTCTTTAAAAGGAACATGCAGAGACGGGATTGACCGATGCCTCCCCCCACCGTATAAGGCAGGTGCCCGTTTAACAAATCGGTGTGGAATTTCAGCTTGATGCGATCCTCGCATCTGGCTTCCTTAAGCTGAGAAAGCAAAGCTTTCTCGTCCACCCGGATCCCCATGGAGGAAATCTCAAAGGCCTGTTCCAGAACCGGATACCACAGAAGGATGTCGCCGTTCAATTCCCAATCGTCATAGTCGGGCGCGCGCCCGTCATGGGGTTCTCCATTGCTCAGCCTGCCGCCGATTTTCATGAGGAACACTGCGCCGCATTCCTTCGCAATGGCGTTTTCCCGCTCCTTGGGCGTTTTATCGGGATATTTATCCAGAAGCTCCTGGGTAGTGATATAGGTAATCTTATCCGGCAGTATCTTCGGAATCTGAGGATAGCTTTCACAGACAAACCGTTCCGTGTCCTTCAAAGCGGCATAAATGTCTTCCACAATTCCCTTTAAGGTCGTTTCATTGCGTTCTCCCTGGGAGATAATTTTTTCCCAGTCCCACTGATCCACATAGATGGAATGGAGGTTATCCAAATCTTCATCGCGGCGGATGGCGTTCATGTCGGTGTACAGGCCTTCCCCGTGATTGAAATCGTATTTTTTCAGAGCCATTCTCTTCCACTTTGCAAGGGAATGAACCACTTCTACCCGGTTGTTCCCGATGCCTTTGACCTCGAAACTGACAGGTCGTTCCACACCGTTTAAATTGTCGTTCAGACCGGTTTCCGGCAGAACAAACAGCGGAGCGGAGACCCGTTTTAAATTCAGCTTATTCACAAGCTCAGCCTGAAAGTGATCTTTGATGTGTTTGATGGCTTGTTCCGTTTCGAGAACAGACAGATAAGATTTATAATCCTTCGGGATTATCAACTTGGACATTCAATCTCCTCCTATTTCTTCGTTGGTTTTTATTCTAACACAGTTTCCGGGGAAAGAAAAGGAGATTTTCCAAAACAGTTACATTTTTTAATGAATAAAGTAATATATTTACAGCACATAGCGCTCGACGCTCTAATGCTTCTCCGCCGCCAGCCGATAGCCGTATGCAAAGGCTTTCCTGCACAGACAGCGCTGAATTTCCTCATAAGCATCCATTATTTTCACAACCGTTTGATCTTCTGTCAAATCCGCCGGCGTACTCTTCAAGGATTCCAAATTTCGGACAATCTCCGCATACCATTTTTCGCAGGAAGCTCCCGCTTCAAATTCATCCGGCACAGACTCCGCCAGCGCTGAGGGCAGAGTTTCCGGATCGGACAGGCCGCTCATTCTTCCGTAAATCATTTCAAAATATTGATTCAATTCCTCTTCCGATAAATTATCAAACATTTATTATCACCTCTACTATATTTTAACACATTATATATTGCAATGCAATATATAATGCATATTTATTGCAAAAAGTAATATACCATTATCAACAGAAATATTTTGTTGATATGTTGGTGAGAATGATAATGAGAAAATTTAAAATTCCTGCAGTTCCAAAATCCACAAATAAAACGATTCGTTTTCCTAATGATGTAATAGACAGAGTAGAAAAAGAAATAACCGGAACCGATTGTAATTTTTCAATGTTTGTCATTGAAGCAACTCGGGTTGCTTTGGATAATTTAGAAGAAGATAGACAACAGTGTAAAAACACTGAATAGTTACTTGCTTAATGGAAAAAGCAATTTTCTGTGTTATAAAAAAGCCTTCCGCAGCAAAAAATGCTGCCGAAGGCTTTTATCCTCTTATAAATGAGGAGTTCCGGTATTTACTTACACTTCTCCTCTTTGAGGTATTGGCACAGATCCGAAAACCCGCCCTGGGGAAAGCCGGAAATGTCCTCATTTTTCCGGTTGATCAGGCAATCCTTCAGCAGGAATACCTTCATCCCGATCGTCCGCGCGATCATATCCTCCTCCACATCGTTGCCCACCATCAGGCATTCATCAGGACCACAGTCCATTTTTTGGAGAATGTCCCTGTAATAGTCCGGATTCGGCTTGCAGTAACCGGTATTTTCATAGGTGGTGTACAGCTCGAAGATCTCAGGATCCAGCCCTGCCCACCGAATTCGGCTCTCGGTCGCAGCCGAGGGGAAAATCGGATTCGTGGCAAGAGCCAGCCGGTAGCCCTCCTTCTTCAGCATTTCTACCGTCGACGCTGCGTCCGCCGTGTAACCGCAGGAATTCGCCGCTTCCTGAAATTCCACCCGGTAATATTCGTCAAACAGCTCTTTATCCTGCAAAACCCTTTCTCCCATCATCTTAGAAAAACAGTCCCAGAATACTTCCTCATTGGTGCGGCTTCCGTCATTTTTTATCATAGCGGCCGTTCCCGCCCATATCCCGTCAATCAGCTTTTTTGGATCGTATCCATAGGGCGCCAGCTTCTCCGCCAGGCGTTTAAAATACGCTTTTACAAAGACATCCTGATCCATGGGGAGCAAGGTGCCGTCCAAATCAAACAAAACGGTTTTTATCATATCGGTAACCTCCTGAACAAACTATTTTTTAGTATACCGCTTTCCACAGACAAAGTCAATCGAGCTTACGCAGAGATATTGAATGATATCGTATTCAATAAGGGCTTGTCCCGTCATTCAACGAGGACAAGGGCACTGCATAGCAGTGCCGCAATCAGCGGGAGATTGTACTCCCGCTGATTGCGGATATGGAACCCGCCGCCTTAAGAGGCGGGGGATATCTTGCCCGCAGTTATAAATATATTCCGTAATTTATGATAAATTTTTGTTGCCTCATTACCCTCCTGCGAAAAACACCGTGGAATCAATCGAACGAATCGATCCCACGGTGTTTTTTAATCCTTCGCCATTCTCAGCGACTGTATTTTCTTCTTCAATTCTTCCGCGGCAAGCCTTGGCTCTGTTGCTTTCATAATCGCTGAAACCACTGCAACCCCGCTCATGCACCCGCCTTTCAGAATATCCATATTCTCTTTGTTCAGTCCTCCGATCGCGACCGCCGGAATAGGAACTGCCTTGCAGATTGCGTTCAGTGTGGAAACCTCGGTCAACACGGTAATCACTTTTGTCGTGGTGGGATAAATAGCCCCCACGCCAAGATAATCCGCCCCCTCTGCAAAGGCTTCTTTTGCCTGCTCCACCGTTTTTGCCGTGGCGCCGACGATCTTGCCGCTTCCAAGCAATCTTCTCGCCTCGCAGACCGGGATATCACTTCTTCCGACATGAACCCCAGCAGCATCCACCGCCAAAGCGATATCAATCCTGTCGTCCACAATCAGAGGAATGTCATAGCGAACGGTGATCTCCTTCACCTTCCGCGCAAGTGCGAGATAGTCCCTGCCGCTGCGCTCTTTCTCCCGTATCTGCAGCAGTGTGACACCGCCTTTGCAGGCCTCTTCAATTGTCCACAAAAAGCTCTCTTCGGTGTGGTACGTGCTGTCCGTCACCAGATACAGTGTCAAATCAAATTTCATGTTATCTCCTCAATGCGTATATGCTCTTTGATATCTTTTTCCGTCATGACGGAGAGCTTGTCTATCAGCGAAATGTGGTAGCTTCCAAGCCCGCGTTCCCCGCAAGCCGTCTCCCCCGCGATGCCAAGCAGTGCGGCCGCCAGAACGGCTGCCTCCAAAGGCCTCCTCTCTGACAAAAAGGTTCCGGCCAGGACGTTTGCCATGCAGCCGGTCCCCGTTACTTGGCACAGCATCGGATTTCCGTTTCGTATCAGAAAAACGTTCTCCTTCCCCGCCGCAATGTCGACCGCTCCAGTGATATAAACAACCGAATCCATCTCCCGTGCAAGCTGTTTTGCCATACGTATCGTTTCCGGCAATGCGTTTTCTTCCTCTCCGGCATCGATCCCAACCGCGTGAGCCGGAAGCCCGCAGAACGCTTTGACCTCGGATAAATTTCCCTTTATGATCTGGGGTCTGCACTGCCTGACGTACTCCCGTGCAAGTTCCAGCCGCAGAGAGCTGCATCCCACCCCCACCATGTCGATGCAATGAGGAATATCCAGCGCTTTTGCCGTTTTGCCGGACAGCAGGATGGATTCCATCCTGGCATCGGTGATATTGCCCATATTGACGCAGAGCGCCCTTGCTCTCGCCGTGATTTCAGAGACCTCCCGCGGGTGCTCCGCCATGATCGGCTTCGCGCCAACCGCCAGCACCGCGTTGGCACAGTCGTTGATGGATATCGGATTGGTGATACAGTGTATCAGCGGCTTTTTTTCTCTAATCCGCCGCTTTAGTTCCAATATGCGGTTTGTCATAAACTTTAGCCCCCAAGCTCAGTTGGAATTTTGCGAGCATTCCATTCCTGCTCAACGCTTTTAGGAAGATGTATGCGATGGAGCCGCCGATCAGAGTCCCCATGGTGAATGAGGGAACATAGAACATCCAGGTCAAGCCGGTTTTCCCCCACAGATAGGTCATCACGGGGTAGGATGCAACCGCACCGATGATACCTGTCCCAATCACTTCCCCCAATACTGCGAAAATCAGTTTTCCATTGGACGCGCGGTACAGGATTCCGGAAAGACATGCGCCAAATACAGCCCCAGTCAGAGCCAGAGGCGGAATTCCCATAAACGTCATGCGTATCACCCCGATCAGAACAGCACACAACAACGAGTACCAAGGTCCCAGCAGGACGGCGCAGGTAACGTTTATGAAATGAGCCATAGGGCACATTCCCTCGATGCGCAGAATTGGCGAAATCACCACGCCGACTGCGACCAGCATGGCAAGAACAATGGTTTTGTAAAGTGTGGATTTTTGTCTCAGCATTTTGAAAACTCCTTTTGTTTTTGTTTGTCCCAAAAATCCACTTTCCGATAGAACAGCGACAATCCGCCCAAAAAGATCCCACGGTATGGATTTTTGGTCGGTCGAAGTTCTCTTACTTCCTCTCATTCCGAAACACGGACTCCCATCGCTGTTTATGTAAAAGCTTACCCCACAGGTGCAGGGCGCTCCCCCTCCGCCTGTTTTTCTGCGGCAAGCCGATCGTTTTCACAAAAACGAAAAAACGTCTGCAGCAATGCAAACGCTTTTATCAATCTCTGATATTTCCCTACGTTGGCATTATCCAAATCAGGTTGCGGGTCGAAACCTGCCGGTTTCCTCTCAGCCTGTCTACAAGCTCCCCGTTTCATTCTCTTATTTATTATTATAACAGGATAAAGATACTTTTGCAAGGCAAAAATGATCTTACAAAGCGTTTTCCCCCTGCAAATCAGGAGGCATATAAATTCGTTCTCTTCCTTTTTCAGGGAAAGTACTATTCTTCTATAATTTTTCTCAGATAAGCCATCTTTTTTTCCTGATGCTCCGAGCTGACGGCATGCTTAAAGAAAGGATATACCTGCACCTGCTTGAGCACATTCATGCGCTGGTAGGCACCCATAAAAAAACGGGCAGGGCATACATCATCCTTGGCGCCAACCGATGCGAAAACCGGACAGCTGATTTTGTCCGCCATGTTGACAATGTCAAAATAACTGACGGTTTCAAACACCTTATCCGCATCCTTCGGATATCTCCTAAGATAATTTGCCGCCGCCGCGAAGGAACCGTATTCCCCTTCGATCCGTTTATCGATCTGGCAGTTGCTGGGCACATCGCACATCACCGCTTTCGGCCTGTCGTCCAGACATGCGGCTGCCAAAGACAAAGCCCCTCCCTGAGAGCCCCCCTCCACCACAATTTTCTGCTTCTCCACCTCCGGAAGAGAACAGACATAATCAAGCGCCCGCACTGCATCCAAATAAAGATGCTTAAAATAGTAATCGTCTTTATCCAGGATTCCCTGGGAAGTCACATTGGTGATAAGACCGCTGTCATAACAGTGGGCGTCCCCCGTGATGCCTCCCTGAGAACGGCAGTCAACCGACAGCACACAACAGCCTGTCATAGCCCAGGATAAGAATTCGATCGGCTCTCCCCTGGAACCGCAGAAACCGTGATAGTGAAGAAGACACGGATAGGTTTCCCTCTTCAGAAAAGAAGGGATCAGAAGCCAGCCATGGATTCTGGTTTCATCCGCCCCCAGATAACTGATATCATATACATCAATATACGGACTGGGAAAATCGATCTTTTTTCGTTCCGCTTCCAGCGGTTTTCCCTCTATACTCTTCAGATTCTTCTCCCAGAAGGCGTCAAAGTCCGGCCTTTTGGTAACCTCATAGGGGTAAGCCAGCAGCCCCTGTGTGATTTTCTCTATGTAATCCATCTTTCCTATACTCCTGTCTGCCTGATAGGCTTTGTTTTGTTTTTTATTCTATCACTACGGAAAAGAAAGATCAAGCCTCATCTCCTGTCCGCTTTCTTCCCTTTCCTGCGGGCATGGACAGCCTCTTTGATCTTCTGAAGATGCTCATTGTATCTGCTTGATTTCAAATGGGGAAAAGAACGAATCAGCCTGTGCTGGAAGATTCGCCGCTCTTCTATCAGACGCTTAAACCGAACAGAGGGAGATTCCAGACTGTCGAGCTTGTCCTTGAGCCCTGCACTGATTTCCTCTTTCAGCATATGAAGTTTTTCCAGTCTTTGATTCAAATTGAGAACTGCTTTTACCGTAACAATGAGATCCGCGATAAAATACACGGCAAATCCGCCGCTTAAGCACGCTTTCAAAAGAACGGACATTCGGAGAAGAAACCGTTCGACCGGCGGATGAATAAAATACATCAGCACAACACAGAGAATGCCGAACAGAATGGAATTCAAAAGGCACACTCTTCCGCGGATATTCAGAAAGCGATTGGAATAATCCCACCACTTATAATGAAACAGCGTCTCCATGCCCCAGCTGGTTGCATACTCTAACAGTGAGGTCCAGACCACTCCCAGCACAAAAACCACAGCAGGCGCACTGATAAACGGCTCCAGCACAGCGATTGTAACAATCCCACCCACACCGTAAATCGGGCAGAAGGGGCCGTTCAGAAAGCCGCGGTTGATAAAATGCCGGGCTGGTATGGAGCAGTAGACCGTCTCGCACATCCACCCAAGGAAGCTGTAAATCACAAAATACAGGAACCAGGTTGCTACAAGATTCAGCACATTTCCACCTCCGCACACATCAGAAAGCCTTGAAAAGGACTCCCCGCACGTTTTTTACACCAATATTTCTTCCCCGATTTTTGACGGCTGTTTTTCCGGCTGATGTACACCAGATGCCTTTTTTTCCTCCATTCTCGCATTGGCCAGCATCAGCTTCAGCCGGTTTTCCTGATTAATTTTTGTGGCGCTGGGATCATAGTCGATCGCAACAATATTCGCTTTTGGAAACCGGTCTTTGATTTTTCTTGTCATCCCTTTCGCGACAATATGGTTCGGCAGGCATCCGAACGGCTGCGTGCAGACAATATTGTTCACGCCGCTGTCAATCAATTCCAGCATTTCGGCGGTCAGCAGCCACCCCTCGCCCATCTTTGCACCTCTGCTGATCGTCCCCTCCACAAGGGTTATCAGGTGCTTGAAAGGCGTAGGCGCCTGAAATACCCCATGCTCTTTCACTGCATGGATAATGCCGTTCTGAAAGCCGTAAAGAATCTGAATTCCCAGCTTTGTGGGAAGATCCGTCAATCGCTTGAACCCGTACAATTTCCTGTCCACAAAACGGTTGGTAAAGCAATACAGAAGGAAATCCATCACACCGGACACAACCGGTTCCGCCCCCTCCTGAATCAGAAATTCTTCCAAATGGTTGTTTCCAAGAGGGGAATATTTCATATAGATTTCCCCCACAATCCCTACCTTTGGCTTTTCCGCGTCATCCCGCGGTATCTGCGCGAATGCGTCAAGAATAGAGCGGTAATTCTTTTTTAAACCGCCGTATCTGTTTTTCTGAAACTGTCTTGTCAGCTTGTCTACGCACTGGTCAAGCACTTTTTTGCTGTCACCCTTATGAAGCTCATGAGACGCGCATTGGTTATAAATCCACATCAGCAAATCGCCGTATAAAAGCGCCTCTCCGGCCTTTACCAGCATAGGAACGGTAAACTGAAATCCGCTGTTCTTTTCCAGATTGGAAAAGTTCAGGGATATCACAGGGACTTGCGGATATCCAATACTCCTGAGTGCTTTGCGCATCAGGGATAAATAATTGGACGCACGGCATCCGCCCCCTGTCTGGGTGATCATCAGCGCCGTCTTATCCGGATCATACTTCCCGCTTTTCAAAGCCGCCATCATCTGCCCGATCACCAGAAGACAGGGATAGCATATGTCGTTGTGCACGTCAGCCAGCCCTTCCTCCACAATCTGCCGGGTATCCCCGCCGGCAATCTCGATATGGTATCCGCTGTCCCGCAGGATGGGCACAATCAATTGAAAATGAATCGGCAGCATGGAGGGCACCAGAATGGTATAATCCTTCTTCATCTCCTTGGTGAACTCCACCTTCTGTATCTCTTCAAACATATCAATCACATCCTTCTTCCATTGCGGCCAGCAAACTTCTCAGCCGAATTTTCACCGCTCCCAGATTGTTTATCTCATCAATCTTAATCTGGGTATATAGTTTTCCTTTTCTTCTCAATATGTCGCACACCTCGTCGGTGGTGATGGCGTCTATCCCGCAGCCGAAGGATACCAGCTGAACCATCTGGGTATTCTTCTGCCGGGTTACCCACTCCGCCGCGCGGTACATTCTGGCATGAAACGTCCACTGATTTAATACGCTTACCTTCTGTTCCTCCCCCATACCGGCGACACTGTCCTCTGTCAAAATAACAAAGCCTAAAGTGGAGATCAGCTTATCGATTCCATGGTTGATCTCCGCGTCAATATGATAGGGCCGGCCGGCCAGCACGATGGTTTTCAATCCGTTTTCTTTTGCGTACCGGAATGCCCTTTCTCCCTCCTTTGCGATGTCGGCTTTAAACGCATAATATGCGGTATAGGCCGCCTTGGCGGCTTTTTTTACCTCCCAGAGGGAAAGCCCGTCAAAATGCCTGCCTAGGAATTCGTGGATCTTTTTGATGAACACCTTCTCGTTCTCCAGATCCAGATAGGGATAAAGGAAGGTGACGTCGTCCGGCATCTTCACATTCCCCTCGATCACTTCAGGATAGTAGGCAACCACAGGACAATTATACCGATTATCCGAAATATTTTCATTAAAATTATATGTCATACAGGGATAGAATATGGTTTTTATCCCCTTGTTCAGCAAATTGATGATATGCCCATGCACCAGTTTGGCCGGATAGCATACCGTGTCGGATGGAATGGTGTGTTCCCCCGCCGCGTGCAGCTTTCTCGAGGACATATCCGAAGTGACTACCTCAAAATCCAGCTCCCGGAAAAAGGTCGTCCAAAAGGGCAGGTTTTCAAAATTGTTCAGCACCAGCGGAATCCCTATCTTCCCCCGTTTGCCCTCTGCATGGCAGTATTCCTTCAGCTTATCCAATTTATACTGATAAAGATTCGGGAGCCCTTTCGCCTCCGCGCCTTTCAAGGGGCGCTCACAGCGGTTTCCCGAAATATATTTTTTTCCGTTGGCAAAGGTGCTGACAGTAAGCCCGCAGTGATTGGTACAAAGCCCACAGCGGGTCACCTTGGAGGTGTGGGTGAAATGCTTCAAATCCTCTTTGCGGATGGTGTGGCTTTCCCCCTGCACATGGCTCTGCGCAAACAGCGCCGCACCATATGCCCCCATTAAGCCGGCAATATCCGGACGCACTACCTCGCGCCCGATCAGCTTCTCAAAGCTTCGGAGCACCGCGTCGTTTAAGAAGGTTCCCCCCTGCACAACAATATGCCTGCCCAAATCATCCGGGCTGTGGGCACGGATGACTTTATAAATTGCATTTCGGACAACGCTCAGCGCAAGCCCTGCCGAGATATCCTCCACCGAAGCGCCGTTTTTCTGCGCCTGTTTGACCGAGGAATTCATGAATACGGTACAGCGGGTTCCCAGATCCACCGGATGTTCCGACCGCAGGGAAAGCTTTGCAAACTCCTCAATATCGTATCCAAGAGATTTCGCAAAGGTTTCCAGAAAAGAACCGCAGCCGGAGGAGCAAGCCTCGTTGAGCATGACGCTGTTTATGGTTCCGTCCTTGATGTCAAAGCATTTGATATCCTGTCCGCCGATATCAATGATAAAATCGACCTCCGGATTGAAATGCTTTGCCGCTGTATAGTGGGCGATGGTCTCCACCAGCCCCAGATCAATATCAAAGGCGTTCTTGATGATTTCCTCCCCGTATCCGGTCACCGCACTGCCTGCGATGATGAGTCCTTCGCCGCCCTGCTCATATATTTCATTCAAAATTTCCTGCACCCGGCTGAGCGGACTTCCCTGATTCGACGCATAGTAAGTATAAAGAATTTCCTTCTCGCCGCTCATCAGCACAACCTTGGTGGTGGTGCTTCCGGCGTCAATTCCCAGGTATGCTTTTCCGCGGTATCCCGCAAGGCTCTTCTTTTCCACATGGGCTTTCGCATGCCTTTGGATGAATTCCTGCCGTTCCGCTTCATTGCGGAACAGCGGTTCCGCCCCCTGGGGTTTGTCTCCCAAATCCGTCAGATTTTCAAATATGGATAAAAGCTCCCGATAGGAATAGGTCCGCTCCAAGCCCTCCGCATAGTAAGCGGCGCCGAGAGCCACAAAATACTGCGCCAGCTCCGGAAAAATTGCCTCTCCCGGCTTGAGCTTCAGAATCTTGACAAACTGTTCCTTTAAGCCGTCCAAAAATGCCAGAGGTCCGCCGAGAAATAGCACGTTCCCCTCAATCGGCCTGCCCTGGGCAAGCCCCGCAATGGTCTGGGAAACAACCGCTCCGAAAATACTGGCTGCCACATTCTCCTTGGAGGCTCCCTGATTCAGAAGCGCCTGCACATCGGTTTTCGCAAATACACTGCAGCGGGAGGCAATCGGATACACATCGGTATGCTTCAGGCTCAGCGCGTCCATCTCATCCACCGAAACATTCAAAAGGGAGGCCATCTGATCGATAAACGCGCCTGTCCCTCCGGCACAGGTGCTGTTCATCCGCTCCTCAATCGCTCCCTGCAAAAAGATGATTTTCGCATCCTCCCCGCCAAGTTCAATCACGACGTCGGTCTGGGGATAAAGCTGTTTGACGCTCCCCGCGGTTGCGAAAACCTCCTGAACGAAATCCATTCCGCTGGCATTTGCCACGCCCAGCCCTGCCGAACCTGTGATGGCCGCCTTGACATGCTGTCCTTCCAGAAGGCGGTCAAGCTCTCTTATTTTTTCAACTGTTTTTTCCAGAACCTTGGAAAAATGCCGTTCATAGCTTTTATATATCACTTGATTGTTATGGTCCAGCACCACTGCTTTCAAGGTGGTGGAGCCCACATCAATCCCCAGTTTATAGCACATTGCTTTTCCTCCTCCCTGTCAGCCCAAAAGCCTTTTCACATTATCCAGTATAATAGGCTTCATCTGTTCAATGGAATCCGGCTTGCCCTCCACAATGGAAAAATAGGTGGCGGAGCTGGTCAGCTCAACAATAAGGTAAAGCCGGTCATAGGTCTCTCTTCTGCTGAAACCTTTTTGTTTACAATATGCCACCAGCTCTGTCCATATGCCCTTGAAATCCAATTCGGACAAATTATACATTTCCTTCTGCAGAAGCCCCACCGAAAGATTGTTTTTCACCAGACGGATTGCACAGGGATTCTCCTCGTAATAGTCGATGATATATTCTGCCATTGCGATCAGGCGCTGTATAATATCCGAATACAAAGCGTCCTGCGTATGTAAAAACGCTTTTTCCAGCAGTTCCACGCATAAATTGTTCACGACCCGGCCAATCAATTCTTCCTTATCTTTGAAATACAGATAAAAGGTTCCCTTTGCAATGCCGGCCAGCGCCGCTATCTCATCGACAGAAGTGTTTACGGCGTCATTCTTCAGAAAAAGCCCCTTGGCACATTCCTCTATCATCCTGCGCTTTTGCATTCTCTTTTGCGTCATTCTCATCTGTCCTTTTTCGACAATTTTCTTTATTATACAACGAAAATGACCGTCAGTCAATAAAAAATGACTGAAAGTCACTTCTGAAATGTTAGTGTACAATACATATTGGACACTAACAACAGCCGCAAGATAACAATTGACATATTTATTTACAAATAAGCAAAGGTATGCTATAATTATGCTACCACGTAAGCCAACTAAATATAGAATTATGAAATATAATTCAGGAATAAAGTTTGTGTTTTTAACTAATGTTAAAAACGCATACTCTTTTTCGCAATATTTTATTCCTGAATATATTGTGGCTTGCGTGGTAACAAGTAGAGTAATGCGTTTTTTAGTGCGTTGCTTTGCAACGCACTTTTTATTTACATAAATTTGTATTAAAAAGATCCTATCAATTCCTTTCTCTTTTACGCGGTGGAGGTGTTTTCACATCAGTCAATCCAACCAAATAATCAATGCTGACATTATGAAATATACCCAAACGAATCCACACATCCGTTGGAATATTTGCGATTCCTCTCTCGTAGCTGGAATAAGTTGTTTGTCCAACCATAATTGCTTTCCCCATAACGGTTTGTGTTAAATCTTTATCCTCTCGCAAATCCCTGATTCTATTATATTTCATAAAAATCACCTCACTCCTAATGTATTATATCTGCTTTTTCGTGAGAAAAATAGAGAAATAATGTAAAGAAAAATACCTTCTAATTTATATGTATATATGAAAATAAAAGAAATGTTTTGCTATACAATAAAGCGTAATTTTATTGAAAAACATTTCAATTATAGAAACTATAATCAGAAGGAGATAAACGGTATGACAAACAATGAATATGCCTCCCGCATTTATTGTGCGGCTTTGAAAAAGGAGGACGATGGGGATATTTATGTGCGCGGTGTATTGGACATGATAGGTACCTTAACGGAACGGGAGCAGCTTGCGCTGGAATGCCGTTACCGCAATGGGCTGACGTACAAACAAGTAGGTAAGGAGATCGGCGGAGTAGGTATTGAACGTGCCCGGCAGATTCTTGTCAAAGCGCTGAGGAAACTCCGTCAGCCGTCAAGAGTAAGACGGATGTGTGTTTCCGCGATTTTAGAAAAAATAATACGTTACGGAAACAGCTGCAAGAAAAAAGCAATTTGATCGATGAAAAAATGCTGTTATTGATGACCTGTATAAACAGGTGGAAAATATCTTGAAGGGAAGGGCTGTCAGTCAAGAGGTGCAATACGGATTCGGTGAACGGGAACCAAAAATCGCGGATATGGATTTTTCAATGCGAACTTTTCACGCACTGACGAAAGCCGGAATTTATGACTGTGAGCAATTACTCGCATTTCATTGTTTCGATGATATCATACGTATCCCTAATATCGGGAAGGTTTCCATCCTTGAAATTGCCCGCAAAATGCGGGAGTATGGCTATATTGCCTGGACAGAACGGGCTGCAGCACGGACAAGCATGCCTTTGAGGGCGGCAATTCAAAAGATTCTGGAATAATTTTTTATAAAAGGCATTCCGCCTCTGAAAATTGGTTGTACAGATTGAAAAGACTTTTTGAAAGGATATAAAATTACTATCCTGAAATCATTATGCATTTATCTTTCCCCATGTTTGATTTTTAGGTATATTTACTTTTTTCAGTATTTTTGATAATATGGCAATAGAAAGGAAGTCATAACGATGCTGAAAAATATAAAAAAAGTTCTGAAAAGCTTTTTCTTTGGGTGTGTCGGTGTTGGTATAGGTAATGTGTTGGGAATTGTATTACGGAGGTTTCGTTTCCATAAAAATCATCCTGATATTCAGATGATTCCGTTGTATGATGAAATAGTACCTTCTATTGTTTTGTTATCAATCATTCTTGCTGTCACTGCAGTATTCTATTTCGTGCCCGCTTTTGTGATAAAAGAAAGAGAAGACAAGAGCGACTGAGCAGAATTTTTTCAGCAAGAGAGTTCTCTTGATTTCCTTATAAATAATATTTCATCAGAAGAATTCTCTGGTGCACAAAATAGGTTCGTTACGAAGAATCAAATACAAAATATAATGGGAAAACTCAGAATGTTATATCTGTTGAAAGGGAATGGAGATATGAAAGAGATACAATGCAAGCATTGCAAAGAAAGGGCAAAACCAAAATTCTGCTGGTACGCACCCTATATGATATGCCCGCTATGTGGTTATGAATTTCATTATCATAAATTAAAATATGCAAAAGCAAGTCAGATAATATTTAGTATTTTTGTATTGGTTATATTTAATGTGATTACGGCACCATTTAACTATTACAGAAAATTTGTAATTGTCGGAACAATCCTTGGATTGACATTTGTATATTTTTTACTTAAATTATTTGATGCAAAATGGATTGTCTATCTTTACAATAAATATAGCGATCTTCCGAAGAAAAGCCATGATAAAGATGCATAAATAGAAATTCATTTCAAAGTTGACTGTCTTATCTTCTGAAAACAAACATAAATAAAACAAAACGAGCTGCCCAAGCAGCCCGTTTTTTCATCCTTGCTTTTGTTGTTTGATAACCTTCATTCGGGTGAATTCCTCCCGCTCCTTTTCCTCCAGTACGCTCACAATCTGTTTGGATAAGTTCTGATAATTGGGTATAATGATATTTTCCAGGGCATTCGCGCGCTTCTGCGTTTTTTTGATTGCGGAGGCAAGCTTATAAATGCTGTTTTCCACCTCCGCCAGAGTAACAGTGAAATTCTTCACACGCATAAAATTCATATAGGCCGCGTCCAAAGCGGAATTGGTGGTGGAAAGCTCATAGGGCAGGGTGGGATGCTCTTCCCTTAACTTCACCACCGGAACCTCCACCCCCATCACACTGCGGAACCGTATCTTTATCTTGTCTTCCTCCGGTATAGACTGGGCGATCTCCGCTACATTGGAAAGCCCCATCGTGATGTTGGCGGTTTTCAGCGACTCATAGGCAGTACGAAAGGTGATATCAATCTGATTCTGAAGCCGTTTCGCCGTATCGATCAAGCCCATCATCTCCCGGATCAGAATGTTTCGTTTTCGATCCATCAGGTCATAGCCGGTCTGTGCAAGCTCCAGAGAACGGCGGATTGCCATCAGATTGGCTTTTGTCGCAGATACATTGGTTTGCACAGCTATTCACCGTCCTCATTCGATTTCACATAGTACTGATCCAAAAGCGCCTGATCCAGCCGATCCAATTCGGAAACGGGCAGGATGGAGAGGATTCTCCAGCCAAGCTCTAAGGTCTGTTCCATCGTGCGGTTTTCATTTTGTCCCTGGTTGATGAATTCCCGTTCAAAAACCTCACCGAATTCCAGATATTTTTTGTCAGTGGGCGTCAGCTCGTCTTCCCCGATAACCTGTGCCAGAGACCGTACCTCCTGCACCTTGGAGTATGCGGAAAAGAGCTGATTGGACAAGTCTGGATGATCCGCGCGGGTAAACCCCTCGCCGATTCCGTCCTTCATCAGACGGGACAGGGACGGCAGGACAGAAACAGGCGGATAGATGCCCATATTGTCTAGCGCACGATCCAAAACAATCTGCCCTTCGGTAATATAACCGGTCAGATCGGGGATCGGATGGCTGATGTCATCGTTGGGCATCGTCAGGATGGGAACCTGTGTGACAGACCCCGCCTTTCCCTTTATCATTCCTGCCCGTTCATACATGGAAGCCAAATCGGAATACAGATAGCCCGGATATCCCTTTCTGCCCGGAATTTCCCCTTTTGAGGAGGACAATTCCCGCAGCGCCTCGCAATAAGAGGTGATATCCGTCATGATGACCAGAACATGCATCCCGCAGTCAAAGGCAAGGTATTCCGCGGCTGCCAGAGCGCATCGCGGCGTGATGATTCGCTCGATAATCGGGTCGTTGGCCAGATTCAGAAACATGACAACCTTGGAAAGCGCACCGCTTTGCGCAAAGCTGTTCTTAAAGAAATCCGCCACGTCATTTTTTACGCCCATCGCCGCGAATACAATGGCAAATTCCGAGTTATCCGTGACCTTCGCCTGGGCGGCAATCTGAGCGGCGAACTGGTTGTGCTTCATGCCTGAGCCGGAAAAAATGGGCAGTTTCTGCCCACGGATCAGGGTGCTCATGCCGTCAATGCAGGAAAAGCCGGTCTGTATATAGTTTCTGGGATACTCCCGGGAAACCGGATTGATCGGCACCCCGTTGACATTCACCTTTTTCTCCGCATAGATTTCCCCCAAGCCATCGATAGGCTTTCCTGCCCCATCGAAAATCCGCCCTAAAATCTCCTTGGAAAGGGCAAGCTCCATCGGCCGTCCGGTAAATTTGGTCTTTGTATTGGTCAGGGACAGTCCCTTTGTTCCTTCATAAACCTGAATGACCGCCCTCTGATCCTCTATCGCAATGACTTTTCCAAGCAAAGACTTTCCTTCGGTTGTCTCTATTTTTACAATCTCATCATAAGCCGCGTCCGCAACGTGATCCAGCACAATCAGAGAACCGTTGATTTCATTTAGTCCCATATAGGAAAAATCCATACGATCACCGCCTTACTCATTATTTTTCAGGATTTCATCTGTCAGAGTGTCAATTCTCTGCCGATAAGATTCCATTTTGTCAATCTCTTCATTCCTGACATCGTACTTGATTTTGATGATATCTTCAAATATCCCTGTCTCTTTCAGCTGAGACAGCGGAATGCTTTTTCTGACCAGCTCCATTCCCCTGTCGTACAGATGCAGAATCACCTGCATCATCCGAAGCTGTTTATCAATTGGGACATACGTATCAATCGCGTGAAAGGCATTCTGCTGCAGAAATCCAACCCGGATCAGTCTGGAGATCTCCATGATCAGCTTTTGATCTTCCGGAAGAACATCCGCGCCGATCAGCTTTACAATCTGCTGCAGCTTATCTTCCTCCTGCAGAATGTGCATAATCCGCCCGCGGCAGCTTGGAAATTCCGGAGAGACATGCTCTTGATACCAGGGTATCAAATCGTCAAAATACTCCGTATACGAGTCCATCCAATGAATCGCCGGATAATGCCTCTGGTAAGCCAGGCTTTTGTCCAGCGCCCAGAAACAGCGCGTAAAACGCTTGGTATTCTGGGTAACCGGCTCGGAAAAATCAGAACCGGCAGGGGATACCGCACCGATGATAGTAACACTCCCCTTTTCGCCGCACAGGGAATCCACATAGCCCGCCCTCTCATAAAATTCAGCAATTCTGGAGGGCAGATAAGCCGGAAAGCCTTCCTCCGCCGGCATCTCCTCCAAACGGCCGGATATCTCCCGCAAAGCTTCCGCCCACCGGGAGGTGGAGTCCGCCATAATCGCCACATTGTAGCCCATATCCCGATAATACTCCGCCAGCGTGATACCAGTGTAAATCGACGCTTCACGGGCGGCCACCGGCATATTGGACGTATTTGCAATCAGAACCGTGCGGTCCGTCAAAGCCGCGCCGGTCCGCGGATCAATCAGTTCGGAGAACTCCTCCAGAACCTGCGTCATCTCATTGCCCCGCTCGCCGCAGCCCACATAGACAATGATGTCCGCATCGGACCATTTGGCCAGCTGATGCTGCGTCATGGTCTTGCCGGTACCGAAGCCTCCCGGGATCGCAACCGCGCCCCCCTTCGCTACCGGAAAAAGGGAGTCGATCACCCTCTGCCCCGTGATCAAAGGCTTACACAGCTCCAGCCGCTCTTTGACCGGCCTTGGATTCCGGATAGGCCATTTCTGGCATAGGGTCAGTTCCGTTTTGTTTCCCGTCTCATCCTCCAATTCGACCACGGTATCGTGAATGGAATAAGACCCGTTTGGCATAGCTTTCTTTACTCTGCCTTTGACTCCGTTCGGAACAAGGCATTTGTGAAGAATAGAGGCTGTTTCCGGGCAGGTGGCATACACTTGACCGGAGGACAATTCATCCCCTTCCCGACAGGTTATCGTAACTTCCCACTTCTTTTCCTCATCCAGTGAAGACACATTCAAGCCGGTGGCAATAAAAGCGCCGCTTCTTTCCTCCAGCACCTTTAAAGGTCTTTCGATTCCATCAAAAATACTTTTCAAAATGCCCGGTCCCAACAGTACGGACATGGGTTGATTGGTCTTGTAAATCGGCTCTCCCACCTTCAGCCCCGATGTCTCCTCGTAAACCTGCACGGTGGCGCCGTCATCCGAAACCTTAATGACCTCACCCACAAGCCTCTGTTTTCCCACATATACCATTTCCAGCATGGAAAAACTGCAGCCGCCTTTGGCTATGACAACAGGGCCGTTGATGGCATAGATGTAACCTTTCTCGTTCTCCATAACTCTCCCTCCCATCAGACCGTGATATCAAACAGATTGATAAAATCCTGACGCATCTGCGTCAGTCTGCTGTCCAGCCTTGCATCGAAAAACTTTTTCTCATCACGGGCGATCAGCTCAAACCCGCCGAGTGGAAATTTTTTCTCACAGACTTTCATATTCTCGGGAGCAAGCTTTCCGGCATCCTCCCGGCTCAGATAAATCTCCATATTTGTTTCATCCGGAATCATTTTTCGGATCTCATCCAATTCCTTTTTCAGATATCCAATATATTCCTCAGACTTTAAAAATTGTTTGAGTTTTTCTCTCAGCTCTTCAAACAACCCGTCACACAGTTCGGTCCGTTTTCTCAGAACACTTTTTTTCATCTCAAGCGTTCTCTCGGACCCGCTGCGGTGTGCTTCCGTCTGGAGCCTCGCGGTCTCGCCCTTAATGTATGTATAACACTGGGCCAGAATTTCATTTTCCGCCTGCTCAAAAGCAGATTTCCGCTCTTGCTCCATCCGATCGTGCATTTCTTCTTCCTGACGGGAGATCTCATTTAATATGGACTGCTTAAAGCGATCCAGCTTTTGTTCTGCGCTCATTGCTTCTCCACCTTCTCTTTTATTACAGCTTCAACCCGATTGACTCATTGATATAGCGGGTGATGGAATCCTTGTCACGACCGGTACCATGGCGGTCCGGAATGATGACAACCAGGGGCATTTTTTGCTCCATTTTAATCCTGTCTACTGTCTCTTTACAGAGATTGGACAATTGTTCTGTAATCAAAAGAATGCCCACATTCCGATCCGAAGCAGCCTTTTCAATCACATTTTTCGTTTCCTCCGCCTCGTGGACCACTACTCCCTCGATCCCTGCAAGACGCATTCCCGTCAATGTATCAATATTGTCGGAAATCAAATAAAATTTCATTGTTGTCACCGCTTATACTAAGCTGGGCAATTTGTTCAGGATCTGGATGGAAATCAGCAAGCCGTACAGCGCAACCCCTTCCGCCAATGCGACAAAGATAAGAGATTTTCCCAAAATAGAGGAATTTTCACTGATTGCGCCCAAAGCCGAACTTGCGGAGGATGCAACCGCAATACCAGCTCCGATACAGGAAAGGCCGGTCGCCAAAGCAGCGCTTAAGAAGCCCATACCGATAGCAGGGGACATTTCCGCACCTGCGGCAGCCATTGCTCCATGTGTGGATGCCAGAATCACAATCCCGCAGAAAGCCGCAAAGGAAGCCAGATTAACCCCCAGCGTGAACTTTGCCTTTTTCCCGGTAACCTTCTTTTTGTAAATCGCATACAACGGCAGCATCAGCACAACAACCAAACCCAACGTGAATAAATACATCATAATTAGAACCTCCAAATTAAATATTTTTTGTTTGATAGTCTACGGTAAGGGGCTTATATTCTTTTCCCTCACCGCTGTAAAACCGTGAAAAAATCTCATAAAACTCCAAACGGAGTACCTGAATCCCTACGATCAATCCTTCCAGCCCGATCACCAGGATATTTCCCAACACCAGCACCACAGGGTTATGCGTCCCCGCTGCCGTCTGTGCAAGAATATATACCGCCAGCATCATACCTGCATGGTTCAATGCAAAGGCGCCGACCCTGACAAAACTGATGGTATTTGTGATATAGGACAGCAATACCTCGAACAGCTCAAAGAGATTTTCGACGACATATTCGCCTTTGTTCTTGACCTTCGCCTTATTTCCGGAAATCAAGTTGCCTAGGGGTTCCCGCAAAAACATCAAAATCAGCGGCAGCACTGCGAACAAAATAATATACAGAACAGAGAAAACATTGATGCCCTTCCCCATCAAGAGCAGGACGCCGATGATAATTGCCCAGTAGAACACCATACCCGCAAAGCCATTGGGGGAAAACAGCGCCTTTTCCATATCCTTCTGTTTAAAGCCATTGATGATATTGATTACCATAGCGATAGTGATAATCAATACCCCCAGAACGATGGCCGTCATCAAGGTGATATTGATGGTATTCCCGTTCTCCATGGCTTTAAAGCCAGGGAGCAAATCCTCACTGCCAAAAACCGAACCATACAGGATGCCGAAAAATGTGGATGATAGTCCAACTACACTGATAATCCGCGCCAGTTTCAGCTTTTTCCACCGATAAAAGAGAAAACCTCCGATTGCCAGCACCAACCCCTGTCCAATATCACCAAACATGATTCCAAACAGAAGCGTGTAGGTAATTGCTACAAAGGGTGTGGGATCCAGCTCGTTGTAGCTTGGAAGACCATACATGGTGACAAACTGTTCAAAAAAACGGAAAAAACCTTTATTGTTTAGTTTGGTAGGAGGTGCGGAATTTTTCACTTCCTCCGGCTCTTCCATTAGATACATCAACGTCTCCTGATCGGTTGCGTATTGAATATCCAACTTTTCCAATTTTTTTGTGAACTCCTTAAATTTATCCTGTGGGATCCATCCCACCAGAAAAAACATTTCTTCTGTTTTTCGTGCAAATTTTCGCAGTTCATAAGCCGTATGATAAAATTTTAAATAAGAATAGCATGCTAAAAACTCTTTCCGATTCTGGTTGAGATATCCCTTTATCTGTTTTCCAAGTTCAGACTCCTTTTTTTTCAATCTCTCGTTTTCAGCTTGAATATTGGAATAGGCTTCTTTCGGCTTTCCGTGCTCACCAGGGATCCAAATCCGTTCAAAATTCAAAGAGGCAAAGAAGGAGTCCACCGTCTTGCTCTCCTCCTGCGTCGTGAAATACATCCCATAAACATGATGTTTGCTTGTAGAGGTAGGAATAAAAAATACATTTCTATCCTCCGACAGGTATTCCTTAAAACGCTCATAGCTTTCATTGGAAATTCGTCCAAAACGGAATTTGGTATATTTGCAGTTCAAAAGCTCATCCAGACTCATATCAATATTTTCAATATATTTGAGCTTCTTTAGGATTTGTGTGTTGGATTCCATTGTCTTTACACAAGTTACCTGCTGTTCTTTGAGGGAACGGATTGTTGTACCAAAATCTGAAAAAAACTCTGCAATCTGATCTAGATTCCATTCTTTGTTTTGAAAACTCTCATAGTTTAGATCGACATGAAAGGTGGTCGCCAATTCAATCGACTTCCGCAGCAAAGAATCATAAGGATTGATAAACTCAAATGGCTGGAGCTTGTCTGTCACATGATATAGAAGTTTATCCGCTTCTTCCACCTGAAAAGAACTATCCAGAACTGTACTGGTCACCACATGATCAAAGCTCTCAACAGGTGCGACAATCGTCAAAAGCTTAAATTTTTCAATCGCCATTTCTATCCCCCTAACTTTGATACCCGATCAAGTAATTTTCTATCTGCTCCTTTGGCATATGGTACCGTACACCCTCAATGATATTGACCAGATTGTGTATTTCAATCTCCTTCAAATTCAGATAGCTGATAATGGAATAAATGGATGGCGGGCTTATCTGAATAATCTTCTTATTGATCCGGTATTCATAACGCTGCACTTTCTGATCCCAGATAGCTTCCGGCTCATTTTGAAATAATGTTCCATAAGGCGTTTTGCCAAGCACAGATAAAGCCGCCTCAAAGTCAGGTGCGTCCAGCATCTCTCCGGCCAAATCCTTTCCAAATTGATAATGATTTGATATCATATACACCAGACACTCATCTTTTGGAATCTTATAATACCTCTTGAGCCTTAAGATTCGGATAATATTCAAAAGATCAATCTCCGCTTTCAACAGAACATCAATGTTCTTTCTTGCATCCTTCTGCCTTTCCTTTTTAATGTAGGCAAACAAATAGTTATAATAGGCCGTGTTCAGAGCACTTTCCAAAAGCGGTATGTCCACTCTCCCATCCTTCTGAGGCGCCGCCTGAACAAACAGATCATAGTAAATGGAGGGCTTGACAATTGCCAAAAATGCTTCATAGGTCTCCGCACTGCGAAGCTTATCATAGGCAATCTGATAATTTTCCAAAAATTTTTCCGGCAAGGTACACTGGTATTTCTCCTGTCTTCCATTATTGAACAGCAACAAAAATTTTAAAATTTCATTGATGTTCATTCGGGATTCAAATAATTTGATAAATTCAATATCCTTTTTATCAATGAAACGGAAAAATCTTGTATACTCGCTCTCATACTCGTTTCTAAGAATAATTTCCAAATCACTGCGGTGAAGGGACAGGATGTCTATTTTGTTAAATATTTCACAATAGCAGGTATGCTCCTTCAAATATGTAGCGATTTCAAGAACCGTATTGCATCTGGTCAGTGCATCGTAGTCCTCCTGTTTCAGACGCTTTCCATACAGAGCTTTCACTTTCGCATAAACAGCGCCGTAATCCAATTGGTTTTTAAGCATGTTTTTCACCGCCTGTTATTCTTGAAAACAACGTCTGAAGGTAGTTTTCCCGGTTTTCTTGAAATTTCGTTTCCAGCTGAACCATTTTACGATTATATTTTGCTTCAATTTTTTCAATCTGTTCTTTTAAAATTTTTGTTTCCGCTTCCTCTACTTTCCGGACACGTTGTTTTGCCTGTTCCATCTTTTCTTCGCGGTAAGCTTCTATCTCTTTATCCAGCGATTTTCTGAATTCCTGTTCCTGCTGTTCCAGCCTTTTTCCCTGTTTCTGGGCTTCCAATTCCGTCTGAATAATTTTATCGATGATTTCTTTCATGTCACCACCGCCTTTCCATGCTTTCACAGAATACTTCGTTCTTGCGATCCAATGATAACTTATTATACTCCTTTTTTCAAAAAAGGGAAGACTTTTAGTGAAAATTCATAATTTTTTTATTTTGTTTTCGTCAAAATGCATATAAAATTGTCACTTTGCCGAACGGTTTCTTTCAAAGTATCTTCGAACGATATATTCATAGTATGTCCACTGAAGCATCATTCTATCATAAATCTACGATACACACAAATTTCCACACTGCTGGTTGTCCATAGCGGTACAACATTTTTCAATACAATAAAAAAGTTTTTTGAAATATGCAATTGCCCACGATTCCGCGCAATTTTCTATGTTATAAAAAATTTTTCATTCTGAAAAACAAAAATGGATACAAAATTTCTTTTGTATCCATCAGCCTGTCGAAAAAGTCCAGTATACACTGGGCTTTTTTGCGTATGTGTGGTAAAATAAAGATAAGAAAAGACTGGGGAGGGACGGCGTGTGCTAGCAAAAGAGCAGGAATTGCGCAGAAATGTAGTAGAAATCCTATGTTTGGAGGAGCTGGTTCCATCGGAGCATCTGCTGCGGCAGATTGACAGCGCGGTGGATTTTACGCATCTGTACGACTTGGTGGATGCGCTTTACAGCCGCGACAACGGCCGTCCCAGCATTGACCCGGTGGTATTGTTCAAAATTGTGTTCATCCAGCACCTGTACGGCATCCCCTCGCTGCGCCGTACCATGCAGGAGATTGGCATGAACATCGCATA
>NZ_JAHLPV010000024.1 GCF_018918095.1 Acetivibrio sp. MSJd-27 | reverse complement strand
TTTGAGATAATCTTTATCTAATATTTTTTTAGTCCTTGAAACATAGGGCTTGTTTAAGTGCGCCTATTTTTCAATTACTTAATTTTTTTAAAAATGTCTTGACTTTTAATAGTTAGTCACCTCATAAAGTCCGGCATTTACCAAAATCGAAAGCGCTTCCTGATTTACCTTCAGCGGATGCGCCCATATGATAAAGGGAAGCCCTATCTTCCTTCTGTATTTTTCAGAAAATTCCCGAACCCAATCCAAGTCCTCAGAAAAAATTTCATCCCAGAAATGAATATAATAAAAATGTTTCATTCTCTCTTTTGCCGTTAGGAGTTCCTCAATGACATGATCCACACTGCGCAGACGAACATACTTTCCTTTGTAGATCCGCTTTAAGCTGACTGCACAGCAGTAAGAGCAAACATACGGACAGCCCCTCGAAGCAGCTGTTTCATACCCCAAGCCCCGGACAGCCGGATCACCGGCAGAAATCTTGTCCTTATCAATGGTTATCTTGTTTCGCCCGCCGATACTAGGATAGGATAAAACATCCAGATTTTCTGTCAGCGGATAAAGAGAATTTTTCATAACTTGATCTTCTCTTCGGTATACGAGATTTCCCACCTCCGAAAAATCCAATTTTCCCTCCAATGCTCTGCAGAGTTCCACGATAGCCTGCTCTCCCTCGCCTCGTATCACAAAATCTGCTTCCTTAAGCGCCCGCTCCGGGAACATGGTTGGATATACGCCTCCCCACACGACCAGTGATTTTCCGCACCGCAGTCTGCGGCTGACAAGAGAAACCGCTTCCAGATATAAGGTGCTCATGACGCTGAGGCCGACAAACAGAGGTTTTTCTTCCCGTACCATATGGCTTAGCAGAGCCAGCTCTTTTTCTGTAGGCAGAGACGGCTTTGTGCTGTGATAGGATTTGAAAAAAATAAGTTTGACTTGATAGCCCGCCCGCTGGAGCGCTTTTTCCAAATAGCGCACCCCTATGGCATTTTGATTATAAAACGCAACCAGTATAACCTTGCCGAATACGCTCTCCGCCTCTTTAAGTGACAAGATATTCCCTGCTTGGCAAGGCTGAACTGCCTTTTTAATAGCTTTTGCCTCGCAAAAACACCTGTCTTGCTTCATAAGGGGTAATGCCCCGGAATGCAACGATTTAGCGGGATACTTCTCCCCCGCCGAAAAAAGAAAGTAGTTCCCGCCGCCGGAAAGAGCGGCGAACATCTTGCTTTTCGCTATAATCATCCAAATAACCCTCATCTCTTCTGAAATAATTCTTCCACACTTTTTCCGTCATTGAGAAATTGTTGAATAGCCAGTGCCTCATCCAGTGTAAAATAACTATAGCCCTTCAGCTTTCTAAGAAAGCTATGATAGCTGATGCCCAAATCTTTGGCAAATTCGTATTTTGATTTTCCTATCTTCCAAAGGCTCGCTTCCAGCTGAGGATACATCTTATCCCACCTCTCAACACGAAATATCGTTTTATAGAAAGTATAATAACACGAAATAATATTATTGTCAAATTATTTTCGTTATTCTGCAATAAGATTTCGTTTTATTTTGTTGAAGAAGAAAGCTGAACATGATATGATGAGAAAAAGGAGTGGTTTTACATGACCAGAGAAGACTATTTAAAGTCGCTCATCAAACAGAGGGGAATCACCTTAAAAGACTTTGCCAAAAAGATTGAGATGCCGTACAGCAC
This sequence comes from Acetivibrio sp. MSJd-27, assembly GCF_018918095.1. Lineage (GTDB taxonomy): Bacteria > Bacillota > Clostridia > UMGS1840 > HGM11507 > HGM11507. Next base: position 42,447 of record NZ_JAHLPV010000024.1, on the reverse strand, counting down.
ACTGCTCTCGATTTTAAATACATCGGTGGGCGGCGCGTCGGTGGACAATGTGATAAAGATATGCAGGGGGCTTCAGATTTCCATTGCAGTGCTTCAGGGGTTTAAAGAAAACGAAGTATCCGATCCTGTTCTGACAGAGAATGAATGGAATTTGATCGAAGCGTTCCGCAGACAGGAAGATATGCAGAAAGCGGTCCGCCGTATTCTTCAGATAGAGGACTTCTGAAAGGAATCTCTAGCCACAGGTGTAAGTGAAATGGTCGATTTCATTCTGAATACGACAGGTACTATACTGGGCTATGATATTTATCATTTATAGAAAAGGAGTGAAAACAATGAAACTGATCTCATGGAATGTAAATGGTTTGCGTGCCTGTCTCCAGAAAGGCTTTTTGGAATCAGTGGTGTCACTGCATGCGGATATTATCTGTCTGCAAGAAACAAAAATGCAGCAGGGACAAGCACAAGTCGAACTTCCGGATTACCTTCCGTATTGGAACAGTGCGGGAAAAAAAGGTTACTCCGGCACTGCTGTATTTACCAAGAAAAAGCCTATCAATGTGATGTATGGACTTCCTCAGGAGGAACACAATCAGGAAGGCCGGGCAATTACACTGGAATTTGAGTCTTTTTTTCTTGTAAATGTATATGTCCCCAATGCACAGGAAGGCTTAAAGCGGCTGGATTACCGCATGAAGTGGGAGGATGATCTGCGCGCCTATTTAAAAGGGCTGGATCAAAAAAAGCCGGTCATTCTCTGCGGCGATATGAATGTAGCCCACAAGGAAATCGATTTGAAGAACCCCAAACCGAACCGTGGAAATGCCGGTTTTTCGGACGAGGAGCGCGGAAAGATGACGGAGCTTTTAAACAGCGGCTTTATCGACACCTTCCGTTTGCTTTACCCGGAGGCGGAAGGAATTTATTCTTGGTGGTCCTATCGTTTCAGTGCCCGCGCCAAGAATGCGGGTTGGCGTATTGACTATTTTATTGTATCCGAGCGGCTGAAAGACCGCATCGAGGAGACCGCTGTTCACACTGAGATTATGGGAAGCGATCACTGCCCTGTCTCTCTTAAACTCAATATGAAGCAGGAATAACAGATAAAGGATGCCCGCCTCTTTTTTAAAGGCGGGCTTTTTTTCAAAAACACAATCATTCTTCTGAAACATATTTCGTGCAAAAACAAAGTTTTTATTGAAAACGAATTCTGGCAAATCCGGCTTTCCCTTTTTTCAAGACAACTTCCGACTTTCCCTCCACTAAAAAGTTGACGTCGGTTATCGGCTTATTGTCAACTTTGATCCCATTTCCCTGAATCAGCCTTCTGGCTTCCGAATTCGATGAGGCAAAACCTGCAAGCTTCAAAAGTTCAATGATGCCGTTGTTGGAAGCTGACGTTTCAAAGGTATTCATCTGTTCGGGAACTTTTCCTGCGGCCACCTTCTCATACCTTATTTTTGCTTCCTGTGCCGCCTGTTTACTGTGATACATCGAGACGATCTCTTCCGCATACAGGAAATGTGCCTTGCGTATATCCTCCCTTAGCAGCGGCTGGAATTCTTCCTCCGCAAAGTCTGTTGTCAGACGGAAGTAATCCTCCAGAATGGAGTCGGGTACCTTCATTGCCTTTTCAAACATAATTTCCGATGCTTCATCAATTCCAATATAATTGTCCAATGATTTACTCATCTTTTCCACGCCGTCCAGTCCGGGCAGAAGAGGAAAGGTGAGCACATCCTGGGGTTCCTGCCCATAGTCCTTCTGCAGTTCCCTTCCTACCAGCAGATTAAAGGTCTGATCGCTTCCTCCCACCTCAATATCCGCATGCAGGGCAACTGAGTCATATCCCTGCATCAAGGGATAAAAAATTTCATGAAGCCCGATGGGGGCGTTCTCCCGGTAACGCTTCTCAAAATCATCCCGTTCCATAATACGGGCCAATGTATATTTTCCTGCCAGCTGAATCACATCGGAAAAAGTCATTTCACAAAGCCACTGGGAGTTATATGTAATTTTGGTTTTATCCGCATCTAAAATTTTTGTGACCTGCTTTAAATAGGTTTCCCCGTTTTCTCTCGTCTGTTCAAAGGTCAAAGGCTGACGGGTTTTGCTTCTTCCGGATGGATCACCGATCATACCGGTAAAATCTCCGATAACAAAGATGATCTCATGCCCTAGTTTCTGCAGAAGACGAAGTTTTCGCAGAACAACGGAATGCCCAAGATGAAGATCGGGCCGTGATGGATCCGCGCCCAATTTGATTCTAAGTTTCCTGCCGCTTTCCAGCTTCTTTTGAAGGCTATCTTCTGAATAGATAGAAACGGCATCTCTCCGAATTCTCTCCATAACTTCCTTTGCATTCATTTCTCTCATTTTCTTCTCCTTTTTTACAAATAAAAAAGTCCAAGACTCTGAAAAGCCTTGGACTGTCTGTGTTTTTTCCGCTTATCCCCTTGAAAACGGACGCAGCAATCCAGGCCTGTTCGGATAAACAGGCAGATAGTAATAGATAACTTTTAACAGTATATCATTCATCGGAAACTACATCCTTTTCGGAGAGATAAATTCATATACCACAGAGTATAACACAAGTATCTTTTCATTGTCAAGCTTTCCCTTCAGAGAAGATTTTACGACATTTCACAAAAAATTCTGTGTCAGAGAAATTCACACAACTTTCTATATTGAGAAAAAGAGCAGGCTGCGAAAAACAAGCAATGCCAATGGTTTCTCGATGGAGCCATTGGCATTTTGCATAGTGAAATGCATGCAATCTGTTTCTTTTTATCTTTTCTCTGTTATCCCTTGCGGTAGACCGAGTTTTTCGACAGACTGAGAGCTGCCAGAACGGCAGCTCTCATCTATATAAACTGCTGTCAGTCATTCCGAAGGAATGACTTTGCAGAGTTACTTTGATGGTGTATATTCTGCAAGTTTCATACTGAGTTTTGCGGTTTGACCGTTTCTGGATATTGTGAAAGTGACATTGTCCCCTACCTGATAACCATCCAGTTTTTGCTTCAGAGCGGAACTGCTGGAAACTTCCGTCCCATCAATTGCGATGATACGGTCGCCAGACTGGAATCCCGCCTTCTGGGCATTGGAACCCTGTTCCACATTCTGCACATAGAGGCCGGGTGTTCCTACTCTATAAATCCAGGCCATCTGAATGTTCGATACATCCACTAAACTCATGCCCAGATCTACCCTGCCTTTGACATAACCGTATTGGGTCAGCTGCTGAATAATTTCTTTCGCCGTGTCAATCGGAATGGCAAATCCAAGACCTTCTACACCTTCACCCGAAGATTTCGCATTGACAATTCCGATCAGTTCGCCTTTTCCATTGAACAAACCACCGCCGGAATTACCCGGATTGATCGCCGCATTGGTCTGCAGCAGGGTCATGGTAGTATCGTCAATTGTGATTTGCCGATCAAGTGCACTGATGATACCATCGGTTACTGTTCCGCCCAGTTGCCCCAGCGGGTTTCCGATAGCTACCGCCAGTTCTCCCACCTGCAAATCAGCAGAAGATCCGATGGTTGCCGCCTTCAGGTTATTTTCCTTGATCTTGATCACCGCGATATCCGTTTTCGCATCGGTTCCCACTAGGGTAGCCTCATAGCTCTCCCCATTGTGGAGGCGCACTGTAATTTTGCTTGCATTTTCAATAACATGATGATTGGTGGCAATATAACCATCGGTGGATACAATCACACCGCTTCCCGCACCGCTCTGGATTACTTGACGCATCATCTGATTTGTTTGCACTGTTTCTGTGGTGATCTCTACCACAGTGTCCCGGTTCATTTCGGCGATCTGAGCCACGCTCAAATTGCTTCCAGTGAACAGGGCAGTATTCACGAGAGCGGATGATGCCGAGGCCGTCTGGGTAACATTTTGCGTCTTTTCATTTAAATTTGCCGCCAGATATCCGCCCCCAAATCCGACAGCTGAGGAAATTAGCACGCACATAGCAAGCAGGCAGGCTGCCATTTTTTTGCTCAAAAAAACCGTTTCCTTTTTCGGATTACAGTTCGGTTTCCAAGATTCATTATTATTTTGTGGAATCATATCATACATTTTTCAGGACCTCCTTCTTTTGATATTTTTATCATACTCTAAAAAAGTGAAAAAAGTTTGAAGCAGATGTGAAAAAAATATGAAAATTGGATGATTTCCCTCAAATTCTGAAGCCATCACACTTTCTTCCGGTTTCATATTCTTCTTTCAAATAATCACTGGGATCCGTGCTGAACATGCCATCGATCACCAGATCTCCCTTTCTGTCTTTCTTGAGAAAAAGCTTTCCGCCATTGATAGACATTTCGGGTTGTCTTTCCACCGAATAGGAAAGGCCGCTGAGCGCATTGTAGTCATAGATTGAATAAAGCATTCTATTTTCCTCCGTCCCTGTCAATGAGTTCATAAAGTTTGTCCAATGCGTTGGAGATTCCCCCCAACTCATCAATGACTCCTTCCCGTACAGCGTCCTGCCCAAAGAGAATAGAGCCCACATCATTGGCAATCTCCCCCGTTTTCAGCATCAGGGAGGTAAACTTTTCCTTAGTGATTCTGGAATTGTTCGCTACAAAAGAGGCGATCCGCTCCTGCATTTTATCGAAATACTGAAAGGTTTGGGACACACCAATAATCACCCCGTTCATCCGTACAGGATGAATGGTCATCGTTGCAGACGGGGCAATAAAAGAATAATCCGCTGAAACGGCCAATGGAACTCCAATGCTATGTCCGCCGCCGAGAACAAGGGAAACCGTCGGCTTTCGCATGGTGGAGATCATCTCAGCGATAGCCAGCCCTGCCTCCACATCACCACCCACGGTGTTCAGAATAATAAGCAGTCCTTTGATATCCTCCGCCTCCTCGATCGCAACCAGCTGAGGAATCACATGCTCATACTTGGTTGTCTTCGTTTGCGGCGGCAATATAATATGCCCTTCAACCTGCCCAATGATCGAAAGGCAATGTACCTTTCCTTTTTTTGTAGTGATATCTGTAGAGCCTGTTTCCATGATTTCCTGCTGCTTCTTTTCTTTTGATTTTTTATCTGACAACAAAATCCCTCCGTCTTAATAAGATGATAACACTTTTGCCTTGCAAAAAATCCACTGTAAAAACGTTTCAACCTCGCAAAGCGAGGTTCTATTCAAATATTTTATATACTTACTATTATTTTGTGTGATTATGATTGATTAATACTCCGAATTTTGATAAAATAAAAAAATAAGAATAACGAGAGAGTGATAAGTATGCCAATTAAGATACCCAATGAACTTCCGGCCAAAAAAACGCTGGAATCCGAAAATATATTTGTCATGACGGATAAGAAAGCTGCCAAGCAGGATATCCGTCCGCTTCGCATTATACTGCTCAACCTGATGCCGACAAAAATCGTCACGGAAACGCAAATTCTGCGTCTTCTGGGCAATACTCCTTTGCAGGTAGAGGTTCACTTTATGACCACCAAGTCCTACACCTCAAAAAACACCCCGCATGAACATCTGGTCAATTTTTATGAAACCTTTGACGCATTCAGGGAACAAAAATTTGATGGTTTGATTATCACTGGTGCACCGGTCGAAAATCTCGAATATGAAGAGGTGGATTACTGGGATGAAATCTGTGAAATCATGGAATGGTCCAAGACGCATGTCTACTCCACTTTCCATATTTGCTGGGGAGCCCAGGCAGGGCTGTATTACCATTATGGTATTCCAAAGTATCCGCTTCCAGAGAAGATGTTCGGCATTTTCTCCCACAAGGTCAACAAACCTACCTCCAAGCTGATGAGAGGCTTTAACGATTATTTCTATGCACCCCATTCCCGTCACTCGGAAGTGCGCACAGAAGATATCAAAAAAATAAAAAAACTTGAAATTTTGGCTTATTCCAAGGAGGCCGGCGTTTATATAGCCGCTTCCAAGGACGGACGGCAAATCTTTGTGACAGGTCATTCGGAATACGATGCGAATACACTGGCACTGGAATATGAAAGAGACGTCCAAAAAGGACTGAAGATTGCCGTTCCTGTCAACTATTATCCCGGCGACAACCCCAAAAACAAGCCGGTAGTCACCTGGCGCGCGCATGCCAGTCTGCTGTACTCCAATTGGCTGAATTATTATGTTTACCAGACAACACCTTATGATGTGACCAAAATTAAGTAATCATAAAACAAATTGTTTTGATTCACATACAAAGAGTTCCAGGCATTTTATAATCGCCTGGAACTCTTTTTTTATAACATAGGAAATTGCGCGGAATCGTGCGCAATTGCATGTTTCAAAAAACAGCGTGCGAAGCACGGCTGCGTTTTTCGGAATGAAAACTTTTTTATAAAGGAGGATCACCTTGTCATTGAATGATCCATCAGAAAATGATATTCCCAAAGATATCTTGCTTTTCATTACTATCGAAAAAATATTAGCTTTTCCGATGAAAATGGAGGATATAAAAAGGTTATCTTTTTGTCACTAACGCATCTTCTCTTGCGGATACAATTTGAGCCTTTTCCTTTCAAATTCAATTCTTTTCAATTGTTCAGGGCTTTCGGAAAAAGCGTTTCTGAACATTTATACCCTCTTCTACGAATCAAGAACTGAAAGCATTTATCAACCTCTTTTTAGAATAGCATCCATATCCTGCTCCGGCGCTGTAATGGGCTGCAGCCCATAGGTATCTACTAACACCTTTACAACGCTTTCGGATAGAAATGCGGGAAGCGTTGGCCCCAAATACATATTTTTAATTCCCAGGGACAAAAGGGTCAGCAGGATACAAACCGCTTTCTGTTCATACCATGACAGCACCAATGTCAACGGCAAATCGTTTACCGTACATTCGAACGCATCCGCCAAAGCCAAGGCTACTTTTATGGCACTGTAAGCGTCATTGCACTGTCCCATATCCAAAATCCGGGGAAGTCCGTCAATCTCGCCCAAATCCAGATCATTAAACCGGTATTTTCCGCAGGCAAGCGTCAATACCAGCGTATCCATGGGTGTCTGTTTCACAAATTCCGTATAATAATTTCGGCCGGGATGTGCGCCGTCACACCCCCCTACAAGGAAGATATGCTTAACGGCTCCATCCTTTATGGCACGGATAACCTTATCCGCATTAGCCAGTACCGTTCCATGCGCAAAACCCGTTGTCAGGATATGTCCGCCATTGATGCCGCTCATGCTGTGATCGTGTTCATAGCCGCCCAGTTCCAGCGCTTGTTCCATTAAGGGCGTAAAATCCTTATTTCCATGCTCATCGGCTGTGATATGCGTCAGCCCTTCGTATCCCACAACCGAAGTGGTATATATGCGATCCTGATAGCTCGGACGCTGCGGCATAAGACAATTGGTGGTAAACAAAACAGGAGCCGGAATATTTTCAAACTCTTTTTGCTGACTCTGCCATGCTGTCCCGAAATTGCCTGCCAGATGGGAATACTTCTTCAGTTCTGGATAGCCATGGGCGGGGAGCATTTCACTGTGGGTATAAACATTGATTCCCTTATCTTTGGTCTGTTCCAGCAACAGTGATAAGTCCCTCAGGTCATGTCCTGACACGACGATAAACGGGCCCTTTTTGATATCGGTGTTTACTCTTGTGGGCACCGGCATACCAAAAGATTCTGTGTTTGCGCGATCCAGCATCTCCATACATTTTAAATTGACCTGTCCAAACTCCATGATAAGCGCAAGCCATTCCTCAATGGTATGCTCCGTGTTTATTGCAGTCAATCCTTTATAAAACCAAGCGGTTACCTCATCGTACTCATATCCCAGATTCATGCTGTGATGCGCATAAGCCGCCATTCCCTTCATCCCGAAGAGCAGCGTCGAACGCAAGGAGACAATATCCGTTTCACCATGAAACAATTCCACAACTGGCCGCTCTTTGAAGCCGCCGATAGCTTTCGTTTCAGAGACAATGCGTTTGATAAAGCTACGGATGGACATATTGTCAAAATTCACGTTGGTAAGCGTTGTAAACAGTCCGTCTATTACAAGACGATCCGATTCTTTGGTTCGATACTGCTTCTCTGTCACAGCCTCGGCAAGGCGAATCAGTTCACATACCAGTTCGTCCTGCAGATTTGCGGTTTCCGGCTGTTTGCCGCAGACGCCTGTGCGGACACAACCTTTGTTTCCAGCTGTCTGCTGGCATTGAAAGCAAAACATATCTGGCATAAATCTACCTCCTATTTTTCCTGTTCAAGAGCTCATAATCCTTTTATTTTTATGAGATCTAGGTTTCCCAAAACAGCAGATTTTATACTATTTTACAGAAAAACTGCCTCCCAAAATGACAGCCATACCACTAATATATCCTAATTATTCCCACATCATATTTTGCTGCATAAAAAACAAGAGTGCTCATATGAGCACTCTTAACTAACACAAAAAAATTATGAATCGGAACTTTTTATTTAATTTCCAGCCCGAACCTCATCAAATTCCTGCTGAACCTGTTTCGGCGGAACGGGTGTAAGCAAAGAAACGACCACAATGCACAGGCAGGAGAATAAAAAGGCTGGCAGCAATTCATAAATATTGAACGCACCGCCCAAAGGCCGCATCACTAGCTTCCAGAAAAAGACCATGACACCGCCGCCGATCATTCCGGCAACCGCACCAGCCTGATTGATTCGTTTCCAGAACAAAGAAAACAATACCAAAGGACCAAAGGTAGCGCCAAACCCAGCCCAGGCAAAGGACACAATCGTGAAGATAACACTGTTTTCATCCAAGGCAATGATAATGGCAATAACCGAAATAGCCAAAAGTGTGATACGGGAAACCATCATTACTTGCCGATCACTGGCATTTTTCTTAAAGATACCCTGAAACAAATTTTTTGCAAATGACGAGGCAGCAATCAGCAGATAAGAGTCCGAGGAACTGATCGTAGCAGCCAAAATTCCCGCCATCACAAAGCCTGCAAGCAGCGGAGGCAAGAGTTTTGTAGACAAAACGATAAATATATTCTCAGCGGCTGCACTTGTCGTTAGTGCAGTCGGCATAAGCGCCCGTCCCACAATTCCAATAAACACGGCAACCGTAAGGGATATGACAACCCAGATTGTGGCTATCCGCCGGGAACTAGCAAGCTCTCTCTCATCGCGGATCGCCATAAAGCGCAACAATACCTGAGGCATTCCAAAATAGCCGAGCCCCCATGCCAATGTGGAGCAAATGGTGATGAATCCATAGCTGCCCGCTTCTCCGAACAAAGGAACCCCATTTGCAGCTTGCTGCACCCCGTCCACTGTTACCGGAGTGGCAATCCCGAAGAATTCAAAAAATCCAGGAATACTTCTTGCATTCTCCAATACCGCGGAAGGTCCTCCCGCAGATATGGTGCTAACCGCCACGATACACACCAAGGCGATAATCATAACAATCGCCTGCATGAAATCAGAGGCGCTCTCCGCCAGAAATCCTCCAAGAATCGTATAGATTAAAACAAATACCGCTCCCAAAATCATCATAGGCACATAAGGTGCGCCAAACAGGGAGGAAAATAATTTTCCGCAGGTCACCAGGCAGCTGGCGGCATAGACAGTGAAAAAAATCAGGATAAAAATCGCTGAAATTGTCATAATAATTTTTTTCTTCTCATGAAAACGATTGGAAAAAAATTCAGGAAGCGTAATGGAATTTCCAGCTTTTACACTGTACCGGCGCAGACGTTTGGAAACCAAAAGCCAATTGATGTATGTACCGACTCCCAATCCGATAGCGGTCCATGCCGCGTCGGCAAGACCACACCAATAAGCGACTCCGGGCAACCCCATAAGAAGCCATCCGCTCATATCCGAGGCCTCGGCGCTCATGGCTGCCACCCAAGGCCCTAAAGTTCGTCCGCCAAGAAAATAATTTTCCGAGCTTTGACTCGCACGTTTGGCAAAGGCAATCCCTATACCGATGACCACAGCCATATAAATACACATGGCGATAAGAATTTGTACTGTGCTTGCATTCATTCTATTTTTCCCCTTTTTCAGTGTCACCAACCGGTGCATACTTTCTTTCATATATCATAAATCATATCATATTATAAGAAGTTTTTCAATGCAGTTGCGCAGATATGATAAAATTATTTATTTTTTCTCTCCCGATATGTCGAATACTAACAAAAAAGCAATATAGCATAGGCAAACAAATTGAATAGAGAATTAAGCAAAAAACTCTTTTTTGTCTTTCTTTTGCCACAATTCCTTGTCCAGATTGGAAGCGAATTTGTGGCGGAAGAGTGCGTCTATGATTTCATCGCCGAAAAAAATCAGAAATTTGATTTGAAAAACCCGCATATTCTAGGATATGCGGGTTTTTCACCGGAATCTTTTCATAAAGTTTTGGCAAAAAGCTTAAAAATCCATGCTGTTATTTATAATATTTGTAAAACAAAAACAGAAATTGTCACTCAATATTCTAAATGAATCTTACCACTCTTATTTCCCTAATCTGACACAGTGTTCTCTTTGATCCACTGTTCAAACTCATCAACAGGCAGCGGCTTTGAATAGATATATCCTTGAACCATATCACATTTGATGCCCCGTAAAAAATCAAGCTGAGAATCAAACTCAATTCCTTCTGCCACGGTTTGTATATTCAGTTTTTTGCTTAAATTTACGATTGTTTCCACGACCCATTCCGAACGCTTTGCCGTTTCATCTTTAAAAAAGCTTCGATCCAGTTTTATGGTATCAACGTCAATTACACTCAAAAGACTCAAAGATGAATAGCCAAATCCAAAGTCATCCAAAGAACATTGAAACCCTATCTTGTGCATTTGATGAATCACATTTTTCACAAAAGAAAATTCCGTACTATCAAAAATCACAGATTCTGTAAGTTCCAGTTCAATCAGCCCGTCAGGAATATGGTACTGGTTTTTAATCGCTTCAAACTGTGATAAAAAGTTCATAATTTTAAATTGCTGCCTGGATAAATTCACAGAGATCGGAAAAACAGCTTCTCCGCTTTCCAGCCTATGTTTTATAAAATTGCAAACCTGTTCAAAAACGAATAAATCAAGCCTGCAAATGGATCCATTCTTCTCAAAAAGAGGTATAAAGTCAGATGGATATATCACGCCCCGTCCCGGATGCTGCCAGCGTATCAATGCCTCTGCCCCGCCTATTTTCCCATCGCACAGCCTTACTTTGGGCTGTAAGTAAATTTTAAAATCCCCATTTTCTAAAGAGGGCTCCATAAGATTGAGTAAATCCTGCTCCATCTGAAGTTTTTGTATCAGTGCTTCATTGTAGAAAAAGCAAGCGGAATCTTCTTCAGGCTGATATCTGCAAGCTATATTTGCTCGTTCAATAATAACTTTTATATCCATGCTTGGGTCATTGATTAAATATGCCCCCCGTAATATTGTTAAATAATATGGAATCTGGATGTCGTTATTGAAACGGTTAATCTCTGTGACAAGTTGAGCCAGCCTCTTGCGAAGCGCTTCCGGCTTTTCTGCCCTGACACACAGCAAAAATTTATCTGCCTCTGCATGTATCGCCAACTCATCGTCAAAAATATTATTCTTTATTGTTCTGAAAATATAACGGATCGTATTGTTTCCCTCTTCAAACCCAAATCTTTCGTTTATTAACTTAAACGATTTCACATTCAGCGAAACCATATAATAAGAGCAGGGGGGCATATTGTTAATCAGCTTCTTGCTCATCTGGTAAAAGCGATTCAGATTTATGTCACCGGTTACAGGATCTGTATATGCTATTCGCTCCACGTCACGATTATGTTTTCTCCAGTTAATCATCATAAAAATAAGGATGATGACAAAAATCAAAATAATCAGAAATGCAATAGCAAAAGCCATCAGCATGTAACTATCTGTTTCTGCGGAAATAAAATCCGCCGGAATGATTGTCAATAGCGTCCAATTATACACTGTCAATGCATTATAGGACATTAATACATTGTCTCCACTCACAGTTGTAAAGGAAAGATTTCCATCCTGACGTTTTTTTATGTTTTCCATTAACTGCTCAATCTCTCTCACCAGAACCGGATCCTTTTTTTCCTGAAACACATCGTCCAACGCCATGAAAATCTTCAGATCCCTTGGAGAAATAATAACATGATAGTCGCTGTCAATGATACAGGATACCCCGTTCCCTCCAAAAGCATGGCTTTCCAGCAAAAGCTGCATTTTCTCTTTGTTGATTACCCCGGCTAACACCCCGATAATTTTATCCCCATTCTTGTTTGGTACGGTATATAAAATACTTTGTTCCTGCAAAAATGAAACGCCGGGCATACCGTTTATAGCCTGTGTATACGCGTCGAGATGCTTTATATTCTGCGTTTTCCCGTCCGTAAAAAGAATATCCCCCTCCAGATTTGCTATGCCGAACGCGCTAAATCCCATGAAATCCAATTTGTCGTTTAAATATTGTATTTGATCCTCTATACTGTCATGCTCTTCAAGTGTATCCTCTAATATTTCTAAATTTTCTGTCACATCCTGTAACCTGGAATCAATCTCTCGTCCCATTTGATAAGCTATGTCATTTATATATAGCTTTGTTGTATTTCCAATAACGTTTTGCAGTTTGATTACACTTATAATTGTTGTGACAGAGGCTATTATCATAAAAATAGATATGATAATGAGAAATACCGGTTTTTCTCTCGTATACGTTCGAACCTTCATAATTTTCATCACTTCCATTTATTGTTAATCTTTTAACAAATTTTACGGATTAACAAAAATACAATGAAAAAATATAAATTTTCTGTGTTCTCTCGGGCATAAAAATGAACGTTTTTTCAATCAGACAAATCTTGCAGACGAAAACAAGAGATCAAAATTTATTTTTTATTATAACAAAAAAATCCTTTAAAATCAACTGTGTTAAGAATTTTCACCAAGATGTTTTTAACACTTTTCCGACTCTTCTATCCAAATTTTTCTGTGATTTGAAAGAAAAAGTCAAATAGAACAATCAATATGATATATTGGTGCAAACAAAGATAGGAATCAAACGGAAAAAGATTTACAGATTCATTGTATTGTAAAATATACAGCGTCCTTTTAAGAGCAGTTTTCTTTGAAAGGGACAGAAATTTTGATAAACGAAGATTTTTTATCAATCAAACAGTCGAAAGCGGCTTTCGATAAGGGCTTTTTCTTAGAATGCAACAATTCAGGCGGAGATTGTACTTCACTGAAAAACCAAGATGTCCACCACCTCTTCAGGTGGTGGACATCTTGGTTTTTCATTCTAAACTTTTACAAAATTGAAAGAGGGCGATAAGACGAAACGGCAGCATTCCTCATGCAGAGAAACGCCGTCTTTTCGGCAAACTGGGCTCCCTCATCTATATAGGATGAAAGATAAAAATTTATTCGCCAATCGGATCATTTATCAGGGTTGCCACTCTGAATTCATGTCTATGCCCGTCACTCAGTTCCGTAACAGATTCCAGAAAATGGACATGCCGGCCATCGCCCACTGGAATAGCGCCTAGTGTCTGACCGCAAAATTCATGAAAATGATTTTCATAAAAATCTGTACGGAATTTGATGTTGTGCACATGATCTTGATTGTTGATGCGAATCACTTCGTCCGTCACTGTCGCAAAGCGGTGATTATGGGGATCATCTTTTTCGGCGATTTGCAGACTTCCAAGAACTTCATGCACATGTGTCTGATCCCACCCATTACACTGGCATTGGTTGCAACACATTTCTTGCTCTGAAAACATTTTTGTTTCTCCTCACATAATAAATATTCATAGGGTTAAAAACCTATAATATTCTATGCAAAGATTACCGAAACGTTTATTCAAAAATCTAACTTTGCGTCCACTTTTGCTTGACATGACCAAATTTTTTCTTTGAAATATCGTCTCACTTTTTGAGAGCACTTCACAAAATGTTCTGCGGTGTTCTTAAGTATGCTTAAGCATTAGGGAGTTGGACCCCATATGCCCTGCACTTGTTAAATTTCCGCCTTTTCGGATTGTCGGTCTTGCAAGGCGTCAGCCTTGCTGCACCCTTACACACCAAAAAACGAAAATTTTCCTATGTGCAGGGTCGCAGAGTTTCCACAGAGCAAATTTTTTCGTAAAACAAGGAAAAAGCGCAGATAATCCTGACGGATTGACAAGCATTTTGACGCGGGATTGCGGAAAATTTGCCTGTGGAAACCATATTGTGTTCGACTCTCTAATGCTTAACCCACATTGGCATATTCCTGAAGCGGACCGCTGTAAATCAGCCTTTTTTGTTCCAGTTTCAAAAAATCCTCCGGTCTTAGCAGGGTATACTCTTTTTCAAACTGTGCTGTTCCGCTCTTTTCCAGAAGATATCCCACAAATTGTGAACAGACAAATTTCCGTTCCCGCCTCAGCGGAATATTCAATTTCATAAACACCAGTCCCAGGAAATTATATTTATAAGTCTGCTGTTCCTGCAAAAAATCCCCCAAAAGCTTTCTTAGCTGAGCATATTTTTGATTGCTTATCTCCACTTCAAACAACATACACTTGGTATCCTTAAATTTCAGAAAAATCCCCCCGCGGGGATCTTCCTTCACCAGTCCCGCAAGAAAGGGAAACAGCATACTCCGCCTTCCAAAGCTGTAAAGCTGTTCCAATTTGCTGTCAAACGCAATGGACACATGGGTGTATTCCGTGTGCGTCATAATCCTTAAAAATTTTGAAAACCGGGTTTGTGTTTGGGTTAACAATATATATATTTTTTTCAAAATGTATTCCTCCCGCTGTACAGCTTTTCTCTTGCCGGACGGACGGCTTGCGCACCATCCGGCGGAAAAGCTGCTGTTGAAAAATGAAAAATAATGGGCGTTCGCTATGTTTCACGGTAAGAATCGATTTCTATGATTACCTTAAATAGATCCCCGTCTATTTTGAGCCGCAATTCTCCCTTCTGGATTTTCATCAGAGAGGAGGCAATCGCAAGACCAAGACCGCTGCCCTCGGTGCTTCTTGCACTGTCACCCCGGGTAAAACGCTGCATTAAGGTATCTGCGTCAATATTTAAAGGATATTTTGAAATATTCTTTACCTCGATCATCGTCTTCCCTTCCCGCTCTTTCAGATCGATGTAAACCCTCGAGTGATCCAGCGCATATTTAAAGATATTGGAAAAAATATTTTCAAACACGCGGGAGAAATGCCTTCCATCTGCCTGAACATAGTATTTTTCTGCATCCTTGCTGACGATAAAATCCAAATGGTGTTCTTTGATGCGGTCGTCATGTTCCCCCAGCATTTGTTCAATCAGAGAAAAGACCTCTATTTTATCAAGATGAACCGTCAGATTTCCGCTGGTAGCCTTGGAAACCTCAAACAGATCATCTGTCAGCACTTTCAGCCGCTGGGCTTTGCCGTATATAATATCAACGTATTTCTCAGCGTTCCCGCTCTGCACGCCCTCTTTCCTCAACAGGTCACTGTAATTCAGAATGGAAGTGAGCGGCGTGCGGATGTCGTGGGACACATTGGTCACCAGCTCTGTCTTCATTTTCTCACTTTTCAGCATATCATTCACAGCGTTTTCCAATCCGTTTTTCATCGAATTGATATCCTCTGCCAACGGCTTAAACAGGTGTTTCCTTTTCAGATCAATCTCATAGTCCACATTGCCCTCTCGGATCTCTTCCGTCGCTTTTTTGATGTCCAAATACTCATCCGTTATCTTGACAATGACATATAAAATGCCGATGATCAGCAGTATCGTGATCGGAAAGAAGACAACGGATACCGCTGTAAGCACCAAGACTGCCAAAGTCAAAAGTACAACCTTCAGCCGAGCGGCATTTCCTGTGAACAGGCGGTTCATCATGTCCCAGAATTTCTTCACAAACCAATACAAAACTTGAACAATCAGGGTATGTCGGAGAACGCTGTGCGTCTTCAGCCGTTTTACAACGGTCTGATAGAACATCAGAAAATACAGCACCCCCACAGCCAAAACAGCCGCAGCGGCGGGATATCTCCATACAGCATTGGTAAGTTCAAAGATGAGTCCGTAAGCCGCCATAATACAAAGTGCTGCAATGCCGGCCGTCAAACAAGCGTTCACATCCATATAAATGCGATCAAAATAATTCATATGGATCGGAGAATTCTTTTCCCTCCGGCCTGCAAAGATTGTCAGATAGATAAGCAGAAGCAGGGTTCCAACACCACAAAGAATCCACAGAGGTATTATGTTGTCGGTGAAATCCTTTCCCTCCGACCACTCAGCGATAAAGGGACTAAAGTATTCCTCGGTAAATCCAAGATAAATTTGTGCCTCCGAATTATAATTGTAAGGTCCGGATGAAATACGAATTTCATAAGTGACGCCTTCTTCATCGGAAAACGGCGGATTGATCACCTCCTCAAAGCCTCTGCGGATAAAACTGGCCGGCATGGCGCGGAACGTTTCCGCATTGCTGTCATCCGTGTTGGAAAAGGTGCTTTCTCCCAGATGTGCGTAATAGTACAACCCTTCTTTTTCGTTCAGTCTTCGCAATATGTTTTCAAATTGAAACAATTCGGCCTGAATCATGGATTGCCGGATCTCCTCCGAACGGTCTGCCTTGAATTTTTCATAGAGTTCTTCTCTCTGATACTCGGTGAGCCTGTCGTAATCCGAAAAATTTTCAGAAAATCTGGATCTGGAATTGTTGAATTCCGTTCGTATTTTATCCTCCAAATCCTCACTGGAAACGGTTCCTCCGTTTTGGACATTGTCCCTGCTCTTATACTCATAGATCAGCTTCTCCAGAAGGTTGACCTTATCGCGCACCATGTGCTCGTACTGATAAGAGTCGAAAAAACTTTCCTCTTTCGGCGCATACAGCATCAGTTCATTCTCCGCCATATACATCAATGATACGCCAAATGCTGTCACAAACACAATGACAAGAAAGACAGCCGCCGCTTTCACCCAGGGATTATGTCCGATATTTTTCGATTTTGTAGCCAATTCCCCACACCACCTTTAAATATTTTGGTTCTCTCGGATTGATTTCAATCTTTTCACGGATCCGTCTAATATGAACGGATACGGTGTTTTCAGGAGAAAAGGAAGGCTCGTTCCAGACCGTTTCATAAATTTCTTCAATGGAGAAAACTTTGCCCGCATTTTTCAGCAGCAGACGAAGGATTTTGTATTCCAGCGGCGTCAGCTTGACATCCTCCCCGTCCAGTGTGACTGTCTTTAAGTCGTCATCCAGCACAAGCCCTCCCGATACATAGGTGTTGCTTTTCTGCACCATACTGCCCAGGCTGGTATATCTGCGAAGCGCTGATTTCACTCTTGCAATCAGCTCCAAGGGATTAAAGGGCTTGGTGATATAATCATCCGCACCAATGTTTAGCCCAAGAATCTTATCCACATCCTCGGATTTTGCAGACAGCATGATGATGGGAATGCTGTATTCCTCCCGGATCTTTTTTGTGGCGCGGTTGCCGTCCAGATTCGGCATCATAATATCCATGATAATCAAATGGATCTCATTTTCCTCCACTGCTTTCAATGCCTGAATGCCATCGTAAGCTTTCAGGATATGATATCCTTCATTGGATAAATAAATGTCAATCGCGTCCACGATTTCTCTGTCATCGTCACACACTAAAATGTTCATTGTTTTCTCCCCTTTTATGAAATGTCCTCCTGTTTGATTGACGCATTCATTGTAAAATGCGCACTTTACAAACAGTCGGATAAAATTCTTACAAATTTCTTACAACGAAATTTTCTTTTGCCGTTATTTATTGTTGTGAATCATACCATACTAATTATACATCTTTGATTGATTTTTGGAAACAATTGCGGTATAATAAAGACACGACGTGAGCGGAAGATTCTCTTCCGACGGCTGAGTCTTTATTGAATCATCAATTTGTTTTGTTGCACAAAACCCGGCTGCTGCCGGATTTTACTTGCTTAAAATAAATTGTGGTATAATATCAAAAGATATAGAAATACCGTACTGCGGCAATCTATTTCCGCAGTATTTTATACAAAAGGAGTGAGCTGAAATGCTATTAAAAAACTGTAACTATCTAAACAGCAAATTTATCTTTGCCTCCGGTGATATCCGAATTGAGGAGGAACGGATTTCTGAAATTGCCAAAACACTGGAACCAAACCCTGGCGAGGAAGTGGTCGACGTCCATTTCAAAAAAGTAATCCCTGGCCTCGTGGACGTTCACACCCATGGCGCAGTAGGATTTGACGCTTGTGACAACACCAAAGAGGGCTTGCAGGCCGTTGCAAACTATGAAGCGGAAAACGGCGTGACCTCTTTTCTTCCGACAACCATGACCATTCTGGAGGAAGATCTGATGAAAGTTATGGCTACGGTAAAGGAATTTAAAGAGGAGCAGACCGAAGGCGCCACCGTCCAGGGAATCAATATGGAAGGTCCCTTCTTCTCCATGGCAAAAAAAGGCGCGCAGAACGGCGAATGGATCCGTGAGCCCGACATCGAAATGTTCAAACGGCTGTACAAGGCCAGCGGAGAAAATATCCGCCTGGTTGACTTGGCTCCGGAACTCCCAGGAGCCGAAGAGTTCATCAAGGAAGCTTCCAAGTTCTGCACCGTTTCCGTCGGTCACACCAACGGTACCCACGAGTCCACAAAGATGGCTTATGACAACGGTGCTTCCCACTGCACACATCTTTATAACGGGATGCCAGGCTTTTCCCACAGGGATCCCTCTGTCGTCGGCACCATCATTGACAGTGACGCCACAACCGAACTTATCTGTGACGGAATCCATATCAATCCGGTCATCGTGCGCAACACGTTCCGCGCGGTCGGCGAGGACAGATTGGTTCTGATCAGTGATTCTATGCGCGCTACCGGGATGGCGGATGGCGAATATGATCTGGGCGGTCAAACCGTCTATGTAAAAGGCAACACCGCGACGCTGAAGGACGGCACACTGGCCGGCTCCGCAACCAATCTGATGGGCTGTGTCAGAAAGGCTTATGAGTTCGATATCCCGCTGGAAAAGGCGGTGAAATGCGCCAGCTTAAATCCGGCGAGAGCCATCGGTATTGATAAGGATTACGGAAGTCTGGAAACCGGTAAGATTGCAAGCATCGTCGTTTTAAATGACGATTTAGAGGTAGAGAAAGTCTTCATAAAAGGCAAAAAATTTAAATAATTTTTTGAAAGCAAGAGCACTGCGCTATTTATCCGCAGTGCTCTTTTCATGAGTTCGCAAATTTCGACGCAATGATAATCGAAAAATTGAAAAGAGAAAAAAACAGGGCTGCAGCAGATTTTCTTTCTGCTGCAGCCCTTGTATTTATTTCCCTATAAATACAATTTCGCTGATATTGCTCCATAAGTTCACTGAATTTCCATATCCGATATATTTCATATATCTGGCTTTGGTTTTATCAAAGGCAAATGTTTCAAACTGATTGGAAGTTCCGCTGGATTTCGCCTGATCCAAAACCGTTTTCCAGGACTTCCCGTCCTCAGAGGTTTGCAGAGTGAAGGTATATATCCGTTCTGTCCCCTTGATAAAGGCAATCATAACTTTTTCGACCTCACGGATTTGACCAAAATCATAAATTCCCCATGCACTGTCGGAGCCTTCCACCCCCTGAACACCCCAGGATGTGGAGAACGCTCCGTCTCTTGTCTGTTCAATCACATTGCCTGCCCCGTCGTCACCGCTCTGCTCCATAGCAGCCACAGGGAGCCATCCCGTGATATTGTGATAATTTTCCTCCGAAACGCCGGCGTTATAAGTGATGTCCACCGTTTTTGAGAATTCCTCCCAGACAACCCTGGCCCCGAAACTCTCGGAGACAAACCGTACCGGAACAAGAAATCTTCCGTCCCGTATCACAGCCGGCGAATCGAGTGTCACAGCTTCTCCATTGACATAAGCCGTTTCCGAACCGTCGGTAATCCGGATGGTGGTATTCTCTTTCACAGCGGTGGCGCTCATGGTTGCCTCATCCCATTCCACTTCCGCCTGAAGGTTCTGAAATACGGCCCGCATGGGTACCATCGTTCGGTCATTGATAGTGACGGGAGCAACATCGGAATAAATCAGCCGGTTGTTCACTCTGATACGGATTCCCTCATCCTGCTGCGGAGGCTGTCCTGACGGTTCTTCTCTGCTTCCGCAGGCTCCCGCATAGGTAAGCCGGTAGTCCCCTGCTTCCCCTTCAAAGGAGACAATGCCGCCCTCCTGCGTTGCAAAAACCTCGGCAAGAGTCTCTCCGTTTCGTTGAACCGCCCAGGTTCCGCACTGCAGATCGGCCACTGTGATTTGATATCTCCCCTCTCCCTCAAAGGAGAAGTTCACGCTTTCCGCTGTCCGGTCGCGGAATTTTCCGAACAGTGCAACCCGATCAGCCAGCTTCGCCCCGACAAATTTTTCGGTTTCCAGCTTCGTGACCTCCAGAGGTGGGGTATCCGGTTCATTATCCCCCACCTGCAGGACATTCAGGAAATAATCCTCTGCGGCCGCTTTTTTTGGAGATACCTCAATCCGGTATCCTCCTCCCTCGTTGACTCCTCCCTTAAGCGTTTCCGCCCAGTAATTGGTGCCATTCACCAAAAATTCTTTGCCTTCGCCGCCCACCGCTTCAATAGAGGTATTGTCCGGCAAGGGAAGGAGGGTATCCACCGTCAGCTTGCCGTTGTATCCCTCCCGGGTATCACGGAATACCGTCTGATTTCCAGTGATCTCCGGCTCCTCCAGTCCGTGCAGCAGCCAGCTTTTCTTAAAAGCCGGATCGGCGGACACCACCCGGTCAAACACCAGCATGGCCGCGGGATGCTCCTCATCCTTCAGATTGAGGAACTGGAAGCTCCTCTCATACTCGGATACTTTATCGGAATAGGCAGCCGCAATATCCCCCTTCAGATAGGTGTAATCGGGTACATAGGGATCGGGGCCGAATTCCTGTCCCAGCACGGTTCCGGTGCGGTATTCCTTCTCCAGTTCCAGATATTCCTCTATGTTCATTGGATAGCAGTCATTGTTTGGCAGCCGCTGGCCTCCATCGTTCACATAACCGTTGAAATACATGTCCAGTTCGTCGGGATCATAGACCAGCATACAGTTGTGGGCAATGGTCCGTCGGGCATAATTGTGAAAATGGACGGTTCCGTATACCGTGTTTCCCTCGTTCTTCTTGGGATCTCCGCTCCGGCCTGCCTGATAGTAGCCGGTATCGTTGGCAAGCGCCCCCTTATAGTAAATCTGAAACGATCCGGCGTCCAGATGCTGATGGTTCATCGTCCAATATTCATTCACCTTCATATCCGCTACCACAGCAGGGGAATCTATCCCGTCCTGCCATCCGGTCCGGGCGATCATGCCGCCTCTGGGGGAAGGATAATAAGCGGAAAGCGGCAGATCGCTGACCGCTTTTCCCTCCACCGACGGATCGTTAAAAAGCAGAACCTCAATCGAGGTCATGGTCTGATTTCCGCTTGTAGGAGAAACCTGAATCCCTGGATTTTGCAGCAGAGCCTGCCCTTTCAGATAGGGGTCCTTGTAATAATTTCCAGCCAAAAACAACGCGCGTGTTGCATCCGTATCGTAAACACCAGGCTTTGTATTGTTCTGATCGGAATCCCCCCACCGCAGAAGCTGACCGTCTGCGCGCCGTGCATACAGAAAGCCGTACAGCACCTTGTGCAGATCCTCACCGAACACATTTGGCATCCCTATCTTATCCATCATGATAGAAGACAGAATCTCCCACTGGAAGCGCATCCCCATATAACAGCTGCTCTGCACGAATATCTGTGCCTGCGCCATAAACTTGCGGGCTTCCACCATTTCGGCAAAGTACCGTCCGCCAATGTTCTGATAGATATCCGGCCGCTCGTCATACATGGCGATCGCCAGCGCAAGCTGGTCCCTCATCAGCATTGCCTCGGCGGAGTGTGTATTGATGACGCTTTGCGCCGGAACCGGGTAACCAACCTCCCACACCCGCATCACGTCCTCCGCCTTGTTCTGGAAAAACGTTTTATCCTCTTCCGACAGCAGAGGAAAGCACCAGTCGTACACCGCACCGATGGTAAAAATCAGAAAGCCCTGATTGTTGTATTCCGAAGCGGCATAGTTCACCGTGTTGACAAAATCCCGCATGGCTTTGACGGCCATTTCGCCGGATTCCCGATTTCCCCAGACTGCATAGTGGAAAGCCCTGCTCTGAATCAGTCCCAGTGTTGCGGAATTCAGCATCCCACCGGAAAGGTTCCCGTCCACCGGCTTGCTCAGATCCTCCTCAAACTGCGCCTTTGCATTTGCATTCTGCGGATGATCATAATTGGCGAGAATGTTCGGAATATCCTGCTTTGTAAAGTATACCCGGGGATGCTGGTTTGCCGGCGGCGTAAAAGCCGGCATGTCATACAAGACAAGGGGTTTTGAGCCGTCTTTCACATATACCTTCACATCCGCGATATAGACATCCCGCACCGCACTGGCCGCTGACAGGGCGAAAAACACCGTCATTTTGGTGGCAGTCTCCGGAATATTTGCCACATACATCTCGTATTCCTGAAAGGAATCGGAGGGATTAACAAAGACGGAGCGCGTTGTAGAAAGTCTTTTATTCGCACTGTCCTTGAAGTCGACCATAGTGAAGAAACGATTGTTGCCGCCCTCCACAATGCCGCCGTCCTTTTTCTTCGCCTTGTATGTAATCTTGTAATAATGATCCTTTGTGTATGTCCCGTCAAACTCCAGCACCGGAAACTGAAGCGTGATGCCGTAGCCGTTTACCGGGGAATCTATATGGACTGCCTTTTCCCCTTCCTCCTCAGCTATCTCGACAAGCTGAGGATTCGCGGTAAAATCGCTGTCCGGATAGCCTTCCGGCGTTCCTCCGACGCACCACCGGAAAGTGGGCATCTGGGTAATATTGGATCCGTAGGTCATATTGGTGAAGTATCCCTTGTTTATCGTCAGTCCTTCCGCAGTGTCCTCGGTCTCCCAGTATAGATCCGAATTATTTAAATTTCCTAAACCCTTTATCTCTGTCCAGTCAGAAAATGGTCCGTCCGCCGCCGAAGCCGGCGGTGCCGGAAAGCAGGAGAACAAAAAACTGCACGCAAGAATGGTGCCAAGCACTTTTTTCAACATTATGCATTCCTCCTTAGGCGGGTTCTATTCCGCACTTCCTTCTGTAATGGAAAAGGGATTCGCAGTCATCACATTTTCTCCGTAAATGACTACTGTTTCGCTCCCTTTCTGATACACTGCATAGGGACGAATATAGTAAACCGTTCCGTCTTCGATAAATCCATCGCCATAAAACAGAATTCCGTACTGTGTCCGGAACACATCAAAATGATCTTTTATGCTGGCTGTGACACAGCCCGCTTTATTCATCTCAGGCATCGCATCGGTTTTTGAAATGACCATTCCGTAATCAATCAAAGTGTATGCCGCATTGGAACCGCTTGTCGCGGCAAAAGCCAGAAGAACCGGTTTGCCGATCACTGCCTGCAGTTCTGTTTCAGACAGCTTGCCGGACAGGGAGACGGCAGAAATATTAGCAGAAAACGCTTCCAGCGGAGAAGAAACCACCGGCTCCCTCTCATCCAAAACAAACTCTGCCGAGATTACCATGTCATTCTGAACCAGAGTGGTATATATCCCCTCCTTGCTGACCAAGGCCTTGAGATCGGTGCCGTCAATCAGGAATTGGCTCAGCATATAATTTTCATCCGGCATCAGTTCTATTTTCAACCTGTCTCCGTCTTTCAGATAGAGAGTGCCGGAAGGAGTTATTCTTCCGTTTGCCGTATCAGCCGACAGGTTAACGGTATGGATTGTCACTCCCCCCTGATTTGGATTCGAACGGAGAACCGGGAATGGATATGCGCCGTCCTCTGATACGGAAAAGGAATCGGAAAGCTCGGCAGAGGTCATTGCTCTCATCTGAGCCAAGGTTATGCCGCCCTCAGCAGATGACAGAAAATAAATGTTGGCGGCTGTCTTCAACTCTGCAGCATAATTGCTTGGAAACGCAGCATTGGAAACCAATGTATTGTTTTTATAAAGGTTTCCCACGGTATAACAATTTTGGATCGTGCTGTTCGTAAGCGATTTTATTTCTCCGACAATCCCGCCGATCCGATTATCCTCTGCAGAATTCAGATAAATATCTCCTGTATTGTAGCAATCCCGAAGCAATACACCGGATCCGCTGCTTGGATACCCTGCAATTCCTCCCGCTGAATTGGTATTGCTGCGGATTTCGCCCTTGTTATAGCTTGTGACGCACTGTCTGATATTCCCTGCGATTCCTCCGGCTGCTGAGGTCACAGACTCAACCTTTCCGAAATTCCGGCAGTTCTCCGCCCGTGACAGCAATCCCGCAATCCCGCCGGCAAAGATTGCCGCCGTAATGTTGCCGTGATTCTCACAGTTGGAAACCGTGATGGTACAGCTGCCTGTCAGCGGGCTGTTGCCGATAATTCCTCCGATATAATTCTTTGTCCCCGTGATATTGGCACGGTTCACGCAATTTCGGATTACAGATGCGGAGTCAAGCGTGCTTGTATTGGTTATTCCGGCAAAGCCCCCCACATTTCCCCGCGCTGATATGGTGCCGTCAACCGTAAGATTTTCAATCACGGTCTTTCCGGAAAGCTCTGAAAACAGTCCAACATTATCCTGATCCGGAAGAGTCATGTCTACTGTGATTGTTTTTCCGTTTCCGTCGAAGTTTCCAGAGAACGGAAGAGGCGTGTAGGTATCGGGAAGCGCGATATCCTGCGTCAGTTTAAAATATACCCCCTCCGTACCATGGGCAGAAATCATCTCTTGAAATTTTTGAGACGAATCAATTTCATAGGGATGTTCCTCGGTGCCCCAACTAACGGTATAAATATATGTATTTTCTTTCAGCTGCGGATAAGGATAATCCGAACCGGCCGCGTTCATCTCCCAGACCGTTTCAAAATCAAAGCCGTTAAAGCTCTCCGCCTTTTTCATTTCGCTCTCCGTCAGCCCTCCGGAGGGTAAGTCCGTGATATCACTGATATAATAAATATTTGTTTTGCTCCCGTCAACCGCCGTTCCAAACAGTGCGGTTCCCTGCGCCGCATTATAACAATTGGAAATGGTGTTTGTGATCGTCAGATTCTCCGCATTCGCTTGATTTCCAATCAGCGCGCCGGCATATGCAGTCCCCGCGCCATTGGTGACCGAAGCTGTATTAAACGCATTTTTCAGAGTTAAAACAACATGGTTTGACCACCCCAGTTTCAAACCTCCGATGATCCCTCCGGCTCCCGGATTTTTGCTGCTGTCCGTGCCGGTTGCCTGAATGGTTCCCGCATTGAAAGCCTTTTCAACCGTAATCGTGTGCCGGCAGTTTCCGAAAATACCCCCGACCGCCTGATTTCCGGTAACCGAACCATAGTTGGCTGCATTGGAAACGGAACCTCTGCTCATGTTTCCCATAATTCCCCCCACACCGGTTCCGCCGGAAATGTCCCCGTGATTGACAACATTTTCAAAATTGACTGTCACCGTGCTGGTGGCCGCATAGGAGCCAACCAGCCCGCCGGTATAATTTTTTCCGTTAATCTTACAGTCATTGACGCAGTTTTTTAGTTCCCCTGCACATGCAATGATGCCGAACAGAGATCCGGTGTATGTTTGTGTATTGCTGACCGTACCATTCAGATGAAGATTGCGTATGGAGAAACCCGTTCCGGCAGATTCAAAAACACCAAGCTTGTCTGCCGTTCCGCTGAGTTCCAGCGTGATGGTCCTCATTTCTTCCTGCAGTATTCCGGCATCAAAAGCCGCTTTATTGCATCCAACCAGTTTTCCTGCAAAGTCCGCAATTGGCGTATACCCTTCCTCTGTTCTCAGAGAAACCGTATCGGAGGTCAGCGCATAATTTTTGTCAGTACCGACCGTTGCAATTGCATAAAAGTCTTCACTGGACGCAATCTCATACCAAACAGCACCGTCAATGCTTTTCTGCGTCAGAGAAGCAGAAGGAATCATCTCTTCCGCGCTCCCGACAACCAAAAGGCTTCCCAGCAAAAGAACCACACATAGCAACATTGAAATTTTTTGTTTCATATTTACCCTCCTTGTTATGATTTATATATCTTTACAGATTTTTAATTAGCCAATGATGTCACTTCATAGGAAGCAATCGGAGCATGTGACTGAATCGAATGTTCCGCAAGATAATCCTCCAATGTGCCAGCCGCAATGGGTTCCTCGCTGTAAAAAGGCCTTATACCGATGACCGGCCTCTCATATTTCATATCATTTCACCTCTTTCCTGCTTGATCTGTCATATTCTAAAAATCTAATTTTAGTATATCATTTCAATCTGGAAAGAAAAATAGAAATTCCCATTATTTTTTATAATTTTCGCTTATTATTTTGTTCAAAAAATAGTTCTCTGCATAAGAGCAGAGAACGGATGACAACTGATTTATGTTATTTTTTTCACATTTTCGATTTCTCTATTAAAATATATTTTTAGATTTTATTTTATGGGAGCTATTTTCCATTGCGATAAGACAGAGGACTAAGCCCTGCATGTTTTTTAAAAAAATTGGAGAAATAGTATTGATTTTCAAATCCAAGCATAGCTGCAATCTCCGAAACCGGAGTATTTGTCTGCCCCAGCAGCGCAAATGCTTGCTTGAGCTTTAACTGGGTCAAATACTGAATGGGTGTCTGTCCGGTCACTTCCTTAAACAGTTTGCGGAAATGGCTGACGCTCAGGGATGAAGTCTGGGCAATCTGTTCGATGCTCAAATTATGCCGGAAGTAATTTTCATCCATATAATGCATAGATTCCTTAATCCGGTTATATTGCTTGGAGAAATAGTTTCTCGTAAAGTATTCCTCCGCCAGCATCCTGACAAGCTGATAGGTCATAGACTTGAGATCCAGCTTACTGCAGAAGCTGTTGGAAAAATATTTTTTCTCTATCTCGCACATAAGATTAAATATT
Source organism: Acetivibrio sp. MSJd-27 (assembly GCF_018918095.1). GTDB lineage: Bacteria > Bacillota > Clostridia > UMGS1840 > HGM11507 > HGM11507. The sequence continues at coordinate 15,438 of NZ_JAHLPV010000024.1, read as the reverse complement.
TTCTTTGAAACATTATGATAGATATATGGAAATGGAAACACTTTTTCTTCAATAAAAAATTCAATAACCAAAAACTGCGGGATACAGTCGGTGCCGATGGATTCGTAAACGGTTTGCTCCGTCAGCTTGGGGATGATAAAGACATCCCCCTTTTTTACAAAGTGCTTCTCTCCATTGTATGTGGCAAAAAGCCAATTGTCCAGTATGTATATAATAAAATTCTTTTTGTCGCTTTTGTTTTTATAATACCATTCAATCCGGTTCGGATGGGAACGGAACACCATCATTTCGCCGACAATGGAAAAATTGACATCCTTATAAAAAAGCGGGTTGCTGACATCCTGTGTCACGGTATTCATTCCCTTCCTTTTTTGCTTTCAGTATAATCAGCTTTTCTTCATCTGTCAACAGGATCTTTGCCTGCGGAAATTTTTTGGATAAGTTCTGTCATATTTCCATCAAAGCGACATATACATGTTACAAACGAGATCATCGAATCACCATTAAGGGAGGAAATAAAATGCAGAACTATGACGTTTTGGAAGATATCGCCAAAAGGACGCAGGGAGATATCTATATAGGTGTTGTGGGACCTGTCCGAACCGGAAAGAGTACTTTTATCAAAAAGTTTATGGATCAGCTTGTGATCCCAAACATCTCCAACGCATTCAAAAAAGAACGTGCGAAAGATGAGCTTCCTCAAAGTGCACAGGGCCGGACAATTATGACAACAGAGCCGAAATTCATTCCCAATGAAGCAGTGGAAATCAGCTTGAATGAAAACAGCAAATTCAATGTACGACTGATTGACTGTGTGGGCTATATTGTAGACAGCGCTCTGGGGCACATTGAAAACGATCAGCCGCGGATGGTCAGCACTCCCTGGTTTGAACAGCCCATTCCCTTCGCGCAGGCGGCGGAGATTGGAACCAAGAAAGTCATCAACGAACACTCCACCATCGGCCTTGTGGTGACCACCGACGGCAGTATTTCTGAGATCCCAAGGGACGACTATGTGGAGGCGGAGAAACGGGTGATTCACGAACTGAAGGAGCTGAAAAAGCCTTTTATCGTCGTCCTGAATTCCAGACATCCCAGCGCCGATGAGACGCTGGAAATCAAAGCCTCCATGGAAGCGGAATACAACGTTCCCGTTATGCCTCTGAACTGTCAGGAGGTCAGCAGTCAGGAAATTCTGTCCGTGATTGAAAACGTGCTTTATGAATTTCCGCTGAAAGAAATCGGCTTTGATGTTCCCAAATGGCTGGAAGGCCTCTCGGTAGACCATTGGCTGAAGTCTTCCGTGTTCGGAGCAATCAAGGATATTGTGAAAACAACCACCAATGTGCGGGAAGTAAAAAATTCCATTGGCGCACTCAGGGAATTTGATTTTACCAAGGATGTGAACGTTTCTAACATCAGTCTGGGCGAAGGCAAAATGCGAGTGAAACTGGATACCAAGGAGGAACTGTTTTATCAGATCGTCAGCGAATCCTCCGGTTTTGACATCACCAGTGATGATCAGCTTCTGTCCCTGCTGACCGAGTTGGCGGAAGTAAAAAAAGAATATGACAAAATTTCTGTTGCTATCAGTGAAGTGAAGCGTAAAGGCTACGGCATTGTATCGCCTACCATCGACGAGCTTTCTTTAGAAGAACCCGAGATTGTAAAGCAGGGCAACCGTTTCGGTGTGCGCCTGAAAGCCAGCGCACCGTCTATCCACATGATTCGTGCGGATATTGAAACCGAGGTCTCTCCTATCGTCGGCACAGAAAAACAGTCGGAAGAGCTGGTACACTATCTGCTGCAGGAATTTGAAGTCGATCCAAAACAGATTTGGCAGTCCAACATCTTCGGAAAATCATTGCATGAGCTGGTGAATGAAGGACTGCACAACAAACTCTATCGAATGCCGGAGGACGCTCAAATCAAACTGCAGGAAACCCTGCAAAAGATCATCAACGAGGGAAGCGGAGGACTGATCTGTATTATTCTCTGAAAAATGACGTTTAACCATGAAAGGGTATCCGCATGTATAAATACATGCGGATACCCTTTCTCAGCAAGAAATTTTGTCCTGCTATACAGCGTTTCAGCAAAAAACTGCAACTCTGCTGAAGATAGGAAGCGGGTCCCGCCTCCGTAATCAACTTTGTTTCAAGGCTCTATGAGGATTATTGGCAAATCCACCAGTCTCTTATAGCTCCGGAGAACCTATTCTTTTCATTATCATATAATTATTTTCCTTTTAAAATACAGCTTATCCCGTCATATCCTGCCGTGACCAGTGTTTTTTTATCCGCTGGGATATATTTCTCTGGCTGCTGAAAGGAAGGGCTGTAATGTGTCACCCAAAGCTTTCCAACCCGCGCATTCTCCGCAAGCCGAATACTTTCCGGTATACACATATGTTTTTTGTCCTCCGGATTTACCACACCATACATCCCCTCACTGATGAGCAAATCTGCATCTTTGGCAAAGGCATCCATCTCCTTCACCGGCCTTGTATCCGTGATATAACAAATTTTGATTGGAGGCCTCATGCCATCCAAAACCATATCAGGGCTTATCCGCTCTCCCTCTGTGTTTGTGACACACTCCCCCTCATGAAGCAATTTGAAAAATTCCCGCGGCACATTCCGCTTTCGAGCCTTTTCGGGATTAAAAACCGGTTTTCTTCGCAGGATAAGGCAGTACGCCAGACAGGGAATGCCGTGCTGTAAAACCAGGCTGGAGATTTGATAGCCGCAAGATTCAAATTTCTCCGCCCCTTCCAGTTCCATCAGCCGGATGGGAAACGGAAGCTGAGGAGCAATTGCCAACAGGCTTTTCACCGTCTCTCTGAGTCCGGGAGGTCCGGCAACCATGAGCTCATCTGTTTTTCCGCAGTTTCCTAATGACAGGAGAAGTCCCGGCAGTCCCGCAATATGATCGGCGTGAAAATGAGTGAAAAGGATCGTTTTAAGCCGGCTTAGCCTGCGGCCGCATTTATTTAATGCAACCTGCGTGCCCTCGCCGCAGTCAATCAAAAGTGCACGTCCGTTATGTTCCATCCAGCAGCATGCTAAATGGCGGTTTTTCAGGGGCATTACCCCTCCTGTGCCAGGCAGAAAAACTTCAACCATCCCGCATCTGCCTCCCGCATTTCTGCAAAAAAATACGGATATTTTCCTCTTCCTTCTTTAAGTCTGTTCCCACCCTTCCCATGCGGTCACAGAGTCCCAGCAAAGCTACCTCACGGATATCGGTCTGTTCCTCCATAGATTGGATGTCCGCAAACCGCAGGTCCTTTACCACATATAAAATCTGCATGTGCCATCTCACCAGCGCGGCAACCTTCTCCACGAAAATCGGTGACACCTCAAAGTGAGAAAAGAATTTCTTTGCCATTTCCTTACCCACTTTATCGTGATCGTAAGAGGTAATCTTTCCCTTGCGTATTCTTGTCGTTCTTCCCTTGCCGATGTCATGCAGTAAAGCCGCCCACAGGAACACCGTTTTATCGGAGGACTGCTCTTTTACGCGGGCGGCCCAGTCAGTAACCATCATGGTATGAATCCAGACATTTCCCTCCGGATGGTATTTAGGGGATTGCCGGATCCTTTTTAATTGGAACAGCATGTCAAAGGGGGGCTCCTGGAGCGCGGGATTCTCTAAAAGCGTCTCAAGATATTCAGAGGGGTTTTCATCCCTCATCAGATGCTGTTCTATTGCAAAAAACAAATCTCGTTTCATTTTTTATCCGGCTGGTCATGCAATCCGAAAACAGCCCTTGCACTCTCCGCCTGAGGGTCATGCTTCACTTTTTTGGAACGGAACGTTCCATCCTCTTTCTTATGGTTCCTGGTACTCCTCTTCTCATTGTGCGACATATCTTTTCACCTCCCTGTCCTCTATTGATTTCAGAATATCAAACACAAGCTGGATATCCCCCAGTTCCTTTTCAGGAGTTGAGACGATATTTCCGTCATAAAAATTTGAAAGTTCATGATAATATCCTCTGCCCGGCCGAAAACTTTTCTGCTCTTTCCTTCCGTCTTTGTAGTGAATCTGAAGGGTTCCGCTTTTGATATCCTCCAGATAGATATCCCCCAATGTTCCAAAGATGCGAAGCCCGACGGGAGGCTTTGTGAATTCAGCTTGCTGGGAAAGATAAGAGAAACTGCCAATCACTCCATTCTGAAACTGAAGAATACTGCTGATGGCCTGATAGGGGCAGTCCTCTTCCCGCTGCGGCCGCCCCACACTGCAGACACTTTCCGCATCCCCGAACAAAAACCTCATCAGGGAAATATCATGAATTCCGCCATCCAGAAAAATCCCTCCATAAAAAACAGGATGCTGCCGCCACTCTTTGGCCGCAAACGTATCCTTCGTCTTTTCTTTCTCAAAATCGGCCCCTTTTTGATAAACAAACTGGATCACTTCGCCAATCTGCCCGCTTGACAGAATGTCTTTTATCATACCGGCGCCCTCATCATAGCGCAGATTTTCCGCAACCATCACTTTTAACTGCTTGTTGTTTTTCAGTGCAATCAATTCCTTCGCCGCCTCGGGCGTGGAGGCAAAAGGCTTTTCAGCAATCAAGTTTTTGCCTGCCTGGAGCACGTCCCTTGCCACCTCGAAGTTCTCGGAAATAGGAACCAGAACATCTATCACGTCCAGATCATCCCTTTTTATCATTTCCCTGTAATCGCTGTAGATATTCTCGTCACCCAGCCCGATCCCTTTTGCAAACCCCTGCGCTTTGTCAACAGTCTTATTGCACACTGCCTTAATTTCATATTTATCCGCAAGTTCCCGGAATGCGGGGTAATGCAGTCTATCCCAGGCAAACCCGATGCCAATAACGCCTAATCTCAGTTTTTCCGCCATTTTTTCTCTCTCCTTTTTTGAATCTGAAAATAGTATCTGCCTTTTTGAAAGAAATACTCTCTGAAATAAATTTTATTTTGAGCGGCAGTGTATGCCCGTTAAGCTGCGGTAAAAAGACATTCTGCGGCATCCATCGGCTATGGAAAATATTTTTCACAGGAATTTTGTCCTGTTATGCAAAGATTCAGCGGGAGATTGCATTTCTCCGGAACAGCAAAAAGCGCCTCTTATCACTCAAATTTTGATAAGAAGCGCTGCACCGTTTTCCATATTTTAATGTCTGCTGAACAAATCGTTTTGCGAAACCATTTTGTTCAGTAGACATTATTTGTACCGTTTTTTATAGGAGTGCTAAGTGAGCCAATGGCAAATAAGCCAAATGACAATAGTGACTGCGACCACTGCCATTGCAATTATTACAAAAAACGGTGGTGGTTCAAAAATCATAAGGCTTACATGCAATAAGCGCATATACATTACTCCTATCCAATATCCTTTGTCATAATCAAGAGCATGGTGCCGCTCTGAATCGTCATTTTTGCCGTGTCCAGAATCATTTCATTGCTCACGCCATAGGGATCTCCTGTTTCGAACACGGCGTTTTTCAGGGGATATTTCAAGCCCTCATAGGTGATTCCGGTCACGCTACCGCCAAAGGGCAGAGCGGAGATATATTTATACTCGTTTCTGCGAATGGTGTACTCCCCTTCAAAGACAGTGACAAACATGTTTTCGTCCATCAGATACGCACGCGCGCCGCAGTCCAAGGCATATTTCAGCAGATGGATATTGGCGATGGTATGATCCAGACGTCCGTTCAGCCCGCCGAAAATGCAGAGCTCCTTCATTCCATGCGTCAGCGCATACTTGACGGCAAGTCCCATATCGGTGTCATCCTTCTCACTGGGATAAAAAACAACTCCCTGGTGTGACACTTTTTCCCGGTAAGAATCAAAATCCCCCAGAATCAAATCAGGATTTCTCCCAATAGCCTCCGCATACTTCAGACCGCCGTCGGCACAGATGACAAAGTCCTTATCGCTGATTTTGTCGCGGTAATATCCGTAATCGGTGATCGGCGCCGCACCGAATATCACACACCTCATAGCACGGCGGCTTCCCGCAGTTTCTGAATCGCAGCCGGACGGTTTTCCGCTCCGAACACGGCTGTCCCACCTACAATCACATTGGCTCCCGCCTCCGCTGCCTGCCGGATGGTTTCCAGATTGATGCCGCCGTCAATCTCCAAATCGATCTCCCGATCGCCGATTTTTTCCTTCAAGGCCTTGATTTTAGCGGTTACGGCAGGAATATATTTCTGTCCTCCAAAGCCGGGATAGACCGACATCAAAAGCACCATATCCACATCGTCCAGATAGGGTTCCGCCGCCTCGGCGGGAGTATCCGGATTTAAAACAATCCCGCATTTTTTCCCGCAGGCTTTGATGGCCTGCAGGCACTTTGCGGTGTCATCCTCCGCCTCCACATGCACCGTAATGATATCTGCCCCCGCCTCCGCGAAAGCGGGAATAAATTTCAGGGGATTGGTCACCATCAGATGGCAGTCAAAAAACAAACCGCTCTCCTTGCGGATGGCTTTTACCAGCGGAGGACCAAAAGTGATGTTTGGCACAAAATGCCCATCCATGATATCAATATGAAGAAACTCCGCTTTTTCCACCGTCTTTAATTCCGCGCTGAGACAGGAGAAATCCGCTGACAGTAAAGAAGGCGCTATCTTGATTGTATGTTTCATTTTCGTTCCCATTCCTTAATTTCTTTTAACCGTTCATAAAACATCCGGTAGCTTTCCAAACGGAAAGAAGCAATCTTGCCCTCCGCTTCCGCCGCCAGAACCGAACAGCCCTTTTCTTTGGTATGGCTGCAGTCTGCAAAACGGCAGCTTTCCGTATAAGGGGCAAATTCCGGATAAAATTCTTTCAATTCTTCCGCCCGCACCATGTCGATATCCAGATTGGAAAAGCCCGGGGTATCCGCCAGATATCCCCCGCTTTCCAGTTCATAGAGCTCCACATGGCGGGTGGTATGCTTTCCCCGCTGCAGTTTTTCGCTGACCCCGCCGGTTTTTAAGCCGAAGCTCTCGTCCACCATATTCAGCAGGCTGGATTTTCCCACACCGGAAAAGCCGGCCACAGCGGTAATTCCGTCAGAAACCATATTTTTAAAGGCTTCCATTCCATAATTTTTCTTTGTGCTGGTAATCTGTACCGGATAGCCAATGGAACGGTAAACCTCCGGAATCGTCAAATCGTCGTTCAAATCCACTTTGTTGAAGCACAATACCGGTTCAATTCCGTGAAAACCGCATATCACAAGCAGCTTATCGATAAAATTGGTATCCGGTTTTGGATCCTTCAGCGCCGCTACAATCATCAGCCGGTCAATGTTGGAGACCGGAGGCCGGATTAAACAGTTTTTGCGCGGTTCAATCTCCTCCACATATCCTTCCTCGCCGTCAATCAGGCGTATTTTGACTCGATCCCCCACAAAGGGTGTTTTGATATCCTTCCGGAATTTCCCTCTCGCACGGCAGGAGTAGATCTTTTCACCGCATTTGACGTAATAGAATCCTCCGATTCCCTTGACAATCAGCCCTTCTTGCATACTTCACCCCGCTAGAAATTGATCACTTTTGTCCTGGCCAGAACATCGTCAAAGTAGATGAGAATATCCGCTTTGCCCTCACCGGTCAGTGTAACACTCAAGGTCTTCTGGCTTGTGTTGACCGTTTGATTGTAAACGGTTTTGCCGTCCTGCTCGATCCGAACCCTCACAGAATTCCGATCGGTGGGCAGATCGATGTTGATCGTCTGCTTCTTCTGGCCGGAGGGCGCTTGTGTCGTAGGCGGTTTTGTCGGTTCATGCGTCGGAGCCTGGGTCTTTGGCGGCTCAGTGGCTGTTTTTCCGCTGCTGACCGTGATACTGATCTCTGTCTTTTTGTTGACTTCGCTCTTTTCCTTAATGGTTTGGCTGATCACCGTATCCACCGGCTGATCGCTTTCCTGGCGGATGATGCTTCCCAGCACCAGTCCTGCCGTGCTGATAGCGCGCTTTGCCTGGGCGGTGGTCATCCCCACCAGGTTCGGCACTTCGGTCAGTTCAGACTCTGCCCCCTTGGAGATGGTCAAAGTCACGGTGCTTCCCTGGGTCGTTTTGCTGTCCGGCTGAGGAGTCTGGGATATGACATAGCCCTCTGGAACCGAGTCGTCCACCACAAAGTTAGTATCCGCTTTCAGACCCAAATTGTTGATTTCCAATACAGCCTGCCGGTATTCCTTGTCAATAAACCGGGGTACCGTGACCTCTTTTCCGCCTTTGCTGACGGTTATCTTGATCTTGCCAGGCAGTTTGATGGTCATATCCTTCTCGGGATTCTGTGACAGAATCGTACCTGTTTCATGCTCCTCGTCAAAGAGCTCCTCTTCCACTACAAATTCTATTTTCTTATCTTTATACTGTTCCTTCACGTCATCCAGCTTCTGCCCGACAATATCAGGAACTGTGAATTCTTCCCTTTTAAAGAGGTTGCCGAGACTGAAATTCGGAAACAAAATACCGATCCCGATAGAAAGGATAGCAACAAACAGGATAACCGATGTCACAATCGCGGCTGTCACCGCAACCTTGTCCTGCTTGGTCTCCGCTTTGAACAAGTCCCGGAATCTCGATTTCTTTTTCTTTTTTTTGCCGTCCTTCTTCTTCGATTTTTCCGCCGGCGCTTCCGGCTGTTTCATATCGTCTATCTGTTTCTTGATCTCCTGCCGTTCATCCTTGGTGATCAGCTTTGTTTCTCCCAGATCGGCAATCGCCGCATTGACATTATCCGGTTCAAACAGCTCCGGATCCTGGGAAAGGCTCATCAGATCCTTCCAAAGCTCGCCGGCGGTCTGGTATCTCAAATTGATATCCTTCTGCATAGCTCTTTCAACAATCTGGACAAAACCCAGAGGCACCGTGATATTGAGCTCTTTTATCGGCGTATAGTTGGACTGAAGATGCATAATCGCGATGGAGACCGCGCTCTCCCCGTCGTAGGGCACCTTGCCGGTCAGCATCTCATACATGGTGACGCCCAGCGAGTAAAGATCGCTTCTGGCGTCGGTCAGCACACCTTTTGCATCCTCCGGAGAGATATAATGCACTGAGCCCATAATTCCCTCGTCAATCTTTCTGGTCTCGGAGGAATTGGAAATCCGGGCAATCCCGAAATCCGTCACCTTTATGGTTCCATCCCGGGTGATAATAATATTCTGCGGCTTGATATCCCTGTGGACGATCCCGTTTTTATGCGCGTGATCCAAAGCGGAACAAATCTGCAGAGAAAATTTCAATGCCAGCCGCCAGGGCAGCATACCGTTTTTTTGGATATAATCCTTCAGGGTTACGCCCTCCACCAGCTCCATTACAATATAATAAATGCCGTTGTCGTTCCCCACGTCGTAAACAGAAACGATATGCGGGTTGGAGAGGCTGGCCGCGGCCTGGGATTCCCGGTTGAACCGTTTGACAAATTCCTTGTCCACCTTATATTCATCCCGCAGCACCTTGATCGCTACATACCGGTTCAGCAGTCTGCATCTGGCTTTATATACAACGGCCATTCCGCCGTTTCCTATCTCCTCTATGATCTCATAGCGGTTACTCAGTATCTTTCCTACCAAACTCATTTTTTCACCCCCATCATATTCTCACCGCGACAACGGTAATATTGTCGCTGCCCCCGTCTTCATTGGCCATGTCAACCAATTTGTCAACCGCCAGCTGAAGGGATGGGGATCTTTTTATCATCTCATAAATCTCTTCTTTGCTCAAATAGTCCGTCAGCCCGTCACTGCACAGAAAAATCGTTCGGGGGATATCGCTTTCCATCACAAAGATATCCGGCTCCACGTTTTTTTCCGTACCAATGGCTTTGGTGATACCCTTTCGGTCAGGGTGCGTCTTTGCATCCTCCTCGGTGATACTGCCGCTGGCCACCAGCTCGGAGACATAGGAGTGATCCTTTGTCACCTGACGGATCCCCTCGTCAATCAGGTACGCGCGTGAGTCGCCGACATGGGCAAAATATAATCTCTGTTTTGTAACCACGGCAACGGTCAGGGTTGTACCCATCCCCGCATACTGACTGGCACTGACCGATTGTTTGTATACATATGTATTGATTTCGGCAATACATTTGCGGAGCTTGTTCTCCGTGTCCGTAAAGAATCCTTCTGTCTCATCAAATTCCTTTAGCTTCCGGATCGCCATAGAACTGGCGATCTCCCCGGCATTGTGCCCGCCCATACCATCTGCGATGGCGCAGAGTACATAGTCGTCATTGCCGAACAGAAGATAGCTGTCCTCATTTAACTCCCTTTTTCTTCCTCTGTCGGATTTGTAACCAAATTCCAATGAAAACACCTCGCTTTATTGATTGTTTTTCCGAAGCTGTCCGCAGGCCGCGTCAATATCAGTCCCAAGTTCCCTGCGCACAGTGGCGTTGATACCGTTTTTGAGCAGTTCCTGCTGAAACATCTCCACCGCTTCCCGGGTTGGCCTTTTCAGGCCGGTTTCCTTCACCGCGTTGACCGGTATCAGGTTGACATGGCAGAGCATCCCGCGAAGAAGTCCTGCCAGTTCCCTCGCATGCGGCTTATCATCGTTGACGCCCCGGATCAATGTATATTCAAATGAAATTCTTCTTTTTGTCCTTGCAGTATATTCCCGGCAGGTCCTTAAAAGAACCTCTATGGGATATTTCCGGTTTACCGGCATAATACTGCTTCTGTCCGCGTTATTCGTGCTGTGCAGGGAGATGGATAGTGTGATGGGCATCTGCTCCCCGGCCAGTTTCTCAATCTTATCCACCAAACCGCAGGTAGACAGGGATATGTGCCGGTAACCAATATTCAATCCACTTTTCTGATTGACATTTTTCAAAAAACGAATCACATTCTCATAATTATCCAGCGGTTCACCGATTCCCATCAGCACCACATTGGAAATCCTTCGGCCCATATCCTTGGACGCAAAGATCAGCTGATCCAAAATTTCCCCCGCTGTCAGATCCCTCTCCTTGCCGCCGATGGTGGAGGCACAGAAACGGCAGCCCATATTGCACCCCACCTGAGTGGAAATACAGGCGCTTATCCCGTGCTTATACTCCATGATAACCGTTTCAATCAACGTCCCGTCATGGTTCTCAAAAAGATACTTTATGGTTCCGTCCCTGGCAATTTGCTTCTTTTTCACTTTTGGAACACTCACAAAAAATGTGTCCTCCAGCTTTTGGCGCAGCTCTTTTGACAGGTTTGTCATTTCGTGGAACGATTCCACTCCCTGCTGCAGCCATGCAAAGCACTGCAGAGCACGAAACTTTTTTTCTCCCATCTCCAAAAAACATTGCTGCAGCTCTTCCAGGGTAAAGTCTTTTATATTCTTCTTCATCTATTTTCTCCAATAGCTTCCATCCATAAACCTTCTTCTTTGATAGAATCCCCCATAGTAACAGAACTATTATAACAAGATAAAAACACTTTTGCAAGGAAAAAGCACAGATAATCTGGACGGATTATCACCCAATTGTATGGCATTTTGCCGCAGAACTGCGGAAAGTTTGCCTGTGGAAAGCAATTCTATGCGGATACTTGGCGAATCACATTTTATATGCTACAATGATGAAAAGAAATCTTTAAGCATATGGGGTTTAACTCTCCAATGCTTTCACAACAGAGAGGTAGCACAAATGGATTTACAAATCAAACCCTTTTCTTAGCTTACCAATAAAGAATTATACCAGCTCATCCAACTGCGCATCGAAGTGTTCTGTGTGGAGCAGAACTGTGTTTATCAGGACTGTGATAACAAAGATCAGGACGCATGGCATCTGCTGCTCTGGGACAATGGACAGTTGGCGGGCTGCCTGCGGATTCTGGATAAAGAGAAAAAATTTCCGGAAATCAGCATCGGGCGGGTGATAACCGCCCGGGAATACCGCGGAAGGGGTCTCGGCAAACTGTGTATGGAAAAGGCGGTCCATTTCATTAAGACGACCCTCGGGGAGGAACGTATTCGCATCTCCGCCCAAAAATACGCAAAGGGTTTTTATGAAAGCGTCGGTTTTGTCCAGGATTCCGGCGAGTATCTGGAGGATGGCATCATACATATCGAAATGGTTCATCCATAACTTCCTATTTTCAGAAAAAACAGGATTTCCACCTTTTTTCGGAAATCCTGTTTTTTTGTGATTGTGTGTTATTTTAATGTTTCAGTATCATTAGACCGTGTTTCAACAGAAAAAGTTCCATCTATCATAAAATAAAAAGTTTTTCGAAAAGCACAGACGCGCTTCGCACGCTGTTTTTTGAAACATGCAATTGCGCACGATTCCGCGCAATTTTCTATGTTGTAAAAAAGTTTTTCATTGTGAAAAAGCGGCCTCGCCGCAAGGAGGATATTTATTTGTCATATGCTGGAAAGAAGAAGCCCAGCTGCTTAAATCTTAACAAGGTTATATTTCTTTTGATTTCGTCCATACTATTTCGGAAGGAGGCGTTGTTATGCCAGCCACTCTGAAAAACAATTTACTTACGGCAACCTATTCTATCATTCTCTTCTTTTTGCTGCTGCATATCGCAAAACTGTTTCAGGCCCTTGGGATTCTTTTTTCTGTTCTAACCCCCTTTTTTATCGGGTTTCTTTTTGCTTATCTGCTGGACGGACTGTATACAAGAATTCGGGAGCGGCTGCTCTCCTCCTTCTGCAAGCGAAAATTTCTGTCAAAACTCCAAAAACCGCTCGCCCTTTTTATGACCTATTTTATCCTTTTGCTGGCGGCCGGTCTTTTCGTTTATCTGATCATCCCTCAGTTGATGGAGAGCATGCAAACCCTTGTGAACAATCTCCCCTCCTACCTGGATTCCTTACAGTCCATGACAGGAAGGCTTCACCGTTTTCTGCAAAGCAATGCCGGTATCTATGCACATCTGGAAAAATGGGGTACAAAGCTCTCAGAGAGCCTCAACGCATCTTTTTCTTCTTCCCTTCCCCAGGTGTACGGAATGACAAAAACATTCGCCACAAGCGTTTTTAACGTGCTGATCGGTATCATTGTGTCCGCCTATCTGCTCTCTGAGAAGGAACGGCTGAAATTGCAGGTGAAAAAATTGTCCTGCGCGCTTCTTCCGCAGAAGATACATCACAAGGCGACCTGTATGGTACAGCTTACGGACTGTGTATTCAGCTCCTTTGTCCGCGGGCAGCTGATTGACTCGCTAATCATTGCCTGCCTTACCTTTCTGGGAATGTGGATTTTCCGAATGCCCTATCCGCTTCTAAACAGTACCATTATCGGCATAACCAACATTATCCCTATTTTTGGTCCTTTTATCGGCGCTGTACCGGCTTTTTTCATTGTTTTAATGGCACAACCCTCCAAAGCCCTTTGGTTTCTTCTTCTGATCTTCATTTTGCAGCAGATAGAGGGAAACCTGATCGCCCCCAAAATTGTGGGGAACTCCATCGGTCTGTCCGGGCTTTGGGTCATCTTTGCCATCACCGTGGGAGGAGGACTGTTTGGATTTATGGGGGTGTTGATCGGCATCCCTGTCTTCGCAGTTCTTTATAAGCTGGTCGGAACCGCCGTGAACCAAAGGCTGGAGAAAACAAAAAGGAAATAGAATGAAATGATCGGAAAGAAATTTTTTCCATTGCAGAATGGAATCTATCTTCCCCTTTCCTTTTCATTCCCCCGCAAGAGCGTTTTTAAAATTTTGATACATCTGCCCGCAAAGCGCTGCGCCCACCTGCAAACCAATTTCCATATTCACTTCTTCCAGCGCACTCGCATAATCAAAAACAAGAGCTGTGATTTCCTCATACTCCTGCTCATTGGGATATTCTTCATGTAAACGTACCATTAATTTTTTTAGGGTATGCTCTATCCGCTCTTTATAAGAAAACGGACTTATTTTAATGCACTCTGTCCCGTGTAAAAGAAACTCTCTGATTTGCTGTAAATCTGACCTCGCAAAAATTTCATCAACGTAATCCATAAAATTTTCTCCTCTTTCACATTTTATAGTGATTAAATGCTCTTTCAAATGTTATTTTACACTATTAAGTTTGTTTTGTCAAATATTATTTATCACTTTAAAATGTTGTTCTTTTTTTATACTTGATAAATAACACTATTTCGTGTATAATTACTTATTATCGTGTAAAATTACATTGATAATCGGAATAGGAGGAGACACAATATGGCAATGACTTTGAAAATAAAAACCATTCTCTTGGAACGTGGGATGACAATAAAAGAACTTGCTGAAAAAATCGGGACAACGGGAAATAATTTAAGCAACAAACTATCACGCGATAATTTTTCAGAAAAAGAATTGCGTGATATGGCTGAGGCTCTCAACTGTGACTATGATGGCATTTTTACCTATCGAGATACTGGAAGACAAATATAAGACAAATGCCGAGCGATACGCTTCGGCATTTTTTAAACGATAAAACATGTTATAAACATGTTGATTGTCGATAACAAATATGTTATCATATAATAGAAAGAGGGTGCAATCTTTGTATGAGGTGGAATTTTACTATGATAAAAGCGGAAAATCACAAATAGTTGATTTTCTTGATGAATTACAAGCAAAATCCAAAACAAGCAAAGCAGACAGGATAAACCGTGAAAAAATCCTTGCATACATCGGTGCACTTGCCCGCTTCGGAACAAGGATAGGGAAACCGTATGTAAAGCATATTGACGGCGAAATATGGGAACTTCGGCCTTTGGGAAACCGTATATTTTTCTTTTATTGGAAAGATAATAAATTTGTGCTTTTACATCACTTTATGAAAAAGACGCAGAAAACACCGCCGAAAGAGATCGCAAAAGCAAAAAGCAACCTTAAAGATTTTATGGAAAGGAATGATAATGTATGAAACAAGTCAAAACTTTTTCCGAGTATATGAATGATGAAACAAGAGTATCCCCTGCCGAGAAAGAGAAAATAAATTTTGAAATTGAACTTATCGGAAAAATGATTGAAGCAAGAGAAGAAAAAGGCTTGTCGCAAAGAGAGCTTGCTCAAATAAGCGGGGTAAAACAGCCTGCTATTGCACGGCTTGAAAGCATGAAAGCAACACCGCAAATTGACACCTTATTCAAAATATTAAACCCTCTCGGATATACAATATCAATTGTTCCGCTTAATCCAAAAGAATAAACAGCATCTATTCATCTTAAGGGTAGCCGATTTGATCGGCTGCCCTTTTTCTATGACTAAAATTTTATTGATCATACAATGAAATCTGTCAAAACACGTTTGATACAGAATCATTCCTTAGTAAGTTTCAATCTCTGCAGTCCACGCAAAACGCGGAATTTTGAACAAAAAAACCTATCGAAAATATATTTTCGATAGGTCAGCCTGTCGAAAAACGCATGGATTCCATCAAGCGAATCCACGCGTTTTTGTGTCTATTGGGAATAAAAACATGAGTATCCGATGCAGCGTGCCATGGTTCCCATCCCGCCACTTCCACATGGCCAGC
>NZ_JAHLPV010000023.1 GCF_018918095.1 Acetivibrio sp. MSJd-27 | reverse complement strand
TCCACAGTGCTTGTCTTTATTATATCGCAGGTAGCTACTCCTGCAAATATAATCAAAAACTTTAAGAAAGGAGATATAATTAAAACCACCCCTTTCGAGATGGTTTAATTATACGTGATAATATGCGTCTGTCCTTCCTCATTGAGCAGCGTCAGATAGTAATCCCAGCTTTTGATTGCTTTTTGGAGAACGGTTTTGTCATGATAATAGGGATTGAGGGGATTGTTTTTCGTATACAGGGCGGCATAGTAAACGCCGGTGCACTGTCCGTAAATGACAAATGTGCCGTCACCGAACAGTGATTTTCCATTTTCTTTTTGCTGGGCGGATACCTTGCCATAAATTTTTACCATCGTTTGGAGCATCGTTTCCTTGATTGTTTTCATTGTGCGTAACCTCTCGTTTTTCTTTTATTATTTCTTTTATTATATAATAGGAGATGCTGTTTGCAATATAATTTTTACATTTGGTCAAAATTGTATAAATTGTGGTCGCAATTGGCAGATAGATATCAAAAATAGACAATAAATTGGGAACGATTGATTCCATCACATCAATTTTGTGCAAATTATTTTCAAAATTGTCTAAATACAGACTGTATGAAAAAAGTTATAATAAAAGGGAAAGAAAGAAGAAAGGAAGACAGGAAAAATGAAAAAATATCTGGCGATGCTGTTGAGTATGGTTCTTTTTCTTAGTGTGGTACCGGTAAACGGATTGGCTGTAGAAATGGACGGCGGGTTAATCGCTGAAATTTCAGCGGAAGATGAAGCGGCTTTTTCACTGAGCAGAAAAACGGGCGAAGTGATGGTGAATAATGGACTGATTGAAGCCGTATCCTCAGAGAATATCGGTTTTGTAATCAATTTTAATGAGCCGGTTGTGGTAGAGGATCTGAATATGCTCCTGCGCTATTCGTTTAAAGTGGAAAGCAAGGGAACCTTGAAATATGTTTCCATGCGTGTTTATGGTGAGAATTCCTCTCTGTGTCAGACCGGTTATATGGGCAAGGAGCCGGAAAGCGGAAAATGGTATGACGGCGAAGCGGTTTTGGAGGATATTCAGTACCGTCTTGGGTCAGCACCGCTGATGCCGGGTGACAAGATCAAACGGATCCGGATAGATGCTATCAATGAAACCGGTGAGGAGGCAAAGGTTTTCATAAAATCTTTCTCTTTCTATCATCCGCAGCAAGAATCCATACTGTCCGAAGGACAGAAAGAGATGGATAGGGCGGAAGCGGCGGTGCAGTCGGCGAAACCGGGAGATGTAATTACCTTGAAAAACGGAACATATCGTAACGTTAGCATGATATTCCGCGGAAAAGGGACAGCGGATAAACCGATTACGTTAAAAGCCCAAACGCCGGGTGGCGTCAAAATCACCGGATCTTCCCGAATGATTATAGGCGGAGAATATGTCACGGTGGATGGCTTGTTGTTTGAGGGCGGCGATAAGAACAAGGCAATTATTTTTGCGCCCCTTTCTATCGGCTGCCGGCTGACAAACACCGCAATGGTAAATTGGAATAAACCCAATAAGGAAGATGTCACCAAATGGATTCAGATCTATGGAACCTATAACCGTGTGGATCACTGCTTTTTCAGAGGGAAAAATACACAGGGTCAGCTTTTGGAAGTGATGCGCTCTCTTAATGAAGAACAGCATAACCTGATTGATAACAATTATTTCGGCTATTACGAACAGGGAATAAAAAACGGATGCGAAACGGTTCGCCTTTGTAACACTACGGATACCTCGGCAAACTGTTTTTCGGTTGTGCAGAATAATTTCTTTGATAACTGCTCCGGAGAAAATGAGATCATCTCAAACAAATCCAATGACAATCGTTTTATCAATAATACCTTTTTTGACTCAAAGGGAGGCTTAAGCCTGAGAATCGGCAAGCGCTGCTTGGTGGAAGGAAACATTTTTGCCGGCGGAAAGAATGATTACAGCGGTGTCACTGGGGTGGGAATTATGGACGAGGATCATACTGTAAAAAATAATTATTTCTATAATATTACCCCGTCCTCCTATGCGATTGCTCTTACCAACGGCACGGATCCCAATCCGGCGGCCTATGAGCTTGTGAAGAATGCAAAGGTGGAACATAATACTCTTATCAACTGCGGCACCGGTATATCAGTCGGTACCTTCAGCTACCGAACAGACGCGGAATTTCCGCGGATTTATCCGCCGGAAGGAAACGTGACCGACAATTATCTGTTTAACAATTATGAAACCTACCAGGCTTTTTCTCTGGATGATCCAAAAACAACAAAAGTCACCTACAGCAACAATATTGTCACAGGAAACACGGCATATCAAACTGCCGGGATTCTTCAAAGGGAAATGGAACTGGAAAAGAAGGAAAACGGACTGTATTTTCCGAAAGAAAACATTGGCGCTGATTATGAGGTGGTATCCAAGGCTTACACCTCTCCAATGCAATTTCTTCCAGAATGGATCCAATCAAAGATCCTGTCAGGCGATCCGGATTATGCGGTGAATGAGCTTTCCATGGAGATCGAAAAAAAGGATGAAATTGTTCTTCTGGAACTGAATAACAATAAAGCTTATAATTATCTATGCGGCACCGAAGTGATTGATGAAAACTGTGAAATAACGCCGATTGAACAGGATGGCAGAACCTTAGTGCCGCTTCGTTTTATTAGCGAAACCTTTGGCTTCGAAGTCGTTTGGTTTGAAACAGAGCAAAAGGTAAAACTGAAAAAGGATCAGGGTGTCAATTACGTGGAGTTCTTCATCGGCAGTGATAAAATGACAAAAAATGGCGTTGAAAGCCAGCTGGACGTTCCCGCAATGCTTCTTTATGACAGAACCTATATCCCGCTTCGGGCTGCTGTTGAAGCGATCTCGAAAACCGTTCACTGGGATGACCGGGGATATATTCTAATCACGGCAAATGAGAAATTGCAGGTGGACAAAGCATATTTTGATAAGACGATTGCGCTGCTGCAATAAAAGAAAACGAATCGACGCGAATATTTTGTGTTAATAGGGAAAAAAGAAGAACGGCACAGAACATTTTTGTTCTGTGCCGTAATTTTGTACTATCTTGTTTCAATTAAACCGTATCCGCTGTTCTTTCTTTTATAAACAATATTGACATCATTTGTTTCCGCGTTGGTAAAAACAAAGAACTGATGGCCCAAGAGATTCATTTGTAAAATGGCTTCCTCCACAAACATGGGTTTTACAGAAACGGTTTTGCTGCGGATGATCTGAAAAGCGGATTCCTCCTCTTCCTCATCCGCATCATCTTCTTCAAAATACAGTCCGGAATTTTTAAATTTATTTTCCAGCCTGGTTTTATATTTACGGATCTGTTTTTTCAAATTATCAATACACTCGTCAAAGGAAGCATACATATTTTCAGTCGCTTCCTCCACCCGGAAAATCGTGTCACCTGCATACACCGTAATTTCACAGATGTTGCTGCCTTTTAAGTCGGTTAAAACAACATCGGCATTTGCCCCGTTGTCAAAGATCTTATCAAACTTAGACAGTTTCGCTTCGATCTTTTCCTTCATTCTGTCTGTTGCCTTAAATTTTCTCTCAATGATACGTGTGTTCATACAGTCCACTCCTTTAGTTTATTATATTATTCTTTCAATATGTCTTGTGACATGGCAGCTGATGTTAACTGCAACAGGCAGACCCGCTATATGAGTCGGGTAGTTCAGGATGTTCACTCCAAGGGCAGTTGTGTTGCCGCCAAAACCCTGGGGACCGATACCGAGTTGGTTGATCCGTTCCAGAATTTCACATTGCATATTGTAATAATATTCATTTTCAGGCTTGTGGTCAAGCGGAAGCAGCAGGGCTTGCTTGGCCAGCTTCGCACAGAGTTCAAAATCTCCGCCAATCCCCACGCCGACCACAATTGGCGGGCATGGATTGGAACCGGCATTTTTTGCGGTATCTATCACAAAATCAATAACGCCTTCTTTGCCGTCAGCGGGTTTCAGCATTTTAAGAGCGCTCATATTCTCGCTTCCAAAGCCTTTCGGTGCCACCGTTAGCTTTATCTTATCTCCCTGCGTTATCTGATAGTGGATGACTGCGGGTGTATTATCGTTGGTATTGATACGGTTTAAAGGATCACTGACTACCGATTTTCTGAGATAGCCTTTCGTATATCCTTGACGCACACCTTCATGAATCGCTTCTTCCAGATTTCCGAGAATATGTACCTCCTGACCGATCTCTGCAAATATAACAGCCATCCCGGTATCCTGGCAGATAGGCATTTCGGCGGTTTCGGCATACTGCGCGTTTTCCGCCAGCTTTTGCAAAGTATCCTGTCCCAACGGATTGATTTCCGTCTGAGCAGTCTGCTTCAAACGGTTCATCACATCACAGGGCAGATGAATATTTGCCCGGATACACATTTCCTTGATTGCTGCTGTGATTTCGTCACTGTTTATTGTACGCAAGAATGACACTCCTTAAACTTATTTATGATAAAAAACAAAGGCTTTTGAACCGATAAAATTCAAAATCATAGTAATAGCAATAACAATCAAATTTGCAAGATTGTTGGATAAAAGGGGATAGTCGGTTAAAAAATCCACTCTCGCAAGAAAGGGTGTGAACCCTTTCATCAGTCCAACGCTGACAGCCAGCGTTGCCAAATTCAGCAGAAGAAAGGCAATAAATTGTTTTCTTCCGTTTCCCTTCACCTGGAAGGTCCAGTTTTTGTTGAAAAAGAAACTGTTGACCATCCCCGCGGTATAGGAGAATGCCTTTGATGCAGTTGGCGGACAGCCGAAAAACAAAAACAGGTTAAACACAAGAAAATCAATTGCGGTGTTCAGAATTCCAACCAATCCGAATTTGATAAATTTACTCCACTCCTTCATCATCCAAATTTACCTTCTTATCAATAATGTAAAGAGGACGGTTTCTGACCTCATCGTAAATTCTTCCGATATATTCGCCGATTACACCCAAGAGAATCAGGATAATTCCATTAAATATCAACAGAACTGCAACAATGGATGTCCAGCCGGGCACCAGTCCCGCCGGATAAAACAGCTTCTGAATCAATACAAAAATCAGATAGAGAAAGCTGAGACCGGATATCAGAAATCCGAGGAAACTTGCAATTTTCAGCGGAATATAACTGAAAGAAAGAATTCCATCCATGGCAAACCGCATCATTTTTTTCAGCGGATACTTGGTTTCACCTGCCAGACGCTCCTCCCGCACATATTCCACATAAGTCTGCCGAAAGCCGATCCAACTGACCAGCCCGCGGATAAAACGATTTTTCTCCTGTAAGCGTCTGAAAACATCACAGACCTTTCGATCAATCAGCCGAAAATCCCCTGTATCAACCGGAATGTCAACGCTGGTCAAATGCTTTAACGTGCGGTAAAACAACTTTGCAGTTGCTTTTTTAAAGAGGGTTTCTCCCTTGCGTTTCAGACGCTTTCCGTAGACAACTTCATAGCCTTCCTGCCATTTTTTGATCATTTCTGGGATCAGTTCCGGAGGATCCTGAAGATCTGCATCAATGACAACAACCGCATCACCCGAGGCATAATCCATTCCGGCTGAGATAGCACATTGGTGTCCAAAATTCCGGGAAAAGCTAAGCAGCTTTACCGTTCTGTCTTTTTTTGCATAGCCGGCAATTTTATGCTCGGTATCATCCCGGCTGCCGTCATTGACAAAAATCAGTTCGTATTCCATTTCGATTCCGTCCATGACGGATTTCATTCGCTTATAAGTAACATCAATCACTTCAGTTTCGTTAAAAACCGGAATGATCACCGATATCTTTGGCATGTCCAGAACCTCTTTCTTTGTAGTTTTATTATACAACTTTCCGTCATAAAATTCGATAGTTTTTTGAAAAAAGTCACAAAAAATTCATCTGTCTGTTAAAAGATCCAAGTTGGTAAAATTTTCAGAGCATTGATATACCCTGTACTACATTCCAGACCGGATAGAACCGGATAGTAGACAAAAAACAGCAAAACAGCGGTTGCGGTGAAAGCGCATATGGCAATCACACTTCCTTTGGCGTTTTTATATCTCTTCAGATAGATGTCAAAGACATAGCAGATTCCCATTATCAAAAAGGGAACCGCGGGGAAGTAGTGGTAAATAAAAGTTGTTCTTGCCTCTGCCACTGGAATCCAGGGAAGAATTTGCACGATATATGCGATAAAGAGAAACAGCCCAATCCCGTTTTTCTTGTTTATCGTATCCTTCAGCATATACAGAACTGCGGCGAATCCTCCAATCCAAACAAGAGGATTGCCAAAAGCCGCAATGGTGCCTTTGATGCCCTCCGCATAGGGATTCAGGCTCTGGTAATACCAAATTGGTTTGAGATCCAGAATCCATTCATACCACTTGGAAGCAAAAGGATGGGTATCATTTAGTTTGGAATGATAATTGAACATATGGGTGTTAATCCGCATGAAACTGTCCAGATTAATGGGATCCTTCATACATATAAAATAAGGGATATAAACAATAAAGTAAACCGCTGCAGGGATCAGTACAAAGAAGCCGACGCCGCAGCTGAGCAGAACAGCAAGAATTTTCCCGAAATTTTTGTTTTCTGCCTTTGCCTGTTTCCAAATATTATAAATAGAAATGGCATAAATAAGGGCAAGGCCGACTCCCGCGTATGCGCCTGTCCATTTTGAGGAGATTCCAAGGGCGAACATCAATCCGCTCAGAAACAGGTATAATACATATTTTTTTAGATTGACCGCTTCCTTCGACTGTTCATAGAACCGGTACATAAAGTAATACATCAACAGAATGAAGAATACGATAAATACGTCGATTGTCGCAATTCTTGTCTGTGTAAAGTGCATAAAATCCACTGCGAACAGCAGGGTTCCCACGGTAGAAAGAAACGTGCTTCGAAACATCCGTTTGATGAAGAGATAGAGGATGGGAAGCATCAAAACGCCGAGAAGAGTCCCCATACAGCGGTATCCAAAGGGAGTCATTCCGAAAAGCTTTACCCCCAGCGCCATGATAAGCTTTCCAAGCTGGGGATGGGTGTTCTCATAGATGGTCAAGTCATGATTAAATTCATACGCAGTACGCGCATGGTATATTTCATCAAAATAGGTGCCGTTCTGACAAGTGGGATAGGAGGGAACCAGATTCTGCTCATCACTGAGTTCCGTAACGCTTCTGCCGTTTACCGTAACGGATAAGGGCATCACGGGCTTTCTTGTCCCGGCATCCAGAAAACCGGTTTCCAAAAGCTCAATGAAAGCATTGTCCGTTTTCTCGACTGTCAGCCGTATTTTCTGATAGTCCTGTTCCAGTTCAAATCGTTTCCAGGAAAAAACACTTCTCTTTTCAAAGTCGCTTATTTTTTCATAGTTCACTCCGTCTGTGGAACCATGAATGACAATATCTCCAAGATCCATTCCCTCAAATACCATCATTGCATCATAATTCCCCGGCGAAAGGGTGAAAGTGACGATATCTCCCTGCTTAAGGGCGATGCTTGTCTGAGGAGAAGCGGTATCTCCGAGATTGACAAATGCCAAAACACCGTATATCAGAGTGATGACAGCCATGATGATGTAATCGATTTTTTGAATTTTCTTGGTTTTCTTTTCCTTTAAAAAAGGAGTCGTCTTTTTCATAGAATCCCTCTTTCTAAGCGGATAAATCCGGAAGTATGTCAAATAGGACAAAACCAAAAAGGCGATGTGTACAGCTGAGAGAATCATGCCCCAGCCGCTGTCTTTCGGAATATGATTTACCTGATCAATGTAGGCCAGCACCAAATTCAGAAAATAGGTAACCGAGATTCCGCTGAATAAAATAAAAAGTTCTTTTCTTTTGTGAACCGCGTAAGCAAAGGCAAAAAGCAGAACACAGAAAAAGAAATAGCGCTCATGCATTTTAGCCGTCAGTGTGTAAACCGAGAGCAGGAATATTCCGGAGGTTAGAAAGACGGCTTTTTTTTCTTTGGTTCTTATGAAAAGCCACACGGAAACGATCACAATTGCCGTAAGCAGCAGAGTGCTCCATGTTCCATAGGTTAAAAACAGAAAAGGCGTGTTCAGTTCCGCCCAGTTGCCGCCGGAAAGAAAGTTTAAATTCAGAGCATTCACCGACGCATACGCGTAGGAGGAGAGGGTGCTGTAGTATTTTTCGATCAGTCCCGGCAAACAGTTAAAACCAAAGAAGGGGACGGATAAGATGTAAAAAATGGAACCGCTGAAAAGAAGCGTAATCAGATAATTCCAGAAAACAGTAGATACTTTGGAAAGCTTCTTTTTGCAGAATCCGAACATTACCTTGTCATGGTATGCGAAAAGAATCATGACAAGCGGGGTGAACAGAAAAGCCTGTGGTTTTACCAGTGCTGCCAGCGTAAAGAACAGGGCCGACCATTCCAGCTTTCCCTTTGTTCCGTATAAAAAACAGAGAAGAAGGAGAACACATAAAACCGAGTCCACCTGTCCCCAGACCGCGGAAGTCATGATGAGAGCCGGGGAAAATGCAAGCAGCAGGGCAAGAAGTATACCGCTTGCTTTTTCCCGTTTTGCAAAGCGGCATGCCATGACAATTAATCCAATATCACACAAAACAGCAGGCAGCTTCAACAGAAAATTTGCACCGGCCGACTGATAAGACAGATCAAAGATTCTTGTCAGAAATCCCAGTATGTATAAAATGTACAGATATCCCGGGGGATAATCACAAAAGCTGATGGAATCATAAAATTCCCGAAATCCGTTTTCAAATATATGATAGGACCAGCTGGCAAAACAGGACATATCCGTTCCATAACCCTTGCTGGAAAATCCAAACACAAAGCGAATGCAAAGGCCTGCACCTATGATAATAGCCATATAAGACATTTTATTCGCAGCGGAAAGCTTTCTTTCTTTGCGGTAGGTATACCAGCAAAAGAAAAGAAAGAAAAAGGATAGGATCAAACTGAGATAAAAATAGGACATGACAGCCTCCTAAACAAGCGGTTTCTTTTTTCGGATAAAGGAACCTGGATAAATTTTCTTATCACAGGGGATTTTTACTTTCATCTGAGGATGGGGAGCAACCTCAATGGTTTCGTTCCATTCGTTTTTCATATCGGTTATTTTCATGCAGTAGAACGGCTCGCCGGGCATCAGAATCTCGACTTCATCGCCCAGAAAGAAACGGTTCCGCTGTTCCAGCGTCAGTTCTTTCTTTTCATCGTCGTACGCTATCGACGTTCCAATTAATTCATAATCGCGTATATAGGAACTGGTTGCATAGACCTGTGCAGTATCCTTCGGTTTGTCAAAATAAAAGCCGGAGGTATACTGGCGATGGCTGATTTTCCTCAGCTCTTCTATGTGCCGGGGATCAAACGGTTTTCCCTCGAAATATTCGTCGATGGCGTCCCGGTATGCCTTCACAACCGTTGCCACATAATATTCGCTTTTTACGCGCCCTTCAATTTTAAAGGAGGTGACTCCTGCTTTGACCAGCTCGCCGATGTATTCAATCATGCACAGATCCTTGGAGTTGAAGAGAAAGGTGCCTCGGTCATCCTCATAGACCGGCATGTATTCGCCGGGACGTTTTTCCTCTACCAGACTGTATTTCCAGCGGCAGGGCTGCGCGCAGTCTCCCTTGTTGGAATCCCTTCCCGCCATATAGTTGGAAAGCAGACAGCGTCCGGAGTAAGAAACGCACATTGCGCCGTGCACAAAAGCCTCTATCTCCACATCCGGCACTTTTTGGGTTATCTCGTGAATTTCACGGAAAGAAAGTTCTCTTGCCAGAACAATCCGCTTGGCGCCCAGCTCTTTAAAAAAAGAAACGGAAGCGTAGTTCGTATTGCTTGCCTGCGTCGAGATATGGACAGGGAGAGAAGACGCTTTTTTGCGGACAATATCAAAGATTCCCATGTCCGCAACGATCACTGCGTCAATGCCGCAGTCTTGCAGCTCTTTTAAATAGCTCTCCAGCTCTTTTAAGTCGTCATTGTGTGCAATGATATTAAGAGCTGCATAACACTTTTTCCCCTTGGCGTGGGCATAGCGAATCCCTTCCTCCATTTCTTCTCTGGAAAAATTGTCGGAAGCGGTGCGAAGAGAGAACGCTTTTCCGCCGATGTAGACGGCATCCGCACCATAGTCAATTGCCGTTTTCAGTTTTGTCAGATCACCGGCAGGGGCCAGCAATTCCGGTTTTTTACTCAACATGTTGCACTCCTTTTGATTGATACGATAAGTCCATCGCCGATGGGGACGATGGAGGAAGTAAGATTGGTATGGCGCATCAGATAAGCGATAAAACGCTGCAGTTTATGGACAAGCGCCCTTTTTTTGCGGGGAATCAGTGCTTCGTTTGCCACCATTCCTTTATATAGGATATTGTCACAGATCAACAGGCCGCCCTGTTTCAGGAGGGGAAAGCACAGCCTGAAAAATTCAGGATATTTTCCCTTTGCAGCGTCAATAAAGACGGCATCGTAGCTCTCCTGTTTGAGAACCTTCAGAACCGTCAGTGCATCTCCGTGATAAACGGTTATCTTTTCACTTTTTTCGGCCTTTTGAATGTTTTTCAGCGCAAGTCCGGCCGCTTTGTCATCGATTTCAATGGTGTCGACCAATGCGCCGGTGGCTTCCTCAAAGACAAGGGAAGAATAGCCGATCGCCGTGCCGATTTCCAGAATTCTTTTCGGCTGCTTTAATTTTAATAGCATTTCAAGAAAACGCCGCGTCTCCCTGTTGATAATGGGGATGAAATTTTCTTTTGCATAGATCTCCAATTCAGCGAGAAAGGGGGTGGTATCCGGCGTATTCTGATTGATAAATTCTGTGATATATTGATAATTGATATTCTCTTCCAGCATACTATTTCAGCCCGTACTGTTCCATTAATTTTTGATGCTCCGCATAGGTTGTGGAAAAGTGCAGCTTTCCGTCGCTGTCATTGAGAAAATAGAGATAATCGGTTTGCTTCGGATTTAAAGCGGCGTCGATTGCTGCTTTTCCCGGGGAACAGATCGGACCGGCAGGCAGACCGGGATAGCGGTAAGTGTTGTAGGGGGAGTCGATCTTTGTGTCCTTCTCGCTGAGCACACTTTTTCGCTCTTTTAAGATATATTGCACGGTTGCGCAGGACTGCAGATATTTCAGACTGTCGGTGCGTTTTAATCGATTGTGAAACACACTGGAAACCAGATAAAAATCGTCTGTTGTCCTTGCTTCCCGCTCAATGACGGAAGCAAGGGTAATCACTTCATAATCCGTCATAGAGAGCTGATTGGCTTTTTCTGTCATACTCTTGCTGTAAATCTGTTCAAATCGCTTCAGCATTTTTTCAAGAATTGTGGTCTCATTATCCAGCGTTTTGGAAAAGGTATAGGTATCGGGAAACAGAAAACCCTCCAGCCGATTGTCTCCGAACGGAATCCCCTTCAAAAATTCGTAGTCGAAAGAATGATTCTTTACAGTGTCATAGAATTTGTTTTTATCAATCAGTCCTTCTTTTTCCAGTTTGTCCGCAATTTCACGCAGTTCAAACCCTTCCGGAATCGTGACGGCAACTTCATCAGAATCCGGTTTTGAGATCAATCCAAAAATCTCTTTGTAATCCGCTCCTTTGGGGATCGAAATGATTCCGGGGCGGATGGTTTCGATACTGCCGTGGAATTTGCTGTAAAGCTTAAATAAGAATTTGTTTGTGATAACCTTCTGCTCCTTTAAATCGCTGATGATGGTATTCAGATTATCACCTTGAGCCACTGTAATCTGCACATCGCTTTTTGCACTGAATACGGTGTTGATTTCCAGAATGGAATAACCCAGCACTAAGACTGCGACAAAGACGATTCCGATTATGATTTTTTTAAGCATAAAAGATACTCCCTCCAACAATAATAAACAGTGCAATCAGCAGGTAAAAGGAAGGCTTTGCAAAAAGCGCCTGCAGTGCAAGTTTAAAATTGTTCTCCTTAATATCGTGTTCAATAATACGGATGCTGTTCCGTCCGTCATTGATTTCCGTCACTTTTTCTTTGTAATCCACATAGTATTGAAGTTCCCTTTTCTCACTCCATTTTACAAACAGGGAAGTCAAAGGAAAGATTGCGATCAAAGATGCAAGCATAATGAAGAGGATAAAATCGTTATAAAAGTCATTAAAGACATCAAACTGGGTCGCATAGGTTAATACGGTCGCTGTTGTGTTGACGAAAAAATGGGCGATCATGGGATAGATAAGCCGATTTGTTTTTGCAGCCATCACACCAAACACAATCCCCATAACAAAAGGACCCACAAAATTTGTCACATCCATATGGAGCATGGCAAACATCAGCGCGGAAAAAACAACCGAACATTTTGTGCCGTATTCACGAAATGCATTAAAAATAACACCGCGAAAGAGAATCTCTTCACAGACACCTGGGATTAGCCCCATCACCACTATGCCGAGAAGAAGCCCTCCCGGTGTTGTAATTTCCGGGACTCTGTTTGAAATAGGTCCGATCCATTTGGTGACAGCGCTTATCACAGGCAGATTCAACGCCATTCCGGCGAACTGGCACACAACTCCCAAAAGCACCGTCAGCAGAAGCAGGCGATCCGGCCTGACATCCTTGTATACGTTACAGAAATAGGGTTTATCCTCATTCTTCATATAGAGAAATGTGGGAAGCGCGATGCTGAGAAGGGTAGAGAAGGCCAGGTAAAAAAACAAAAAGCCATTCACCTCAAAAAGGGTTGGAAACAGTAAATCCAGCAGGAAACGGATTGCCAGCTGTAAAAAACTGATCAGTACAAGCAGTGCCGTGATACTCATGATACGTGATGTTCCCCGCTTTCTGTCAGAATGATATCCACTTTTTGATCATGGCCTTCCGACGGAATTTCGTCAATCAGGCTCTGCTCGTAAGCAAAACCAATGGTTACTGCGTTCAGTGATTGAGACAGATATTTATCATAATAACCGCCTCCGTAGCCGACGCGATATCCTTTGCGGTTAAATGCTACCCCGGGAACCACGATTAAATCAATTTTTTCCGGAGGATAAGGTTTTTTTGAGGCAAAATTGGGCTCCAGAATCCCGCAGCATCTTTGACAAAGCTGGGTATTGAAATCCGTAATCTGAACGGCGTCCATTCTCTTTTCCACCTGATCGGTGAGGGGAACCAGCACAGTTTTTCCATCAGAGATAGCTCTTGTGATGATTTCGTTTGTATCTACCTCTGAGCTGTAGGATATGTAGATAAATATATTTTTACATGCCTGATAGACGGAAGAGCAAAGAAATGCTTTCGTGATTGCAGCATTGGCATTCTTCCGATAATTTTCTTCCAGACGGTTTCTTTTTTGAAGCATATGTTTGCGCAGTTCTTTTTTATCCATGACAGATGCTCCTTTTGATATGCTCTGCCAAATCCGGCGATTTTAATCGTGCAACAATGGCGATCCCGAAGTCAATAGCGGCTCCCATAGCTTTCGCAGTGACAAACTGCCCTGATTCCACACATTTTTCCTTCAAGACATCGGCTCCTTCCAGAAAGTCTTCAAATCCGGGGAAGCAAACAGCCTTTTCTCCCTTCAAAAGTCCGCGTTTTCCAAGAATACTCGGTGCGGCGCAGATAGCGGCAATCAAAAGATTGTTTTGACAGCAGTATTCGATCAAGGCGGAAAGCCGTTCGTCCTTTTCCAGATTCAGCGTTCCGGGCATTCCGCCGGGCAGGATGATACCTTCCAAATGCTCGGTGGTGATTTCATCCATTGAAATATCCGCTTTGACAGAAATCCCATGAGAGCCTTTTACCAGCGGTTTATCTATGCTGACGGTTTGAACGGCTATCTCGGCGCGGCGGATCACATCAAGACAGGCAATCGCCTCCGTTTCCTCAAAGCCGTCAGCCAAAAACAGATATAGCATAAATGAATTCCTCCTCAATTTAACATCAGATTCACATAATTTTTTTCTGTATTGAAAATTTTTTTAAAATGATTGTCCAGAATCAGAAGGGAAGCGTAAGGGGTGGCTTTTTCACCGCAGGCCGGAACAGTCAAAAACGCTTTTTTGCAGTTGTTTTCCGCCATATAAAACTGTATCGCCTTTTCGAGTGTATCCTCCGATTCAAAAAAAGATTCCATGACATACAAGATTTGTTTTTCTATATAAAAAATCAGATAACCTTCCTCAAATAGGTGAAATTGACATCCCTCGGGCTGATAGAAGGCAAAAAGTTCTTCAAAATCCTTTTCCTTCTTTTCACAGTAAAACTGGTTGTCCTGGTTGAGCTTAGCATAAAATTCAGAGAACTTTTTTGCGGAAAAAGGAAATTCTTTTTGTTTTTCCGTAGGTGTGTTGTTCCTTTCCATCTCACGTTTTTTTAGATAAAAATAGGGCTGAAAGCCGCCGTTTTTTTGATAGAATGCAAACAGGGATTCCGACGCTGGTATCAGAAAAGCGGCTTTATAACCCCTTTGCCGGATTGCATCAATTGCTTTGAATAGGATTTCTCGGGAGTACCCCTGCCCTCGGTATTCCGGTCTGGTCGCTACACCGCAGATGTAAGCCGCGGGAACAGAGCATTCACAAAAATAAAAATCGGCAGGGAAGAAGTACAGCATGGAGGCGATACATCCATCTATTTTCACCAGAAAGGTGTTTTCTGGTACATATTTTTTTTGGAAAAATAGATCGATGTAGAAATCGGTATCCTGAAAAATATTCTTCCATAAAGCTTTTAATTCGGCGGTATCATCCAAATTCGGATGTATAATCTGCATAATTACCTCCTAAAGCGGTTTTGCGTGAAACATTTCCAAAAGAAATTCCGGACGGTAACTCAGCTTCGCCTTTCGCAATCCTTCAATCCCCATATCCTCTTCCCGATTGATATATTTGGTGTCCGCCCATTCATTTTTTACAAATTCGTTGTTAATTATGGTGTAGGCGCCCTGATAATCGGTATTCGCCTTCTCAATATGGATCAACGCGGTTTCCTCGTTTAGACGCTCCCCAAGACTGAAAGCGACAATGGTGCCGTCCACACGGATTGCTCCGCCTTTCAGATTCAATTCCTCCATATGATTTAACGCTTCAATACAGCCTTTGACTTCATTGCGCAGAACAGCGTCTTTTTCACAATTCTTTTGTTTGCACCAGTCCTTGGCAATATCGACACATTCCATTGCCGCCTCATGGTCAAGATGAATGTATTCCCACTGATAAAGGGATTTAAATTTATTGATATGATTCCGTTTTCCATGAAGCTTTTTTCCGGCAAGGGTGGCGAGCGCTTCGGTAGAATAATAGTAGTTGTCGGAATTCCGGTCATAGGAAAAATCAAATTTTTCAGGATAGAGCTCTTCCAGCAATTCTTTTTGCTCTTTTGTCAGGCAGGAGAGGCGAAATTTCTTTCCATATTCCTGAAAAAGGTGTTCCGTCACAGCTTGCATTCCCGCTTTCTCCGTTTGGGGGAGCAAGAAATAGGTATGGTTTCCGGGGGTAAGCTCTCCGGTGATGACAATGTGCCCGTCTACAAGCCCATAGCGGATATCCTCAAAATTCCGCCAGATAAACAGATTGGCAAAGCTTTTGTAGGATGCATACTGCGGATTCGATTTATAATAATTTAGGAAAAGTTCCCTGTCATCCAATGTTATTTTTTTGAATTCCAAAATGATTACACCTCTTTTAATTTACGGTTCACATGCGTCAGAATTTCCTGTTGGATTTCTTCGATTGTCCGCATTTGGTTATCCTCTGTGACGCAGTCTATTTCAATAAACGGATAACGCTGGATCACAAAAAGCGCATTTTGATATGTTTTTTCCAGATAGCGGCTGTCCTTTTCATGGATATCCTTTTCTTCCTGCTTGGTAAATTTGTTGGAACGGCTTTCCATCAGTTTCCGGCTGACTCCGGGAGGAACGTTTAGAAAAAAGGCCAGATCCGGTTGAGGGAGTCCATACAGACGGTATTCAAAATCGGCAAGCCAGTTTAAAAAGACTTCCTTTTCCTCTGGTTTCTCCAGTTTGGAAGCCTGATGCAGCATGTTTGCCGTCACATAACGATCCGCCAAAATGATACAGCCATCCCGGTAATCTTTCTCCCAGTCCTTTTTGAAGCTGGCATAGCGATCCGCCGCAAAAAAGGTGGAAGCGATATAAGGACTCACATCATCTGCGCTTTTGCCGAAGTCACCGTTTAAATACATCTTGACCAAAGCGGAAGAATCACTTTTGTAGTCGGGAAACGAAACTTTTCTAACATTATCATGCACCGTTTTCAAATTTTTATATAATAGATTGGTCTGTGTTTCCTTTCCGCTGGCATCCAGACCTTCAATCACAATCAGCATCATTTCACCTGTTCCATCATAAATTCCGGAAATAATCCATCATTTCCTGTTTTTTTCCGCAGCTCATTTTTCCCTCGGGACAAGGAGCGTTGACACAGCCAGGACCAGCATAGCGGAAGATAGTAGGGGCCGCCTGCTTGACAAGCGCCAGCATTTTGGTAGCCAGCTCACGAATCTCCCACTGTGCACGGCTGCAGCAGCGCAGACGGAAGAAATTCAGAAGGCTGCGCGCGTTCATGGTTACCACCATGGAGGTATCGCAGGCATTGGGCAGAACAAACCGCGCATCCTCAATTGCCATTTTTTCCGCCTTTGATTTTGCGGTTTTCTCGGGAATTCCCTGTGCGGTCAGTTCTTTCAAATGTTTTTCAAACAGAATTTCGGAAAGCTGATCATAAGCTTTCTGATCCGCTTCCATTGTTTTTAAGAATAATGCTTTCGTCTCTTCGTTTTTTTCGATTTCCGGAGGCACCACAAAGCTGAAACTGCCTTCCTTCACATAGCGCTGAGATTTGACCGAAAAGGAGGCAATGCGATGGCGGGTGATTTGGGCAAGCAGAGTTCTGGAAACTCCTTCGATGCCGAACGTGAAGCAAATATGCTCAATGGGACTTTCATGTCCCAGATCCACTAGCATATTTAAGAACTTGTCCACCTTTTCGGGTGTCAGGTTTGCGCCGATTTGCTCAATGGAGGCGTTGGAGTAGCAGAGCTTTGCGGCGGAAGCCACAAGTTTTTCCGGTTCCGGCGTGTGGGACAGCAATGTCACTTTAATCATTTTGATTCCCTCCGTTTTTTCTGGATTGCAATACAGCGAAAGCAAACTTGGGCAGCGCCATCATACGTCCTATCCGGGTGGGATTTGTCGCAATCCGGTAGAACCATTCCAGATGGGTTTTGATGAAAAAGTCCGGGGCGCGTTTTGCCTCGCCGGCAAAAACATTGATGCTTCCACCCAACCCCATCAGAATTTTAGCATGAAATTGATTCCGATATTTCGCAATGAATTTTTCCTGTTTTGGTGCACCGAGACAGACGAATACCACATCGGGTTCTGTTCGGTTAATCTCTTCAATCACTGCAGTCTCATCTTCGAAAAAGCCGTTGCGCGTTCCGACAATCTGCAGATTGGGATACTGTTTCAGAAGGTTATCTCGTGCCTTTTGCGCAACTCCCTCCACACTGCCGAATAAAAATAGCTTGAGCCCTTCCTGCTCCATCACGGGGAGAAAGGCGGAGGCCAGGTCGTATCCGGCGACTCTTTCCTTGATGGGATCCTTTAAAATTTTTCCTGCGTATACAACACCGATGCCATCCGCGGTATTTAAATCGGATGCGTTCAGAATCCCACGGAATTCCGGATCGTTTTTTGCAACATAGAGAATTTCGGAATTAGGGGTGAAAACGGTATGTACCTTGTCCTCCTTTGCCATAGAAGCAAGTTTGCTTACCGCTTCATCCATTGTGAGATTATCGATTCTGACTCCTAAAATTTTCACGTTGTCATTCATTTGCTTTTCCTCCGACGTTATTGCCTTTTATTAAATAGTATATCACAACTGACAGCTCTTTTTCTACCTCTTTCGCTGTTTTTTTCAAATTCCTTCCGCAAACAGATAAAATACGCCTAAAACCTCCCGCATCCAATAGCATGGAACAATTCCCCATGGACCGTCGGAAGAAAGGTGAGCAGCGGTTTTGGAAAAGTCTCTCTTGAGATATACTGCTGCACGGTACTGGTGATAGTTGTCGCTGACAATAACAAAATGGGTGGAAAGCTGATTTTGTTGTGCAACCGACATGGCAAAATTTAAATTTTCCCTTGTCCCTGTCGATCGATCTTCCAGATAAATGCGGGATGGTTCGATTCCTTTTTCCATCAGATAGCGTTTCATGATTTCCGCCTCTGAATACTGTTTTCCCTTTCCGATTCCTCCGGTTACAATACAGTTTGCCTCTGGGCAGCTGCTTAAATATTCCGTCGCTTTATCCAATCGTTTTTGCAGAGACAGGGAAGGTCGGTCACCAATAATCTGGCATCCCAAAACGACAACCGTGTCCCTTGCATTTTCTGAAGAAGGCTGTTTTCCGTAAGCGTACTGAAATAAAATGCCGTTTGCAAAACAGAAAGCGCCAAAAGCCAGAAAGAATAGAATTACAGCAGACACACCTATTTTTCTGTGTTTTTTCAAAAAAAGTGAGATTTGCGCATAAAACCGAAGAAGGAGAAGAAAAGCAATTCCCACTGCATACAGAAACAAAACACCGATATTCCAGATGCCGTAAATGCAGGATGGAACCAAGGCGAAAGACAGACAGAAAAGGCAGAGGAATACTAGGATGCCATGAACTATTTTATGCTTCAACGTCAGAACCCTCCTTTTTCTTCGTGATAAACAAAACAGACGGCGCCGTCTGAGACTGATTTATCATCTCCGTGTGAACGCAGTGAAAACAGCCGGCGTTCAAACCGGAAGCCCAGGGCAGCAGCTGAGATTTTTCCTCCGCCCCTGCCGGATGACCGGGATAGAATACAATGGCAAGGACACCGTCCTTGTTCAGGAGTTTCAAACAGGAGAGAATTGCTTTTTTTGTTTCATCCGTGCAGGTTGTCACACTATGATCGCCGCCTGGAAGATAGCCTAGATTGAAGACGGCTGCCTGTATCTTTTCCTTTATAAATTCCGATATCGCGGAATGGGATACATGCAGGAGAACAGCGTTGTTCCATCCGTTTTTCTGTAACAGGGAAGCCGTGTTTTTAAGAGCTTTTTCCTGAATGTCAAACCCATACACTTTTCCTGTTTCGCCAACCAGTTGACACAACTTTAATGTATCGTTTCCGTTTCCGATCGTGGCATCCACGACACAGTCGCCGGGACGGATATAATGCGCTAATACGCTCAATGCAAACGACGCCGTTTTGACGAGAATATTTTCCATTTTTTCTCCTTTCTGATAAGCAATAGATAAAAAATTCCTGCATAAAGCAGCAGATCGCCTGTTTTTGTATAAAAGGTTTCCCCGGAACAGAGGGATACCTCAGAAACCGTATAGCCTGTGGTGAGCGGATCCAGCGGTTCTGTGACTTCTCCTGCAGGGCTGATAAAGCAGGAGATTCCCGTGTTGGCGGTTCTGGTGATCCAACGACGGTTTTCCACAGCCCGCAATACCGCATGAGCATTGTGCTGGTATACCCCCGCAGAATCTTTAAACCAGGAATCGTTTGTGACAACATTTAAGAGCTGGGCGCCATTTTTCACACTTTCCCGGGCGATATGCGGAAATATAGAATCGAAGCAGACAAGGGATCCAAAGGTTCCGAGCGAAGTAAGGGGGGGTGTGACGCTTTCTCTGCCGGGTTCCAAATCGCTGCCGGCCGCATTGATATCCTTTAACACAGGAAAAAGTTTTCCCAGAACATTACGGAAAGGAAGAAATTCGCCGAAAGGAACCAGCTTTCTTTTTGCATACATGGGAAAGCTTACCATGCCATCGCTTTGAATATAGTAAACACCGTTATAGTCCTTTTTTTCTTGACTGTCATAGTAAAATCCCCCCACGATCAGAGGCGTTTGAAAATCGGCTGCAGTGTTTTGCAGTTTTTCCAGATAGGAGGTATCGTTTAAATCAAGAGGCAGAACGGTTTCCGGCCAAATGACAAGATCCGGCTGTTCCGCCTCCAATACCTGTTTTGTCAATGCTTCGTAGGTTTGGAAAATGGCGGATGCAGTATTGTCAGCCCATTTTTGATTGGAGGATATATTTCCTTGAATCAATGCAATTCTCAGCGTACCGGCCGGTTCGGAAGCCTTGTTGATTTGTATGATACCATAGCAATTATTTAACAGGCACAGCGCAAGAGCCCCAGCCAGTATTTTTTTCTTTCCTTTCCGGAGATTCGTCAGAAAGAAGGCGGCGGAAGCGCTGCAAAAGACGAGAAGGAAAGAGAGGAAAAAAGCGCTGAACAGGGAAGCGGATTGAATGAACGGAAGATTCTGATACTGTGTTAAAGAAAGGCGGCAGAAGGGAAAGCCCAGGATGCCAAGTCCCTGTGCCCACTCCATGAGAATCCAGAGAAAGGAAAGCGTAAAGATGTCACGCCAATCTCCCAAAGACAGCCTGCGGAACAGGAGAAAAAAGAAACCGTGGAACAATCCTTCAAACAGGCTGATCAAAATCCAGCCGGTGAATACAATAAGAAAGCTCACAGGCTTGGAAAAGTCTAAAAAATCAAGAGGATGCAGTTGTAAAAGCCAGTGAAGGACGGCAAGATAAAGCAGAGTACCAAACAGCCATCCATAAAAAAACAGCGTTTTATTTTTCTTTTTGCTCCAAAAGAGCAGCAGAAAAACCGGTACAAGGGAGATATAAGCAAGCCAGGAAAGAGCAGGGAAAAGGAAAGAAAGTGCTGTTAAGACAGCCGAAGCTGTAATCAGCGATATTTCCTTCCAGTTCTGCTTTGCTTTCACGATATATGTCTCCTTTTATTTCGTATTGAGTCTATATTCTTCCGTATTCGCACTCCAGATATATTTCTTTTTTACATTGGGGGCAAAAATATTATGAAATCGGCGCAAGGTATAAATGAGAATTCGTGGTTACAATAATTACATTTTATCATTTGTATATTCATGTTTAAATTATTTCCTCACTGTCTATCTTTAATCATATCACACTCGACAATAAAAAAAAAGCAAAAAAATATATGAATATTTGTTCAAGTGTTGACAATTAAAAAGAGCCGTGGTAAACTATAAACAAATGAACGGTTGTTCATATATTAAAATAGGAGGGATACGATGAAAAAAGAAATTGAGAAATGTACAAATACCGTCATTCACCAGGAAGTAATTGATGAAGTGAGTAAAAAAATGCCGGAGGAAGAAGATTTATATGATTTGGCAGAGCTGTTTAAAGTCTTCGGGGATAGTACGCGGATGCGGATTATTGCGGCACTGCTGGAAGAGCAAATGTGTGTCTGTGATATTTCCTGCCTGCTTAACATGACGCAGTCTGCGATATCCCATCAGCTCCGAATTTTAAAAAATACCAATCTAGTGAAAGCCACTAAGGTTGGAAAGGTAGTATACTATTCCTTAAAGGATTCCCATGTGGGACAGATTTTCCATATCGGTCTGGAGCATATCAAAGAAAAACAGTGAGGAGGCTTGACCTATGAAAAAGAAGTATTATATCAGAAATCTGGACTGCGGCCATTGTGCCGGGAAGATTGAAGAGCGGCTGAACCAGATGGAGGAGTTAAGCAGCGTAAAACTCGATTTTATTCAAAAGACGCTTACGGTGGAGACCGAGAAAAGCGAAAAATATATATTGCCCCGCATAAACAGGGAGGCAAAGAAGTTGGA
Organism: Acetivibrio sp. MSJd-27; assembly: GCF_018918095.1. Taxonomy (GTDB): domain Bacteria; phylum Bacillota; class Clostridia; order UMGS1840; family HGM11507; genus HGM11507. The sequence goes on along the minus strand of NZ_JAHLPV010000023.1, from coordinate 23,041 downwards.
AGCGGATGTGGAAATTTACGCACGGGAGAAACCGGAGGAAGAGAAATCCGGATGGCTTGCATATCTGCCGTTTGGATTAGGGATTCTTCTTTTTGCAGCCACCTTCTTTCTGCCGGAGGATATCCAGTTGGCCGGCTTTCTTGTCAGTTTTTTGATGATTGGATATAAAGTGCTTTTGAAATCTTTAAAAAACATTCGCCGCGGACAGATTTTTGACGAAAATTTTCTGATGAGTATCGCTACGGTTGGCGCATTCGTGATCGGAGAATACGCCGAAGGCGTCGCAGTCATGATTTTTTATAACATAGGTGAATTTTTTCAGGATTTGGCGGTGGAACGTTCCAGAAAATCCATCACGGATTTGATGGATATCAAGCCGGATTATGCAAATCTGATAACAGAGGGCGGAGAAAAAAAGACGGATCCTGGGCAGGTGCACATCGGCGACAGGATACTCGTAAAACCCGGAGAAAAGATTCCGCTGGACGGTATTGTGCTGGAGGGACAGTCAACACTGGATAAAAAGGCACTGACCGGGGAGAGCGTGCCGGAGGAAACGGCAAAAGGAAGCGAAGTATTGTCCGGTTCGATCAATCTAAACGGACTTTTGAAAATAGAAGTCACCAAGGAATTCAAGGATTCCACTGTATCCAAAATTTTAAATTTGGTGGAGAACGCATCAGGAAACAAGTCCAGAACAGAACACTTTATCACGAAGTTTGCAAAGGTTTATACACCTTTCGTGATTCTCGCTGCAGCCTTGCTATCGTTGGTACCCCCACTGTTCAGCGGTTTTGGAAATTTTGATTCCTGGCTGTACCGCGGGCTTACCTTTCTAGTTATCTCGTGCCCTTGTGCCCTTGTCATTTCCATTCCGCTTGGTTTTTTTGGAGGGATCGGCGGGGCATCGCGTAACGGTATTTTGATCAAAGGAAGCAATTATCTGGAAGGCTTGAATGATGTGAACACCATTGTATTCGATAAGACGGGTACTCTGACAAAGGGTAGCTTTGAAGTGAGACAGATTCAAAGTGAAAGTGGTTTCAGCGAGAAAGAAGTACTCCGCTATGCGGCATACTGTGAAAGTTTTTCCAATCATCCGATTGCACTTTCCATTCAGAAGGCATACGGTGCGGAGGTGGATAAAGATACAGTCAACTCTTATGAAGAAATAGCAGGACACGGAACGCGTATTGAATGGAACGGAGAAAAAGTCCTGGCGGGAAATCGTAAATTGATGGAAAAAGAAAAGATCTGTTTCCCACAGACAGACACTGCGGATACCGTAGTCTATGTTGCTGTAGACGGTAAGTTGGCGGGAAGGCTCTTGATTGCAGATAAAATAAAAGCGGATACCAAACAGGCAATTGAAAAACTGAAGAAGAGCGGAATTCGAAAAACCGTTATGTTAACCGGTGACAGCCGGAAAGTAGCCGAGACAGTGGGAAGAGAAGTGGGAATCGATGAGATCAAAAGCGAACTTCTCCCTCAGGATAAAGTACGGTTTCTTCAGGAAATTATGCAGAAAAATACTACTGGAAAAACCGCTTTTGTGGGGGATGGTATCAACGATGCGCCGGTGCTGAAGATAGCCGATATCGGGTTTGCTATGGGCGGCGTAGGAAGCGACGCGGCGATCGAAGCGAGCGATATCGTTCTGATGACGGATGAACTTTCTAAAATAGCGGTTGCAAAGCGCATTGCAGCAAAAACCAGAAAGGTAGTCACTCAAAATATCTCCTTTGCCCTTGGAATTAAGGCACTTATCCTGATTCTTACCGTTTTTGGATTGGGAAACATGTGGGAGGCTGTCTTCGCAGATGTGGGGGTGTCCCTGCTGGCCGTCTTGAATGCGCTGAGATGTTTGCGGGTTTGAATTAAATAAAAACAGATAGCCATTTGAATAAGTATAGGCATCCCCGGCTTTATTGATTGGATGAAGCCGGGGTTTTTATGTTCCGAAACTCATTATTCAGTAAAGTGAAATATCGTTCTTATAACTGCGGGCAAGATGTCCCACGCCTCTTAAGGCGGCGGGGTCCATATCCGCAATCAGCGGGAGTGCAATCTCTCGCTGATCGCGGCACGGCTATGCAGTGCCCTTGTCCTCGTTGAATGACGGGGCAAGCCCTTATTGAAGGTGAATAACAATCTATGCAAAGAAAATATCGGTTCAACGGGATGAGAGAATTCCTTTGAAGGAGAATTTATGAGTGTTGTCAGTGACAGATAAACCATATTGCAGGGCAGCAGACGGCTCCAGCCGCATATTTTTTGATGTTTATTTTGTGAATTTTTTACCACAACGCACAGGCGTAAGAGATGGAATACAAACATTGAAGTATTTCGAAGCGTTTAAGTTTTAAGAAGAAAAAAGATTTGAAATTATCCCCAGACAGGGGAAAAGGAAGCCATGTTGGCTTCCTTTTTTGTGGGATTTATTTGTATGCACCGGAGCTCCCGCTCCGGAAAGGGGGGATAAGAAATAAAAGGGGTTATTTCTTATAAAAGGGTTTTATTAAGGGATTTTTATAAAAGCTCTTGTAAGAACCTTTACACTTCGTATTATAGTGTTCATATATGAGGAATTCATGAATGGATTATGAATATTTTATTAACATAAACAAGAATCTCGTCGAAATCCCGGAATGCTGGGAAAAGCTGATTTTTCCGAATCAATCATTGACGAAAGGGGAAATGTGTAGTATAATTAATAGTAAATTTTTCTTTCAAAAATAATATAAAGGGGATTTGTTCTATGCAAAGAGTATTTAATTTTTCAGCAGGACCGTCCATGCTTCCCGAGGAAGTTCTGAAAACTGCGGCGGGTGAAATGACCTGTTATGGTCAAACCGGCATGTCCGTTATGGAAATGAGTCACCGCTCCAAAGATTATCAGGCTATCATTGACCGGGCGTCCGAGCTTTTTTATGAGTTGATGGATATCCCCAGTAACTATAAAGTGCTTTTTTTACAGGGTGGCGCTTCCACGCAGTTTGCGATGATTCCGCTGAATCTATATTCTGAAAAGAAAAAAGCAGACTTTGTAATCACCGGGCAGTGGGCAAAAAAAGCATATCAGGAAGCAAAACGCTATGGAAACGCAAGAATTGTTGCCTCCAGTGATGACAAGACGTTTTCCTATATCCCGAAGCTTACAAAGGATATGTTTGATCCGGATGCGGACTATGTACATATCACATTGAATAACACGATTTACGGTACAAAGTATAACCAATTGCCGGATGTCGGTGATGTCCCGCTGGTTGCAGATATCTCCTCCTGTATTCTCTCTGAGAAGCTGGATGTCAGCAAATTTGGACTACTCTATGCCGGAGCACAGAAAAATATTGGCCCTGCCGGATTAACGGTCGTAATAATCCGTGAGGATTTGATCGGCAAAGCATTGGATATCACTCCTACCATGCTGAACTATCAGACACATGCAGACAACGGCTCTATGTACAACACCCCTCCGACCTACTCTATCTATATCTGTAAGCTGGTTCTGGAATGGCTCAAAGGCATCGGCGGTGTGGAAGCAATTGAAAAAATCAACCGGGAAAAAGCAGCGGTACTGTATGATTATCTGGACGCTTCCGCTATGTTCAAAGGAACCGTTGTAAAAGAAGACCGCTCCTTGATGAATGTACCTTTCATTACGGGGAATGATGACTTAAATGCGAAATTTATCAAAGAGGCAACCGAAAACGGCTTTGTCAACTTGAAAGGACACCGGACAGTGGGCGGTATGCGCGCCAGCATTTATAATGCAATGCCTGCAGAAGGCGTAGAAGCTTTGGTTGCATTTATGAAAAAATTTGAAAATGAAAATAAATAGGAAGGTGATTTACCTTGTATAATATTTTGACATTAAACAAAATCTCTCATGTTGGATTATCAAAATTAGATCAGACAAAATATGCGATTTCTGACAACACGGAAACGCCGGATGGTATTTTATTAAGAAGCTTTAACATGCATGACTACGATATGCCCGAATCTCTCTTGGCAATCGGCCGTGCAGGCGCAGGTGTAAACAATATTCCTCTCGATAAATGTACGGAAAAGGGAATCGTGGTTTTCAATACACCTGGAGCGAATGCAAATGCGGTGAAAGAATTGGTCATTGCGGCTCTTTTGCTTTCCTCCCGTAATATTGTCGGCGGAATCGACTGGGCTAAGGAATTGGTTTCTTCTGATACGGTCGAAAAAGATGTTGAGAAGGGGAAAAGCGCTTTTGTCGGTCCTGAAATCGCGGGAAAAACTTTGGGGGTTGTCGGCTTAGGGGCAATTGGTGTTCTGGTCGCAAATGCAGCGGAGGCGCTTGGTATGAATGTGATTGGGTATGATCCATATATTTCAATTGACGCTGCATGGGGGCTTTCCACAAATGTCAAACGTGCGATCAACCGCAATGAGATCTTTGAAAACTGTGATTATATTACATTGCATGTTCCGCTGACAAAAGAAACAGAAAAGATGGTTAGCTCCGTCGCTTTGGAAACCATGAAAGACGGCGTACGGATTATCAACTGTTCGCGGGCGGATCTGGTGGATGCGGATGCAATGAAATCCGCGCTTGACAGTGAAAAGGTTGCCTGCTACGTCACAGATTTTCCGAATAAAGCGCTTTTGAATTATAAGAATGTGATTTCTATTCCGCATTTAGGAGCTTCTACACCGGAATCGGAAGAGAACTGTGCTGTGATGGCGGTTCGTGAAATCAAAGAGTACATTGAACGCGGCAATATCACCAATTCCGTCAATTTCCCATCCGTTCAGCTTCCAAAGACCTCTCAATCCAGAATCACGATCATGCATAAAAATATTCCTAATATGTTAAGCCAGATTTCCAATGAATTTGCAAAGAATGATTTGAATATTGACAACATGATGAATAAGAGCAAAAATGATGTGGCTTACACCATTGTGGATGTCGATTCAGAAGTAAATGGCAATGTCATTGAATCCCTGTCAAAAATAGATGGAATCATCCGGGTGCGGCTGATTCAATAATGATAGAAGATCATTCTATGAAAAGACACTTTCGGGTGTCTTTTTTCATCTCATTCAGGCAATACTATGAAAAAGAAAGCGGTGAAAAAATGGCTCTTGAAATTGAAAGGAAGTTTATCGTAAATACGTTTGATGAATCTCTGGCAACCGGGGAAATTCATATTATCCAGGGCTATATTAAAACGGCCTTTAAAGGGGTTGTGAGAGTGCGAACCTGGAATGAAAAAGCCTATCTGACAATCAAATACCGCTTAAACAGGCTGACGCGGGAAGAATTTGAATATGAGATTCCTTTTAAGGACGCGTTAAAGCTTTTAAAAAACGCCTGTTACTGCACATTGGATAAAACAAGATTTCTTTATCCTTACCAGAATAAAATTTGGGAGATCGATCGGTTTAACGACAGGGATTTGATTTTAGCGGAGGTTGAAATGGTCAGTGAGGAGGAGAAAGTTGCGATTCCGTCTTTCATCGAGAGGGAAGTGACAGACGACCCTCGCTATTCCAATAACGCCCTTTGCAGTAACGGAGGAGTACCGGAAATACGATAAACGGAAATTCCAAAAAGGTAAATTTCCGTATAAGAGGAATTTAATTGACATTTTTTAGAGAGAGTGCTATACTACCCTTATACCCTGATATTGAAATAGTCACAGTTTCAATGGAAGGATTTTTGTTTCTCAATCAATTATTTTCGGGAAGGAGCTGCTTATAAAAGGCGGCTCCTTTCATTTTGCTGTTCTGCAGAAAGATGTTGTGAAGCAAGCAGAAGTATGGTATACTGATTTTAATTTCAGAAAGAAAAGAGGCGGTGGTATATGGCATTGAACAAGGCGATGCTGACAGTTTTAAAAGCCGTATCCTATGCGGATATCAATGTAAAGAAAAATTACAAGTTGGAACGGCAGTTGGTCAATCTTACCCACCGCCGTTATATTAAACAGTTGGCTTATCAATTCTGGGATCACAAAGTAAAGGTTGACGATCATGAAGTGCCGGTGCGTCTTTATCCGGCCCCCCAATCGGTGAATGATTCTCTTCTTATCTTTTATCATGGTGGAGGATGGGTGACGGGTAATATTGATAGCTATGATAAAGTTTGCGCAAACCTTGCGAAAGCTACCAATAGTACCGTGATATCTGTGGATTATAGACTTGCGCCGGAATACAAATTTCCCTGTGCATTGGAGGACTGCTATGCGATTGCCAGAGATGTTTTTTTAGATGACGCATTGTTTGATATACCAAAAGAAAGAATTGCTTTGATCGGCGACAGCGCAGGGGGAAATCTCGCTGCAGCCGTCAGCCTGATGGCTCGGGATAGGGGGGAGTTTCTGCCCCAAAAGCAAATTTTGCTTTATCCTTCCACCTACAATGACCATACAGAGCATTCTCCCTATGAATCTATACGGACAAACGGAAAAGACTATTTTTTGACGTCCAAGCGCATACGAGATTATATGGAGCTGTATATCAGTAAGCCCGAGGATTTTTATAATCCTTATTTTGCTCCCCTTTTATCCAAGGATCTCTCAAATCAGCCTAATACTTTGATTATAACAGCGGAATATGACCCGCTTCGCGATGAAGGCGAGGACTATGGGGAGAGGCTGAAGGAATTCGGGAATCGAGTAAAAAACATAAGAATGAAGGATTCTCTCCACGGATTTATCACATTGCCTCCGGTTTTCCAGCAGGTGAGAACCGCTTATGAGCAGATTGCAGATTTTTTGAAAAAATAGGCTTGGCGATGAGAGAAAAGCAGATTTTTCAGATCCGGTTACCAAAAGAGATGCCAGCCTTACCCCGCCAATTACAAATCAATTGATTGGGGAAGGCTGGCATTTTCTCAGTTATACCATAGAAAATTGCACGGAATCGTGCACAATTGTATGTTTCAAAAACAGCATGTGGAGCAAACTTGTTGCTTTTCGGAAAGAAAATCTTTTTTTGTTATTGAAAAATATGAACGGCATTATTTTCTCCATCCCACTCTACCCGCGCCTGCAAAGCTTCAGACACAGCCCGAACAGGAACCAAAGTTCGGTCATTTTTCAGAATAGCGGGCACGTCCAAAAAGATTTCTTTCCCATTGACCGTCATAACAGAACTTCCGATTGTCAAGATGATGGTCTGGTTCCTCTTTACGGCAGTAACCTTCTGCCGTGCATCATCCCATTCAATTTCAGCGCCTAGAGCCTCAAATATCCCGCGGACGGGTACTAAAACGCGATCATTTTGTTTGACAGGCATCACGTCGTATCTTTGTTTCATGTTGTTAATATAAATTTGAATGCCGTTTAATTCACTCTTAAAATTCTGTAATTCAATATTCATAATATCAGCGGCTTCCGCGGAGGGATAAAATAAGGAATTGAAGCTGAAAAGCATAAAGCCCTTATAGCGGGAAACGCTGCGTGCATCGCTTAACTGACGGGCCAGCAGATTACTGTTTTGCTGCCATTCCAACTTTCCAGTACCAGCATAATGATCCGATAAGCCTACTTTATAAGCGGCAAGACCAACATATAAATCCACGTGAGAAGTGATTTCGTTCCATTCTTTCAAAACCTTGTCATATGGGACGTAAGGGTTTTCATATCCAAAATAAATTTGAGGACAGAGATAATCCACATATCCTTTTTGCGTGCCCCATTTTCTTACATCTGCATAGATAGAATCATAGTTGTCTTTTATAATTCCGGAGGGACTGATTCCAAATAAAAGATTGGAATTAAAGGACTTAATCGCCTGATAAACCCCCTGAATAAGTTGGTTTACATTTTCCATACGCCATTCTGCCAGACTGAGCCCAGCCTGCGCTTTCTGATAAGTAATGCTGTCAAAACCGGGATCTGTAGTGGGATAGAAATAATCGTCAAAGTGAATTCCGTCCACGGGATAGCTTTCAATGATTTCTTTTACACCGTCGATAACTAACTGCTGGACTTGCGGAACTGCCGGATTCAAGTACCAGTTTCCGCCGGATGTCAGAATATAATCCTCTTTTTCCTGGGCCCATTGGTGAATAATGGAACCTTCCGGCACATTAGCGGGGGAACCGATACGGTAAGGATTGATCCAGGCGTGTAGCTTCAAGTCTTTTGCATGGGCTTGCTTTAAGAGAATAGCCAGGGGATCGTAACCAGGATTTTTGCCTGGTGTCCCTGAGATATACTTTGACCATGGAAAGTATTTTGAGGGGTACATGGCGTCGGCAAAGGGACGAACATGAATGATAACGGTATTTAATCCCAGGGATTTTACCTTGTCAAACATCCTGTCAACCGATGAAGTGAAGTCCATCTCATTTTTTCCGGAAAGTAAGCTTTGATATTCGATATAGGAGATCCATACCGCTTTCATTTCCGCTTCCGCGGGATAAGCGCCGGATCCGGCCGTAAAAAGAATAGAGAGAAGCAAAAGAACGCTAAGAAGTTTTCGTGTCACTTGTTTTCTCCTTTCGATCGTTTTGTATAAGCGTAGAACGCAGTACCCGAACCCGCCGCAACCAACCAAAAACGGGTTCGTATTCTATGTTCCATGCATAAGCATTAGGGAGTTGAACGCCATATGGTTTTCACAGGCCAGTTTTCCGCAATCCTGCGTCAAAATTCTCGCGCATACGTCAGTATTCCCTGCGCATTTTCCTTTGTGCAGGGAATATGGGGTTCGACTCTCTAATGCTTAAATCATATCATAAGATTTCAATTTATTCGATGGTAATATTTCCAAGAATTTTGCCGATACTGTCCTGTATCATTAAATCCGCTCGTCTGTCGTAAGGGGTAGCGGTTTTATTAATCAGGACAAGACGGTTGCCGCTGTAATAATCAATCAGGCTTGCCGCTGGATAGACATTTAGGGAAGTACCGCCTACGATGAGCATGTCCGCTTTTTTGACGGCTTTCACCGAATCCATCAGCGTTTTGGAATCCAAACTTTCCTCATAGAGAACAACATCTGGCTTTATCATCCCACCGCAGCTGCAAAAGGGGATATCAGGTGTTTCTATCACAGCTTCAACCGGATATAATCTATGGCATTTCATGCAATAATTCCGAAGCACGGAACCGTGAAGTTCCAATACTTTTTGTGAGCCGGAAGCCTGATGAAGACCATCAATATTTTGTGTGATAACACAGTCCAGTTTTCCCTTCCGTTCCATCTCGGCCAGCTTTAAGTGCGCAGCATTGGGTTTGGCGGAAAGATAAATCATCTTGTTTTTATAAAAACGATAAAATTCCTTCGGATTTTTTATAAAAAAATTATGGCTGATGATGGTTTCAGGCGGATAGTCGTATTTCTGATGATATAGACCGTCTGTGCCGCGAAAATCAGGAATTCCGCTTTCAGTGGAAACGCCGGCACCGCCGAAAAAAACGATCCGGTTGCTTTGATTGATCATTTCCTGTAAGGTATCCATAAAGTCATCTCCTTCTGTTTCAAAAACGAGAGAGTTCCGCTCTCTAATAAATAAGCAAGCACCTTGACGGAACCATAACGGTAAATGGTTCAAGAAACAGGTTACATATTGTGCTCCAATGTTTATGATAATCTTGATTTTGATTGCTGTCAATCTATTTGCAATCTTTTTTCAGAGTGTATAACCGTACGTCTATGTTCCAGGCTCTGTGATTTTGAAATGTTTTTGCCTTGCAAAAGCGTTTTCATCTTGTTATAATAAAAGCATATCGGAAGGAGAGAATGAGCCAATGGAACATATCAAAGAAACCTTTATCGAGATTTATAAAAAACATATCACAAGGGAAGGCTCGGATAAGCTTCTGGAATATCTCTGTTCTCCTGCAAGTGATTTCTTTACCGCACCTGCCAGCACCCGATTTCATGGTTCCTATGAAGGGGGACTTGCAGAGCACAGCCTAAATGTATACCGCTGCCTGAAAGACTATTTAAGCCGGGATAAAATCAAGCTGGAATGCGGACTTACATTTGACGATGAAACCGTTGCAATTGTTTCACTTCTGCATGATATCTGCAAAATCAATTGCTATAAAAAGGGGTTCCGCAATGTGAAGGATGAGAATGGCAAGTGGCAGCAAATGCCGACTTATGACTATGCCGATCAGCTTCCTTATGGCCATGGGGAAAAGTCAGTCTATATTATCACCGGTTTTATGCGGCTTTCCCGGGAGGAGGCTTTTGCCATCCGATACCATATGGGGCATGCCGGAACAGAGGACGCACGGAATGTCAGTGCGGCTTTCGAGATGTTTCCCCTTGCATTTGCAGTGCATTTGGCGGATATGGAGGCAACCTATCTGATGGAGAGCAGGTAGCATTTTGAAGAGCCATCCCATGAAAATCAGATTCTTTGAATAACTTTCATTACAGCCACTCTATGAAATGAAAATGCCCCATAGCTTTTGCAGGCTATGGGGCTGATTTTCGATAAGGGGCAAATCTCCGATTGAAACTTTCGTTAAAATTCGGATTCTAATTTTTCCAATACAGCATTCACTTTGCTTTCATCCACTAAAAAGGAAATCTCGGTTTCTGAAGTGGTGATAGAGATGAGATCCGTGTCAAGCTCATTGAGAGCTAAAAATACTTTCGCGGCGATACCGCTGGCGGTTTTCATCTCTTCGCCCTGAATAACTACTTTGGAGAGATTACTGACAATATCCGTTTTCAATTCAGGTGCCTTTTCCTTCAGAAGACTGAGAATTTCGATGATATGGGAAACGGCGCTCTCCTCAATGGAAAAGGAGATGCTCACTGTTTCCATATAAGGGGCTGTCTGGCTTATCATATCTACGTTGATCTTTTTTTGGGAAACCAATGCAAACACTTCTGAGATGACTTTGATTTGATTCGGAATTTTGTGAAGGGTAACCAGAGTCACGTTATCTTGATACGACAGGGAATAGCTACTCATAAAAACCTCCGTTCTGCCGGAAATCTCCGGCGGTTACAGGGAAGCCAGCAGAGAATTCATATCATACATGCCAGGCTCTTTTCCCGCCAGAAATTTTGCGGCCTTGATGGAGCCCTGAGCAAAAATTTCCTTGCTGGTTGCCGTGTGGGATATGGTGACAATTTCATCTGTGCCGGCAAAGATAACCTCGTGATCGCCAACAATGGTTCCGCCCCGTACAGCGTGAATCCCAATTTCCTTTTTATCTCTTTTTTTTCGTACACTGTGCCGATCATAAACATATTGATAGGGCTGACTCAGCGCTTCGTTAATGCCATCTGCGATGGCTAAGGCAGTACCGCTGGGGGCGTCAATTTTCTGATTATGATGCTTTTCGATGATTTCAATATCAAAAGAATCCTCCAACAATTTTGTCGCACGCTTTACCAGATCGATCAGCAGGTTAATCCCCAGAGACATATTAGCGGAGAAAAAGATTGGAACCTGTCTGGAAACCTCATGCAGTTGTTCGATCTGTTCGGCGGAAAGACCGGTAGTCGCAACAACAGCGGGAATTTTCCGGTCCAAAGCGAAGTGGAGAAGACCATCAAGAGCTGCCGGATGGGAAAAGTCAATGATAACGTCGGCCGTTCCGGCATATTCAGCCGGATTTTTAAAGATCTCATAGTCGAAAGTTTGGACGGTGTTGAGATCAAAGCCAGCTACTATTTTTACATTTTCATCTGCTTCCGCCAAACGGGATATCACATGCCCCATTTTGCCATTGCATCCGCTTAAAATTATATTTATCATTTGTCAAACATCCTTCTTTAGACTACTTTAATACCGCAGTTGATCATTGCTGTGCGCAGTTTATCGAGATTGCGCTCATCCATTTTTCCAAGCGGAAGCCTCAGGTCTCCGGCGGCAAATCCCATCAAGTTCAAAGCGGTCTTGACGGGCACCGGGTTTACTTCGATAAACAGCTTCTGAATCAGATCCATGAGTTTTATCTGAAGGGATGCGCTCTCTTTTATTTTGCCATCAAAAAACAGCTGACAAATGTCATGGGTTTCTTTTGGCATCACGTTAGACAATACAGAGATTACACCCTTTCCGCCCAGTGAGAGAATCGGAACAATCATATCATCGTTGCCGGAATAGATGTCAATATTCGGGCAACGGTATGCGATATCAGCTACATGGGAAATATTTCCGCTCGCTTCTTTGATTCCGACAATATTGTCAGCTTTCGAAACCTCCTTCAATACTTCCGTGGTAATATTCACACCGGTTCTGGAAGGAACATTATACAGAATAATCGGAATATCTACCGCGTCTGCATAGGCGTTAAAATGCTGAATCAGTCCATTCGTATTTGCTTTATTGTAATAGGGGGTGACAATCAGCAGACCATCTGCTCCCAGTTTTTGAGATTCTCGGCTAAGTTCCAGACCGTGAGCGGTATCGTTGCTTCCCGCACCGGCAATCACCGGCACTCTTTTATTTGCTTTTTTTACAGCGTATTCAATAACGTCCAGATGCTCTCTGTCCGGCATGGTGGAAGCTTCCCCTGTTGTGCCGCAGATGATGATGGCATCCGTGGAATGTTCAATCTGAAAATCGATCAGCCTACCCAATTCTTCATAGTTGATTTTTCCGTTTGCGAAAGGAGTTACAATGGCGACACCTGCACCGGTAAAAATTGTTTTTTTCATAATACACACCTCGTTATACAAGATAAAACGCTTTTGCGCATCGTGTGCGTCAAAAGCCGCATACAAGCGTTTCAACCTTGCAAAGCGGGGAATTTGCGCCCCGTCCGCTTCTGAGTCCGAGCCCGCTGCTTACAGAAGCAGTGGGCATATGAGCAAGGTTATAACGCGCTATAAATTGATTAGTCCAGATATCCTTTCGCAGCCAGCAGTTCCGCCATTAAAACAGCGCCGCCTGCTGCTCCTCGAAGTGTATTGTGGGAAAGACAAACAAATTTGTAATCATATTGAGAATCTTCCCTTAATCTTCCGATGGAAACCGCCATACCGTTTTCCAGATTCCGATCCAATTTTGTCTGGGGACGGTTGTCTTCTTCAAAATAGTTTAAGAATTGCTTTGGCGCGGATGGCAGTTTTAAATCCTGCGGTTCTCCTTTAAATTCTTTCCAGCATTTTTTAATTTCTTCGACGGTTGGTTTGTTTTCAAAAGACATAAAGACAGCGGCCAGATGTCCGTCACTGACTGGGACGCGAATACATTGGGTTGTAATGGCTGGAGCGGAGGACGGAACAATTTTCCCATCCTTTAACTCACCCCAGATTTTTAAAGGTTCCTGTTCACTTTTTTCCTCTTCACCGCCGATGAAGGGAATGACGTTGTCAATAATATCAGGGAACGTCTCGAATGTTTTTCCCGCGCCGGAGATTGCCTGATAGGTGCACGCAAGAGCATTCTTCACACCATATTTCATCAGAGGGTGAAGCGCTGGGACATAACTCTGCAGAGAACAGTTAGACTTTACTGCGATAAAGCCTCTTTTGGTGCCGAGGCGTTTTCTTTGTGCTTCAATGACCTGTGCGTGGTCAGCGTTGATTTCCGGGATAATCATAGGAACATCCTCGGTACCTCGGTGCGCGGAATTGTTGGAAATGACAGGGCATTCCGCTTTCGCATAAGTTTCTTCCAATGCGCGGATCTCATCCTTTTTCATATCTACGGCACAGAAGATAAAGTCCACGCTGGATGCAATTTTTTTCACGTCTGCGGTTGCATCCAAAACAGTTATCTTTTTTATGTCTTCGGGTATAGGTGTTTTCATAGCCCATCTGTTACCCACAGCTTCTTCATAGGTTTTACCGGCGCTTCTTGCAGAGGCTGCAAGAGCCTTCACATGGAACCAAGGGTGATTTTCAAGCAAGGTGATAAATCTTTGACCCACCATGCCGGTTGCGCCTACAACGGCGACGTTGAACGTTTTCATAATAAATCCTCCAAACAATAAAGAATGAAATAACCTCGCTTCGCAAGGCTGAAACGCTTTTTAAGGTGGCTTTTGCCGCACACTGTTCGCAAAAGCGTTTCATCTTGTTATAAAATGATATCAAGATATGTCAAGATTCGTCTTGACATGAAAAAATCGGCTTTGAAAGCCGATTTCGAAGACAAGTAATGAAAGGGTTACTTTATCTTTGAAATAGCTCTCCACTAGCTCTCCATCAGAACTGATGACAATTATAAAGCTCTTAACTTTATAACCAGGACAGCGGTCTTCACAAACCTGCCTCCTTCGGCGTGAATCCCCTTTCGGTATAATTCCCGGAACTGTGAAATTCTCCTTATACTTACTCTTGAACCACGCGGCCTCTATCTCAAATATACATTTTATTTTTTATTATAATACCATTTTTTTCGGTCAATGTCAAATAAAAACTTGAAAAAGTACGCCGGTTTGTGATAGAATATCAAACGTATGAAAAAGAATAGCGAAAGCATTCGTGAATTGGATCATGACCGTTCCATTTGCTGACGCTGAGAATAGATTGCAAAAGATGGAGGTTATCAACAATGTCAGGACATTCCAAATGGGCGAATATCAAACGAAAAAAGGAAAAGACAGACGGGCAGAAAGCGAAGATTTATACAAAGCTCGGAAGAGAGCTGGCTGTTGCTGTAAAAGAGGGCGGGCCGGATCCGGCAATCAATGGAAAACTGCGTGATGTGATTGCGAAAGCGAAATCCAACAACATGCCGAATGATAATATTAACCGCTGTATCAAAAAAGCTGCAGGCGAAGGAGAGGCGGACAACTATGAAGAGATTACCTATGAAGGTTATGGTCCCAATGGTGTTGCGGTTATTGTAGAAACTTTGACAGACAATCGGAACAGGACAGCGGCGGATCTTCGACACTATTTTGATAAATTCGGAGGAAATCTGGGCTCCACCGGCTGTGTTACTTTTATGTTTGATAAATACGGTGTTTTAATTGTAGAGGATGACGGAAGTCTGGAAGAAGACAATGTTATGATGGATGCTTTGGATTCCGGTGCCGCGGATTTCAGCGCGGAGGATGGGATTTTCGAGATTTTGACAGCACCTGAAGATTTTTCAAAAGTCAGGGAAGCGCTGGAAGCGAAAAACTATCATTTTATCAAAGCGGAGATTTCCATGATTCCTCAAACCTATACGAAATTAACAGATGAAGACCATCTTAAAAAAATGGGGCTTCTGATTGATGCGCTGGAGGACAATGACGACGTTCAGAATATCTGGCACAATTGGGATGAAGAATAAAATAAAAACTGCGCCGCTCTTATACTTCTTATAGGATGCGGCGCTGTTTTTATTACATGAGAATCTGCAGGGAATTGTACACGGTTGCATGTTTCAAAAAACATCGTGTGGAGTGTGATTGCATTTCTTAGAATAAAAATGATTGTAACCGTAAACATCTTTCAGGCTATCTCCCCGCAAAAGACGAAAATTTAACAAATATACGCATAGTTAGACTTGATTTATAAATGTTCAAACAAGTTTTTATCAGACATTTCCAAAAATATCTGATAATTTATTGATAAAAAGTGAAATATATAATATGATATAATAAATGAAATCATTTAAGAAAAGTAGGTGTCAATATGCAAGATAGAAAGATAAAGGATGGAATTAGTCTGCACAGTCTACAAACAAACAAGTTTAAGACATTTACCCTGAGTTTTTATATTCACCGGCCTTTGAAAGAGGAAGAGGTGACACTGAACGCGTTGCTTCCTTTTATCATGAAGCGGGGAAGCGGGCTGTATCCCAACCTTGCCGCAATCAGCAAAAAGCTGGAAGAGCTTTACGGTGGATTTTTCGACTGCGGTATCCGCAAAAAGGGAGAAGACCAGGTTATTTGCTTCAATTTTGAGTTTGTCTCTCCGAAATATGTGAAAAACGATCCGCAGTATTTAAATGAAATTTACCGTTTTGTTTTTGATATTGTATTAAACCCACTAATCTATGACGGGGGATTCAAAGAAGAATATGTTATCCGTGAGAAAGAAAATTTAAAAGATCATATTGAAGGCTTGATCAATGACAAAAAAGAATATGCTTCCCTGCGCTGCCTTTCTCAAATGTGTACAGGAGAAAATTATGCATTGTATGAGTATGGAAGAATAGAGGATATGGAGCGCATTGACGGAAAAGTGCTTTACAATCATTATCAGGATATTTTGCGCTCCAGTGTCATTGATGTGTTCGCGGTAGGGGAGGTTGATTTGAAGCCTCTGGAACAAAAGCTTTCCGGAGTGGAGAGAAGCTTGGTTTCCTATGAGTATCCCAAAACATCTGTGCTAAAGAAATCATCTGATATCCAAGTGGCGGAAGACAAATTTGAAGTGGCACAAGGAAAACTGGCAATGGGATTCCGCACAAACACCGGATTCTGTGACGAGGATGCCTTTGCTTTAACCCTGTTTAACAGTATTTTTGGCTCCGGCGCTCACTCCAAGCTGTTTAACAATGTTCGGGAAAAATTAAGTCTCTGCTATTACGCATATTCCAGGCTGGAAAAGCAAAAAGGGATTATGCTGGTCAGCTCGGGGGTTGAGTTTGAAAATTTCAAAAAGGCACATGACGAAATTCTTGCTCAGCTTCAGGATATCCGAGAAGGAAAAGTGAGTGATGCGGAATTGAATGCTTCCAAAAAAGCGATCGTCAATATTTTGATGTCCTTAAATGACAGTGCGTTTTCTATGGAGGATTTCTATTTAAGCGGGTTGATTGCGGGCAAGGTGACTGACATAGAGGAATATATCCGGAAAATAGAAGAGACGACTCTGGAGGAAGTTGTTAAGGTGGCTGGTAAAATACAGCTGGATACGGTTTATTATCTGACAGGCAAGGAGGCGTAACGGATGAAATTTGAGAAAATTGCTAATCCAGTCATAGAAGAGACTTTTTATAAAGGTGTCCATGAAAGCGGACTGCCGGTATATGTTTTAAAAAAAGAAAACTATTCCAAATATTATTCGATCCTGTCAACCCGCTATGGTTCGGTTGACAGTGCGTTTCAATTCCCGGGGGACAGAGAATATACGATAGTACCGGATGGAATCGCACATTTTTTGGAGCACAAGCTGTTTGAACAGGAGGATGGCACGAATGCTTTTGACAAGTATGCTGCTTTGGGAGCCAGTGCCAATGCATTTACTTCTTTCAACAATACAGCATACTTATTTTCCTGTACCTCGCATTTTAACGAAAACTTTGATCATTTGCTGAATTTTGTTTCCCACCCGTATTTTACCCGCGAAAATGTCGAAAAGGAACAGGGAATTATTGCGCAGGAAATAAGGATGTATGATGACGATGCAAACTGGCGCGTCTTTTTCAATCTGATAGACTGTTTGTATATCAATCATCCGGTAAAAAAGGATATTGCGGGAACGGTGGAGAGTATCTCGAAAATCACGAAGGATATTTTATTTGACACATATCATACCTTCTACCATCCGGAAAATATGGTGCTGTATATTGCAGGTGATGTTAACCTGGAAGAGATTTCAGACATCATTGACCGTAATATCGTTAAGAGAGAAGTACCGTTTAATGCGGAAGTAAAACCGATTGAGGAACCGGGCGGAATTAACCGGAAAGAAAAAGTACAGAAGCTTTCTGTATCCACTCCTATTTTTAACTGCGGCTATAAGGATAAAAACGTGAATCTGAGGGGAAAAGATTTATTGAAGCGCAATCTGATGACCTCTATTCTGCTGAAGATGTTTGCCTCCGAAAGCTCTGAACTTTATGAGAAGCTTTATTCACAAGGGCTTATCAATGATTCCTTTGGTACTGATATGACTTGTTTTTATGATTATTCTTTTGTTCAGTTTGAAGGGGAATCCAAAGAGCCGAAGAGAGTTGCGGCCATGATTTTAGAGCAGGCGGCAAAACTCAAGGAATATGGTCTGAACCAGGATGATTTCGAACGGACGAAAAAGCTGATGTATGGGAAGTATGTAAAAAGTTTCAACAGTATAGAGGCGATCGGTAATTCTTTTTGCTCCGACTATTTCCTGGGCATTGAACCTTTTGCATTTTTTGAAGTATATGAAGACATTCATTTTTCTGAAGTACAGAATCGGTTTCATGAACTTTTCGACGAGAACATGTTTGCCGTTTCCATTATTGAACCAGTATAACATTGTAAAATAAGAAGTATTTGTGATTTGGTCATTACAAAAGAGGTGTTTTGATGAGCAATTCAGTTGGATTTCCCGGACTGGGGCTTTCCTTTACACTAAACCGGGTAGCATTTTCTATCTTCGGACAGAATATCTATTGGTATGCATTGATTATCTGTTTCGGCATTCTTCTGGCTTTTTTATATGCGGTTTGGGAAGGAAAACGGGAAAATATAAAATCGGATATTTTCTTTGATATTTTAATCATTTGTCTTCCGTCTGCTATTATAGGTGCAAGACTGTACTATGTATTTTCCAAATGGGATTATTACAGTCAGAATTTATTGCAGATATTTAATATTCGCGGCGGTGGTTTAGCAATCTATGGCGGAATTATCGCTGCGGTTATCGCTGCGGTTATCTATTGTAGGGTAAAAAAAGTAAATATGATGCAGCTATTTGATATTTGTTCCATTGGTTTGCTGATTGGTCAGGGAGTGGGCCGGTGGGGAAATTTTGTCAATGTGGAAGCCTACGGTTATGAAACCTCTGTACCATGGGGAATGCAGATATATTCGGATTTTTATGGAAAAGTGACAACCGTTCATCCAACTTTTTTCTATGAATCGGTATGGAATTTGGTCGGAGCTGTCTTGCTGGCAGTTCTGATTCGCCATAAAAAACAGGATGGTCAGATTTTCTGGCTCTATTTTATTTGGTATGGAATCGGACGTTTCGTTATAGAGGGATTGCGGACAGACAGCTTGATGTTTTATCATTTGCGAATCTCACAGATAGTAGCAGTGCTATCCGTTATTCTTGGAATAATTATGAGTATTTATCTGTTTTTAAGAGAAAATAAGCCGAAAAACGAGAAATAGGCTTGTCGAAAGGTGTCTGTTTGCTTCGCATTACGTCTAGTTTCCGTGAAAGCATTTACAAAGAATGTTAAATAATGTACGATTAAGTTGAAAATAACGTAGAGGGGTGCAAAGCTATGACAAAGAGAGAAGAGATTCGGAAACGAATCGACGTATTGAAACTCGTTTTAAATGCATTGATTGAGGAGGAAGCGGAATACAAAAAAATTTACTTTGTGAGTCTGATGATTGACAAACTGAGTAACAAACTGTATTTCCCTGCAGAAAAAAACGCATAATGCGTATGAAAGAAAAAGTGTTTCGCTTATAACGGCGGGCACTTTTCTTTTGTGCTTTTTTGGCTCATTTATCGTCTGATAAGTGAAGTACCGGATCATGCAAAAATTGAAAAATTTGAAAAAAAACTTTACAGGAACGAAAAAATGTAGTAGTTTAAATAGGTAGATTCATTTTATAGGAATGGGATGAAGCGGAAGATGGCAGATCAGAAATATTGGATTTGGTTTTCTCAGCTTTTTACTTTTCAGGATCTTCTGGCACGAAAAATCCTTGAGATTTATAAGACGCCAGAAGCTATCTATCACATTGCTCCGGAAGATCTAAAGCTGTTTCCGGAGGATTTTAAGAAAAAAATACAAAATAAGGATCTTGCCCAAGCGGAACAAATTATTGCGGAGTGTCATAAAAAACATATAAATATCGTAACCTATGAAGATGAAGAATATCCGCAGAGACTGAAAAATATTCCTGATTTTCCCTATGTAATCTATCATTTCGGAAAGTGGTATGATTTTGATCATCTGCCGGCTCTCGCGGTTGTTGGAACAAGAAAATGTACCCCATACGGCAAGGCGGTTGCGGAAGGTTTCTCGAAAGAACTTTCCAGACGCGGAATGCTGATTGTAAGCGGTTTGGCCCTCGGTGTTGACGCCCATGCCCATTTAGGTGCGCTGAAAGCGGGCGGCGAAACAGTGGCAGTATTGGGAAGCGGAGTTGACGTGATATATCCAAAAACCAATAAGGATATTTTTGATTTGGTATATGCACACGGAGCGGTTATTTCCGAGTACCCTCCCGGCACTTCAGTAAAAAAGTACTATTTTCCGGCGAGAAACCGTCTGATTAGCGCTCTGAGTCTTGGTGTTTTGGTGGTGGAGGCAGGGAGAGGTAGCGGTTCTTTGATCACTGCCAATTGTGCGTTGGAGCAGGGAAAAGATGTTTTCGCTGTTCCGGATAGTATTCTGTCACAAAACAGCGAGGGCTCCCTCGGGTTAATTCAGCAAGGGGCGAAATGTGTGGCGCGGGTGGAAGATATTCTTGTCGAGTATGAGGGGCAATATGCTTTTCGCAAAACCGAAAAGAAGCCGGAAAATGAAACAAATGAAATGAAACGAGACGAATATATCGCTTCCTTTCAAAATTTAAACGAGACGGAAAAGCTGATACTTGAAACGCTGTCCTCAAAGCCGCTTCTGGCGGATGATGTTGTAAGCTTAACAGGTCTTACTGCGGCACAGGTGATCTCGACGATGACAATGCTGGAGATCAAAGGAGCCGTTCAAGCATTGGCGGGAAGAAGATACAGACTTAATTTAAATGAATGAGGTGTAGTAATTGGCAAAAAATTTGGTTATTGTGGAGTCGCCGGCAAAAGCCAAGACAATCATGAAATATCTTGGAAAGGATTATAAAGTGCTGGCTTCCATGGGGCATTTGCGGGATCTGCCGGAAAAAAATATCGGTGTGGATATTGAAAATCACTTTACGCCAAAGTATCAGCCGATCAAAGGAAAAAAAGAATTGATCAAAGAGCTTTCAGACACAGCGAAAAAATCGGAAAAAGTTTATCTGGCAACTGACCCTGACCGAGAAGGCGAGGCAATCTCCTGGCATATTGCCCAGATGCTTAAAATAGATGAGGCATCCGACTGCCGGATTACGTTTAATGAGATTACAAAATCGGCGGTTACCAATGCGATAGAACATCCGCGCTCCATTGATATGGATTTAGTGGACGCCCAGCAGGCAAGAAGAATTCTCGACCGTATTGTGGGTTATAAACTGAGCCCTTTGCTGTGGAAAAAAGTGAAAAAAGGGCTGAGTGCCGGACGCGTACAGTCGGTTGCAACCAGAATCGTGTGCGACCGGGAGTTGGAAATACAGAATTTTAAATCAGAGGAATTTTGGACGGTCACTGCAGATTTAAATAAAGAAGCGGAACGCTTTCTTGCAAAGCTGGCCTTGAAAAATGGGAAAAAATTTGATCTCCACAACGAGGAGGAAACTTCCGCCGCGGTAGAGCAGATTAAAAATCAGGACTTTGCTGTAGAAAAGGTGAAAAAAAGCAAGAAGACCAGAAGGCCTTATCCGCCCTTTATCACCTCTACACTGCAGCAGGAGGCATCCAGGAAACTTGGCTTTACAGCGAAGAGAACAATGATGGCTGCGCAGCAGCTGTATGAGGGAATTGATCTGAAAGAACGGGGATTAGTCGGGCTAATTACCTATATGAGAACCGATAGTCTGCGGGTTGCACAGGAGGCGATGGAAGAGGCAAAAAAATACATCGTCAGCCGTTTTTCCGGGGAATACGCGCCAAAAAGCTATAACGTATATAAATCCAAAAAGGGAAATGTGCAGGATGCACATGAAGCGATCCGTCCTTCCATCGTGGATTTGGCACCGGATGACATCAAAGCGTATCTTTCCAACGATCAATACAAGCTGTATAAATTGATATGGGAACGTTTTATTGCAAGCCAGATGAGCAGCGCCATGCTCAATGTGGTATCGGTAGATATCAAAGCAGGGGACTATACGTTTAAAACAGGTGGATCGACGGTTCTGTTCGATGGCTTTATGAAGTTGTATGTGGAAAGCACGGATGAGGAAAAAGAAGAGGATAACCAGAAGATGCCGGCTCTCAATGAGGGCGATAAATTAACCCTCAATAAACTGGATCCAAAGCAGAATTTCACGAAGCCGCCGGCGAGATATACGGAGGCAAGCCTCATCAAAGCGATGGAGGAGAATGGAATTGGGCGTCCAAGTACCTATGCGCCTACTATTACCACCATTTTGAACCGGGAGTATGTGGAGAAGGAAGGCAAAACATTAAAGCCTACAGAACTGGGAATGATTATCACGGATTTGATGAAAAATCATTTTAAAGATATCGTAGATGTTAAATTCACAGCAAATATGGAAGAAGAGCTGGATAAGATTGAGGAGGGAAACATCGATTGGGTTTCTGTTCTCGATGATTTTTACGGAGGATTTGAGAAGGTATTAAAAGCTGCTGAGTCGATTGAAAAGGTAAAGTTGAAGGAAGAGGTAACTGATGTCATCTGTGAGAAATGCGGAAGGAATATGGTTATCAAAAGCGGCAGATACGGAAAATTTCTTGCATGTCCCGGGTTTCCTGAATGTAAAAACGCCAAGCCGATTACGGTGGAAGTGTCCGGTGTTTTATGTCCGCTCTGCGGCGGAAAGGTATTGCAGAAAAAAAGCAAGCGCGGCAAAGTTTACTATGGCTGTGAACATAACCCTACCTGTGGATTTATGACCTGGGATGAACCCACCAATGAAAAATGTGAACTTTGCGGCAGTGTTATGGCGAAAAAGCGATATGGTAAAGGCTCCAAGCTATACTGTATTAACCAGGAATGTCCCAATACCTTAAAAACCAGAAAAAAAGCGGATGGGGAAGAGGAAAAGACAGCGGCAAAGAAAACGACAGCAAAAAAAGCAGCTCCGAAAAAGACAACAGCGAAAAAATCTCCGGCAAAGAAGAAAACAGTCGAATAAGACATTCGTTATTTCAAAATGAAAAGCAATACCAAGAAGATTTACAACGAATCCTCTTGGTATTTTTGTATCATAGAACAGCATTGGCTGGAAACTCGGAATACAACTTTACTTTTATGTCCGCGTAAATGATTTTAAGATAGCTTTTGCCTTGCAAAAGCGCAGCCTGTCGAAAAACGCATGGATTCCATCAAGCGAATCCACGCGTTTTTGTGTCTATTGGGAATAAAAACATGAGTATCCGATGCAGCGTGCCATGGTTCCCATCCCGCCACTTCCACATGGCCAGC
>NZ_JAHLPV010000022.1 GCF_018918095.1 Acetivibrio sp. MSJd-27 | reverse complement strand
ATCTGGTATACTTTAGCCATGAAAACTCGTCTCCTTTCGGGAGGTACTTGGATTTGTGGTGAAACCATTGTACCAGAAAGGCTGGCGGGTTTTCAACTTTCATTTAACTTTACAGAACGTAAAAACAGATAGGGAGGTTTCTATTATGAAAAAGATTGTTAAAAAATGTACTTTGTTTTTTGTAATCACAGCAATGCTTTTGTCTTGCATGATGATTCAAATGCCGGTTCTTGCGGCTGAGAGCACGGTCCCTGACACCATCATGGCGAAAACGGAAGTCTTTGACTATGAACAGGTAGTTCCCAAATACAGCAACAAAACAAAGGACAGCTATCTTATCTTTTCCGGGGCATCCTCCAGCGAAGTAGGACGTTTCGGAGAATATAACTATTGGACAAAAGAAAATGACTACAAAATTCAGCAGGGACTTGTTGAGAACAATCTGGATAAAAACGAAGATGTTGTACTGGCAAGAAATCGCTCGACACCGAGTGCAAAAAGCGGGAAGCTCTTTCAGAGCGAGGAGTCCAAGGGGATATACCAGATGCCATTTAAATACAACAGCGAAACACAGCTTTATGAGTACGACAGCGCAAAGAACAATCTGATTGCCAACAGCATGACAGGGGTAATGGAATACGCACCAAAGACAGCGGACGGTTTCTTTCCGCTGGGGGAAGGAAACTTCTGGTTTGGTCTGGAGACGACACTGCCTTTCGTATATAAAAACAATGGGGTCGTGAACAATGGCAGTGATATGGAATTCAAATTTTCCGGGGATGATGACGTATGGATTTTCGTGGACGGAAAGCTTGCGCTTGATCTTGGCGGAATTCACAATGCGGTAAGCGGCTCGATCAATTTCCATACGGGAGTTATCACGACAACCGGTATAATCAATTCCGGGGATAAAGATAATACGGAGCGCTATTCCAGTTTAGCTGATTTGGGCTTTGATTTCTCTTCGGAGAATCATACTTTGAAGATTTTTTATCTTGAAAGAGGTGCCGGCAAAGCAAACTGTAAAATATCTTTGAATGTCATTCAGCCCACAAACTATATGGTAAAATATTATGACGGCGCTTTGTATGACGGAACAACGAATGATGATACCGGTTTGATTGCTTCCACGGTTGTAAATACTTTAAACGGCGAGTCTGTTTATGCAGGCGACGAAGTTAAAGTTTCTGATATCATGATAGATATCAATGATGCTACTCATGCCTTGGCAACCAATGATACCTATTACGGCGGATTTGTTGTGGATGACAATTTCCAGCCTAAGACCGATCCCAACGCAACGGCGACGATTGTCACCGATGATGACACGGATATCGTGCGCGTGATTTTCATTCCGAAGCCGTCTTATACTGTAACCTATTGGTATGCGGAAACCAAGGATACACCGGAATCTGAATGGAAGGTTATCACGCAGGTTGTTACGCTGGGTGATGTAGGAGATATTATCAAGAAGGATGATATTGAGACCAATATCACGTATAAAGGCAAGGAATATCAGAACGGGACGATCACGACCGGGGATGCCGACGGCGTTTTGGGCACTTTGTCACCGACCGAGACGCTTTACGTGTCTGTAGTTTATTACGGTGAAAAACCGGACGAATCAATCAATTTAAAGGGTGCCAAATACGCTTATATTTTCGGTCATGAACCGATTATCAATACCGTGACAGACGAGGACGGCAATGCGGTCTCCCGTGAAGTCATTCTGAATATGGCGATGGATGATGCTGTCACAAGAGAGCAGGTCAGCGCGATGCTGATGAGAATGATCGATCAGGCTTATCAGACGCAGAACGTGAAATACCCCATGACCGACAACATAGCTGCATACGAGGGTACCTGGTATGCCCGCGGTTTGGCTTATGTGGCATTCAAGGGCGCTTTTGACGGAACGGAGAAGGTTGACGTAGGGCCGGTAACCAGAGGCGAAGTCGCCAAGCTGGTCGCCTGCGGGTTAAACCTGTCGAGAACCACAGACACTTCCTATACGGATATCGAAGGCAATCAGTATGCTCCGTATATCAAAATGATGGCGGCATACGGTTATATGAAGGGAACCAGTGATACAACCTTTGAACCTGATAAAATTATGACAAGGGCGGAGTTCTGTTCTCTGTTCAACAACATTATCGGCCGCAATGAAATGGGACTGACAGCATTGGATAAAGACGGAAAAGAATATCAGGTAACTGCCGACACTTATTATTTCAGTGACATGAAAGATACTACCCATTGGGCATATGAGATCTGCCTGAAAGCAACCAGCGCATATACAGATGACGGGTATGTTGATGTTGAAACAAGAAATGCAAATATCCGCAATAGTTTGGATCAATTTGACGCTCAGATTGACTATTAAAAATGAAACAAAAAATCCTCTGTCTTGTGTTTTTGTTCAAGACAGAGGATTTTTTTATCCATTTTGAAAAGTTGAAAAGGTTAAAGGCAGATGATACCCAGATGTTCAAGTAAGATTTTCGCACCCATCAGGATAAGAATCACACCGCCGGCAATCTCTGCTTTCGATTTGTATTTCAGACCAAAGATATTTCCAATTTTTAATCCGGCCCCTGACAAAAGGAAGGTAGTGATTCCAATAAAGCAAACAGCTATGCCGATATCGACGTCCGGCAATAATGCGAAAGTAATACCGACAGCCAGCGCGTCAATGCTGGTAGCAATCGCTAGAATGCTCATGGTTTTTGCGCTGAAGGAATCGTTTGGCTGCTCATCATTTTTTGAGAAGCCTTCTTTTATCATGTTTCCACCGATCAGCAGAAGCAGGATGAATGCCGCCCAGTGATCAAAGACAGTGATATACTGTTCAAAGGCAGAACCGAGTATGTAGCCGACAGTGGGCATAAAAGCCTGGAATCCGCCAAACCATACACCAATCAATAAGTAATGTTTTGGCTCCAGTTTCCGCGTGGATAAGCCTTTGCAGACCGATACGGCAAACGCATCCATGGATAGGCCAAAGGCAATCAAAAACAATTCGATAATTCCCATAATCTTCCCCCAAAAATAAAAAATCAGATACATTACAGTACCTGAACAAAATAAAAAAAGACACAGGTACGGCAATGCCATACTTGAGTCTCGTTATTCAAGACAAGCCAGATTATCAATAATCAGCATGTTGACTTGCCACGTCATTGACGCTATCTACTCCCTCAAAGCTTAAAATAATATAACACATTTTGGCCAAAAAGTCAACAGAAAAGGGCATATATATGTAAAATATTAAGATGATTTTCCGGCTTTTTTGAGATTGTCAACAATTTGTTGGATGAGAGATGTTTTTTCCAAAGAAAGACCAGTGATCTCTAAGTAAATTCTATTATCTAAACCCAGTAAATAATCAGCCGAAACATGAAAAAATTCAGTCATTTTTACCAGCATTTCAATCGATGGAACAACGTTATCATTCTCCCAGTTAGAAACAGTTTGTTTTGAAACGTGAAGAGCATCCACAAGATCTTTTTGATTTATGCGGTAAGCATCTCTTAATGTTTTGATTCGTTCATTGAGCAATGTTACAACCTCGTCTCATATTGGAATAGCAACGTAAACCGAAACAGATAGTTTTCCGTTAAAACTATTATAAAATGATTTCTTTTGATTTTGCATTAGATTAGATAGATTAAACCCATTCTCTATGTATTGTGGAGCAATACTCTACATTTTTCTTTGAGATGAGATATCGATATCGTGTTGATATACTAAATATTGTAGGAGGGAAGGCTTCAGAAAGCCATACACGGTAAATGAAAAAAGAGAACAGCATTCATTTGAAGCTATTCTCCTTATAAATTCAAAAATTTTTTATCTTATCCGCGGATCCAGAAAATATGCGGTTGCATTTTCTCCGGCTTTTCCTGTTGCGCTAAAGGTAAGGCCTTTTGCATTGTTCAGGTTGGCGTCCTTATAGTCAAAGAACTGACCCGGCTCCAAGTTTTTTGTAACTAGCACGATCCCAGTGTCCGCGTCGGAAATCTCAAAGACCACTTGACTGCTGTTGGTTTTCGGATTGTGAAGTGTTACGCTTATCATGGAATAGTTATTGTCCAGCTTCAAGGCAAAATCTTTTCTCGCGCTGTTTACTTCAACCAGACGGATGGCATTCCGATACGTTTTATTCTCCTGAGTATCCCCGTGTTTAAAGGTCAGCTCATTTGCATCAATGACCT
Source organism: Acetivibrio sp. MSJd-27 (assembly GCF_018918095.1). GTDB lineage: Bacteria > Bacillota > Clostridia > UMGS1840 > HGM11507 > HGM11507. Next base: position 40,928 of record NZ_JAHLPV010000022.1, on the reverse strand, counting down.
TGCTGCCGGCATATCCGGTTCCTTTGTCCGTCATATCAACTACATCGGTATAAGCATCCAAAGCACCCAGCTGAACGGTTTGTGTCGCATCGTCCCAGTTGACCGCTTTTCTCATCAGATTGCTGATGGCACGCACCGGCAGATAGGTGGTTCCTTCATACATAACCGGATATACCGTCTTTCCGTTTGCATCCTGGAAGGATTGAACCTTGCCATCTACCACCACTTTTACATCCCCTCTTAGTTCTGCGGTAATATTTTTCACGATATCGTCCGCGAAAACACCGCAGGAAAAAGTGAGCGCAGCAGCAACGGCAAAAGCGCAAGTTTTCATTTTTTTGTTCATATAGAACTCCCTTCTTTCTCTGTTAAAAATAAGGGATTCACGAAGATAGCTCCGTGAATCCCTCTTGGCCAATTAATCAAACAGTTTTCCGTAGTTGAGCAGATGCTGATATTTTGCTTTTGCATTCTTTTCCGCTTCTTCGAACAGTCTTTCTGCTTTTTCCGGGAAGGAACGTGCCAGAGAGGTATAACGAACCTCGTTCATGATGAAGTCTCTGTAAGAACCAGTAGGTTCTTTGGAATCCAGATGGAACGGATTGTTGCCTTCTGCCGTAGCTCTCGGATCGAAGCGGAAGGTATGCCAGTAACCAGCTTCCACCGCATTTTTAATGATTTTCTGCGTATTTGTCATGCCGCCTTTGATACCATGGTTGATACAGGGTGCATAACCAATGATAAGGGACGGACCATGATAGCTTTCCGCTTCCTTAATTGCTTTGATAGCCTGGTTCATATCAGCACCCAGAGCAATCTGAGCAACATAGACATAGCCGTAGGACATTGCAATCTGAGCCAGGTCTTTTTTCTTGATCGGTTTGCCGCCTGCTGCGAACTGTGCAACAGCACCCGTTTGTGTCGCTTTGGAGGCCTGACCGCCGGTGTTGGAGTAAACTTCCGTATCAAATACCATAATGTTTACATCCTGGCCGGTTGCAATCACATGATCCAAACCGCCGAAGCCGATATCATAGGCCCATCCGTCACCGCCGAAGATCCAGACAGATTTCTTGGACAGATATTCTTTGAAGTCAAGCACTTCTTTGCAAGCCGCGTTACCGCAAGCTTCCAACGCTGCAACCAGCTTTTCGGTCGCAGGAGTATTTGCCTCTCCGTCCGTATAAGTAGCTGTCCATTCTTCCGCCGCAGCCTTTACGCCGGCATCGTCAATTTCTTTGACTTTTGCAGCCAGTCTGTCTCTGATCTGGCTGGAACCCAGAGCAATACCCAGACCAAATTCAGCATTGTCCTCGAACAGGGAGTTCGCCCATGCAGGACCGTGACCTTTGTGGTTGGTTGTGTAAGGGGTGGAAGGTGCGCTGCCGCCCCAGATAGAAGAACATCCGGTTGCATTGGCAATGTACATCCTATCACCAAACAGCTGGGTAATCAGTTTTGCATAAGGTGTTTCGCCACATCCTGCGCAAGCGCCGGAGAACTCGAGAAGAGGCTGTTTGAACTGAGAACCTTTTACGGTTGTCGGTGCAAACGGCAGATCCTCTTTTACCGATACACTGGTACCGTAATCGAAGCAAGCCTGCTGTTCTCTTTGTGTATCGATCGGCTTCATAACCAAAGCTTTATTTTTTGCAGGGCAGACATTTGCACAGTTTCCGCAGCCAGTACAGTCAAGCACTGTAACTGCAACGCCAAACTGATAGTTTTCGCAGCCCTTGCCAGTCATTTTCTTTAACTTCATAGCCGCAGGAGCATTCTTTGCTTCCTCCTCTGTCAGAACAACAGGACGGATAGCGGCGTGCGGACAAACGTAAGAGCACTGATTACACTGGATACAGTTTTCGGGAATCCATTCCGGAACATCGACAGCGATACCGCGTTTTTCATACTTAGCGGAACCCTGATCCAGCGTACCGTCTTCTCTGCCCTTAAAGGTAGATACCGGCAGTTCATCGCCTCTCTGCGCATTGCACGGAATCAGAATATCTTTCACGAAAGCGGGAACTTCGGTCTCTTCCTGTTTCGGAGCATCAACCGCATTTTTCCATTCTTCCGGAACTTTGATTTCTTTGATATTCTTTTCGCCTTCCACGATTGCGGCATGGTTCATGCTGACAATCTTTTCGCCTTTGGCGCCGAAGGATTTGACAACAGCTTCTCTCATGTATTTCACTGCATCGTCAAACGGGATAACGTTCGCCAGTTTGAAGAATGCGGACTGCAGAACAATGCTGGTTTTATTGCCCAGCCCCAGTTCTTTTGCAATACCGATTGCATCGATGGTGTACAGGGAGATGTTATTCTCTGCGATATATTTTTTCATGTCAGCGGGAAGCCGTTCGGACAGCTCGTCCACATCCCAAGCGCAGTTCAAAAGGAACTTGCCGCCGGGAACCAGATCCTGTACCATCTTATATTTGTCAACATAAGACGGGTTATGACATGCAACAAAGTTTGCCTTGTTGATAAGGTAAGTGGATTTGATTGGCTTTTTACCGAACCGCAGATGCGATACGGTGATACCGCCGGATTTTTTGGAATCATATGCAAAGTAAGCCTGTGCATATAAATCAGTATGGTCACCGATGATTTTGATGGAGTTCTTGTTTGCGCCAACGGTACCGTCGGAGCCCAGACCCCAGAATTTACATGCGGTGTTGCCTTCCGCGGAGGTGTCCGGATTTTCCGTTCTCGGCAGGGACAGGTTTGTTACATCATCCTCGATAGCCAGAGTGAACGGATGCTGAGGAGTTTCCTTATCCAGATTCCGGTAAACAGCAATGATATCGGCAGGAACCGTGTCTTTGGAACCCAGACCGAATCTTCCGCCGATGATCTCCGGCTTGCTTGCCTGATCATTATAGCAGGCACATACATCCAGATACAGCGGTTCGCCGATGGAGCCAGGTTCTTTTGTCCTGTCCAGAACAGCGATTTTCTTCACGGTGGAAGGAACTGCTTTTAAGAAATGTTCAACCGGGAAAGGCCGATACAGATGAACTTTGATCATACCGACTTTTTCGCCGTTTGCATTCAGATGATCAATGGTTTCTTCAATGGTTTCGCAAATGCTGCCCATTGCAACGATAACTTTATCCGCATCCGGTGCGCCGTAATAGTTCACCAGGCTGTAGTCGGTGCCGATTTTGGCGTTGACTTTGTTCATGTACTCTTCCACAACAGCAGGAATGTTATCATAGAAGGGATTGCATGCCTCTCTCGCCTGGAAGAAGATATCAGGATTCTGCGCGCTTCCGCGGAGAACCGGATGTTCCGGATTCAGCGCATTGTTGCGGAATGCTTTTACCGCGTCCATATCCACCATTTCTTTTAAGTCTTCGTAATCCCAGACTTCAATTTTGTTGATTTCGTGGGAGGTCCGGAAACCGTCAAAGAAATGCAGGAAAGGAACCCTTCCCTTGATAGCGGACAGATGAGCGACTGCGCCTAAGTCCATAACTTCCTGTACGCTGTTGGAACACAGCATTGCAAAACCGGTCTGGCGGCAAGCCATAACGTCGGAATGATCGCCGAAAATGTTTAACGCGTGTGTAGCGACACAGCGCGCACTGCAGTGGATAACGCCCGGAAGCAGTTCACCTGCGATCTTGTACATATTCGGAATCATCAAGAGTAAGCCCTGAGATGCAGTGTAGGTTGTGGTCAAAGCGCCAGCGGTCAAAGAACCGTGTACGGTACCGGCAGCACCGGCTTCTGACTGCATTTCCACAATTTTAACCGGCTGGCCGAAAATATTCTCTTTGCCAGCAGTTGCCCATTCATCCGAAACTTCTGCCATTGGAGAAGAAGGGGTGATTGGGTAGATGCCCGCAACGTCGGTAAACGCATAGGACGCCCAAGCGGCGGCACTGTTGCCGTCCATTGTCTTCATTTTTCTTCCCATTGGAAATTAGCCTCCTTATATCATATGTGGGTTAACGAAATCGTTTTGCGCATACTGCGCCTTTTCTATTCTATCACTTTTTTCCGGCGGCGTAAAGCAAAATCCTCATTTTCCGCAGAAAAATCTTGTGAATCATAAAAAAATCCAATGGAAAACCGCACGATTCGTGAAAAGAATATAATTTGTCTCTTGTTTTTCGCTTTTGGGGATGATACCATTAGGTTGAAAGGAAGGTGCGTGACGTGCTGGAGCAGATTGGTTTAACAGATAAGTGGGATCGGGAGGCGTTTCAACTCTGCATTATCTCATTTGATGAATTGGATGTAGCGAAAGAAAAATTTTTTATTCCACAGCGGGTCTATGAAGAGTGCAGGGAGGAACGAAACTGTAAATTTGAAAGCCATAACGGCTTTGATTTTATCGTGCTGTGTCCATCCTCGGGATGCGGGCCAAAGGCAAGGGTGTGCATTTATTTCTGCCGTTCCCTTTTATTATTCATCTGTGACAGCAGGGAAATTGCCGAAAGAATCAGCCGGGAGATACAGACGGAAACAGAAGAAAGTTTGAGTCTGGAACAGGTTTTATTTCATTTTTTTGACCGGCTGACAAAAGATGATGCCCGGAAACTTCAGCAGATGGAGTCGGAAATCTCCCGGCTGGAGGAATTTTTGATCACCGGCAAAAAAGTCAATTATATCAGAGAGATTATTGGGCTGAGAAGGCGGCTGATGGCTCTGAAACGATATTATGAACAGCTTTCGGATATCGCCGAAGATATCTGTGAAAACGAGAATGAGCTGATCCGCGAAAAGACAATGAAGTTTTTCAGAATCTTTCAAAGCCGGGTGGATCGCCTTTATCAAGAGGTTTTGAATCTGAGGGACTATATCACTCAGGTGCGTGAGGCTTATCAGGCTCAGGTGGATATTAATCTGAACAATATTATGAAACTGTTCACTGTCATCACGGCAATCTTCTTGCCGCTCACTTTGATTGTGGGATGGTACGGCATGAATCTGCAAATGCCGGAGTACGGATGGCGGTTTGGATACCCGGTAATTATCGGTATAAGTGCGGCGGTAGTCGCGGGCGTTATCATCTATTTTAAAAGGAAAAAGTGGTTTTAAAGATTCGAAAATTGTTTATATACTTGAGTAATCCTCAAAAGAATGTTACAATGGAATCAAATCTAAGTCCGAGGCGGTATGCCTAGGACAAAGAGCAATGAAAAGAAAACGCACTGATGCGCGAAGGGAAACCCTGAGCAGGAAGGCGGACCATACAGAGAGTTTACGCTATCCCTGCGCATTTTTCGCGCGGGGATTTTTTGAATAAGCATTAGAGAGTCGAACGCAATATGCCCTGCACTTGATAAATTTCCGCCTTTTCGAATTGTCGGTCTTGTAAGGCGCCAGCCTTGCTTCCCCCTTACGCATCGAAAAAAACGAAAATTTCTCTGCGTGCAGGGTCGCAGAGTTTTTACAGAGCAAATTTTTTCGTAAGGCAAGGAAAAAGTGCAGGCAATCCTGACGGATTGGCGAGCATTTTGACACGGAATTGCGGAAAATTTGCCTGTAAAACCATATTGAGTTCGACTCCCTAATACTTAAAAGGAGGCTTTATGGAAACCAGAATTGCACTGATCGGAATTATTGTGGAGGATACCGAGGCAACGGAAAAAATCAATAGCATTCTTCATGAATATGGCAGTTATATCATTGGAAGAATGGGGGTTCCCTACCGTGAGAAAAATATCTGCATCATCAGCGTGGTGGTGGATGCGCCCAACGATGTGATTAGCTCTCTGTCGGGAAAGCTGGGAATGCTGAAGGGAATCCGCATCAAAACAGTGTATTCCAAAGCGGGGCAAAAGCATGGATAGGGCGCCCGGCAGGCGGGAGCTTGCTTCCCTTTTGAAAATGGAGGACTTTTCGTCGGTCTATGCGGAGGCCGACAGGGTTCGGAAAGTCAATGTATCTGATGTGGTTTACATCCGGTCGATTCTGGAATTTTCCAACCACTGCCGGCGGCAGTGCCGCTATTGCGGTCTAAACTGCACAAACCGGAAAGCAAAGCGGTTCCGGATGAAACCGGAGGAAATTGTATCTACCGCCCGGCAGGCGTGGGATGCGGGATACAAGACAGTTGTCCTGCAGTCGGGAGAGGATCCCTTTTATACACCGCAGCTTTTAGGAGAGATTGTCAGGGAGATCAAAAAAACAGGCATCAAAATAACCCTGAGCTGCGGAGAGATGTCCTTTGAAGACTATTCCTATTTAAAAGAATGCGGCGCGGACCGCTATCTTTTGAAGCAGGAGACGGCAGATCCGGAGATTTACCGCGCCCTTCATCCGGATTCGCAGCTGGAGGAACGGATTTCCTGTCTGAAAAACTTAAAAAAACTGGGTTATGAGACGGGGAGCGGTTTTATGATCGGACTACCCGGACAGTCCCTTGAAACCATCGCTGCGGATATTCTGCTGATTTATGAAATCGGTTGTGACATGGCAGGGATAGGCCCGTTTATTCCTCATCCGGACACGCCGCTGAAAAATTCACCTCACGGCAGCACAGAGCTGACAAAGCGGGCGGTAGCGCTGACTCGCATTTTAATGCCGGAAATCAATCTGCCGGCAACAACCGCTTTGGGTGTGTTGGATGCGGAAGAAAAAAACAGTGTGTTTTCCTGTGGAGCAAATGTTGTCATGCGGAAAGTCACGCCGGACGCCTATAAAAAATTATATGAAATATATCCTGCGGATCTGGGAGAGACAGATATCTATAAAGAACGCAGAGAACTGGAAGAAATGATACACAGGCTGGGAAGAATTCCGGTTTAAAGGGTAACTAGGAAAGGAAGTTTTGTCATTGTATAACAGTAAATCAAAAATCGCAACGGAATTTATCGATCATGAAGAGATCTTGAAGACCTTGGAGTACGCCGAAAAAAACAAGGAAAACCGTCCTCTGATTGAAGACATTCTTGAACGCGCGAAGGACTGCAAAGGGCTGAGTTATCAGGAAGCGGCAGTGCTTCTGGAATGTGAGCTCCCTGATATCATGGAGAAGATCGCAAAGCTGGCGCAGGAGATCAAGCTGAAATTTTACGGCAACCGGATTGTCATGTTCGCGCCGCTGTATCTGTCCAATTACTGCATTAACGGTTGCCGTTACTGCCCCTATCACGGCTCAAACAAGCATATTGCCAGAAAGCAGCTGTCCCAGGAGGACATTGTGCGGGAGGTCACTGCCTTGCAGGATATGGGACATAAGCGGCTGGCATTGGAAACCGGTGAGGATCCGGAGAAATGTCCCATTGAATATGTGCTGGAGAGCATTAAAACCATCTACAGCATCAAGCACAAAAACGGCGCGATCCGACGGGTGAATGTGAACATAGCCGCCACGACGGTGGAGAATTACCGAAAGCTGAAGGAGGCGGGCATCGGCACTTATATCCTGTTCCAGGAAACCTATCACAAGGAAAACTATGAGTACCTCCATCCGACGGGACCGAAGCATAACTACAGTTATCATACGGAGGCGATGGACAGGGCGATGGAGGGCGGCATCGACGATGTGGGCATCGGTGTTCTGTTCGGACTGAATTTGTATAAATATGATTTTGTGGGGCTTCTGATGCATGCCCATCATTTGGAGGATACCTTCGGCGTGGGGCCTCACACCATCAGCGTTCCGAGAATCCGTCCGGCGGACGATGTGGACATGAATGACTATTCCAATGCGATTCCAGATGAAATCTTCGAAAAGATCGTCGCGATCCTGCGAATTGCAGTGCCCTATACCGGCTTAATTATCTCTACACGGGAATCCCAGAAGACCAGGGAAAAGGTTCTGAAATTAGGGGTTTCCCAGATCAGCGGCGCATCCTCCACCAGCGTAGGTGGTTATGCGGAGCGGGAGGAGGAAAACTCCGCCCAGTTTGAGGTGAATGATACCAGAACCCTGGATGAGGTGGTGAATTGGCTGTTAGAGCTGGGCTATATCCCAAGCTTCTGTACCGCTTGTTATCGGGAGGGCAGAACCGGCGACCGCTTTATGCAGCTGGTCAAGAGCGGACAGATTGCGAATGTCTGTCAGCCCAACGCGCTTATGACATTGAAGGAGTATTTGGAGGACTATGCCTCCGAGGATACCCGGAGGAAAGGGGAAACGGTTATTCAGAAGGAAATTCCCCATATTTCCAATGAGAAGGTCAGACAGATCGTGAGGGAGCATCTGGAGGAATTACACGAAGGGAAACGGGACTTCCGGTTCTAAGGAGGAGTGGAGATGAATTTAAACAACACGCCTCGTTCAGAACGGTTGCACATCGCCTTCTTTGGAAAACGGAACAGCGGGAAATCTTCCCTGATCAACGCGGTGACCAATCAGGAGACCGCGCTGGTATCCGATGTGCTGGGAACGACCACCGATCCGGTTTACAAATCCATGGAGGTTCTGCCTTTGGGGCCCTGTGTGTTTATCGACACGGCGGGATTTGACGATCAGGGAGAACTGGGAAAGCTGCGAATCGAAAAAACCCGTGGGGTGATTGAAAGGACAGATATCGCCGTTATGGTATTCGCTGACACGGAAACCACCGAGGAGGAGGGATGGATCGCGGCGCTTCGGGAGAGAGACATACCGGTTGTTGCCGTTGTCAACAAAATAGATATTCTGCCGGATGCGGAAAACGTAAAGCGCGCAGTGAAAGAGAATTTTGGAATGGAGGCAATCAGCGTCAGCGCCCAAAAAAGGGAAAACATATCTCTGCTGATGGAGGCTTTGGTGAGGATGATGCCGGAAGAATTCGCCGCAAGCAGTATCACCTCTCATCTGGTCAAAGAGGACGACGTTGTTCTTTTGGTTATGCCGCAGGATATTCAGGCGCCTAAGGGCAGGCTGATCCTGCCGCAGGTGCAGACCATTCGGGATTTACTGGACAATAAATGTATTGTGATGAGTGTCACAACCGATAAGCTTGCGTTTGCGCTGGACAGTCTGAAGAGACCGCCAAAGCTGATTGTGACGGATTCACAGGTGTTTGGCGAGGTCTATGAGAAAAAGCCGCCGGAGGCTATGCTGACCTCTTTTTCTGTGCTGTTTGCCAGATACAAGGGCGATATTCAGGAATATGTGCGGGGATCTGGTGCGGTGGAAACGCTCAGCGGAAACTCCCGGATTTTGATTGCAGAGGCCTGTACGCACAAACCGCTTGACGAGGATATCGGCAGGGTGAAAATCCCGCGGCTGCTTCGAAAAAAATACGGGGATAGCATTTCCATTGATATCGTCAATGGATCTGACTTTCCAAAGGATTTAACCCCTTATGATCTGGTTATCCACTGCGGCGCCTGTATGTTCAACCGCCGCTATGTCCTGTCCCGAATCACGCAGGCAAAGCGGCAAAGGGTGCCAATCACAAATTACGGTGTTTTTCTTGCAAAGATGACTGGAATTCTGGATAAAATTGATTTATGACCTTACTTGTACGGCAACTTTTGCCTTGCAAAAACGTTTTCAACTTGTTATAATAAACTTAAAAGTAAAAATATAGGAGGAATTTATATGCTGGACAAAAGGGTTTCTGATTTATTAAATGAACAGCTGAACAAAGAGCTTTATTCCGCATACCTGTATCTGAAAATGGCAAACTATTATGCCGAGGAAGGGTTGAATGGTTTTGAAAACTGGTTCTACATTCAGACCCAGGAGGAACGGGATCATGCAATGCTGATCCGTACCTATCTGCTGAACAACAGCGAGAAGGTGGTGCTGAAGGAAATCGCGGAGCCGGACAAGGAATTCCATTCTTTCCTGGAACCGCTGGAAGCTGCCCTTGCACATGAAAAATTCGTGACCGAGTCCATTCACACAGTCTATGAAGCGGCTTATAACTGCAAAGATTTTCGTACCATGCAATTTTTAGATTGGTTCGTCAAAGAGCAGGGAGAAGAAGAGAAAAATACCGACGATTTAGTGAAAAAATTCCAGCTGTTCGGAAGCGATGCGAAGGGACTATATATGTTGGATGCAGAACTGGGAGCAAGGGTTTATTCCGCGCCGTCATTGGTGCTGTAATCAAAATCTATGGAAAAGAAAAAAGGGCTGCAAGCGGATACTATCCGGCTGCAGCCTTTTGTTTGATCCAGCAGACATAAAGAGCTATCTCCACACAGGTACAGTAAAATGCCTATTTTTCAAAATTCAGCTCATCCAGCGAGCAGAAGGTATAACCCTCCGCACGCAGGGTATCAATAATCCGTCCCAAGGCTTCGGCGTTATCTTTGGAGACCGCATGCATAAGGAGGATAGCACCGTCGTGAACGTGGTTGACAATATTATCATAAGCGTAATCGGCTCCCCTGGATACATCTCGTTCCCAATCCTTATAGGTGGTGCTCCAGAACACCGTTTTATAGCCCATGTCATCCACTATTTTGAGACTTCGTTCACTGAATTCGCCGTTGGGATATCGGAAATAAGTAGTTTTCACCCCATGCTTTTCCGCAAGATAGTCATCCAGCTTGGTCAACTCCTCCTTGAACTTTGTCTCATCTTCGATTTTTGGCAGGGTGGGATGACTCCACGTGTGGTTTCCCACGATATGTCCTTCGTTGATCATTCGATCAATCAATTCCGGTTCCCGTTTCAGATAATCTCCTGTGACAAAGAAAGCTGCCGGACACTTTTTCTCTTTTAAAGTATCCAATATCTGTCCGGAAAAGCCATTCTCGTATCCCTCGTCAAACGTGAGGTAGAGATTTTTCTGGCTGGTGTCCCCGACATACAGAGCTTTTGAGTTGTCTATTAGTTTCGCGTAAGAGCCGATATCAGGCACTTTTCCTTTCGGAGCTTTGGCAAAACCAAAACCACAGACCTTATTATCCAGCGCAGTGTATACATTGGCTGGCACGGCGCCGGCAATTTCCTCATTCCCCGCGTTTTCATTTACAGAGGCTGGGGCACCGTCTACACTTGGCAATGCGGTTTGCGTTGGATCGGAAGTGTTCCCTCCGCTTTTATCTCCCTCACTGTTTTTCCCGCTGCATGCTGCCAGAGAGCAAAGTAAACCAATGATCAGGAAGACTGATATAAAATGTTTCACTGTTCCGGTATTTTTAAAATATTTCATTTGATTCATTCCTTTCCTCATGTCATATCTTTTTCTAGTATTCACAGGAATGGAAAAAATAAAATAACAAAAAATGGCGAAAAATTGATTTGAGACAAGCAAAGGGGTACGAAAAATTTATAGCGTTGATGAAATTGTACCCCTGGATTTCCAGGATTACTCTTTTGATTTCAACTGGGCTTTTTTCGGAGAAATCCCAAAATTTCTCTTAAACATTTTGGAAAACTGTGAGCTGTCAGAAAAACCACAGTAATATGCCGTTTCCGTACAGCTTATATTTTGTGTAGTGAGCATTTTATATGCATTGTTAAGCCGCTGGGCTATCACAAAGTTTTGGGGAGACATGCCAAATTCTTTTTTAAACATATGGCGGAAATAATCATAGCTGTAGCCAAAGTTTTCAGCCAGTAAATGCATGTCCACCGGTTCACTGCAGTTTTCACAAAGATAGTTTGCACAGTACGACAGATTCCTTGCATCAGGACTTGCATTGCTGTATTCTCGCGATAAAAGAACGGAAAGTTCGCAGATTTTTGCGGCGATCAAAAGCGTATGGTTTTTGCTGCGGTGAATCGCCTCGCTTAATATCTGATGAATTATTTGCAGGATAAGAGTGTGTTGTTTCGGATAAAAAACACCTTCCTCTATTTCCTCGAACAGAATATCGCCGTAAAATCCAAAAAACAGCACGCTGCTTTCGGCACAATGCTTTTCGCTGTGAATGCTTCCAGGCTTTATCACAGCGAGACTGTTTTTACGTATTTCAAAGCTTCTGCCATTTATGATGCTCTGTCCGTTTCCGCTGATGTAATATACGATTTCCGTAGAGGAATGTGAGTGATCTTTTACAATGCTTCCCGTTGTATGCTTATTTTTGAATATGAAACTGAGGCGGATATCATTCATATGAAATTCCTCCCTATTTGTCGGTATTACTCCCTGCATTTTATCATGAAAATCGAAAAAAAGAAACCAGATCATACAAAAAACCAATAAAATATAGAAAGAATTCTCTCCGGATTGTATCATACAGAAGCATAGAAAATTTTTAATCGAAAAGGAGAAGGAAAGAATATGAAAAGAAAATGCAGTACGCCGGAAGGAAAGTTTGACGTGGTATTGGATACTGACGCTTATAATGAAATTGACGATCAGTTCGCACTGTCCTATATGCTCTGTTCACAGGATAAGCTGAGAGTGAAAGCCATATATGCTGCACCGTTTTTTAACAAGAATGCCTTCTCTCCGGAGGACGGAATGAAAAAAAGCTATGAGGAGATCCTAAATTTGCTTCAGCTAGCTGGGGAAACGGAGATGACGGCGAATGTATACAAAGGATCCATAAATTATATGAAGGATGAAAAAACACCTGTTCTTTCTGTGGCAGCCGAGAATCTCAGCAGAACAGCCATGGAATATTCGGCTGAGAATCCTCTTTATATTGTCGCGATCGGCGCAATAACAAACATTGCCTCTGCCCTGCTCCTCAATCCCCAAATAGCCCAACGGATTGTTATCGTTTGGCTTGGCGGACATTCCTTTGAATATCATGATACTGACGAGTTTAACATGCGGCAGGATATTGCGGCTGCAAGGGTTGTATTTAACTGCAACGCGCCGTTGGTTTTGCTGCCCTGCAACGGGGTGGTTAGCAGTTTTTCCACATCAAGACATGAGCTTGAGCATTGGCTGAAAGGGAAAAACAAACTTTGCGATTATCTCGTCTCGCATACGGTGCGTGAGGCGGAAAGCTATGCCAGCGGAACAGCTTGGACCAGGGTGATATGGGATGTGACGGCTGTCGCGTGGCTGCTGAATGAGAATGACCGATTTATGCTGTCACGAATGGAGGAGCGCAGGATGCCTGGATATGACAGCAAATATGAAAATACCGGAAACGGTAAATTCCTCAGATATGTATATTATATAAAAAGGGATGCGCTGTTTACTGATATGTTTCAAAAATTGGCGGGTAAGAGAGAATGAAATAGTTATAACAAGATGAAATCACTTTTACAACAAAATGTTGCAAAAGTTACCTTATAGGCGTTTCAATCTCGCGAAGCGGAGAATATATGCCCGCTGCTTGCTTCGATAATGCTGTACCCAACATCGAAAAAGGTGGGGAAAATCTTAGCGAGGTTATAACGAAAGGAAGCTGTCCCTTGCCTCATAGGCGGCGGGTTCCACTTTATTTTTCTGTGGTGGATTGTATCATCACAGAGATGTGCATTCTGGGGTCCATGCCTTATTGAACAAAACACTTTTATAAAGCAAAAACAACGTTTTAAAGATCAAAGAAATGTAAAAATCGTCATGGAATGTTTCAAATTCCATGACGATTGCTTATCGCCTGAAAAGTCAAATCGAATGATAAAAGATGAATATATCGATAAAGGTTCCATCCTTTAAGCGGTATCCATTTGGGATTCTGCCGATTTTCTGAAAGCCTAGGTCCAGATAGAGCCGGATGGCAGCTTCGTTGCTGGCAACCACCGCATTGAACTGCAGACCTTTGAAGCCATATTCTTTGGCTGTTGCAAGGGAGTGCTCCACCATTTTACGGCCGACTCCCATACCGCGGCAGCCTTTTTTGACACCGTAGGATGCGTTTGCAACATGGGCGCACCGACCGATATTATTGGGATGGAGAATATACAGACCAAGGATTTCTTCGCCCAAACAGGCACAAACGGAAGCGGTCTGCGCCGCAAACATTTCCTCCGCTTCTCTGAGGGACAAACGGGTGTCTCCCGGGAAGCTGTCCGCCGCTTCCACAATATCATTCCAGATATCTGTCATCTGTTTCAAATCTTCTTTTCGGTATGATCGAATTGACAATTCCATTTTTTACTCCTTTTTTCAGCAAGATACTTGCGCATAGAACCAAAGTTCTTTGCTTAAGCCGGCAGAACAATAGGTTCTTTCGGAACCGATTGCTTCTGTTAAGGAATATTTTTGCTGTGCTTTTAGTGTTCTTCCGCTAAACAATTTAATTATTTTGCCGAAAAACCAGTTTCTTTTTTGTCAGATTTGATATAGAAACGGAAGTATGCGATCATTCTTTGCGTCATATCTCTGTCGATAGTCACCGGTTCATCGGAGATAATGATTAGACCGCTTCCGGAGGGCTCCCAGTAGACCTGCTTGGAAAAGGCATCCGAGACAGCGCGCAGTGGCAGGAGAGTACGATCGTTCACGGTCTGCGCCGGAACGTCCAGAGAAACTCTTTCGCCGTTTACCAGCATTTCCTTTTGATTTAGCGTCACATTCACGACAGAATCGCCCTTTGTCAGTGTTGCTGTCTGCGTGGAATCATCCCAAGCTGCATCGGCGCCCAAGGTCTCCGCGATAAAGCGAACGGGAACTAGGGTTCTATCATTTTGTACAATTGGTTTGACATCACTGTTCGCCGGATCGATGCTCTGGGGTTCTCCTTTCGCCATAGCCAGGGGATTATCCACGAACAGACCGATATTTTCTGTAAAATAAGTGCGGATTTCCGTCAGATTGCTGTTGTCCATTGCAACAGAGGAAACCGGAATCATTTTCAGGTGTGAACCGGAATTATAATACAGATTTCCGTCGGTACCGATCGTAAATAAAGCTGCATTCCCCGTCAGAGACTGCAGATCGATTGCATTCATGGTTTCGGTGTCCACCGCTTTTATGCCGTTGATGTTTGTATAGAGCAGGCCGTCCGAAGCCCAGCGGATATAAGTTGGGCGCCATTGATGTGAGGATGGATTATAGCTGAACTCTTCAAAAACTTTGCTTTTTACAACTTTTTGTGTGTCGAGGTCAACGGCGAATAAGGTTTTGCCCGACACGCACCACAAAAGACCGCTTTCGTCAAAAGAGATGCCGCCGATGCACAGCGGATTTGACACGCCGGGAATGTCAACCGTAACCTCTTTCACTTTCTCATTGGTTTTATAGTCATAGACGAACAGCTTTGCCTGCTTCTCACTGGGTGTGGAGGCGAGTCCGCCGTATGCGGAGGTGGATCCGTACAGCATGCCATCCTTCACTGCCAGGCTTATGATGCTCTGATTTTGCACGAGATTGCGCACAGTCGTCATTTTTCCCGAAGCAAGATCATAAATGCTGAGAGCACCTCCCAACTGTCCGTAATCGGGAACAGTGCCTATAAATATTTTTCCGTCGGCCGCTGTCAGAGCAAAGGGGCGATCCTGGCTTTCCTCTATCTGTGCCAACGCTTTCGGATTGGTTTTGGAATCCACGGGCAGGGACGGATCGTATTCATAGAGCCACGCCTTTGGATAGATACCGAAATACATTTTTCCGTTATACTCCACCATTCCTTCAGTTTGACCGATCGGGAAAGTGACGGTACTCCCGGTTTTCACATTGTAAGCCGCACCCTGATGTCCCATATATCCGCCAAGATAGATTTCGTCTCCCGGACCTTTTTCAATAGCTTGCAGGTTGATTTTTCCGCCTTTTTGACCGTGATCCGTAAGCTTTTTATATTTTTTTGTCTGCATATTATAAATGGTGGGACTGCCGTCTCCAGTGTCAACGGTGCAGTAAGATTTGCCCGGAAAATCGGGATCGTCTTCTACGGTAATCCATCCACCTCCGCGGAAAGAGGTTTTATAGGGAATGGGAAAATCAAAATCGGTAATCTGGAATCCGTTCGTTATGTCGATTTCATACATCTTATCAAGGGTGATGCAGTATGCCTTGCCGTTCAGTTCAGGCGTGGTGTAAAGACCGCGGTAATATTCTTCAAAATCAATATCAATGAACCGTTCCGTATTTGTGTCAAACACCAGCATTGGTGTGATGCCTTCCGCCGATGCGTAGATCACAATGTAATCTCCCAGCGTGTTCATGGTGTAAATCCATATCATCTCATTCACGTCATAGTAACTGTCATTTGCCGGAACGGGAAATTCTTTTTTTTCTTCCGGATTATTTGGATTCATACGAATGAATTTCGGCGCGCCGTTTCCGAAGGTGCCGCAATAGAGGTAACCGTTATGATAAGCGATAGAGCGAACATAATTTGCTCCCTTCTCCACAGTCCCTAAATCGATAAATTCTTTTTGGACGGAATCGTATTTGACGATCTTGGCGCTGGGATAGGTGCCGATATACAGATTGTCGTTTTCATCGATGGTCATAACAAAGGTGGCGGATTCTGTCGATAGACATTTTCCGAGGGATTCAAACTGATCGGAATAGGGATCGTAGCTGTAAACATAGGCGTCGGCCGCAATGTATATTTTTCCTTTGGAATCCTTTACATGGATCCAGGGAGAGCTGGAGTCTGTCAGCTCATAAGATTTGATATACTGCTGTGCATCTAGATTATAGATATTGAAGACAGCAGGGGAACCGGTGGAGGACGAGAACAGATAGTCCACGCCGTCTATCTCTTCCACTACTGAGTCAAGCGGCTGGCAGGTCTCGATAAATTCACCCAGATCAACAGGGGGTAAATAGTTTTTTTCGTTGCTCTGTGCCACAGCTGATATTCCTGTCAAAGATGAGATGCAGAGACATAGAATCACGGTGAAAGCCACGATTTTTTTCATCATCGGAAATCCTCCTTATTTTATGATAATGACAATTTTATTATATTAATAATCGGGGAAAAAGTAAAGAAGCAAAATTGATCCCAATTTGCTCAATTGTGTGCGAAAGAGGCTTTGTTTCAATATTTATAAGTTGAAATTTCAAGCGTTTTCTTGTATGATAAAAATATAGCAGCCAAAGAGAAAAATCTTTGAAAAGAAGAAAAAAGAGGGATGGAAGAAGGAGAATTGATATGGTCGTAACGGTTTGTGTGGGCAGTTCCTGCCATCTGAAAGGTTCAAAACAAATCATTGATGTCTTTCAAAAGAAAATCGGAGAAAACGCTCTGGACGGGAAGGTTGAGCTCCGGGGCTCTTTCTGCATGGGACAATGCGTCAACGGTGTCGGCGTAAAGCTGGACGAACAGCTTTATTCCCTTCAGCCGGAGGAAGCGGAGCGCTTTTTTTCAGAGCACATTTTAGGAGGAATGAAAAAATGAGCGTCATTGGTTTAAAGAAAGCCAACTGCATGAATTGCTATAAATGCGTCCGGGTTTGTCCGGTGAAATCCATCCGGGTACACAATGAGCAGGCGGAAATTATTGAGGAAGAGTGTATTCTCTGCGGTCGCTGCCTGGAGGCCTGTCCTCAGAATGCAAAGGTCCTGTACAGCGATCTGGAACTGGTGAAATCCTTTTTGCGGGAGGAAAAAAAGGTTTTTGTTTCCCTTGCTCCGTCCTTCCTGGGCTCCTTTGAATGCAAAGAGCCGGGACAGATGGTGAACGCGCTGAAAAAGCTTGGATTTTACGATGTCTGTGAGACTGCGCAGGGCGCGGTCATGGTAACCGATGAATACTACAAATTGCTTGTTAAAGGGCAGATGGATAATATTGTGACAACGTGCTGCCCTACTGTCAATGCCCTTGCGGAAAAATACTATTGTGAGGTTCTGCCCTACATGGCGCCGGTGGTTTCCCCTATGATTGCCCACGGTAAGATGTTAAAGGAGAAGTACGGCAGGGAAATCAAGGTTGTATTTATCGGTCCGTGTATTTCAAAAAAAGCCGAGGCGGCTGATATTCGGCATGACGATGCCGTGGATGCGGTTTTAACCTTTGAGGAGCTTTCCTCCTGGATGCTGGAAAAAGGAATTTTTCCTTCAACTCTTGAGGCGGATTCGTTTTCAGGTACGGATCCGAAGGTAGCGCGGCGCTATCCGATCTCTGCCGGGATTATCAAAAGCCTGCTGAGCAAAGGCGGACTCAATGGATACCAGACGATAACGATCAGCGGCATCGAACAGGTTAAGCTTGTATTCGAAGCGTTAAAAAACAATAAACTGCACAAAACATTCATCGAGATCAACGCCTGCCCGGAGGGATGTATCAACGGACCGGCTGTCAACGGGGAACCCTATGAATTTTTCGGTGCACAGCAGAAGATTAAAAGGTATTCCACTGCTGACACCTCAGCATATCCGGTATTTCGTCATCAGGTTGGCATGCAGAAACAGTTTGTAGACAGAAGAGCGAAGGAACCGATTCCGGATGAGGCAACGATCCGGGGCATTCTGAAGCGCATCGGAAAGGAGACGGAGGAGCAGGAACTGAACTGCGGATCATGCGGGTACCCCTCCTGCCGGGATAAAGCGATAGCGGTATTCCAGAACAAGGCACAGCTTTCCATGTGTATGCCCTACATGAATGAGATGACCCAATCCCTTTCCAACGTGGTGCTGGCCTATACGCCCAATATTATCATCGCCGTGAATCAGGACATGAAGATTGTGGAGTTCAATCACGCGGCAGAATCTGCTTTTCATCTGACCAGAAAGGATGCGCTGAACCGGGAACTTTCCGATATTATTGACGATGAGAACTTCAGAAAGGTGCTGCTGTCAAAACAAGATGTGACCGATCTGAAAGCGGATTATCCGGAATTTGGACTGAAAACATCGCAGGACATCATTTATGTTCCGAAGCACCAGGTTATCATTGGATTTCTTCAGGACATCACCCAGGAGGAGGCCAGAGAGCAAAAGGCTTACAAGCTGAAGATGGACACGATGGAGATGGCCCAAAAGGTAATTGACAAGCAGATGATGGTGGCGCAGGAGATTGCATCCCTGCTCGGAGAAACCACTGCGGAAACCAAGGTAACCCTTACCAAACTGAAGAAGACCATCATTTATGACGGAGAGGAAGAAAAATGAGTATCCATGTCGATGCCTATTACAAAAGCTTAAATAAAAAAAACGAGGAGCTATGTGGGGATAAAGTGGAAATTATCCGCACCGACCGATCCATTATTCTGGTTTTGGCAGATGGGCTGGGCAGTGGGGTAAAGGCAAATATTTTGGCCACTCTGACCTCAAAGATTATCGGAACAATGCTCAAAAACGGTGCGGAGCTGGAGGAGGTAGTGGAAACCATCGTCAACACTCTCCCGGTGTGCAAGGTGCGCAAACTGGCCTATTCCACCTTCAGTATTCTGGAGATCGACAATGAGCGCCATGCGCATCTGGTAGAGTTCGACAGCCCCTCTTGTGTATTTATCCGGGATGGGCAGCTGCTGGAGCTGCCGATAGAGGAAAAGGAAATCTGGGGCAAGCAGGTGAGAGAATGCCATTTTGATGTACTTCCCGGTGATGTGTTTGCCATTTTCAGTGATGGTGTGATTCATGCAGGGGTAGGTCAAACACTGAATCTGGGATGGGAATGGCAGAATGCGGCTAATTTCCTGCAGGCGGAGGCAAAGCCGGAGATGTCTGCTTCCCGTATCTGTGCATCCCTGTCCAGTGTATGTGACAACCTGTATATGGGACAGCCGGGGGATGACACCACCGTGCTGGTAGCAAAGGTTCTGGCACATAAGGTGGTCAACCTCTTTTCCGGCCCGCCGAAGGAAGCGGACAAGGATCAAAGGCTCGTCTGTGACTTTTTGGAGGATGTACAGGCAAAAAAAGTGGTATGCGGCGGAACCAGTGCCAATATCGTCAGCCGGGTTACCGGCAAACAGATTGCCACCAGTTTGGAATATGTCGACCCCGATATTCCGCCGATTGCTTATATTGACGGAATTGATCTGGTTACGGAGGGCGTGCTGACCATCTCCAAGACAGTTGAGATATTAAAGGAATACATGAAGCATGATATTGATTATGGATATCTGAAAACACTGGATCAGAAAAACGGTGCGGCGCTTTTGGCAAAGCTTCTGATTGAAGATTGCACCATGCTACATCTATTTGTGGGAAAGGCAATCAATCCTGCCCATCAGAATCCAAATCTCCCAGTGGATTTGAGCATCAAACTTCGTCTGCTGGACGAGTTGGTGTCTATAATGGAAGCATTAGGAAAACGGGTCACAGTAACCTATTATTGAGAATTGAGGGAGACGCGGAATGAAGAAATGTTTTATATTGCTTCTAGCAATGCTTTTGCTTTTGACAGGGTGCCAGTTTACCACACAGAAGGCAGAACCGCTTTCCGGGATGGAAATCACCTATCTGGATGTAGGAAATGCGGACTGTGAAATCATTCGCATGGAGGACGGCACAAATATTGTTATTGACGCGGGGACGAAGGATCAGAGCGGTAATATTATCAGGGCGCTGAAAAGAAAAGGAATCCGAAAAATTGACTATTTGATTGCCACGCATCCCCATGCGGATCATATCGGCGGAATGGAAGACATTATTGACAGCGCTGAGATCGGAACAGTGGTTTTCCCCTCGGTCGTGCATACATCGAAAACCTATGAGAATTTGCTGAAAAAAATAAAAGAAAAAGAGATTCCAGCCGTCAAAGCAGAGTCAGGTGTTGTCCTGCACGAAACCGACCGTTGTAAGATACAGCTGGTCGCACCGAAAAAGGATGAGAAGTATGAAAGCCTGAATAATTACAGTGCGGTACTTCATATCGCTTATGGGAATACAACGTTTTTGTTTGCCGGAGATGCGGAAAAGCTTTCGGAAAATGAGATGCTGAACTATGAAATCCGCTCGGATGTACTGAAGGTCGGACATCATGGAAGCAGAACCTCCTCCTCCGAAAAGTTTATCGCCAAAGTGAATCCGCGCATTGCGGTTATTTCCTGCGGAAAGGATAATGAGTATGGACATCCCCATCAGGAGACCTTGGAGACACTGAAAAATGCTGAAGTGTATAGAACAGATAAAAACGGAGATATTATCATTCATACGGATGGAACAAACCTGACGGTTGCAACAGAAAAATAGGAAATCCATATACAGCTTTCTAACATTTAAGAGGGGAATTCGGTAATGGAAAGAAAATTTATTGTAGACGGGATAGAAGAAAATAAGGCTTCTCTGGAGGCGGAGGATGGCACTATTTTGACGGTGGATTTGGCTTTGCTTCCGGCTGCGGTGGCGGAAGGGGACATTGTCCGGATTTTTATTGATCATGAACAGACAGGAAAAAAAAAGGAGGAAATTCAAAACCTGCTGAATGATATCTTCCGCTGAATTTGTATTAAATCTCTATAAAAAACTTCGGAAAGGCTTGTCAATTGTATTGTTAATCAATTGACAAGCCTTTATTTTGTGGTATAATATGCACAAGGTATAAAATACGGCTATTTAAAAGTTTCCCATCCGGAACAAGTCCGGACAACCGAAATTTATGACCGATGATATCGTTAAAAGCGGTATATCAACTTCAAATAATTATGAAATAAAAAGCACGATTTATTTAGGAAAGAGAGGAATTTTTATGAAAAGCGCGAAGGTGAGGGAGTATACAATTGTCGCTTTGCTGGTTGCAATGGCAGTTGTTATTCCGATGTATTCTTTCAAGGTGGTCATTCCGCCGTTCAGCATGACTCTGGGAGCTCATATTCCGGTGTTCATCGCTATGTTTATCAGTCCGTATGCAGTTGTCTTGGCGACTATCGGAAATATTTTCGGATTTTTACCATTGGGGCCTGTTGTTATGGCGAGAGCGGCTACCCATTTGATTTTTGGATTGATTGGGGCCTATATGCTTCGTAAAAAGATGAATTATCTTGTGGTTATCGGCGCGACGATGCTGATTCATGCCATTGCAGAGTCGATCGTGGCACTCGGTTTCATGTATTGGACGATTTCAAACGGCGGAGCCGCTCAGGCCAGCACATGGCTGGTGTTCTTTGGAACGGTCGTTCACCACGCATTGGATTTTGCGGTTGCAACCCCTATCTTATTGGCGCTGTCCAAGGCGAAATATATCAAGTACTCTATCACGGAGGGAATCTCGTTTAAAAAGAAAAAACGGGAGGCTGAATAAATGACATCCTTTGAACTGATGAAAGATGCCAAGGAAACAAGAAAAGCATTTGGCAGACATGCAATATGGCCTTATCTTGTATTTCTGTTTCTGACAGCGGCTGTAAATGCGATTGCTGTTGGCCTTCTTCCACTGGCAGACATCGCCAGAGGCGTGGAAGTGACCCTTTCTCCGACACAGAATATATTCAAAGTACTATACACTATTTTTAACGCTGTGTTTGTTCCGCTGATGCTGTTTGGTGTGTACAGAGTATATCTTGTTTTTGCGAGGATGCAGAGACCAGCTTTTTCGGTGTTGTTTGACGGCTTTTTCAATTTTATCCGGGTTTGGATTCTGTTCTTTTTAAAGACGATGATGATAGGGATTGGGCTCATGGTTTTTATCATTCCCGGCATTTTCTTTTTTTACAGCACTGCCATGACAAATTTTATTTTTTCGGACGATGAGGATATGCAGCCATGGACGGCAATATCCAAAAGCTTCCGCCTGATGAATGGAAACCGGTTTCGGCTGTTTAAGCTGCAGCTTTCCTTTATTGGATGGTTTCTGCTGGTGGTTGCCACTTTGGGCTTGGCTCTTATCTATGTGGGACCGTACTATATGACAGCGCTGGCAAAATTTTATGATGAAATCAAAAGAGAAGAAGAAAAACGGCTCACGGTCAAGGGATAACGGACAAAGTATTTTATTGAAAAAGAATTGTAAAATCGTACAGTTTTTGCGGTTAATAATGCAAAAAGCGTAAGAATTTTATGGTAGAATAATCTTATCAAAAGAATTCTATTAAGGCTGGAATTCATATTTGGTTGTACAAAAAAGAAAAGCAGGGCAGTATAGCTGTCCTGCTTTTCTTTTTTGTACGGAATCTCCAAAGTCGAAATTGCAAACTGCATTTTAAATAGTCTTTCTCTGAATTCTATTTTTCCATAGGGAATTTGTTTTTTTCTTGTGAGATAAATGGAAAGGCTGCAAATTTCAAATTCCCTTGTAAAATGCACAAAAATGGTGTATCCTAAGGAGGAGATGAGGAAGAAATGGGGATGTAAATGGATTTTTCGCGCTTTTTGGAGATCAAAGAAACGGACAATAAGCTTATATATGTCATAAAAAGCCTAATCGGACGGTTTCTCTGTCATAATATTTCACAGACCGGAGGGCAGCTGGCTTACTTTTTCCTGCTGTCCGTCTTTCCGTTTGCTATTTTTTTGAATGCTCTGGTCGGTTCATTTAATTTTTCGGAAGCCGAGATTGTGGATACACTGTCATCCTTTTTGCCGCAGGAGATCATCGGTGTGATTAACACCTATATCCAATATATTTCCGAGAATCAGCATGTGAGTCTGCTGTCGATCGGTCTTATCGTCACGCTGTTTTCCGCCTCCCGTGCGATCCGATCTTTAAACTACGCCATTAACAAGGCTTATCGTGTTGATAAACCGCGGGGCTTTATCGGTGATTTTTTTCTATCGGTTATTTTGACATTTGGAATCGGGGTTACTATTATTCTTTCCCTTCTGCTGCTTACGATCGGCAAGAACATGATGGTTTGGTTGTCCGCACGTTTTGAATTTCTTTTGATCCCTTTGGCCGTTTTGGATAATCTGCGATGGGTGATCGTACTGCTCGATTTGTTTGTTATGCTGGCATTTATGTACTACTTTGTTCCAAACCGCAAAATGAAGTGGAGAAATGTTCTGCCGGGAACCGTCTTTTCCGTGGTGGGATGGATCATCCTGACTTTGGGATTTTCCTTTTACATCAATCATTTTGGGCGCTACTCTCTGATTTACGGCTCCTTGGGAGCGATTATCGTGCTGATGCTCTGGCTCTATCTGGTGGGAATTTTACTTGTGCTTGGCGGAGAGCTGAATGATATCGTCGAAGAATTAAAATATAATTATGTTTCGGTGAAGATTGATAAAAAATCAAATAAATAAAATGAGAAGTGCCGTAAAACTTGGTTTGTTATAGTCAAAGGAAAAAGGCATGTCCGTCCGGTTTTTCGATGGACATGCCTTTTGCAATGTAATTTTTAAAAGCTTACCTTCCATGAACTCTTTCCGAAATTTTCCTGGCGGTTTTTGTCGCCGCCAAGCCCCCCTGCGCTGTTTCTTTTAGGGCACAGGGCATCATTGTTCCCACGTTTTTCATCGCCTCAATCACCTCGTCCACCGGGATAGCACTTTCGATTCCTGATAAAGCCAGTTCCGCTGCCGTCAGTGCATTGACAGCTCCGGAGGCGTTTCGTTTGACGCAGGGCACCTCCACCAATCCGGCGACCGGATCACAGACCAACCCCATCACAAACTTTAATGCCAAGGCACAGGCGTGGGCGCTCATTTCAGGAGTGCCGCCCATCAGTTCAACCGCGGCGGAAGCAGCGGCTGCAGCGGCGCTGCCGCACTCAGCCTGACACCCGCCCTCCGCGCCGGAAATGCTTGCATTTTTTGCAATGACCATACAGACACCCGCACTGTGAAACAGGGCGTCTAACGTCTTTTTTCGTTCCAACTGAAACGTGTTTGATACCGAGAAAAGGACAGCGGGAAGGATACCGCAAGAGCCGGCAGTCGGAGCCGCCACAATCCTTCCCATACAGGCGTTGTATTCCGATATGGACAGGGCGATGGTGATAGCCTCTTTGGTCAGAGGAGATAACAGCTTGCCGCTGACAGTGCTTTGATGATATTTTTTTGCCATGCCACCGGACAGTCCGCTGGGAGATTTCATTTCCTGATACCCGTTTTGATAGGCCTCCCACATTACCTGCAAATGCTCATCCATTTGCAGGTGAAGCTCGTCCTCCGTTTTTTTAAGATAGTTCATTTGATTGTCTATGACAATGCGAGAGATTGGGCAATGATGGGCTTCTGCTTGTGTCACCAGTTCGCGGATAGAATTGAATTCTTTCATACTTACTCCTTAAAACGGTTCAATCGCGATGACCTTGTTGATGTGTTCACTCTGTCTTAATGATTCTAATATTTCTTTCCCTACTTTTTGGTCCGATTCGATCACCATAATGGCCTCTTGGCCTTCTTCCCGGCGAAACAGCCGCATAAAAGCGATATTGATGTGATGGGAGGCAAAATACTCTGAAACTTTTGCAACAATTCCCGGTTTATCATCGTTGAAGACCACGGTGGTTGGATACTCTGCTGAAAATTTGACATCTGCATCGTTGATCCGGACGACTTGAACGACGCCGCCCCCCACAGAGGAGATGATGGTACTGATCACGGCGCCGTTTACTCCCTGCAATTCAATTTTGGCAGTATTGGGGGCAGTATTCTCCAACTCTTCCATCTGAAAGGTATAGGAAAGATGATTCCTTTTCGCTTCTTCAAAACTGTTCCGGATTCTGAGATCGCTTGGCGAAAAACCAAGAATACCGCCTATAATGGCACGATCGGTGCCGTGCCCCTGATAAGTTTGGGCAAAGGATCCGCTTAAAGTGACAACCGCTTTGACTGGCTCCTCTCCCAGCAGCATGCGGGCCACATAGCCGGCTCGTGCAGCTCCAGCCGTATGGGAGCTGGAGCTGCCTACCATAATAGGACCGATCATATCAAAGATATTCATCGCGGCTCCTTTCTCCTTTCAGGTAAGGCGAGGACAGAACTTCCTGTAAAGACGGGATAGAGGAAGCCGCACCTTTTCGGGAAACCGCGATGGACGCTGCGACCGACGCAAGATTCAGGGCGGAAGGGACAGCCTTCCCGGCGGCAATGGACGCGATAAAATATCCGGTAAAAGTATCCCCTGCCGCAGTCGTATCCACCGCTTCGACCGGATAGGCACAATTGGAGTAAGAGCAGTTCTTATCCCGGTAAACAACGCCTTTTTTCCCTAAGGTCAAAACAATTTTGGAATCCGGAAACCGTGCAATCAGTCCTTCGGATAACTGAGACTCTTTTTTCAGAATATCCCGAGCTTCAATTTCATTCAAAATAAAAAATTCAACATAATCAAGGGGATAGGTCGGAATCTTTTCATCCATGGGGGATGGATTGAGAACCATGCGCAATCCTTTCTGATACGCCTGTTCCATCAAATATTGCATATCATTGATTTCGTTTTGCAGGACAAGAAAATCCCCCGCTTCAAAATAAGAGAGCGTTTCATCCATATCCTTTCTTTGAATGGAATGATTTGTGCCAGGATATAGGATGATACAGTTCTCCCCTCGCTTTGAAACCTGGATAACCGCATGTCCGCTTTTTTGATTGTATTCTTTAATAAAGCGGGTATCTGCGCCCAGTTCTCTCAGCGTATTCTTTAGGATAATTCCATCCTCTTTTCCGATAGCACCTGCATGATAGAGATCTGCACCAGCTTTTTTCAGAGCCACTGACTGATTCAATCCCTTGCCGCCGCAGTATCGCTCCACATGGGAGGAAGAAATGGTCTCCCCCTCCCGAACGATATGGTCAAGGCTGTATACAATATCCAGATTCAGGGAACCGAAATTCAATACTTTCGCCATAAAACCCTCCTGCTTCATTCATTTTATCCGGAATAAAACGATTAACTTTATTATTTCAATTATAACAAATTTTTATCAGTCATACAACGGAGAGATAGAAAAAAGATCGAAACAAATGAAATTTTATTTTTTTGAAAAGAAAATGCAAATATCGAAATTGATGTTTTTCAGCAGATGTGATATACTCATTAAAGAGTTGAACACAATATGGTTTTTACCGGAGATTCTTTGCAATTGTGCATGAAATTATGGCACAGTTGCTCAGCACTATACGCTCTTATGAAATAAAAATATAGAAAAGTCCAAAAAAAATGCAAGATAATAAAACTACTCTCTCAAATTTATAGTATAATAGAACCAAAACCAGGAAACAACGTGTGAAATGCGGAAACGGTTTTGATTACAGGAAGCAATGAAAGGCGGGGGGAAAACAGAAATGGAGAAACAGGCAAGGTTTGCCCTAATCGGCTGCGGCAGGATAGCGGTAAACCATCTGGACGCAATTAAGAACGCACCGTCCGCGAAGCTGGTGGCAGTCTGCGATATCGTCGAGGAAAAGGCGAAGAAGGTTGCGGAGGAACAAGGACTTGAAAAATGGTATACCGATATTGACGATATGCTGAACAACGAAAAGGTGGATGTCTGCTGTGTGCTGGTGCCAAGCGGGAGACATGCAGAGGTAGCGATTAAGGTTGCCGGTCATAAGGTCAATGTCTTGTGCGAAAAACCTTTGGATGTCACCAAGGAAAAAATGAAAACCATGATACAGACATGTAAGGATAACGGCGTTAAGCTGGGGGCTATTTTTCAGCGGCGTTCCTTTATGGCGGCGCAGGAGACAAAAAAAGCCATCGAGAACGGCACTCTGGGCAGAGTCACAATGGGCGACGCCTATCTAAAATATTACCGCGATCAGGCGTATTATGACAGCGGGGACTGGCGCGGAACCTGGGAGTTGGACGGCGGAGGTGCCCTCATGAACCAGGGGATTCACGGTATTGACCTGATCAACTGGATGATGGGCGGCATTGAAAGTGTTTACGCACACTGTGAAAAACTGGTCTGGGACATCAAGGTGGAAGACACGGCAGTTATCAGCGTGCGGTTTAAAAACGGCGCGTTGGGCGTCATTGAAGGCGCGACGACGGCTTATCCCGGGTTGGACACCATTTTTCAGGTGAATGGATCTGAGGGCAGCATTATGTTTGGTGACGAAGGCTTCTACCATTGGAAGATCAAGGATAACAAGGTGGATCAGCCGGATGTCTCCGGAAGCATGGGAGGTCTGAATTGCCAGTATAATACCAACAACGTGGGGCA
Organism: Acetivibrio sp. MSJd-27; assembly: GCF_018918095.1. Lineage (GTDB taxonomy): Bacteria > Bacillota > Clostridia > UMGS1840 > HGM11507 > HGM11507. Next base: position 13,225 of record NZ_JAHLPV010000022.1, on the reverse strand, counting down.
TATCCTTCAGGTGGAGGACATGGCGAGGGCTGTGCTGGATGATCGCGATCCACTGATAACCGGCGAAGAGGCAATGAAAAGTGTGAATATCATTCTTGCTATTTATGAGTCGGCAAGAACAGGAAAAGAAATCAAACTGGATGAATTTAATCAATAAACTGAGACGAAAGGAAGTTGAATGAAGTGGGTAGAGTAGTAAAATGGGGGATTATCGGCTGCGGCGTTATCTCCAAATTGCATTGTGATGCTTTGGGCGTTGTAGACAATGCGCAGTTATATGCAGTGTGCGATATTATTGAGGAAAAGGCAAAGGCGAAAGCAGAAGAATACGGTGCGAAAAAGATTTATACCGATTATAAGGAAATGCTCAAGGATCCTGAAATTGAATGTGTTTCCATCTGTACGCCTTCCGGTATGCATGGGCAGATGTGTAAGGATGCGGCTGCGGCCGGGAAACATATTCTCTGTGAAAAGCCGATGGAGATCACAAAAGAAAAAATGGATGACGTGATCGAATTTGTGGAGAAGAGCGGTGTAAAAATGGGATGTGTGTTCCAGAGACGCTGCGACCCCAAATTTTTAGCAGTCAAGGAAGCCATCGACAGCGGCAGATTTGGCAAAGTGATTCTGGCGGACGCTTACTTAAAATATTTCAGAAGCCAGGAGTACTATAACAGCGGCGACTGGCGTGCGACCTGGGAACTGGACGGCGGCGGCGCGCTGATGAACCAGGGTGTACACGGCATTGATCTTTTGACCTGGATGGCTGGGGATGTGGAGAGCGTATTTGCACGGTGCGCAACACAGGTCAGAGATATTGAGGTGGAGGATACTGCAATTGCATCCTTGAAATTCAAAAACGGAGCATTGGGCAACATTGAGGGAACCACGTCCGTTTATCCCGCACAGGATACCCGGATAGAAATTCACTGTGAAAAGGGTTCTATGATCGTCAGCGATAAGGGCATCCTGCAATGGTCCATCGAAGGTAGCGACGAACAGGCTCCCGAAATTCAAGCGCCTGTCTTTAAAATGAAAGACGATCCTACCAAATTGCCGGGAACTTCCCATGTGGTTCCATTAGGAGATATGGCGGACGCAATCATCAACGACAGAAAGCCTGCTGTTACGCCGAGAGAAGCAAGAAAAGCGGTTGACCTGATTCTTGCCATTTACCAGTCTTCGGATGAGAAGAGAGAAATTACACTGTAAAAATTACATAAAATAGGGCTGTGTGTTTTTCACATGGCCTTAAATCATGTTTTAGGAGGAATATACATATGATTCGTATTGGTATTTTAGGTTCTGACAATTCCCACGCACTGGCGTTTGCAAAGTTGTGCAACCTGCCGATGGAGAACGGGGAGTACCGCTATCCGGATGTAAGGATTGCGGCGATATACGGAAACGATGACGCTCCGCAGCACACAAAGGATGTTGCAGAGCAGGGAAAAATTGATTTCATTGCGGAAAAACCGGAGGATTTTATCGGAAAAGTAGACGCGGTTATGGTGGTCTACCGGAGAGGCGCATACCATGTGCCGGCTATTCTGCCCTTCATTGAAGCGGGCTATCCCGTCTGGATTGACAAACCGGTGGCAGTCTCGGTGGATGACATCAATAAACTCCGTGCAGCAGTCGAAAAGCATAACACGTTGATCACCGGCGGCTCCACACTGAAATACAACTATGAAATTCTGGCGCTGCAGAACAAGGTGCAGAGCGGTTCCCTGGGCAAGGTGACCGGGGGCGCGATGAATTTCCCCGGCGATCTGGAAAGCGAGTACGGCGGATTGTTCTTCTATGGTTCCCACCTGTGCGAGATGTGTCTGTCCGTTTTTGGGTATGATGTAAAAAGTGTTTATGCCACTGCAATTGAGCCGAAAAATATCTGTGTGATTGCAAAATATGCGGACAAACAGGTTTCCTTAAACTTCAACGGAAACAGCAACAGTTACATCCTGACCGCTTACGGTTCCGAGAAGAGCGTCACCATGGAACTGGACATTTCTATCATCTATCGTCTGGGCTTTGAGAAATGGGTTGAAATGCTGCATACCGGGAAAATGCCTTTATCTTTTGACGATCTGGTTCAGCCGGTTTACATGTTAAATGCAATCCAGAAATCATTGGATGAAGGGAAAGAGGTTGCACTGGACGAGGTGAAATAGGGTTCGACTCTCTAATGCTTACCCATAAAAAGAGAACAGGAATCGGCCGCCGGCCAAAAGTCGGCGGCTTTCTTTAAAGGAGGAAAATAATGTTTAAAAGAGGTGTCATCACAGACGAAATTTCTCAGGATATTGTGGAAGCGGCATCCTTGGCGAAAAAATACGGTTTGACTGGTCTGGAAATTCGTTCGGTGTGGGAAAAAGGTCCCCATGAGCTGGAGGAAGCGGACATTCAAAAAATCAAGGAAACCATGAATGAGTATGGACTGGAGTGCTGCGGAATATCAGCGCCTTTCTACAAATGTGATATAGACAGCGAGGAAGAGGTCCGCGCAAACATTGACATCCTGTACAAATGTATCAACCTCGCAAAACAGCTCGGCACAAAGTATATCCGTGGTTTTACCTTCTGGAAGAAAGGAGAGCTTTCCGACTATATTGATAAGATTGTAGAGCGCTATCAGGAACCGATCCGGATTGCGGAGGAGAATGATATTTATATTCTTTTGGAGTTCGATCCCAGCGTATTTGCTACCAACGCCAGGACGCTGACACGGGTGCTCAAGGCGATCAACAGCCCTAGGGTAAAGGGTCTGTGGGATCCCGGAAATGATATCTATGAACCGGACGGCGAGATTCCCTTCCCGGACGGCTATGACATCATAAAAGATCATTTTGTCCATATGCACATCAAGGACGCGGCGAAGAAAGCCGACGGAACCATTGAGGGCGTGCCCTTTGGGGAAGGGCAGGTCGACTTTGAGGGGCAGTTCAAGGCTTTGATAGAAGCGGGATATGACGGTTATTGTGTGATGGAAACCCATTACCGTCCGAAGCATGAAATCTCCGAGGAATTATTGGCATTGCCGAAGGGATCGGCATTTTCCATGTACGGCTACGAGGCGACGGAAGAATGCCTGATCAAATGGAATGCATTGCTGGATAAACTGGGGATTGCGTATTAGAAAGGCGGAAGGCGCATGAAAAGAGTATTTTATAACGCTGAGGTCATCACGCCGGAGCGTATTCTCCATAACGGATATGTGATGGTGGACAACGGAAAAATCGCCGAGGTGGGAACCGGTTTCCGCAAAGACGGCTTTGACGGAGAAATGATAAATGCAGGCGGAACGTATCTGGCGCCCGGCTTCATTGATATTCATGTTCACGGGGGCGGCGGCCATGATTTTATGGATGGAACGAAAGAGGCCTATCTGCAGACTGCAAAAATGCATGCGAAATTCGGAACGACCGCGCTTCTTCCAACCACCCTCACCAGCACAAATGAGGAGCTAAAGAATACCTTTCGGGTATTTGAGGAAGTCAAGGATGTGGAGAATGACGGCGCCAAAATGCTGGGGCTTCATTTGGAGGGACCGTATTTTGCGCCGCAATATGCGGGCGCGCAGGATCCTCGCTATATCAAAAGCCCAAGCCGGGCAGAGTATGAAGAGATCTATGAATGGTCCAAGGGAAACATCATCCGCTGGAGCGCGGCTCCGGAACTGCCGGGCTCGGATGAATTTGGTTCTTTCCTGAAGGAGAAGGGGATTTGTGCTTCCATCGGGCATTCCGGCGCCAATGAGCATGATTGTATTCTGGCTTACGAGAATGGATTCAACCATATCACGCATATGTACTGTGCCATGTCCACTATCGTGCGCAACAACGGCTACCGCTCTCTGGGGGTGATTGAGAGCGCCTATCTGATCGACGGGATGACGGTGGAGATTATCGCGGATGGCTGCCATTTGCCGAAAGGACTTTTGCAGCTTGTGTACAAATCCAAGGGTGCCGACCGCACCGCATTGTGCACAGACGCAATGCGCGGCGCCGGTATGCCGGAAGGGGAAAGCATCCTCGGCAGCCTGAAAGACGGGCAGAAGGTAACCGTCAAAGACGGCGTGGCTTTCTTAAATGATTTCAGCGCTTTTGCGGGAAGTGTATGCACCGCCGACCGGCTTGTCCGGACAATGGTCAATCTGGCGGAGGTTCCGCTGACCGACGCGGTCAAAATGATGACCCTTACGCCGGCGCGCATCATTAAAATGGATCAGAAAAAAGGCAGTATCGCAATGCATAAGGATGCGGATCTGGTGCTCTTTGATTCCGATATTGATGTGAAAATGACTATGGTGGAAGGCAGAATCGTTTATCAGAAATAAGCTTTCCGATAGATATAGCAATGAGCTGTCTCACCGAATGGCGGGACAGCTCATTTTTGTTTTGCAGGATCCTATTTCATTTGCTGAGAGCCAAGGCTTCTTTCCGCAATTTCAATGGCTTTGGTCACGATATTTCCGCAGTCCCGGGAGGAGACATTGCCCCATCCGCCATCCTGCGAAACCGTATCAAAAACACCCAATTCCTTTGCAATTTCATATTTTAACGCTTCACTCATTTTGCTTTTTCTGCTCATTTAAAAGTACCCCTTTCAGAGTGGAATGCGATATGTCTTTTCCGATTTGGAATGAGGCATATCGGATTTCACTTTCCAAAGTTTTAAACGATAATGAAATAGAATCCATAGCTATTATCTGCAATTCTGATTTTCGTAATCAGGAGAGTTTATGCGCTTTTTCTAAAATTATCATTTTTGATTCAAATTTCCATTTTCTTTTTCTTATTTGCCCTGGACTGCGTAAACGTGAAAATAGCTTTGTCTAATTTTTGACCGATACGCAGAACCTCGGGCGAAAGAGTGTCCTCGCCATGCTCCAGCAAGGCGTCTAATTCTTCTTGTAATTTTTTTATGGTTTTCCTGCTCGCCGCCATAATTGCTCTTCTCCATTTTCTGTATTTTTATATTTCATTTAAGAAAATTGATATTAATTGAAATTCACAGATACTTTCAAGATATGCCCGCACCTATCCCTGCCTAAAATAATTCTGTTATAAGTATTTCCAGTTTGGATTTCATCCCCTCCTTTTCAACCAATGACAGAAAATCCTGCCGAAATTGCTCAATATCATACACTTTGCCGCTGTTTATCAGATGGGTAAGGCACTCCAGATATAACTCGGTGACAATAAATTCTGCGGCCATAACCTTCTGGTTGACCGTCTCATTTGGTATAAAAGGGATGGGATTTATTTTGTCGATTGTATGTTTGGCAACATCAAACTTTATAGGATCATCAGGGATATATTTTTTTCCGTCCGGTGTTCTTTGGGTTATGCGCATAAGGGGGGATCCTTGCTTTCTCATTGGATATTCTTTCTCCTTTGTTTTTATTGGCGTGATGCCACACAGATACACAAATATATAAAATTATGGGTTATTAGTTGGTGATTAGATGTTTTTGACTATTTAAAAGATTACGTATTGCAATATTCACAAGTTTAGATAAACTGATACCATATCGCTTATTCAAATCCTCTAATCCTTTCAAATTGCTTTTCCGAACTAATAAAGTATATTTTATGGATAACTCACCTTCAGCCTTGTCATATAATTCAATGTTTTCTGTTTTAATTAACTCCTCTACACTATCATTAATGAAATCAGGAATTTTCGCACGATAAATTTTACTCAAATCTTCTAATTGAGTAAGTAGTATATTGTCAATATAATAGCTCCGTCTATAAACTTTTTCACGCCGACCATATTTATTCTCAAAATAACTCATAATAATGCACTCCAAATCGTACCTTATTATAAATTATATAATGTTGATTTTTCCGATGGAACCTATCTATATTCATATTTAATCGTATAGAAATTATCTTATAATCATATATAAATTTGACAAAAGAAGATATTTTGTGATTTAATACAAGAGAAAAAGTGAGATAAAGAGTAATAGAATCAGCTATCTTTAATAAAAGATACTATTCTTACAATAAAAAGTAAGAATTTTAGATTATAAAAAATAAAACACCGTGACACAGCTGCTGAGCAAGCTGTATCACGGTGTTTATTTTTTTGAAAAAAGGGTCGCTCCAAATATCCTGGAAGCAACCCCAAAAATAACTTTCCGCTTGCCGGCAAGGCGAAGCTTAAGGAATGGCGGGCGAACAGGGCATGCAGGGGATATAGAAGTTCAATAAGGGCTTGCTCCGTCATTCAACGAGGACAAGGGCACTGCATAGCAGTGCCGCGATCAGCGGGAGATTGTACTTCCGCTGATTGCGGATATGGAACCCGCCGCCTTAAGATGCGGGGGACATCTTGCCCGCAGTTATATTTTGCTGTTTTTTTCTCTTTTTAAAATATGGTCAAACGCGCCTGTCTGATACAAACGAACCAAAAAAAGCGCAATGATGGGGAATAGAATCATCCCTGCCACGCCGACTACATTTAAGCCGATATACATCGAAAATAGGGTAACCAGAGGATGAAGCCCAAGGCTTTCCCCGACAATTTTCGGCTCCATGAACTGCCGGACACAGATGCACACCACATATTGAATCAGCAAAGCGATTGCCATATTGAAATCACCCGCCACCACTTTTATGACGGTCCATGGGATCAGGACAGTCCCCGTTCCAAACACCGGAAGCGCGTCCAGGACGGCCGTTCCCAGTGCAATCAGAAATATATAATTTAGATCAGCAATCTTCATCAGGTTCATGATAGAAAAGCCGATCAGAAGCTCCACGAAAGTGATAGACATTAGTACCAGCTGGGCCTTCACATAGCCTAAAATGGAATCTCGCGCGATTTTTTTCAATCTTTCTATACTGCGAAGATGTTTTGGCTTTAAATATTTGAGACAAAAATCCGTAATCAGCTTTCGGTCTGACACAAAGAAAAAGGAGGCCAAAATGAATACGATAACCGCCACAAAAATCTGCGGCACCGATTTGGCGATATTGCCTGCCGCGCTTACTGCCCACTGTGCGGCAGGCATAATGATATTTTTCACACTTTCCACCAAATCAAAGTCCGTATGCAGCAGCCTGCTGATCCGCTCTGAAATCACGTTGAGTCCTTGGGCAGTTGCGTCAAAACTGTTGGGATTGTTTAGAAATTCTGTCAAGAAGCCTTTGCAGAGGGAGTAAATTTCAGAGATGCAGGCTGTTAAAAAGGTACCCAACACGCCAAACACCAGCAGAATGACGAGAATTCCGGCAAATTTTCGGTTTATTCTCAGCCGCTGATGAAAGAGGTCTACCAGCGGGTTGATGATCATTGCAAAGAGAATGGCGAATACAAAGGGCGCTATCACACTGAAGTACCGGAATAGTATAAAATAGGCCAAGGCGCCGAAAATAACGGCATAAGCGAATACCGTAAAAAATTTTTTATGTTTTTCGTAATTCATAGTGTACCCTCTTTGCAAATATGTTCAAAGGTCTAATCCGTTATTACAATTCATTGTTTATGACTTTTTCGAGCAAAGTATGCCCTTCGTCCAGGAAAATGCCGCTTTTCTGCGCATAAGTCTCCGTATATACGGCATCTGGATCCTGAATTTGGCTGTCCGAATCCTTCAAAAGGAGGAAAGGAACGGGGTCGGCAGTGTGTGTTTTCAGCTTCAGCGGCGTCGGATGATCCGGCAGAACAAGCAGCCGGAACGGCTCGTTCAATTCTTTGAGACAGCTGAGCACGGGGCCGTAAATTTTTTCATCAATCAGCTCGATGGAGCGAACCTTGTCTTCCGCACTGCCCTGATGGCCGCTCTCGTCGGCAGCCTCCAAATGAATATAAAGATACTGGGCGCCGTCCTGCAATGCCTTGATGGCGGCATTCCGCTTTCCGTCAAAATTGGTGTGGACGGTACCGGTCGCTCCCGGAACCTCAATCACATTCAGACCGGTCAGAACACCGATTCCCTTGATCAGATCCACCGCAGAGATCACAGAGCCTGTCAGGTGATATTTTTCCTCAAAGCTGTCCAGGCGCGGTTTTACTCCCTCGCCCCAAATCCAAAGAGAATCAGCTGGATGAAGCCCTCTTTTTATTCGGTCCAGATTGACAGGGTGCTGTTTTAATATTTCATGACTTTTTTTCATGATGGAAAGAATCACGCTGTCCTCCGGCAGATAGTCCTTGACGGGACGGTCGGAGATATCATGAGGAGGCGTCAGCCTGCCGGCTCTCTTCCTATCTTTGCGAATCAGCAGATGGCGGTAGCTGACCCCTGCGAAGAGCTGAAATGTTTCAGAATCCAGTTCCTGCTTCAGGGTTTGGATCAGTGCGGCGGCCTCCTGCGTGGTAATTTCACCGGCGCTGTAATCCAACATGGTCTTTTCTTCGTAAACAGATTCACTGGAAAGGGTAACCAGATTGGCGCGGTAGGTGATATCCGTGTCGGTCAGCGCAACCCCGATACTGGCGGCTTCCAGCGGGGAACGGCCGGAATAATAGATTTTGGGATTGTAACCCATGACGCACAGGTTGGCCACGTCGCTGCCGGGAGCCATACCTTCATAGACCGTCCGCATCATGCCCATTTTGCCGTATTTGGCGGCGCGGTCAATATTCGGTTTCTGTGCAGCTTCCAAAGGTGTTTTTCCGCCAAGACGGTCACAGGGCAGATCGGCCATACCATCTCCCAGCACAATTACATATCTCATTGTCTTTCCTCTTTTCTGCAAAAAAATAATATACTTTCTACATGGACAAATGTATTTTTCACTCTCACAATTTATATTAACACAAATACGGAATTTGAACATTGCTAATTTGAACGAAATTCCATAAATGTACGGATACTTTTTGTTATATTTACATAAAAAAATGAATTTGCCGAAACGAATGCTGGATTAAGAAAAACGGAGAAATTATAAGAAAACAGAAGAAAATGAGGATTATTTCAGGAAAACAGCTTTTGATGTAATAAAATAAGTGTGATACACTGATTCGGTAAAAACAATTGTATATGTGAGGTGGACAGAATGAAAGAGAAGTCAGCCTACTATCTTGTAGAGGAATCGGCGCTCCCGGAAGTACTTTTAAAAACGATCCGCGCGAAACGGCTCCTGGAGACGGAAAAAGCGGAGAATATCAGTGAAGCGGTAAAGATTGCAGACATTTCGAGAAGCGCATTCTATAAATATAAAGATCTGATTAAACCGTTTTATGAATCCCAGATTGGGAAGAAAATCACATTTTTGCTGGTGTTGGAAGACGTGTCCGGAGTGCTGTCCAACATCCTGAAGGTAATGGCCAAATCCAAAGCCAATATTCTGACCATCAATCAGAATATTCCCGTCAATGGCGTTGCCAACATCACGGTGACGATCGAGACAAAGGAATTGATATACTCGGTGGAGAAACTGGTTCAGAAGCTTCAGCAGGTAGAGGGCGTCAGCAAAATTGACATCATATCAAACGGTGTTTAAAGGAAGGAGACACACATGGCGAAGATAGCAATTATGGGCTTCGGCACAGTCGGTTCCGGCGTGCTGGAAGTTCTTGAGACAAATAAAATTTCCATAGCGGAAAAATGTTCGGATACCATTACGGTAAAATATATCCTGGATATCCGGGATTTTTCAGAGGATCCACATCATGAGTTATTTACAAAGAATTTTGAGGATATATTAAATGATGAAGAGGTCAGCGTGGTTGTGGAAACCATGGGTGGCCTGCACCCTTCTTATGATTTTACGAAAAGGCTTCTTTTAAAGGGAAAGCATGTTGTCACCTCAAACAAGGAGCTGGTGGCGGCCTATGGAGCGGAACTGCTTCAAATTGCCCGGGAAAAGGATATCAATTATATGTTTGAGGCCAGCGTGGGAGGCGGCATTCCGATTATCCGGCCGCTGAACAGCTGCCTTGCCGCAAATGAAATCACCGAGATTGTAGGAATTTTAAACGGTACTACCAACTATATTCTGACGGAAATGTTTGAGTCCGGAAAAGAATTTTCGGTTGCATTAAAGGATGCACAGGACAAGGGATATGCGGAAAAAAATCCCGCTGCTGATGTGGAAGGGCACGATGCGTGCAGGAAGATTGCCATTCTGTCGTCCCTGGTATTTGGAAAACGGGTGGACTATACAAAGATTAATACGGATGGTATCACAGACATCACTCTGACAGATGTTAAGTATGCAGAGGCCTATGGAAGCGTGATCAAGCTGATTGGGCGGGCGAAGATAGAAAACGACAGAGTGTTTGCGTCAGTGGAACCGACAATGCTGAAAACAAGCCATTCCCTTGCAGGGATCAAAGATGTGTTTAACGGCATTTTAGTCAAAGGAAACGCCATCGGCGATGTAATGTTTTACGGACGCGGCGCCGGAAAACTGCCGACTGCCAGCGCGGTTGTGGCCGACGTGATCGACTGCGTCCGAAATCTGGATCGGAATAACCATTACTTCTGGGAGGAAGTGGACACCGACTTCGTTGTACCCTATGATCAGAATACGGCAAAATTTTTGGTTCGTATTGCGGGAAGCTATAAAGAGCAGAAGGATAGGATATGCAATTTGTTTGGAGAGACAGAAGTCCTCCAAATCAAAGAGGGCGAGTTCGGCATCATGACCAGCGAAATGACGGTTGCTGACTTGAAAGAAAAGATGAAACAGGTTTCTGCCATCAAAAAAATAAAGTTTATTGATTAACCAGGGAGGTAAATATGGGTTTAATTGTTCAGAAATTCGGCGGCAGCTCGGTTGCGGACGCTGAGAAAATCTTCAACGTTGCCGGCAGAGTCACCGATGCATACAATGCGGGGAACCAGGTGGTCGTCGTGGTATCCGCCCAGGGCGATACGACAGATGATCTGATTGAAAAGGCAAACGAGATCAATCCCAATCATTCCAAGCGGGAGATGGATGTGCTTCTCTCCGTCGGCGAACAGATCACCATTTCACTTTTGGCCATGGCTCTGGAAAAACTGGGATATCCGGTGATTTCATTGACTGGATGGCAGGTTGCCATGCACACCGACCGGAACAACATGAATGCGAGAATCAAGCATATAGACACCCAGCGGCTGCAAAGCGAGCTGGATCAGAAAAAAATTGTTATTGTAGCAGGCTTTCAGGGCATTAACCGATACAATGACATCACAACGCTCGGACGGGGAGGCTCGGACACGACGGCGGTTGCTCTGGCAGCGGCACTGAATGCGGACTTGTGTGAGATCTATACCGATGTGGACGGGGTTTATACCACCGATCCCAGAATCGTGAAGAATGCGAAAAAGCTGAAGGATATCTCCTATGACGAGATGCTGGAACTGGCTTCTCTGGGAGCAAATGTTCTGCACAACCGTTCGGTTGAACTGGCCAAAAAATATAACGTGGCGCTGGAGGTTAAATCCAGCTTTGAGAAAATAGAAGGAACCAAAGTGAGGGAGGTTGGCAACGTGGAGAAAATGTTGGTAAGAGGGGTAACCAGAGATAACAATGTAGCGCGGATATCGGTGGTGGGGATCAATGATACACCGGGAAAAGCATATATGCTGTTCAATCTGATGGCGAAATATAACATCAATGTGGACGTTATTCTGCAGTCTATCGGCCGGGAAGGAACCAAGGATATTTCCTTCACGGTTCCGAGAGATCATGTGGAGGAAGCTTTGCAGATTTTGAATGAGCAGATTGAAAATCTGGAAGCAAAGGAAATTAAACACGCGGATAATGTATCCAAGGTTTCGATCGTGGGAGCCGGTATGGCTTCCAATCCGGGGGTTGCGGCAAAGATGTTTGAAGCGTTGTATGAAGCGCAGATCAATATTCATATGATTGCGACTTCCGAGATTAAGGTGTCGGTTCTGATTGACGAAAAGAATGCGGAAAAGGCAGTCGCCGCGATTCATGATAAATTTTTCAATAATTAAACAGGTTTGATTGGATGGAACCAATAAAAAGCGGTGTGGCAGGGTAAGTTACGGTTTTACCTTGAAAAGAAGTTGCACCGTTTTTTATGCTGCAAAGTGAAAGTTTGCAAATTTGGATTTTGGTATCAAAATCCGATGCTCGTTACTCTTGCGGACATTATTTTCGCATACTTCACATCAGTTATTTCCGTGCAGACACAAAAATCCCACTCAATCTGTTGCTTTTTATAATAAAATTAATCATAATTGAGATTCGTATTATAGCATTCAAAAGCAAACAGCAAGCAAAAAATTTGAAGAGCATATAGGCAATATAATTTTGAAAAGGAGCTGCAAAAATGAAAACTTTTATTTCAAAAGATATCATTGACAAAGGCTGGTCCGGGGATAAGAAATACTGTGTTGCCGATAAAGACGGAAATAAATATCTGCTTCGTGTATCTCCGATAGAACAATATGACCGCAAGAAAAGCGAATTTGACCTAATGTGTAAAGTTTCGGCTCTCAAAGTTCCTATGTGCAAACCATTGGAATTTGGCACTTGTGATGAAGGGGTGTATTCGATTCAAACTTGGATTAATGGAGTTGATGCAGAAGAAAATATTCCATTGCTCACAAGTAAAGAACAGTATGACTATGGTTTTAAATCGGGAAAGATATTAAAAAAGATTCATACGATACCAGCACCTGAAGATATTGAGGACTGGGAGATGTTTTTCAATCGTAAAGCAGATTATAAAATAAAAAAATATGATGAATGCCCAATTAAATACGAAAACGGTCAAGCATTTATTGATTACATCAATGATCACCGACATTTACTTAAAGGTCGCCCCCGCACATATCAACACGGAGATTATCATATAGGAAATATGATGATAGGCAATGATAAGCAGCTATATATCATTGATTTTAACCGAAATGATTTCGGCGACCCGTGGGAAGAATTTAATCGTATCGTATGGTGTGCAGAATCAGATCCATTATTTGCAACAGGTATGGTAAATGGTTATTTTGACAACAATGTTCCAATGGAATTTTGGAATCTACTCGCTTTATATATAAGCAGCAATACACTCTCATCTGTTCCTTGGGCAATCCCTTTTGGTGATGAAAAAGTAGAAGTAATGATAAATCAGGCAAAAGATGTACTTCGTTGGTATAATAATATGAGAAATCCAATCCCGACTTGGTAGAGTCTTTTACAAAGATTGTGTAAACCTCCAAACAGGTATATAATAAATACTGAGTTTGGAGGTTTTACTATGCCAAGAAGAAAAAGAACGCCGGAGGAAATCGCACGCAAAGCAAAAG
>NZ_JAHLPV010000021.1 GCF_018918095.1 Acetivibrio sp. MSJd-27 | reverse complement strand
TTTGAGATAATCTTTATCTAATATTTTTTTAGTCCTTGAAACATAGGGCTTGTTTAAGTGCGCCTATTTTTCAATTACTTAATTTTTTTAAAAATGTCTTGACTTTTAATAGTTAGTCATCTCGCTCAAAGAGCTTTAAAATATGTTTTATTAGCACCATTTATAAATTCTATAGAAGACATTGAAATGCTTGAAAAAAAGCCTGTATTTTATAATACTATGTATTCCCCTGTAGTAAATGATGTCAAAGTTAAAAAAATTCTAAGACATGAAGATAGATATCCAGAGTGTCAAAACTTGCTTAAAGAAATAGATTGCAATGATAAAACTTTAGTATTCTTCCCAACAGTTGTAGGTATATATAACTATGTAAACAATTTTTTAATTAATGAGCCTTGTATTGAAGAACTAGATGCTGTTACAAAGAATTTTTTGTTATGGGCAAGGGAAGAAATACATGAAGATTGGTGTGTAATTAAGGCGATGGAGAGAGGCTATTTAATTCACAATGGACAAATTCCAATGGGAACACGAATGTTTCAATTAGATAATTATGAAAAAGAAGGCGTTTTTAACAGATTACTATGTACTTCTACATTGTTAGAAGGAGTAAATACTACAGCAAAAAATATTATTATTACAAAACCTTCCCGAATGTCTGAACGTAATAATAACGATGCAGATTTTTCAGCATTCGATTTTTTCAATTTGGTTGGACGAACAGGAAGGTTGAATCAGCATTATGTTGGCAATGCATATTATTTGAAGGCGCCAAGCGATCCTGATTATAATAAAATAGATGCGATAAGAAGTGTAAAGTTTGAAATTACAGACGAAAGTAAAGATGTAGATATTCAAAAAGGAAACGTGGAACACTACGAAGATGTCATGAATTTTTTGGAAGAACTTGGAATTACGATTGAGGAATATCAAAAAAATATTGGTAGTAGACCAAGGTTTGAAACTGTTAAAGAAATATATGGACGCTATAAAACTAATTGTAGTAAATTAATTTCAGAGTTACAAAAATTTATAGACAATCCGCAAAACGGAAGATTGCATCTTGTGAGTGAATTGTATCAAATAATCGAAAGTAGACCTAATCCGATGAATTCAAATATCATTAATAAACTGCTAAATATGAATAGACTAAAAATCAAGACAGTTGTTGATGAAGTTCGTAAATACTATACAACTGCAAATATTGATACAATTATTTCTACAACTATAAGGATGAAATCAAGTTATATTGAACATATTTTTTATCCCAAAGTTCTGTTAATAATATATTTCATGAAACTATCCAAAATTGATAAGAATCTGGTGGATATTTTAAATAAAAAAATTATAGAACCCATAGATTTTCTTTATTTTGCCTCATCAAAACAAAGAAAAATGTTGGTAGACTTAGGAATTTATGAAAGAGATGTAGAAACTATTGTAAAGGTCATAGGAGATGACTACGAAGATGCATTTGAGTTAAAAAGAAGATTGCAAGATTCATGGGATAAAATGAAAAATATAAGTTTTATATCTAAGTATGTCATACAAAACCTAATATAATTACATCTGATTTTAAATTTTGTATTTATAATTTTTGTTGCAATAGATGTTTGTTTCATAAACAGTTTTACATAATGAAAGCAAAAGCCGTCTGCAGATTTGATTCTGTAGACGGCTAGTTTTATTTATTGGCTAAGTTTTTGACGAGGTTTTCAATTACTTCAAGTTGTTCATCATCTAACTTCTTTAAGTATTCGTTAATTTTGTTCAACTTTGTGGGGTTGGTAGAATTGAAATCGAAAAATTCACTCATGGTTATTCCAAGATATTCGCAGATATACGATAATCCTGATAAAGAGGGAGTAGCACTTCCGGTTTCAATGTGATTTATATAGTTAGGGTTTTGGCCAATTGCTAAACTCATTTCGCGTGCTGAAACTTTTTTCTTGGTACGAAGAGTAGCAAGACGTAATGAAATTTCCTTTTCTTCCATAGTATTCACCCTCCTTATATTATATTTTAACTCACAAAAGTGGTAAAAATGCCACTTAACAAATCTCATTTATATTGTCGTACACCAATATAAATGGTATAATATATCAAAATACTACTTTATAAGTGAGGTTTATGTTATGAAAGATAATAAAAAATACACCTGTAGTTTCTTTGGACACAGGAAGATAGAAGTTACAGATGATTTGGTTAATCGTCTGAAAGAAGTTGCTGAAAATTTAATTGTAGAGAAAAAGGTTGATACATTTTTATTCGGAAGCAAGAGTCAGTTTGACAAGCTTTACAGCGACGAGGGCATTTCCGGCACTAACACCAAGCGCCGTGAGGGGTTCAAAGAAATGATCACCGATGCACTGGACGGCAAAATTGACCTCATCGTTACCAAGTCGGTCAGCCGATTTGCGAGAAATACGGTAGACAGCCTGGTCACCATCCGAAAGCTGAAAGAGAACGGCGTAGAATGCTACTTTGAAAAAGAGGGCATCTACACCTTTGACGGTAAGGGCGAACTGCTCATCACCATCATGTCCTCTCTGGCGCAGGAAGAAAGCCGCAACATTTCCGAAAACATCACCTGGGGACAGCGCAAGAGCTTCTCTGATGGCAAAGTGCATTTGCCGTACAAACGCTTCCTCGGCTATGAAAAGGGCGAGGACGGACGGCCTGCGGTTGTCGAAAGTCAAGCCAGGGTTGTGAAGCTGATTTACCGTCTTTTCCTTGAGAGCAAGACCCAAGCAGGCATTTGCAAGTACCTGGAAGAGTTGGGCATCCCCTCACCGGGCGGCAAAGCAAAATGGAGCAAGTCTACGGTCACCAGTATCCTTCAGAACGAAAAATACAAGGGTGATGCGCTGCTCCAGAAGAAGTTCACAGTCGACTTTTTGGAAAAGAAAATGAAACCCAACGAGGGCGAAGTGCCGCAGTATTATGTGACGGGCAGCCACCCCGCCATCATTGAGCCGGACGAATGGGAGCAGGTGCAAGCAGAGTTTGCCAGACGAAAGACCCTGGGGAAAGCCTACAGCGGCAAAAGTGTTCTTTCAGCCAAACTGGTCTGCGAGGACTGCGGTGCCTTCTTCGGCCCAAAGGTCTGGCACTCCACCGATCAGTACCGCCGTACCATTTGGCAGTGCAACGGCAAATTCGCAAGTGAGAAACACTGCCGCATCCCTGTATTGGACACAGAAACCATACAGCGCCTTTTCATCAAGGCCTACAATCTGATGATGCAGGATCGGGTGCAGATTGCAAAGGAAATAGAAGCATGGCGACAGAAGCTGATGGACTTCGGAACACTGGATGCCGACATTGAACGGCAGCTTGAAGAAACTCAGGTGGTTGCCGAACTGGTCAAGGCAGCAGTCAAGGAAAACGCATCCACGGCACAGTCCCAGGAAGCCTACCTCAAAAAGTACGAAGCCCTCACCGAGCGGTATGAGAAAGCGGCTGCGGAATTGGAAAGGTTGCAGAGCCTACGCACCGCCCGCAGCCAGCAGGACAAGAAGATGGCACTTTACATCCGCACCCTCAAGAAACAGCCGGAGGTAATGCACGACTGGAACGACACCATCTGGACGGTGATGATTGAAAAAGCCATCGTCCACAGGAACGGCGAAATCACTTTTGTATTTGCCAACGGCACAGAAATCAAGGTCGGAGTGTAACCGCACCGAAACGAGTGAGACCGCAAGACCGCACACCTTTTGGGGTGAACGGTTTGCGGTCTTTCTTTTGCTGCCTTGGGGAATAATTAAAAAATGCACACCCTTTGAACCTTTACACGAAAGGTTCAAAGGGTGTGCATTTCGTATCAGAATAGGTCACTACTTTCATGACAAATAACCATAAGGAGTATAGCTCTTTATGGTTATTTTTTGTTGACCGGAGTCGTTTTCAACACTCTGGTCTTTCTATTTTTGCCGAAAACTTTGAGATTTCTCGGTATATCAAAAAATCCCTGTAATAAATACAGAGATTTTTTAGTGGCTATATTTTTTCTGTCATTCTATGATAGCTTCTGCAATCATTCTCGCACCCAGTTTAAACCCGTTGATAAATTGTTCAACAGCACAGTTGCCGTCCAACTCGCTTTGGGCGTTTATCAGGTCGAGGAACAGCTTCCGTTCCTTTCCTTCCAAAAGCTTCAGCAGGGTTTCTTCCTTTTCGTCCATAATTTGAATGCATTTTTGAATGCTGGGATTCATTACATTCGGTTGGAGTTCGCCAAAAAATAAGTCTTCTAAAATTTTTTTCATTCTTTTTTCCTCCTGAATTTCGTCACAACGCCTTGAAAAACATAGAGTACATAGTGTATAATGATTTATGTACCTCTGCCTTTGGGCAGTCGTGCGTGGGGAAGTGGCGCAGTATGTTTGCCGACAAAGCGCCGCTTCTTTTCATATTTTGAGCACTTTTAATCCATCGCGTAATCCTTGAGGCCGCGAAATGTTTTTCTTCTTACAGTATTCGTCTAATTTATCTAATTCATCTTTTGTAAGCCGAACATCAACACGTTCGCATTTGGGATCGGATGTTGTAGGGCGCCCTCGCTGTTTTTTTGGCATGCTCACCTCCTTCTTGCCGACAACTATATTATAATATATTACCGCCAAAAAATCAATTATTATTTTACCGCCAATTAAATATTTATATAGGCTTGTCAATTGATCTATTGTAAATGTATATTTTCCTCCTGAATTTCGTCACAACGCCTTGAAAAACATAGAGTACATAGTGTATAATGATTCATGTACCTCTGTCTTTGGGCAGTCGTGCGTGGGGAAGTGGTGAAATGTTCGAAAAACGGTACACCCCTTCCTTTCTTTTTGGAGATCATCATAAAGCTTTTGTCGCCTAGGATTTTTTCTTATTTTCTCATGTAAAAAGCAAAGCGGCATTCTTCCAAAGAAGAATGCCGCTTTTGTAATACGGACACTTATGCGCTAGTGGACTTTTTTCGCTTCGGTTTCCCTTGCTTTTGTCTTGTGGTTTTGCCACATGACCCACAGGGGGCCTGCGATACAGATGGTGGAGTAAGCGCCTGAAATCAGGCCGACCATCATAGGCAGGGCGAATACTTTAATGGATTCAATATTGTAAACAGAAGCGAAAATATAGACGATGGTGATGCTGACAACCGTTGTCAGCGAGGTGTTTAAGGAGCGGACCAGGGACTGGTTGATGCTCTTGTCCACCAGATCCGCAAGGGACATCTTCCGGTTTGCCAGGCTGTTTTCGCGGATACGGTCATAGATGACAATGGTGTCGTTGATAGAGTAACCGATAATGGTCAGCGCCACCGCGATAAAGGACTCGTTGATGGGAAGCTTGAACACGATAAAGGTGAAAAACACGATGGCCACGTCGTGAAAGAGAGCCACAAGCGCCATCACCCCTGCGGACAGCCCCGAAATTTTTTGGAAACGAATCGCCACATAGATGACGATCAGGATGGAGGAAAGAATCAATGCAATCATGCTGTTCTGCAAGAATTTCTTTCCGATAAACGCTTGTACAATGTTGGATTCGGACAGATTCAGGCCGTTATCCGGGAAAGCCGCTTTCAGCGCGTTATCCAGCGTTTCCTGATCCTGTGCGGATACGCCCTCGGTGCCGGCCAGACTGATAACTACCTTTTGGGTATCGGTTGCCAGGTCGGTGGTGAGCTGCACATCGGCGCTGCGGTTCAAAGTCTGGCTGACAACCGCAGCCACCTGTTCCGTGTCGATCTCGTTTTGGTATGTATACTTTAAAATTGCACCGCCCTTGAACTGGATGGAAAGATCCATACCGTTGATGCCGAGGAAAACAAATCCCAGGACAATCAGAACCAAGGAAATGGCGAAAAATTTATAGCGGTTTTTATAAAATTTAATCATGGTCTGCCACCCTCCTTTTTCCGTATAAACCGGGCTTTTTCAAGATATGATACTGGCTCAGCGAAGAGGTCATATACCTGGAAAGTGTGATGCCGGATATAAAGTTCAAAATAACTCCGGTGAGAAGGGTATAGCCGAAGGACAGCATGGTGCCCGAACCGAAGATCATCAGGATAACGGCCACGATTGCGGTGGTCAGGTTTCCGTCCACAATGGCAGAATAAGCCCTGTGATAGCCGATATCAATCGCGCCCGCCAAGGTTTTGCCGGTGTTGAGCTCCTCCTTGATTCGCTCTGCAATAATCACGTTTGTATCCACGCCCATACCCACCGACAGAATCATGCCAGCGATGCCGGGAAGCGTCAGGGTAAACTGGGGGATCGATACCAAAAGCATCTGGCAGGAGAGCTGTAAAAGCAAGCCGATGCAGGCCACAAAGCCTGGCAGCCTGTAATAAAAAATCATGAACAGACAGATCAGGATAAACGCCAGAAGCCCTGCCTGGAGCATAACGTTCAAAGCGCCGGTTCCCAATGTGGGGGAAATGGTGCTGTGATTTTTGGAAACCAGGGAAAAGGGCAGTGCGCCGGAATTGATTTTGTCAGAAAGCTCTTTTGCCGCCTCTGAACTTTCCATTCCGGTTATAACAGCGGAACCGCCTGAAATTTTTTGCTGGACATTGGGGGCGGAGAGCAGGGTTTCATCCATATAAATGGAAATCCGCTGGTTGACCAGGCGACCGGTTGCCTCCTCAAAAGACTTGGCTCCCTCGGTGTTGAACTCCAGTTGAACCACCGGTTGATTGGTCTGCGGGTCCACGTTTGGAGTGCTTTTTTTCACGTCTTTTCCTTCCACCACAATATTGCCGTCCGGATCACGGAAGGTCAAACGGGCGGTTTCTCCCAGCTCGGCGATGGCATTCTGAGGATTGAAATCGGTTTCATCCGATTTCCAGGGGAAACGGACCAAAATCTGACCGGTGGATTTATCCACGGTCACGTCACGGTCCAGGATATTTTGAGTGTCCATACGGTTTTCGATTACCGCACGGGCCGCTTCCATTTCTTCAGAAGTGGGGGCTCTGTCCAGATCTTTAGGCTCGTAGACAGCCTCCACACCGCCGCGGATATCAATGCCGAAACGGATTTCATCGGCACCCTTGATTTTCAAAGGACCAAAATCCAGTCCGAAAAAAGCGACGGAAACAATCACTGCAACAATCAGTGCAATGATAACGCATGTATATTTCTTTGCACGCAAAATAGATTCCTCCCATTCTTTTTAATAAAAAAGTTAAAAGAAGAGGAATGTATCTTTCGGGCCGTTCTGATTATGGACATAAGAGACAACCTTTTCCGCAAGGGTCAAGGCAGATAGATAAATTGGCATACAATAGTCGTGAGCGCGCCCGTCCGGCATGACCTTTTGAAGCACCGGCATTTTGAAAGGGCTGGCCAATTCGCGCAGATAGGAAGAAGAAGTTCTTCTCAGATTGAAAAAACGGGATGGCTGGAACTCTTGGGAGGAGCGCTCCAGACTTCCGGAATTGACAACGGAAGGGGCGATACAGAGATCGGGAAAACGGGAAAAGTGATCGGATGCGGAGTTTGCCGGCATTTCGGCAGACAGTTCATAAGAGACAACCGTCTCAAAGGCGAACAGGCAAAGCATGAGGACAGCCAATAAAAGCGCTGTTGTCCGCAGCTTTTTTGAATGATTCTGCCGTTTCACTTTCTCTCCCCCTTCCGCTTTGTACAATCCTTCATAATAAATTCAGTTTATCACGATTTTTTTCATCCGTCAATTTATTTCTTATTTTCAATAAGGGATTGTCCCGTCATTCAACAAGGACACTGCATAGCAGTGCCGCGTTCAGCGGGAGATTGTATTCCCGCTGAACGCGGATATAAACCCCGCCGCCTTAGGACATCTTGCCCACAGTTATAGCATATTCAAAAAATTTGTCAGCCAAATGATGCGATTGTTTTTGAAACAGAAGTCCGGTAAAAGAAGGCGGAAGCAGGCTTGCGCTGGTGACAGGCTGTGCCCGCCAAGCGATAAAGCGCTGAAGCACAGCGGCAACCTCGGCTCTTGTGGCATCTCCGCCCGGATCAAGAAGATTGTTTTCCTTGCCGGACAGCAGACCTGCATTCACTGCCCAGATACATGCTTCTTTCGCCCATCCGGAGATTTGTTCCCGGTCAGAAAAAGGCAGTTCCGTTTGGGAAATGAGGAAGTCCTGCCCTATAAAAACAGCATATTTGTAAAAAATGGTTGCCAACTGTTCACGGGTGATATTGTCTTCCGGTGCAAACCGGTTATCGCCTACACCGGTGACAATATTATTTTTTGCCGCCCAGCTTGCAGGCGCGGCATACCATTCGCCAGGTACGACATCAGAAAAGACACTTGCGGCTTTCTCCTCTGAGCCTTCCAGCCGATAGAGAACGGTGACCAGCATGCCACGAGTCATTGGACTTTCCGGTTCAAAGTGCGTTTCGTCCGTTCCGGTGAAAAGCCCTTTTTCATAGACAAAGTTCACAGCAGGGCAGTACCAGTCGGTTTTATTTACATCCTCAAAGCGATCCGATGCTTTAACGGGTTCGGTAGAAGGTGAGATGGACGGTGCTGCTGTGGGAGTTGGAGCAGGGGTGGGTGTCGCAGTAGGTCTAATTCCGCCGCCCCCGCCGCCTCCTCCTCCACCGCCTCCGTGGTTTCCGCCGGCGGTGGAGGCTGCCACGGTGACAGAGACGGAGGGTGAAACTTCAAAGAGGGTGCCGTCGTAGGAAATGCGAACGGTGTAAACCGTTTGTTTGGAGGAAGTGCTGGCAGGGAAGGTCAATTTTGCCGAAGCTGTTTTTCCGTTCCATTCACTGGAGGAGGATAGAAGCGGCGTTTCGCTGTTCCCCGAAAAAGCGCTCACCGTTACGGAATCCTGCAGCCGCTCTCCGCTCAGAGAAAAGCTCACGGTTCCCCCGCTGGCTGAAAGGGAGGTTCTGGAAGCAGAAAGCTGCTTCACGTCCGGCCCTACCGGAATCGAAATCCCGGAGGAGCGGATTTCACCGCTTTTCGCGGTTAGGGTGACCGTGCCGCGGACAGAGCCAAAGGAAAGAATGTTTTCCCACATAACTGCCTGACTGCCATTGTTTGTGAGCTCCCACGCAAGATTATCCGGTGCTGTCATTTCCGCACCGTACTGATCGAGAGCTTTGACTGTCAGCGTATTCAGCGCCAGAGTACTGCGGTAGGAAGCGCCGTCTGGTGCATTCTCCACGGTCAGCTTTGCGCATTTGGATCGCTGACGCACACGCAATGTAATCTCGGGCGAGACAACCGGCTTTCCGGCTTCGCTATCGGAAAGCGATGCGGTAATGAAAAGCTTTTTTTCCTCTCCGTCTTTCAAGGCATCCTCCGATACGGTCAGAACACCGTTTTGCAAAGTGATCTTCCCAGCCGTAATTTCACTTTCGGAGGAGAGCTGCCATGTGACAGACGCTTTCTGTGCAGCGGTGAGAAGAACCGGATTTCCGGATTTGTCCGCCGCGTTCAGAGACAATTGTGTCAAATCGAAAGGAACGCCCTCATAAAGCGGTTCCTGCGGGGCGGAGACAGTCAGCGTCTCCGGCGTGCTGCCCAGGCGGTCAAAGGAAAAACGCGGGTCGTTAGCAATAAGAGAGGTTTTCTCCCGCGGATAACTGCTTGATGTGGTATAATCTTCCCCGCTGTCTCCCAGTTTGACAAAGCGGTCGGCACTTTTGGTGCTTTCCAGCCCGTCAACGGTTTGGGTGGAATAGACCTTGTGCCATCCCTGTGAAAGGGGAAGCGAGAGTTGGAAGGTGTTGTCATCCTCCTGCAAAACCGCTTGGTGCGGTTCATCATCGATATAAACCGTGACGGCGGAAGCACCTTTTTGATAAATACCATTCAGCTTTATTACGGTTCCGGTCAGCTCTTCCTCTGCTCTTGGAGTGAGCAGAATGGGAGCGTTGGGACGGACGTTTCGGTAATCGCCGGTCATCCGCTGTGCCAGCTGTGCTTTGTACAAGCTTCTCGGCTCCACTGGATTGGATTCCGCTTCCCGATAGGCGTCGCCTGCAAAGGGGGTATTGCTGTTTGTTTCAAAATAGGAGGAGTCTGCCGTGTAAACGCTGTCGGTGCGGTAGATCCCCTGATAAGAGCGGAGATTTGCATTTTTCATTGCCTGGGAGGCAGAATCCTGATAGACGCCCCAGGTGCCAATCATAAAATTCTGGTAGGAGAGGGGCGGTTTATGGGCGATGATGGTTGAACTTAGACAGTTCCAAGCTACGCATCCCGCGGCGCTCCACCCTTGGCTGAGCTTTGTTCCGTAAACCCCCCGGTTGGCCATGGCAATGAAGCCCTTGCTCCCAGCACCGACCTGATAGAGGTTGTCATAGAGCAGACCGGTTGACCAGGTTCCGTGGGTTTCACTTGCGGTATTGGAGGAGTCTGCGATATTGTCCAGATAGACGAGGGGGCCCGTGGCGGGATAACTGGCTTCAAAATCGTGCCTTCCGTCATAGGAATAACAGCCGGTGATCAGAATCTGCTGGGCGGAGGTAGAACAGGCGAAGGAGTAACGGCGGCTGCCTGCCATTTGGGAGACCGGCTGGAGGGAAGAGCAGTTCTGCACCGTGATCTGTTTGCTGTTTCTGCCGCATGCCACCGCATTTAACACGAAATATTTCGCGCTGACATTTCGGATAAAACCGTTTTTGGCATAGGAGATATTGACTGCCGCGCTGGCGTGCGCTTCATCGTCCGGATTTCCGTTATAATAGGATTCGATCCGCAGATTTTCCACGCCGAAATTTTCAATGCGTCCGGACTCGTCTGTTTTATAGAGATAGGATTGCGCATAGGATTTATTCAGAGGAACAAAAAGAGGAAAATCCAGTGTGATTTGGTTGCCCTGTATGGATTGGATGGTTCGCTCGGTGGACATATCCACCTTGCCCTCTCCCCAGGAGGTATCATCACCGTATACATTACGGATTGCCGACATCTCCATTCCCTTGCACCATTCCGCTGGGGAAGGGTGGACGATGGTGATGAGATCGCCTGCCTGCAGAGAGGAGGAATCCTCCACATGGAGGATATTGCTGCCGGCCTTCACATAATTGTCTATGATGTTGATATCAGCGCCCGTTTTTTTGAGTGCGGAACCCGCAGGCTTTACCGCGGAGTACTGTTGGGCGCTGGAGGCATAGAGAACCGTGCCGTTGGGACCCTGGCCGGATCCGGAGAGAACAATGCCGCTTTTTAATGTGATACCGGGAGCACTGATGTTGTAACGGCCGGGTTCCAGCTTGATGACGGTCATCTTGGAGGGGTCCGCCGCCGCGGCCGTCTCATTGATAATATTCTGAAGCCTGATTCTGTCATCCCCGCTGGCGTCAGCAGACGGAGAAACGGTGACCGCCACAGGCAAATTTTCGGTGACTGGAAGCTCCACTGCTCCCGCGTAAAATCCCGCATGGGAAAAATCAGACAGTTTGTCTCCCTGCTCGTTATAGGCAGGATAAGTCAAGGCGGAATCGGAGGGAACAACCAGTCTGCTGTTTACCGGATCGTTTTGGAGAACCGTGCTCTGAGACAATTCCATAAGCCGGACACGGTCAAAAGTTGCGTCTCCCAGGGAAGCCTTATTGATATATAGAATAACAAATGTAAAAGCGGTATTTTCTGGAGCCTCCATGGAGACAGACAGCTCCTCCCAATTGCCTGCGGAGACGGCGGAAACCGATTTTGTGCCGACTTCCTTTCCGGCACCGTCGTGAAATTTCAGATAGAGGGAGCAGGATCCGCTGTGCAGATAGACATCGGTCTGTGCCGTGTAAGTTTTACCCGGCTCTGCCGTTATTTTACTGCAGGAAATTCCCGCCGGGACAGTGTCCACCGTTTTGGTCAGACGGAGACCTTGCTGTCCGTCGGAAGCATACTCCCTGTCTGCTTTTATATTTTCCGCAGTGGTGGAAACACTGTAATAATTCCATCCGGGCGGCAAATCGGAAAAGTCTGTTTCAAAAGACTCGGAGAAAAGAATGGTTTCCTTTGCGGAAACTTCCGCGGTCAGCGAAGCCGCAGCAGACAGCACAAAAGCCAGAAGCAGAGAAAGCGCTTTCTTCTTCATGATACATCTTCCTTTTTTATTTTATTTGTTTTCCCTAAAAATTTAAATCCTCTAAGGTTTAAAGTATCGGAAAAAACAGCATTTGTCAATGCCTTAAGCATAAATTTATTGTCTGAACATTGGGAGCGAGAAGAAAACGAAATGAATTCTCAGTCATATAAACAAATGTTCGTAAAAAATGCTTGCTATTTGAAATGTAATATGTTATAATAACCTCACGAATCTCTAAGGCATTAAAAATGCCAAGAGTTTCTTAAGAACATTGAAATGCAATATTCCGATGACAAACTGCCATCTTCATTGTTGCATGATAGATAACCTCATAAAATGATAAAGGAAAAGGGGCGGATCATTTGGATAATAATGATAAAAAGAAGGCCATTGCCGCGGCTATGGCGCAGATAGAAAAAAATTACGGAAAAGGGGCTGTCATGCGTTTGGGCGACCGGGCTCAAATGAGGGTAGATGCTCTTTCTACAGGGATTATGGCAGTAGATATCGCTTCAGGGATCGGCGGTGTTCCACGGGGCAGGATTATCGAAATATACGGGCCGGAATCTTCTGGTAAGACGACGGTTTCCCTGCATATTATTGCGGAGGCGCAGAAAAACGGCGGTGAGGTGGCCTTCATCGACGCGGAGCATGCTCTGGATCCCAATTATGCGGAAAAGCTTGGGGTAGATATTGATGAATTGATCATCTCCCAGCCGGACACCGGGGAACAGGCTTTGGAGATCGTGGAGTCTCTGGTGCGAAGCAACGCCATCGATGTCGTTGTGGTCGATTCCGTTGCCGCACTGGTTCCCAAAGCGGAGATTGACGGCGAGATGGGGGATTCTCACGTGGGACTGCATGCGAGACTGATGTCACAGGCACTCCGGAAACTGACCGGTATTGTGAATAAATCAAAAACGACCGTTGTATTCATCAACCAGATCCGTGAGAAAGTTGGCGTCATGTTCGGAAATCCGGAGACGACAACGGGCGGCCGCGCCTTGAAGTTTTATGCTTCCATGCGGATTGAAGTGCGCAAGGGGGAAGCAATCAAAAACGGTTCGGACATTATCGGAAGCCGTACGAAAGTTAAATTTGTGAAAAATAAGATGGCTCCGCCTTTTAAAACGGCTGAATTTGATATGATGTTCGGGGAGGGTGTTTCCAAATACGGCTGTGTGCTGGATATCGCTGTGGAAGACAATATCGTCAACAAAAGTGGCGCATGGTTCAACTATGGCGAGGAGAAACTGGGACAGGGCCGGGAAAATGCGAAAAAATATTTGGCCGAGAATCCCGAGCTGTTTGCCGAGATTGAGGCTAAGGTGAAAGCGGCGCACGGAATCGGTGAAACCGCGGAATCGGAAGAAAAATAAGGACAATATAACTAAATTAAGATGTCGCCGCCTTAGAGGCGGCGGGTTCCACTTCATTTTTTCAGTGGGAGTGCAATCTCCCACTGAAAACGTTGAATGACGAGGCTTCGCCTCTATTGAAAATAGGTACGGATATTGCATTTGATGCGGAAAGCCGTGCCTATTTTTGTGTGAATGCTCCATTATACGGGAAAGGGGAACGGAAATATGCACAGAACAAAAGGGATGTTGTTGACCATACTCTCAGCAATGACATTTGGATTTGCCTTTACACTTGCACCCATGATCTATGGGGAGGGCGGGGGAAATCCTGTCATGCTGACTTTTTTGCGCAACACGATCTGCCTTCCAATTTTTTTGCTTATTCTGTGGGTGAAAAAGATATCCTTTCGGCTGAACAAGAAAGAACTCTGTCAAATTTTGATTTTGGGAACAGTGGGGATGACACTGACAAATCTGCTCTTGAATCTGGCTCTTTCCCTGATTGACGTTGGGATAGCCACAACGCTGCACTTTGTTTATCCGGTATTTGTCACCTTGGGATGCGCGGTATTCTTCCGTGAAAAATTGACTTTGAAAAAAGCCGCGGCGCTGGTTCTGGCTTGTGCGGGGATTGTGTGTTTTGTTTTCGGACCGAAGAAGAATGGCACGGGGAACCTGGCTTTGGGGATTGCCGTTGCTCTGGCATCCGGCGCTACCTACGCCTTTTATATGATCTATTTGGATAAGAGCGGGCTTTCCCACATGAATCCGTTTAAGCTGACCTTTTATCTGGCAGCGACAGCGGCACTTTGGATGTTTTTTGCAGGGAGTTTATCCGGGAATCTGAACATTTCGTCATTAACGCCAAAGGCCTGGATTCTTTCCGCCGTCTTTTCTATCCTGTGCAGCGTTGTGGCACTCTGCCTGGTTCAGCTTGGAATCAAACATGTGGGAGCCTCTGCTGCGGCGATTCTCAGTACCTTTGAACCGATGACCAGTGTTCTGTTTGGCTGGATTCTTCTGGGAGAAACGTTATCCGTCACAAAAATTGCGGGCTGCATACTGATTTTTGCAGGGGTACTGGTGATTTCTATCCATAAAAGAACAGATAATAATACTACATTATAACAGCTTGTCGACTTTATCGACAAGCTGAATCGCAGGCTGCGAAAAGCAAGCAATACCAATGGTTCCTCGATGGAGCCATTGGCATTTTGCATAGTGAAATTCATTCAGTCTATTTCTTTTCTTTCTATCTTTTCTCGGTTATTGCTTGCGGTAGACCGAAGTTTTTCGACAGTCTGACTTGACATATTTTTTATTTATGATATAATATAATAGCTTGGTAGCGATAGCTAAGAGGGTACACCCGTTCCCATCCCGAACACGGAAGTTAAGCTCTTACACGTCGATGATACTTGGTGGGAGACTGCCCGGGAAAGTAGATAGTTGCCAAGCTTTTTTCATACTGAAAAAGAAGCGGCGGATCGTTTGAAATGACGACTCCGCCGTTATTGTTTTTCTGGAAGCGGCACGACGACCGGTATGTCGTTAAATTGCCAGATAACCGCTGGGATACTGTAGACCTGACCGATTACCTCAGAGGTGATACAGTCGAGTCCGCCGTGACAGAAAACCCGGTTATTCTTTAAAAATACAAATTTGTCACAATAGCGCAGCGCCAGATTTAAGTCGTGGATTACCATAATCACACAGAACTTTTCTTCTTCCGCCATTTTTTTAACCAGCTTGAGGGTTTCATATTGATTTTTCAGATCCAGGCTGCTGGTGGGTTCATCCAGCAGGAGAACCTTCGGCTGTTGTGCAAGCGCTCTTGCCAGCATGACCTTTTGCAATTCCCCGCCGCTTAGTTCATCGATATAGGACAGAGCCATGGAAGAAAGTGCCATCCGGCTTAAAATGGATTCCACAAGCGCATAGTCCTGCGATGTGGGATTGACCTTGATATAGGGTTTCCGCCCCAAAAGAACGGTGTCATAGACGGTGAACCGAGCGGTTTCCGCATGCTGGGCCACATAGGCAATGCTGCGGGCGATTTCTCCGCGCCGCATTGGCTGCAGATCCCTGCCGTTTAAATAGACGGTTCCGCTCTTTGGAACAAGAATATGGTTCAGGCATTTCAAAAGCGTGCTCTTTCCCGCACCGTTATTTCCTAAGATAGCAGTGCAGGAGCCAGCTTCCGCTTGAAAGCAGATATCATCCAATATTTTTTTGTCTGGCTGATAAGCAAATTCCAAGTGTTGCGTGCGAATCATTTTTTTCCCACTCCCTTGAATAGTATATAGAGAAACAAAGGGGCACCGCAGAAAGAAGTGATTGCCCCGATGGGCAGGATTACCGGAGAGATGACAAGGCGGGCGGCAGTGTCGCTCACCAGCAGAAGGAGGGCGCCAGCCAGTGCGGAGGCAGGTATTAGATAACGGTAATCGCTTCCAACAAAACGACGTACCAGGTGGGGAGCAATCAGTCCGATAAAATTGATGATTCCCACAAAGGACACGATAACAGATGCGGTCAGAGAACAGATAAGCATTCCCACAATCCGCATGGAATCCACATTGACACCCAGACCTTTAGCAGTGTGTTCACCGCTTTGCAAGGCATTATAGTTCCAGCGGTTCCAATAAAAATAGACGAGAGCCAGAAGAACCACTGCAGCCATCATGCCGACCTCCTTCCAGGACGCCCTACCCAGATCGCCAAAGGTCCAAAACACGACGGCGGACAATTTTACATCATCCGCGAAATATTGCAGCAGGGTGGTTGCGCCGGAAAACAGTGAACTGAGCGCTACGCCGCATAGCACTAAAGATTCCGGTGATACTTTTCGCAGACGGGAAAGCGTCAGCACGATCAGTGTGGAAAACATGGAACTGACAAATGCACATATCGAAACCAGATACGGATTTTGAATCGTCATGGATTCCATTGTGCTTCCTTGCATACCTGCACCAAGACAGATGATAGCAAAGGATGCGCCGAAAGCCGCTCCTTGGGAAACACCCAGTGTAGAGGAGGAGGCCAGCGGATTTTTCAGGATGCTCTGCATCACACAGCCGACTACCGCGAGCCCGATACCGCCTACCGCGGCAGCGGCAATCCGCGGCATACGGATGTTCCAAACCACAGCGGCCGTTTTCTCCGTACCATTGCCTAACAGTGCAGAAAAAATGTCGCGAAGGGACAGAGCCGCCGATCCCGTCTGCAGGGCGAGCAGAGCCGTGAGTATGGAAAGCAGAGCCAAAGCGCCAATGATCCAGATCTTCCTGCGGATATAGTTGTGATAGCTTTGTGTCATAGGATTATTCTCCAATCCGAAGTGTTCCGAAGCCGATACCGGCGTCCTCCAGCCGGCTGTAAAAAGGCTGTCCCAGCATCACTTCAAAAATTTCATCTGCCTTTTTCGCGGGGTCAATATCGGAGAATTTCTCCGGGAACATTATTTTTCCCGCATAGTAAGCATCGGCGATGGCAAATTCAATATTGGTGGAATTGTAGTTGTAAGATATCTGCGCATAAACATTTCCGTTTTTCACGGCTTGAAGATTCTCGTAGAAAGCTTTGTTTTCCAAATAGTCCTCATTGACCAGATATAGATTGGAGGGATTTAAGAAAATCAGTTCCGGATTCCAGATAAGCACCTGTTCCAGATCAATATTAAGCGCTCCGTCCCTGCCGGTTTCGTCCGCCACGTTTTTCGCATGGATGGCTGTGAAAGGAGGGTAATTGGCATAGGTGCCCTCAAAGCCATGGGGGCCTTTGAAGCTCACCGCGCCAGTATATACGGAGGGCTTTTCTTCATCCGGAATATCTCTTGTTCTTCTGTCCAAGTCTGCTTTCCATTGCTGCATGGAGCGGACGACATCCGCGCATTTTTCCTGCGTCCCCATGACGGAACCCACCAAATCAATTGCATTGCAGACACTCTCGTCAAAGATGCCTTGATAGGACAAGCCGATGACGGGGATTCCTGTTTTTTCCTGCAGGGAAGATACGGTTTCCAAAGGCATATTGCTGAAGATTACATCGGGAGACAGCTTTACAAGCTCCTCTTCATAGCAGATATCCTTGCTTCCGCCGGCTCCGACGGAGGGAAGAGAAGCAAAATGTCCGGCATTGACTACCGTGTAGGGCATTCCGATATCATTCTTTTTATCCATATCGGTTACGCCGGAAAGCTTGTCCGCGCATCCGGCATAAGTCAGCAGGCGGGCAGCGCTTCCTGTAGAGGCGATGGTGCGGATTTCAGCCGGAAGGACAACTTGCCGCCCCATCATATCAACAACCGTGCGCCCAGTGTTTTGCGGAATTTCAGTGCTCCGGGAGGAGCAGCCGCTTAGCAGAGAGCAAAACAGAAGCGAGAGAAGAAGCGTCCGGCAAAAAAGGTTTCGAGTTTGTTTCATAAGATCAAATCCTTTTGACAGGTCATTTTTATAACGAAAAGCAAGACGTCCCCCGCTTCGTGAGAAGGCGGGCTCCACTTACTTTTTTCAGCGGGAGTACAATCTCCCGCTAAAACGTTGAATGACGGGGCATAGCCCCTTATTGAACATAGGAAATTGCGCGAAATCATGCGCAATTTCATGTTTCAGGAAACAGCGTGCGAAGCGCGGCTGCGTTTTTCGGGATGAAAAAATTTTTATTTCCAACCGCGGCTGTAGTCATGAAAACAATCCAGACAAACTTTTTTGCCGTCTTGAAGCCGCATTTTATGTTCCGGAGCCGCCTCTCCGCAGATCTCACAGGGAATGGAGGGAAAGCGTCCTGCTTTTGGGGGAAGCTCCATTTTCGGATCGCCGAAAGAAAAAATTTCATCGACAGGCGCTTGAAGCAGATAATTCATATAAGCCTTCCGTTCCATGCCGCTATTGCGGGCTTTCAGGCAAATCCGAAGTTTTTTTCCGCTGCGGCGGTCAAAAAAATTGAAGGCCATTTTTCCCGTGCTGTGATAAAGCAGATTGCCCTTTCCAAGGGAACAGCCCAGAATTGCCTGGACGGCGTCCACCCCACAGGCATCATTCTCCGTCACACAGACCAGTTCCTCATCTTCGGAACTCATTACACCCATTTTTTCTACAGCGGCCTCGCAGGCTTTTACACCGATAGCCAAGCCGGGACATTCATGACCATGAAATTTTCTGGCGGTATCCCAAAACATTTGATTCATCCTCTTCATCCTTTCCTTTTTTCTCAACAAAAAGAAGGCATCACAAAAAATGTGAGCCTTCTTAACTCAATCAAAACAATTTTTACGGTAAAACTTTATCATTGCGGCTTCTTGCCGCAACGTTATTTATTATATCGGATTATTAAATGGCTGTCAAGAGAGAGAAATGATTTCTTTACAATTATTAATCGATCTGCTTTTCCACGGATATAACGAAAAAAAGATGTCCCCCGCCTCCTTTATTCAGCGGGAGTGTAGTACCCGCTGAATCGTTGAATGACAGGGCAAAGCAAGAGGGGAGGTGTTTTTAGAATTTTACATAAATTTAGCAGAAAGAAGAACCTCTTTCGAATTTTACACAGATTTAACACAAGAATGATTTCTTTCTAACAATGGACATTTATGATAGGGAAGAACCAAGAAAACGAAGGAGGATATTCAAATGTTAAAAAAATTAATTGGAATTTCATTATTGGGGGCGGCAGTACTCCTGACAAGCTGCGGGGATAATGGAAGCACAGCTTCCGGAACGACTCCGACAAGTACAGCGGCAACTTCCGATGCAGCTTCTAAAATCGAAGTGGTAGGCTCCACATCCGTATCTCCGCTGATTGAAAAGATGGCGGCAGAGTACAACAAGACAGATGCAAACACAAAAATCAATATTCAGGCAGTCGGTTCTTCCGCCGGAATCAAAGCAGCTCAGGACGGCACCGCTCAGATTGGTATGTCTTCCAGAGAATTAAAGGACAGCGAAAAAGCGCAACTGACGGAAACAAAAATAGCAATCGACCCTATCGCGGTTGTTACAAACCCTGCAAACGGCGTTGAAAATCTGACAAAAGATCAGATAATCGGTATTTTTAAAGGTGAAATCAAAAACTGGAAAGAAGTCGGCGGCACTGATAAGCCTATCGTTGTGGTTATCCGTGAAGCGGGTTCCGGCACCAGAGACGCTTTCGAGGAAATCATGAAGTTAACCAGCGAAAAGGATGGCAAGAAAATCAGCCTTGTTGCCCAGGATGCTATCACAGCGGACAGCAACGGTGCAGTCAAGCAAAACATTGCAACCAAAGAGAATGCGATCGGATACCTTTCCTTCGGGGTGGTGGATGACACGGTAAAAGGTTTATCTGTTGACGGTGTGAAACCCAGTACAGAGAATGTAAAAAATGACACTTATCTGATTAAAAGACCCTTCCTGCTGGTTTGCAAAGGGGAGTACGACGCGGCTGCAAAGAAATTTGTAGATTTCATCATGAGTGACGCAGGACAGAAAATGGTTGAGGCAGACGGTTATATCTCTGCAAAATAACTGTGGGCAAGATGTTCCCCGCCTCGTGAGAAGGCGGGTTCCATATCCGCAGTCAGCAGGAGTGCAATCTCCTGCTGACTGCGGCACTGTCAAGCAGTATCCTTGTCCTCGTTGAATGACGGGACAAGCCCTTATTGAACAGGTGAATGGGCGTCCCTTTGCGGACGCCCAACTTTGTAACCGCGGATTGCGGCAGGGCGGAGCAATCCGTATCTCTTATCTGTAAAAAGCCGTTTTTGCGGTAAATTGGAGCATAAACATGAAAAGAAAACTGACAAAACTCTTTGAATTTTCCATCGAGAAGCTGTTCCTGCTTTCGGCCGTATTCTGTATTTTGGCTTTAGGAACCATTCTGATCTTTGTGTTTTATAAAGGAGCTCCGGTGATTGGAAAGATTGGCTTTCTGGAGTTTATCACCGGCACCATATGGCAGCCGCAGGCCGAAATTTTTGGTATTTTGCCGATGATTGTATCCAGCGTGTATATCACTTTGGGGACGATGGTGCTGGCCATTCCCATCGGCGTGCTGACCGCTGTGTATCTGTCCTATCTTGCACCCAAAAAATTAGCGGTTTTCCTGCGGCGTTCCATCGATATTCTGGCCAGTATCCCATCGGTTGTCTATGGTTTTTTCGGTCTCATGACCATTGTACCCATGATTGATAAATACCTTGCCAAGGGGACAGGCGGAAACGGAATGCTTGCGGCTATCCTCATTCTGACCATCATGGTGCTTCCCACCATCATCAGTGTTTCGGAAACCTCCTTAAGAAGCGTCAGCAACAGTTACCGCGAGGCCTCTCTTGCGCTGGGGGCAACCGAGATTACCACCATTTTCAAGGTTATGGTTCCGGCGGCGAAATCCGGTATTTTTTCCTCCGTTATTTTGGGGGTTGGACGTGTTTTAGGCGAGGCAATGGCAGTTATCCTGGTTTCGGGAAACGCTGTGCAGATGCCTTCCTCTATTCTTTCCAGAGTCAGGACGCTGTCGGCAAACTGTGCGCTGGAAATGGGATATGCGGAGGGAATGCACAATGAAGCACTCTATGCGACAGGAGTGATTCTGTTTGGATTTATCATCCTTTTGAACATTTTGATGTATATCGTAAAAACACGGTCGGAAAGGAAGGGATAAGCAATGAAGCTTCGCGATAAATGGATTAAGGGAGCCATCTGTTTCTGTGCTTTCTTCTGCGTCGCCGTTCTGATCTGGCTGATTTTATATATTGTGATAAACGGCATTCCGTCACTGAACCGAGAATTCTTTCAAAGTCTGATTCCTTCGGTTGCCAGCACGCTTGCAATCATTGGAATGACCCTGGTGTTTTCCGTCCCTATCGGGATTATGTGCGCCATCTATCTGACGGAATATGCCAAAAGTTCAAAGATTGTGAAGGCAATCAGTTTCGCGGTGGACAGTTTGTCCGGGATTCCCTCTATTCTGTATGGATTGTTTGGTATGACCATGTTTGTGACTGTTTTAAACTTTAAATGGTCGCTCCTGTCGGGCAGCCTTACACTGGCTATCATGATTTTGCCGGTTATTATCCGGGTTTGCCAGGAGAGCCTGATAACAGTCCCGACAGAATACAAGGAGGGCTCTTTTGCCATGGGTGCGACAAAACTCAAAACACTTGTAAAAATCGTGCTTCCCTGCACCTCCCGTGGGATTGTGACGGCGATTATTCTGAGCATCGGAAGAATCGTGGGGGAAACCGCAGCTGTTTATCTGACTGCGGGTATGGTCAACCGGGTTCCGGAGAGTATTATGGACTCGGGCAGAACCCTTTCGGTTCATTTGTATATGCTTGCCAAAGAGGCGATTTCCTTTGAGCAGGCCTTTGGCACCGCTACCGTGTTAATTGTGATTATTCTGATTGTCAACACCGCTACCAATCTGATTGTAAGGGAGAAAAAATAGATTATGGCAAAGATTGAATTTCAAGTAGAACATCTGAATCTATACTATGATAAATTTCATGCACTGCACGATCTCACACTGGATATCTATCAAAATGAAATCACTGCGCTGATCGGTCCTTCCGGCTGCGGGAAATCTACCTTTATCAAAACGCTGAACCGGATGAACGATCTGGTGGAGGGCTGTAAAATTGACGGGACAATCAAATTAAATAATGTGGATATTTACAAAGATTATGATATAATAGACTTGCGAAAAAAAGTGGGGATGGTATTCCAAAAGCCAAATCCGTTCCCTATGTCGGTGTATGACAATATCGCTTACGGACCCAGAATACATGGCATCAAGAAAAAAGCACAGTTGGACGATATTGTGGAGGAGGCGCTGACAAAGGCGTTTATCTGGGACGAGGTGAAGGATCGGCTGAAGAAGAGTGCGCTGGCGCTGTCCGGCGGTCAGCAGCAGAGGCTGTGTATTGCGCGGGCTCTTTCCATCTCTCCGGAGGTTGTTCTGATGGACGAGCCGACCTCCGCATTGGATCCTCTGTCTACCCTGAAGATTGAAGATTTAGTTCTGGAGCTGAAAAAGGACTACACCATCGTCATGGTCACCCACAATATGCAGCAAGCCGGCCGCGTCTCGGATTACACCGCTTTCTTTCTGAACGGGGATATTGTGGAGTATGACAGGACATCAAAAATTTTTGAATTTCCCCAGGACAAGAGAACGGAGGATTACATCACAGGAAGATTCGGATAAAAAGAGGTTAGACGTATGGATAAAAATTTGATTTATGCAGTGGATGATGAGATGCATATCCGGGAGTTGATCTCCTACAATTTGGAGAGCGCAGGATTTCAGGTGAGAACCTTTTCAGAGGGGGAGTCTCTTTTAAGCGCGCTTCAGACCAAGACGCCCGATTTAATTCTTTTGGATATTATGCTGGAAGGGCTGAGCGGTACGGAGATTTGTAAGATTATCCGTGAGGACAGTTCCTGTCCGGATATTCCAATTATTATGCTTACTGCCAAGGGAAGTGAGTTTGATAAAATCATTGGTCTGGAGGGCGGTGCGGACGATTATATCACAAAGCCTTTTTCAGTGAATGAACTGATTGCCAGGATCCGGGCGCTTCTCCGGCGTTCCCAGCACCCGGCTCCGGCGGTGAAAAAGCTGATAGCGGGAGATATCATCCTGGATGATGAAAGCCATGAGGTACGCAAGGATGGTCAGCTGATTTCCTTGACTTTTAAGGAATACGAATTGTTGAAATTGCTGATGGGCAATAAAAACCGGGTATATTCCCGCAGTGAGCTTCTGGATAAAATATGGGGATATGAGTACTGCGGTGATACCAGGACTGTGGACGTGCACATCCGACAGCTCCGCAAACATTTGAATGACGACAGCGAACAGTACATCAAAACCGTGCGGGGTGTTGGATATAAATGGATGGAATAGGAGAAGACGATGAAAAAAAGAATTATACTCTGTGCATTCCTCTTCACTTTTCTCATCGTGGCAGCCAGCGGAATTTCGTCTTACGTGCTGTCTTATCACGGAGAGCTTGCCAGGATAGACCGCAGTATGGAAAATTATATATCCCTGGTCAGCGATACGCTTGCGGACGATACCGTGGACAATGAGGCCAGTTTGAAATATATCGCGAATCAGCTGCAGATCAGAATCACTATCATCCGGCAGGATGGGACAGTTCTCTATGATACCTTTGACAGCGAAGGAATGGAGAATCATCTTTCTCGTCCCGAGGTACAGGAGGCGCTGGAAATGGGATTAGGTGTCAGTCAGCGGTTCAGCACAACCGAACAGACGACTTATCGGTATGTAGCGAAAAGAGAGGGAGACTATGTCATTCGGGCAGCGGTGGAAAACAAACAGCTCAAGGAAATCAAATGGGTTGTTTTTGAGTATATCGGCATTGCCGCGTTTCTTTCCCTGATCTTTGCGCTGCTGATGGCATACCTGATGACTTACTTTTTGGTGCGGCCTTTGAATTACCTCCAAAAATATATCAAAGGGGAAAAGGCACAGCTTTTGATGAGCAAAGCGCCGAAGGATATCCGGAAGGTGGCGGATACCTTTGACGAGATCAAACAGCAGCTGGATTTCTATATCAATGATTTGGATCAAAAGAACCTGTATCTGAAAAACACGATCAACTCCATGCAGGATGGTTTTATCGCGCTGGATACTCAGCGGAACATCACCCTTATCAACAAGCGGGCGAAGAAGATATTTGATGTGGAGAAGCTGATGGTGGTAGGGGAAAACCTGCTTGGGATGACAAAGGATCTGGAACTTTATGAAAAGACATCCCAGCAACAGATCAATGTGTATGAGAAGGTAATAGGGGAACAGATATTCCGCATTACCATCAGTCCTATGATCAATGAAAAGGATAACTGCTGCGGCAGTATTATTCTTCTCTCGGACATCACAAACATGAAAAAGCTGGAGAATTTGAGAACGGAATTTGTCAGCAATGTAACCCATGAATTAAAGACACCGCTGACCTCTATCATCGGTTTTGTAGATACCTTGAAAAATGGCGCCATCAACGACAAGAAGGTTGCAATGAAATTTCTCGACATCATCGATATGGAATCCAAACGGCTCAATTCCCTGATTTCTGACATTCTTGTTTTGTCTGAAATTGAGAGCAAAAAGAAGGAAGCGGAGGAAAAGGAAGTCAATCTTAGAGAGGTTGCAGAAGAAGTTTTGTCCCTACTGGGAGGGAAAATAGAGGAAAAGCAGCTGAAGGTCCGTTTTGAAGCGGCGAAGGAAGTAAACTATTGCTGTAACGCGGATCGATTAAAACAGCTGTTTATCAACTTGATTGACAACGGAATCAAATACAATAAGCAAGGCGGGTGTCTGGATATTTCCCTTTCATCGGGGGAAGATTCGGTTGTCTTTGAGATAGCTGATACCGGGATCGGGATTCCCCGCGAGGATTTGGAGCGGGTATTTGAGCGTTTTTACAAGGTGGATAAGAGCCGTGCCAAGGACAATAAGAGCACAGGTCTCGGACTTTCCATTGTGAAGCATATTGTAGAGCTGTACGGAGGAACGATTTCTTTGGAAAGCGAATGGAATCAGGGAACGAAGATCACGGTGAATTTGCCCTTAAAGAGAGGAGAAGATATATGACCAGAGCACTTTTTACCCAGCAGCTGAGCGATATCCGGCTGGAACTTTTAAAGATGGCCGCTTTCACAATCAATGCGCTGAACGATTCCTTCCGCGCTTT
Organism: Acetivibrio sp. MSJd-27; assembly: GCF_018918095.1. Classification (GTDB taxonomy): domain Bacteria; phylum Bacillota; class Clostridia; order UMGS1840; family HGM11507; genus HGM11507. The sequence goes on along the minus strand of NZ_JAHLPV010000021.1, from coordinate 20,140 downwards.
AGCGGCAGGGGATGTCAATCACGCGAAGGTGATTGTGGAGCATGACGAGATTGCGAATACAATGGAACTGGACATCGAACACAAGTGTCTGAGTATCATCGCCAGGGAACAGCCTATTGCAAAAGATTTGAGAGTGTTGACTGTAACGCTTAAAATCATATCCGATCTGGAACGGATATGCGATCATGCCGCGGATATCTCAAAGATTGTGATCCGCTTGAAAAATGAAAAATACGAAGCGTATCTTTCTATGCTGGATGAAATGATTGCCACGGCAAAAGGGATGGTAAAAGATGCGGTGGACGCATACACCTACCAGGATTTGGAGCTGGCGCAGAAGGTGTGTAAGGACGATGATGTTATCGATAATGGCTTTCAGGATCTGTTTGAGAAGCTCAATGGACTGATAAAAGAGCATTTGGATGACATCAATTGCTTAACCCATCTTTTGCTGGTTGCGAAGTATCTGGAACGGATCGGGGATCATGCTACCAATATTGCGGAATGGGCTGTGTTTAACATCACAGGCATTCACAAGCAGATGGATTAAAACGTTTTTATCATAAGATACCCCCAGACTGTCGGAAACGAGGTCTACCGCAAACAATAACTGAGAAAAGATAGAAAGAAAAGAAGTGTATTGAATGAATTCTACTATGAAAAATGCCAATGGATCCATCGAGGAACCATTGGCATTTTTTGTCTTTCGCAGCATGAGATTAACTTGTAGACTTTATCGACAAGCTGAACGTTTAAAAACGCTTTTCAGATTGAAAAGCGTTTTTGCAGAATATGGGAAGCTGCCGCCGAGGATATTGCCCTGAGGGTACATTTGTGTTAATATATGTTTAAGTCAATCGTAAGGAGAGTGGGAAAATGGCAAGGCGTGCAAAAGTAAGTACCATCAGCGCAAAAAGTTCGTCTGTCCGCTTTGAGGCGGGAATGGAAAAGGCTTTGGAAAGTATGCTGGGATTCTGGAAGACGGAGTTCTCCAATGTGCTCTGTGAACGGCCGGATTTGATTGTGGTTCCCGAATGCTGTGACTGGGACAGTGGTTTTAACGCAGAACAGCGAACGATATTTACCAAATACCGCGCGGATCGGATTCTCTCTTATTTTGCAGAGACTGCACGAAAAAACCGCTGCTATATCGCTTATTCCTCCATCTGGCCCGGAGGGGACGGGAAAAACAGAAACAGCACTGTAATGCTGGACAGGGACGGGGAAATTCTCGGCGTATATGATAAATATCATGGAGTGCCCGCAGAAATGAGGGAAATTGACGGATCCTGCGGTGATGACGCGGTGATTTTCGACTGCGATTTCGGCAGGGTTGGGGCGGTAATCTGTTTTGACTTGAATTTTGATGAAATACGGAACCTCTATAAGGCAAGAAAACCCGATCTGATGCTATTCTCTTCGATGTATCACGGTTCCTTTATGCAGAATTTCTGGGCTTATGAACTGAGAAGCTATTTTGTGTCCGCGGTTGCCAATCTGGAGAGTGCTGTCATCAATCCGGTGGGAGAAAAAATCGCCGCAACCACAAACTATACAAGATATCTGACAAAGTCGATTAATCTGGACTACGAGGTGGTACACTTAGACGGAAATATACAGAAGCTGAAAGCTGCAAAAGAAAAATACGGATCAAAAATCGATATCTTTGATCCGGGATATCTGGGAGCTGTTCTGCTTACGTCAGAGACGGAGGAGTTTACTGCCTCGCAATTGGTTGAGGCATTTTCTATCGAACGTTTGGATGATTACTTCGCCCGTTGCCTTGCACAGCAGGAGGAGATGCGGGCAAAGCGCCGCAAATGGAATCCGTATTTGTGCAAAAATGGATTGTCCGGACGATACCTTGCTTTGCCGGAGACGTTTGTCTTCTTATGCAAAACAGCGCTGCCGATTTCGGCAGCGCTGCTATCACTATGGATTACTGTTTTTTCAGTTCTTCTAAACAGTTGGGGCAGATATGTTTGTTTTTGTAGATTACATTGTCCTTCGCGTTTCCGCAGAAAAGACAGGAAGCCTGATATTTTTTCAGGATGATCATATCGCCGTCTACATAAATTTCAACCGGATCTTTGATCTCGATATCGAGATTTCTCCTTAATTCAATTGGGAGGACAATTCTTCCCAGTTCATCAACTTTTCTTACGACACCAGTGGATTTCATCATACTCATTTCCTTTCTCAACTTCCTTTATTATTTTCTCACCAGTCACATTGGCTATTTATAGAATAACACAAAGCGCATATTATGTCAATAATTGTAACATTATATTTTATTGGGATAAAATGCTATTAAGTGTGAAAAATCATCAATCCACTGGCGCTCTAAGAACAAAGTGAAAACAACTTGGAAATTATATTAATTTATTCCAAAAATAATACCAAAAAAGTGTCGAAATACGTCGTTTTTGACATTAATAAATAGTAATGTATGACACTGGAAACGGAAGGATAAAATTCCTTTCAGGAGATAAAACAATATAACCTTGCTATTATGTCACCGATTCTATAACTGCGGGCAAGATGTCCCCCGCCTCTTAAGGCGGCGGGTTCCATATCCGCGATTAGCGGGAGTACAATCTCCCGCTGATCGCGGCACTGCCATGCAGTGCCCTTGTCCTCGTTGAATGACGGTGCAAGCCCTTATTGAAAAGGGCAAAATTCGATTGTAGAGCAAGCGGAGGGAATATCGCCCTTCACAAGGTTGAAACGCTTATATTGTGGCTTTTGCCTTGCAAAAACGTTTCCTTCTTGTTATAATAATTAGATATAAACAATACTGAAACAAATGGATAACAGTTATAAAAAAGATGGGGGATACGATGTTAAAACAAGCGGCAAGGCGGCTTTTTTCCACAGAATATATGGTGCCTCGGGAAAGAATAGCTGGGCAGATGCCGGATAACCGGACGGCATACAAAACCGTAGTACATATTGCATGGCCATCCATAATGGAATCGGTTTTTGTGACGCTCATTGCTGCGGTGGATACGATGATGGTTGGAGGAATCGGACATCACGCCATCACAGCGGTGGGGATAACCAATCAGCCTCGGTTTATTTTAATGGCAATGATTCTTTCGCTGAATGTAGGGGTAACAGCAGTTGTCGCTCGCAGAAAAGGCGCGGGGGACAGGGATGCCGCCAATCGCAGTCTGAAGCAGAGCCTGCTCATCAGTATGGGACTTGGACTCGTCCTTTCTGTGCTGGGCATCCTTTTTGCACGTCCGCTTCTGCTGTTCGCAGGGGCACAGGAGGATGTCATTGCGCTTTCGGTGCAGTATTTCCGGATTATCATGATAGGACTTTTTTTTAACAGTCTGAATCTGACCATCAACGCGGCACAACGCGGAATCGGCAATACGAAAATATCATTGCTGACCAATGTGGCAGCGAATGTTATCAATGTGATATTCAACTATTTTTTGATAAACGGGATTGGTTTTTTCCCGGAACTAGGGGTGAAAGGGGCTGCCATTGCCACGGTATTAGGAAATATTGTAGCGTTTTTCATGGCTTTGCGCTCGGTTTTCCGAAAAAGCTGTTTTTTGAATTTACAAACCAAAACATCATGGCGGTTTGACCGGAGGACAATCGGCAGTGTTTTAAATGTCAGCAGCAGCGCGATGGTAGAGCAGGTGTTTCTGCGGATCGGCTTTTTCGTCTATGCCAAGATGGTGGCTTCTCTTGGAACCGCGGCGTTTGCAACCCATCAGATATGTATGAATATACTGAGCCTTTCTTTCGGATTCGGGGATGGTTTCAGCGTTGCAGCTTCTTCGCTGGTCGGACAGAGTTTGGGGGCAAAAAGACCGGATAAGGCGATTCTTTATGGGAGTATTACACAGCGTCTTGCGCTTGTGGTTTCCACTGTCCTCTTTTTTGTGTTTCTGTTTGGAAGGCGTTTTTTAGTAGGATTGTTTTCGCAGGAGGAGCAGATCATTGCGCAGGGGGCGGTTATTATGATCATGATAGCCTTTACCACCCATGCGCAAACCTCTCAGGTGATTCTTTCCGGCTGCCTGAGAGGAGCCGGGGACACCAAATTTGTCGCTGCTACTTCTTTTCTGAGTATTGCAATTGTACGCCCTATACTGACATGGCTTTTGTGCTTTCCGGTTGGGTGGGGACTTTACGGAGCATGGTTTGCAGTGATTGTGGATCAGTTTATGAGGCTGTTTATCACCTTTGCCCGGTTTCGAAAAGGCAATTGGACGGCAATCAAACTTTAAAAACCAATTTAAAAAATAGTAAGCACAATGCATTTTGAATGGATGAGCGGAAGAATGAGGATAACAGGCAGAAGCAGTATCTTTGCATATGTAAAAAAGAAATATGGAACAGAGCCGGAATATCTGTGGGTGAAATATCCTGATTATGCTGTGCTGAGACACGGTTCCAACGCAAAGTGGTATGCGGTAGTGATGAATGTGTCAGGACAAAAGCTTGGATTGAGCAGAGCAGAGACAAAGGATATTCTCGTTGTGAAATGCGATCCTATTTTAATTGGATCTTTGCTGCAGAACGACGGCTATCTTCCGGCATATCATATGAATAAGTCAACTTGGATTACCATTCTTCTTGACGGCACTGTACCGATGGCGGATATAGCGAAATGGATTGATCTAAGCTATGACTTGACAAAGAAGAAGCGCTAAGCTTCCTTTTCGAATTGTTTTAGAATAGGGAAAGAGCGCTGTGATAAAAAGGAATGAGGCAGAAAATGCTGAGAGAACAACGAAAATTTTTTCAAAGCGGCGTTACAAGGCAAGTCGCTTTTCGGCTGGCGGCTTTGGCGATCCTGCAAAAGGCAATCAAACGCTGGGAAGCGGAGATCATCCGAGCTCTTAAGAAGGATTTGGGAAAAAGTGAATTTGAAAGCTATGAAACTGAAATCGGCCTCATTTATGAAGAGATCCGTTTTGCAAGGCGCCATCTGAGAGGATGGACCAGAATAAAAAGAGTGAAGACACCACTGGTGCAGTTTCCTTCCAGGAGCTATATCCGAAAAGAGCCGCTGGGAAACGTTCTGATCATTGCGCCGTGGAACTATCCGTTTCAGCTGACCGTTTCTCCTCTTATAGGAGCCATCGCCGCTGGAAACACTGCGGTTGTCAAGCCGTCTGAACTTAGCCCGGCTACAGCTGAAGTGATTGAAAAGATGATTGCGGAGACATTTGAGCCTCATTATATCCATGTGGTTTTGGGAGGTATCCGAACCACACAGAGTCTGCTGGAACAGAAATTTGATCATATTTTTTTTACGGGAAGCACTCGTGTGGGAGCGCTCATTGCACAGAAAGCCGCGCAGACGCTGACACCGGTGACACTGGAGTTGGGAGGAAAAAGCCCTTGTATTGTGGACGAGACGGCGGACATCCCTCTGGCTGCCAGGCGAATCGCATGGGGGAAATTTTTAAATGCCGGGCAAACCTGTGTGGCGCCCGATTATATCATCTGCCAGGAGAAGGTGCAAAAAACGCTGACGGACGCTCTGAAAAAAGTGATTGATGAATTTTGGCCGGGGGATGCAACAGAAAATGAGGATTATCCAAAAATCATAAATACACAGCACTTTGAGCGTCTTGTCCGCCTTATGGAAAGCGGAAACATCCTCATCGGCGGCAAAGCGGATGAAAGTAAGCGGAAAATAAGTCCCACCGTTCTGGTGGATGTTTCAAAAGATTCCTCTGTGATGCAGGAAGAAATTTTCGGGCCGATTCTGCCGGTTCTGACTTACCGAAAACTGGATGAGATTCCTCGAATTATAAACAACGCGCCTCTGAGCTTCTATCTGTTTAGCACATCGAAAGAGAATGAGGAGTATCTTCTGAACAACATCCCTTTTGGCGGCGGCTGTGTGAACGATACGATTGTTCACCTTTCCACCCCATATCTGCCGTTTGGCGGCGTTGGACAGAGCGGGACGGGAAGTTACCATGGAAAGAAAAGCTTCGATTGTTTCAGCCATGAAAAAAGTATCCTGAAGAAGGGAAACTGGCTGGATATCCGTCTGCGCTATCCGCCTTATGCCAGAAAACTGAAGATGCTGAAGCGTTTTTTGCATTGATGAATATTCTGTGAATATTGCGGAGCGCTATTGACTTTCTTTTGGATTCCTGAGATAATAAAGTGTAGATTTTTAAATTGGAAAGGCGAATGAAATGGGAAAGACAAAAGAACCGAAGACGAAATATACGTCCATCGGCGGGCAGGCTGTCATTGAGGGCGTCATGATGCGCGGGCATCATGATATTGCCACGGCAGTCCGTGTGCCGGACGGGCACATTGAGATAAAGAAGGAACCAATCAATTTACTGAGCGTTAAATGGAAAATCAATAAAATCCCTATTTTGAGAGGTGTATTTTCCTTTTTTGAGTCCATGTATGTGGGTGTGAAGTGCCTGATGTACTCCGCAAAATTTTTTGAGGAGGAAGAGGACGAGAACAATCCGGAAAAGATGTCTAAATTTGAAAAATGGCTTTGGGATAAATGCGGAGATAAAATATTTACCTATGTGATGTTTTTGTCTGTGCTGTTATCCCTTGTCATAGGGATCGGGCTGTTTATGCTGCTGCCGAATTATTTGGTTGGATTTCTGAAAGGGCATTTTCCCGATATTTCCGGCATATTGTTGAATTTGTTGGAGGGTGTTGTCCGGATTGCTTTTTTTGTGACTTATATCGCTCTGATTTCCCGGATGAAGGATATCCAGCGCGTGTTTATGTATCACGGGGCGGAGCATAAGACGATTTTCTGTTTTGAGCACAAGGAAGAGCTGACAGTGGAGAACGTGAAGAAATACAAACGGTTTCATCCCCGCTGTGGGACAAGTTTCCTGTTTATTGTCATGATTGTCAGCATTGTTCTGTTCTCCTTTATCTCTTGGGATAATCTGGCTGTAAGGATGGTTTATCGCCTGCTTCTATTGCCTGTGGTTGCCGGGCTTTCCTACGAGTTAATCCGCTTGGCGGGCAAATATGACAATTGGTTTACAAGGGCTTTGTCCATGCCTGGTATGTGGATGCAGCATCTGACCACCAAAGAGCCGGACGGAGCTCAGATAGAGGTTGCGATTGCGTCTTTGAAGGCTGTGTTATAACCAAATGAAGATGTGCCCCGCCTCTTAGGGGGCGAGAACGATTTCTTTTGCAGGGGAAAAGAGAAGAATAATCGAATTCAGGGCGTGCAATGCACGTCCGTTTTTATTGGAGAATATATGAATATCAGAGAATTATTGAAAAAGGGAACCGAAGATTTGAAGCATAAGGAATCCGGTGCTTTGGAGGCACAGATGCTTCTTTCCTACGTTTTGAATATGGAGCGTACAAGGCTTTTCGTATATCATGACCGTTTGGTAACCGACGAGCAAGAAAAACGATATAATTCGCTTGTAGACGAACGTAAACACAATGTTCCCGTCCAGTATTTGATTGGGGAATGTGAGTTTATGTCACTGCCTTTCCATGTGGATTCCAATGTGTTAATACCTCGTTGTGACACGGAAATTTTAGTGGAGCAGGTCATCCGGCAGGTTGGAAACACTCCGGTACACATTGCCGATCTCTGCTGCGGATCGGGCTGTATCGGCGTCAGCCTCGCTTACTATTTGCCGAAAGCGGAGGTTTTTTTGTCGGATATCTCTGACGGTGCACTTCACATCGCTGAAAAAAATGCGCGGAGGCATCAGGTTGCGGAACGAACGGTTTTTCAAAGAATGGATGTCCTGAATGAATCGATGGAGAGATGTTTTGATGTGATTGTCTCGAATCCTCCCTATATCCCGCCGGAAGATATCTCGGCACTGGAGCCGGAGGTGAGAGATTATGAGCCTCGTTTAGCGCTGGAGGCTTCTGAAAACGGGTTGCAGTTTTACAGAATCCTATCCGAAAAATATGCGAAAAACTTGAAGGCAGGCGGGCTGATGGCATTTGAAGTGGGCATTGGGCAGGCAGAAGAGGTTTCCCGGCTGATGACTCCATATTTTGAAAGGATCGCAGTATATCAGGATTTGCAGGGGATTGACAGGGTTGTAACAGGAAAAAGAAAATAAATGAAATAGTAAAGTCCCGGGGAAGGTTTCTAGAAGCCTTCCCCGGGACTTTTTTCGCCCTAGCTATTTTGAGGGAAGCAGACCATCGAAAAAGATATTGTTGATTTCCAGCAGCGAGAGATCAAGCATATCTTTTAATACTAATATTTGTTCTCCCGAAAAGGTGCATGAATCCGCATTTTCTTTCAAACAATAAGTCTTAAGGGAAATATGGAGAGCCTTGGCAATATCCTTCTGTTTGACATCATGCTCCACTCTTTTTGCTTTTAGCAGATTGGTATCCATTCTTCCACCTCCTAACAATTCAGCAGATGATTTACAAACAAATTATATAAAACGAATGGTAATTTGTCAAGTTTAAATATGGAAATAATTATAAAATTGGTAATATGGATTGTTGTTTTTTACCCTCGTATTGTATAATGGATAAAAATGAGGTGATTGCAGTGACTTTTGGTGATAAAGTACTTCTTCTTTTAAAGAAAAAGCAAATGACGCAAAAAGGATTGGCTGAAATGATCCATACGACAGAGGCGTCGATCTCCAGATATATCAATAATGAACGTTTGCCCAAAGGGGATATTGTAGCAAAAATTGCATATGCGCTGGATACAACCAGCGATTTTCTGCTCAGTGACGACAGAAGCATCACCTTAAATTTGTCTATGGATCCGCCGGAAGAAAAAGCAGAATGTAAGTTTAAGGAAGGGTTTTCTCTGCCTGATTTGACCCAAGAGGAAAAGAGATTGCTGTATAACTATAACCAATTGAGCCACAAGATGAAAAGTATATTGATTTCCATGAGTGATATATTATTGAAAGAGGATGGCGGGTCGGGAGAGAAAATTTCCAGTAGAGAATAACAGTAGCTTTTTTCTAAGAGATATGATAAAATAATGACAGGTCGCATTATGGTGGTATACAAAACGTCGGTTCCAATTCGGCAAGGTTATATCGGACTGCTGAAAGGAAAGAGGTTTGGGTATGCTGCTTTTTATTTTGGAGTACACGAAGCCGTTTTGGGTGTTTACGGCGGAACGGGACTCTATGCTTAACGAAGAGCTTTTGAAGATGGCAGATATCACTTGCTTTTCGATTTTTATGAGAACGATGTTTGGGAGGAATTATGATAACTGTAACGGATGTAAGTCTGAACTTTGACGGAACAGACTTGTTTTCGCATGTCAATTTGAAATTTGTGCCTGGCAATTGCTATGGTATTATCGGAGCAAACGGGGCCGGAAAATCAACCTTTTTAAAAATCCTTTCCGGTGAGCTGGACTGTTCAAAGGGGGAGGTATCCATTGCGCCGAAGACCCGGATGTCGGTCTTAAAACAGGATCATTTTGCATATGATGCCTACACGGTACTGGATACCATCATAATGGGGAATCAGCGTCTTTATGATATTATGAAAGAAAAAGACGCGCTTTATGCGAAAGAAGATTTCTCGGATGAAGATGGAATTAAGGCGTCTGAACTGGAAGCAGAATTTGCCGAGATGGATGGCTGGGAAGCGGAGAGCGAAGCCTCCAGGCTGATTCAGGGTTTGGGGCTTCCTGCCGACATACTGGAACAGCAAATGGCCGGCCTTGGCGGTGCTGAAAAAGTAAAAGTGCTGTTGGCGCAAGCACTGTTTGGACATCCTGACATCATGTTGCTGGACGAGCCCACGAACCATCTGGATATCGCTTCCATAAGCTGGCTGGAAGATTTTTTGATGGATTATCCTGGGACAGTCATTGTGGTATCCCATGACCGGCATTTTTTAAACAATGTATGCACCCACATTGTGGATATCGATTATTCCAAGATTAAGATGTATGTGGGAAACTACGATTTTTGGTACGAGTCCAGTCAATTAATGCAGAGAATGATTCGGGATCAGAACAAGAAAAATGAGGATAAAATCAGGGAGCTGCAAACTTTTATCCAACGTTTTTCCGCCAACAAATCCAAATCCCGGCAGGCGACTTCCAGGAAAAAGCTGATTGAAAAGCTGACAGTGGAGGAGTTGCCCGCATCCTCGCGCAGGTATCCGTATGTGGGCTTTCAGATGGATCGGGAAGCTGGAAAAGAAATTCTGTCTGTAAACGGACTCAGTAAAACAGTGGATGGGGTAAAGGTTCTCAACAATGTCTCTTTTGTGGTGAATAAGGGAGATAAAATTGCTTTTGTGGGAGAGAATGAAATCGCTAACACCACTCTCTTTCAGATTTTGATGGGGGAGATGGAGCCGGATGAAGGTGATTTTAAATGGGGCATCAGTACATCCCAGTCCTACTTTCCGAAGGATCATTCGGATTTTTTCAATGACTGCGATTTATCTATCATCAAATGGCTGATGCAGTATTCAAAGGATACAACGGAGACCTATCTGCGGGGGTTTCTGGGCAGGATGCTGTTCTCAGGAGATGATGTGCTGAAACAGGTTCAGGTATTGTCCGGAGGAGAGAAAGTACGCTGTATGCTGTCGCGGATGATGATGTTCGGCGCCAATGTGCTGGTGCTGGATCAGCCTACCAACCATTTGGATTTGGAGTCGATCACAGCGGTCAATAACGGATTGATCGATTTTAAGGGAAATATACTGTTTGCCTCCCACGATCATCAGTTTATACAGACGGTTGCAAATCGCATCATAGAATTCACGCCCGATGGAAAAAAAGATAAGGTTTGCAGTTATGAGGAATTTATTGAAATGGAATGATTGGGGATTGTGTGAAAATAAGGAAAAGGAACTGCTCTATTTGATACGCAGTTCCTTTTTATCATTTAGGAAATTGCAGTTAATCATGAAAATTACTTTACATTTCAATACATTTGATGTGAGGATTGGTTTTAAAAAGGTTCATCAAATCATGCACTGCATATTCTTTCGGAATTTTTGCGTAAATCTCTAAATCCATCAGATCAGACTTTAACTGCTGTGCTTTAAAGTGCAAAATTTCAATCTGATTCTCCTCCAGTGAGGATTTCACATAGTCGATTGCGTCATCACTGTTTTCCATCTGGATATGGATCAGTTCAGCGGTCGGTGCTTTTATCCAGTTAAAGTTTCTGTGCAGCAAAATTTGGACGATAATGATAATAATTGCCGCTGTGATTCCAAGCAGATATAATCCGGCACCTACCGCCATTCCGACACCTGCCGTTGCCCATATACCGGCCGCGGTTGTCAGACCGCTGATTTCCTGCCGCTTCATAAAGATCATTCCAGCTCCCAGAAAGCCGACTCCAGAAACAATCTGTGCGGCAATACGGGATGGATCAAGACCAAAGCCGTTCAGACCGAGGATGTCATAAAATCCATATTTCGAGATGATCATCATCAACGCGGCAGCCAGACATACAATCAAATGGGTTCGCACCCCTGCCTCTTTCAACCTGTTTTTCCTTTCGTATCCGATGATGCCTCCGCAGATTGCGGCGATCAGAAGACGCAGAAGAAACTCCAGCTGTGATAATAAATATTCTGTCATAAATAATATCTCCTTCCTGAAATGATATTGCTGTTTATTCTGCCGGATTTTCAGTGACAAAACAATAAGATGTTTGTTCCTCTTTTCGTCCTTTTTCCGGATGAAAAAACGTTTAATGCTTAACAGCATATGGAGATATTATACTCCGTTTTTACCTGCTGTCAAGTGTAAAATTTGCTTTTTTTGTCTTTCTCTTATTACCCATATATATGACGATTCCTGTGCCGTTATGCGGAGGAAAAAGTGAATTTACCCGAAAAAAGAAAAACATAAAAAATGTGGAATCTTCACACAAAACTATTGACATACACTCTCTTTTTTGTTATACTGGGTTATGCAAATGCGGAGAGGTGTCCGAGTGGTTTAAGGAGCTGGTCTTGAAAACCAGTGACTCGAAAGAGCCGTGAGTTCGAATCTCACCCTCTCTGCCATCAAAAATTTCATATTGATATGGAATTCGGTTTGGAGAAGTACTCAAGAGGCCGAAGAGGCGCCCCTGCTAAGGGTGTAGGTCGGGAAACCGGCGCGAGGGTTCAAATCCCTCCTTCTCCGCCACAGAAAAAGCCAGTAAAACATTGATTTTACCGGCTTTTTTCTTTTCTGTTTTCCGTTTTGACCCTTTAAATTACCCTTTGCAGATTTTTTTACCCTTATTTTGACCCTTCAAGATTTTTTATATATGCGTCCATACGGGCGGCACTTTCTTTCTTCATGCGTTCTGACACATGACCGTAAACGTCAAGTGTAAAAGCGGCTGTATGGTGTCCTAAATTCTTTTGTACAGTTTTCACATCGTCACTATTTTGCAAAGAAGCAACGGCATAGGAATGTCTTAAATCATGAAATCTTGCTATAGATTCCACTATTTTTTTGTATTGCTTATACACTGTGACATGGACAAGGTGACAGCCTATTTCATCAGTGAAAACGAGATTACTATTTAACGACTCCCCCATATGGAACCGGTTTTCAGCTTTGAGGATGTCTGAAGCTTTCTATATTGGAAGTTCATAGGCGTTAGAGGGGTTATAAGTTATATATTGGAGTGCAACGGCCTTTTCAAGGAGTTTATAAAGCACTCCAAAATCAATGAGGGTAACGATTGTTGGTTTGAATTTGGCAGGAGGGAGATAGTAAATACAGATCAGTCAATAAAAATTAAATGATAAAATTTTAAACAGTTATATTAAGTTCTATTTCATATAGTCTGTATTTCTGTTTTAATATTTTATTAAATTTCTAACTATCCCATCATAAAATCAGACTGGATAATAGTCAATAGAATGGAGAGAAAAAGTGAAAACAGAAGAGATATCATGGTGATGCTTCCTCAAAAAGCGCTTCTTCTCTGCAGATGTCAAATATTTATTAAAAGCCCGAACCGGGTCGAATGGACATCATCCACAATCGTCTGATTTGAAACTATCATTTTTGAGAGCGGAATTGGACTGGCTGCCAGCTTAAGAAAAGAGATCCATTCGCTAGATAAATGTGTTCAATAAGGCACGGTATATAGGATCTTCATACCGTGGACTTGCTGTCTTGGATAATATCAAAATTTTTTTGCATTATTTGAGGTTTTATCTATTTATTTATTGTCATTAAAAACGCTGTGTGGTATTATTATGACATATTAAGAATGTGTAAAGTAAAAATGAAAGAATAGGGCACGCAGTCATAGAATTTCATTACGCAACAAACAAAATTTAATGAGTGTGAAGTTCATAATCGTGATTTGTTATAGATAGCATTGAGGCAAGAGGGATATTAGCCTTTACCAAAGGGCAAAGCAGGACGTCCGATAGTCTATTGGGAGCAAATTGGTGGGAACACTCCCGGCATTGATATTTTTGATATCTGTCGAGAGTTTTACCATATTGGTAAAGTTTTTTGGAATTGTTGCATTTCGGGCACTTGATTGGTATAATTTTTTGCATGAGAACTTCTTCCTTTCTAGAGAATAATGTGTTTTTGTGCGAAACCATTATACCACAAAGGTTTTGAGGTGCTCTTTTTCATTTAACTTTAATACTACATAAGAATATCAAGGAGGGGAAAATTAAATGTATTTTTTTAGGAAAAAGACATCTTTTCTATGTCTTATGATTTTATTTACAATGATGTTTCAGACGTTCTACATGACAAATTCACAGGAATCGTTCAGCGGCGGGAGTGTTAATCTTGCGTTACATAAAAATGTGACGGTTAGCCGTGAGACAAAGGGAAAAGATCACAAAAAAGTAACAGACGGCAACAAAGCCGTGAGCAAAACAGGCGATACATGGAATGTGAAATCGGGAGATTCTATTACGCTCGATCTTGGACAAAGCGAGACGATTCAAAAAGTAACCGTTTTTGAATATGGTGCTGAGCAGAAGCTTTTTGGGTACAAGCTTGAAGTTTCCGAAGACAATGCAGCCTGGACGCTGGTGAGTGAAAGCACGAAAAGTGCAGACGGTCAGGAACCGGCGGTGTGCCCCATTGATACCGGAATAAAAACAAATTCTAATCATGGGATGGGATCCATTGAATTTTCTGCGGTTTCAGCCAGATACATCAAACTGACTATAAAGTCCGCAGTGTCAAAAACAAATATTGGATATGTTGAAGAAATTGAAGTATATGGAGATAAAACAGAATCAAATGACAATAAGCCGGTAACTCCTGATGTAAAAACGGATCCGCCCATTGAGGAAGATGATACGATCAGCGTTGTTATTGACGGAAAAAAAGTAGATTTTGGGAATGATCAGGAGCCGGTTCTTGCTGCAAGCAACCGCACCTTGGTTCCAATGAGAAAATTATTTGAAATCCTCGGCGCACAAATTGAATGGAACGATGAAACCTCTACTGTTAAAGCTGTAAAAGACGGACATATCATTGTTTTGACAATCGGTGAAACAGCAGCGACAATAAATGATACTTCTGTCACTTTGGATCAGCCGGCAGAACTGATAAACGACAGGACGATGATTCCCGTCAGATTTGTTGCTGAAGCTTTGGAAACAAAGGTAAATTGGCTAGAAGATACAAAAAGAGTTATCATTAGTACGTTTGAAAGGGAAGAAAAAAAGAGTATTAAGGTATTGGCAATCGGAAACAGCTTTACCAATGATGCAGTCGAATATCTTCCCAATATTGCCGCTGCGGATCAATATCCTATTACGGTCGGGGAACTGACTTATTCCGCTTCCCATCTTTCCCAGCATTGGGAGTATGCAAATACCAATGCGAAAGTATATACTTATGCTGTGAACAACCAGCAAGTGGAAGAAAAGGTTACAATGCAAGAAGTTCTGGAAAGCGAAGATTGGGATTATATCACGCTTCAGCAGGTCAGCACAAACAGCTACAAAGAGGAAACTTTTTCACCTTATATTGAAAATCTCGTCAAATATTTGAAAAAAGTAGAGCCTCAGGCAACGATCCTGTTGCATCAAACTTGGTCTTTTGAGAAAGGATCGGGTAGATTTAAGGATGGATTGAATTATCAAACGATGTTTGAAGCAATCGAAACCACTTATCACAATATTTCTGCTAAATTGAGTGTATTATCCTTGGATGACGGCACCAAAATCTCAGAAGATGGAAAGCTTTTGCGGATTATACCATCTGGTCTTGCATTTCAAAATGCTCGCCGCAATCCGGTATTTGATACCTTGTCGGGGGATACGAAAACCACGAAATTAAACCGTGACGGCGCTCATGCAAGCTATACATATGGGAGGTATTTAATTGGTGCGCTGTGGTATGAATGCCTGACAGGCAATCAAATTTCCGTCAATACATTTTGCCCAAATGGGATCACGCAGGATGAATGGATGATTTTGAAAAAAGCAGCTCATGAAGCTTGTGTCCAATATGGATGGCAGTAGAATCCGCTTGGCGATTATCCATAAAATACTGTACAAAGGATTGGATTTGTTAATTTAGTAATTATAACCACCACCAGTGAATTATGTGGTAAGTATAATGTAAAAAATGCAGACAATATGATGAAAGTTTATCATATTGTCTGCATTTTTGTTTATACAAATTAAATACTCGCTGTCTCTTTTTGGTTTACAAATGTTTTGATTTGTGTTAAAATATAAAAAAATAGAAAAGACAAAGGATAAACTGAGCAAAGGAGTTATGTATGGAGTCGACAGAGAAAAAGAATTATTGGTTTTTCAACTCCGAACAGTACCTGAACCAATATCCTGTCAGAATATATAAAATAACTGAGTGCCATCAACTGATGCATGCTCAAGATTATATGCAAATCTGGTATGTGAAAAACGGAGAATGCTCCTATTGGATTAAACATACAGAATATCATCTGAAAAAAGGTGACATTGCTATTTTGCCATCTTTTGTATTTCATCGTTTGGATTCCAATGGTTTCTAGAATTTGGTTTTGTTTGGATGCGATTTTTTGGAAAGCTTTATATACAGCAATTCTGAATCAATGAACCGCTATTTAAAACAAAGCCTTATTGGAAACTATAAAGAAAAAGCGTTTTACAGACTTAACGGAAATTTGAAAAAGGAAGCAGAAAGTCTGTTTGAACGGATGCTGCTGGAATTTAATCATAAGAAGCCATGCTTTGAACTGGTTATCAAATCCTGTATTTTTCAGATATTTTCCATGCTGTCCCGTGAATCAGATAAAAAAGAGGACGAGCGAAAAAGTAAATTGATGGAATTCCACAGGGCGAATATCATGAAGGCTGTTGATTATATTGATATCAATTACAGAAAAAAGATTACATTGGCAGAAGTTTCTAAGATAACAATGATGTCTTCCACATATTTTGCAGAGATTTTTAAAGAGATTACCGGCAGGACATTTACCGAATATATCAACTATCTCCGAATACAAAATGCCATTGAATTGATGAAGGATAGGAGAATCTCCTTAAAAGAAATTGCGGAGAACATAGGCTTGAAAGATCCGGCCTATTTTTCAAGGGTATTTAAGAAACAAATGGGGGTTTCTCCTGAGAAATACAGAAATATGTTTTTTTGAAATAAGACTATCTGTGCAAAAATGGATAGTCTTTCTTGTTATCTTTTTGTTCGTTGGACGAAATTATGAACATCTTGGATTATCTCAGAATTTTCGTTCTGCTTTGTTGAAAACGAATAATTATAATGATATAATTTAGTCGAATCATATTAAAATTGCATATTTTTTGTTTTCTCATTTTGAAACAAGTTTGTATGAAGGAGGAAATCGCTATGAGGATGAGGAAAAAAACGGTCAGTTTATTTGTTTCGCTGGTGCTGATATGCAGTCTGATATTGCCGGGGACTGCGTTGGCGGCGGACGAATATACGGTGAAAAACAGTGGTTTTGAGGAAGCGTTTGAAGGAGAAAAGATTCCTGGATGGTACCGCTCTGCAAGCGACAAGCCGATAGCGGCAGGTCTGTCCTATGGGATTGTATCCGAAAACTCTTATGAGGGAAAAAACCATTTGGAGATGAAGGATGAGACAAAGGGTGCAGCGCTCTTTTTATACAGTGATGCAATTGCTGTAACCCCGGGTGAAAGTTTGAATCTTTCCGCATATTTTTCTAATGTATCCGGCTCTGTTCAAATGCATTTGAGGTATTATCCTCAAAAAGGTTTCAGCCCCACTGCAACAGGATTTGTAGAAAGCCCATCGGTCAAAATCGGAGCGACAGGCGGTGACTGGAAGGAATTCAGCCTTGCCACAACTGTGCCGGAGGGCGCCGCGGAGGCAAGGATATTGCTTGTAACATTCAAGGTTTCCACAGGGGCGGCATCGGTTGACCAGATTAGCCTTAAGAAGGGAACCGGAGGGTCTGCAAGTTCAGGAGAAAAAGAGCCGTCAAGCAATAGCTTAAAAGGGGCGGTAAATATCAAAGATGTAAAAAAAGCGCAGCAGCTTCCCAATCAAATAGAACCCATCGTAGAGGAGCTTGGGACGAAAATTCACAGTGCACCGGTAAGCCGTTCTGTATTCGGCTATGACAAAGAGGGAAATCTGCTCGCATTTTCCGCAATCACCGGCGATCCGGTTCAACTCATGATTACCGATGTGGTGACAGAAGAAATGATACAGGTTCCAGTAGAGGATACAAATGCCGGAAAAAAAGCCACATTGATTCGGGGGATGGCGATAGACAATGGCGTTTTATATTTAGCCGGCACACCTTCTGCTATGTTCAGCTATACTCCTGGCGACACGGCAGTAAAATATTTGGTGGATTTACCGGGCGCACAAACCTTTGATATGGACAACGGACCAGACGGAATACTGATTGCTGGTTCCTACAACAAATGCGAAGGTTTTGAATTCAATACCAAAACGCTGGAAGTCAAAAATTATGGTACAATTAAACCTGGGCAGCAGTATTTATATAATCTGGCTTATGATAAAAAACGCGATACCATATATTGGGGTACCGGGTCAACCGGATATATCATTGCTATGGACAGGAAAACAGGAAACAAGACGGAAATCCCTCTGCATCCCAAGGTGTCGGAAACAAAATTTATCTGGGATTTGACTGTCGTTGGGGACAAGTTGTTCATGCGTTATTCACCCGGCGACGGTGCGGTTTATGATTTGGAAAAGAAACAGTATGAAGAAGTGCAGACGGCTGTAAGATCCAGACACGTCTCTGAAAAATCTCCCGATCAGAACCGTGTTTATTATACAACGGATACCAACATTGGTTATTATGATCTGGATACAAACACCATCCATGATGATGCCAATGCTTTGACAAGGGGATATGCAACGGGTTTTGCATTTACAAAGCTTGACGAGGAAGGCTTTACAGACACAACTTTGGTCGGTATTACAAGGCAGGCCAGACTGTTCAAATATAATACGGTGACTGGTAAAATAAAAGTTGTTGAACGGAAAATCAACGCCGTTCCGCTGGAAATCCAGACGATGGGGATGATGAACAACGGCAAACTGCATTTAACCGCTTTCTTGAACGGGGGAAACGCGGATATGGATCCGGTTACCTATGAGACGTCAGAATACACAGTCGAGGCGTTGGGAGATGGTCAGAAGATGCCTCAGTGTGACCAAGTTCAAGCTTATAAGGATAAACTATTCCTCACCTCTTATCCAAATGCGAAGATCTGGATTTATGATACTGCAAAACCTTGGGATGTGAAAAATGAAAATCCAAAGCAAGTTTATGAGGGATTTTCTTTTGGGGAACAGGATAGGGGAATGACAGCTCTTGCGGTTGAAGAGGCCGGCGTCTTCCTGATGGGAACCGTACCGAAATACGGAAAGCATGGCGGTTCTTTAGTTGTCTACGATGTGGAGTCTGGCAAGGCGGACACTTATCAGAATATCGTTCCCAATCATTCTATTACCGCCCTTGCTTATAAAGATGGTATTGTTTATGCCGGTTCCAACATTTACGGCGGATTGGGGAATGGACCGGCAAGCGGAGAGGCGCAGCTTATTGCTTTCGATCTCAAAACCAGGAAAATCGTCTCCCAATGGACGCCGGTGCTAGGTGCAAAAATGATAACCGAATTGATTTTTTCACCGGATGGAAAGCTTTGGGGAGCGGCAGATGGAGCGTTGTTTGAATTTGATGTTTTAAATCAGGAAGTTCTGTACACAGGGCTAATGACGGATTACCTCTATGGGCATATTTGGGGCGACGCCCAATTCACCATCGGGAAGGACAACAAGCTGTATGCAATGCAGGGAAGGGTTATCTATCAGTTTGATTTTGAGACCAAACAGCAGGCAGTCCTACGGAAAAATCCTGGAAAATCAAACATAGCACAGGATCCTTACGGCAATTTCTTTGTCTCTGACAGAACCAAGCTGTATAAGTATTCGATTCCCGGCGTAAGCACCAATCCATCAGCAAGCGGGATTAAAGTCGAAATCAACGGACAGCGGATTGACTTTGGCAGTGACCAGGGACCGGTGCTGGCTGAGGCTACCAATCGGACATTGGTGCCTATGAGGAAGCTGTTTGAAGTGTTGGGCGCTGAAATAAGCTGGAGTGATGAAACAGAAACGGTAACCGCAAAAAAAGGCGATACGGTGATCACCATAAAAATAGGCGATCCCATTGCCAAAAAAAACGGAGCCGATATTCTTTTAGATCAGCCAGCAAAACTGATCAACGATAGGACAATGGTACCGGTTCGCTTTGTCGCGGAAGCTTTGGGAGCGACAGTTGACTGGGAGGAAGCGACACAGACTGTAAAAATCATCGGTTAATGAAAATTTGATAACAGGCACAATTTGGAAAATACCGGATGAATAATCCGGTATTTTTTTCGTGATACAAAAAAGCCCCATTAGGGGCAGCCGGTGAAAGCTTCGCGGTTGGCGAACCTTTCGGCGGGCCTATAGGCCCAGCCGGTATCAAGCCCTAAGGGGGCAGTGCATACCACCGGCACGACCGGTGGTTACGATTTGATGGATGACATTTTGGGGAGCTGCATGGATTTCATCAGACGGGACACTCGACCGGTGCTGATGGATATGCCATATTCAACCCAAAGCCGCTGCCTGATTTTATACGCGCCGAACCGTTTTTCAGATTTAGCATATAGTTCCAGAATTGCGGAACGAATTTTT
>NZ_JAHLPV010000020.1 GCF_018918095.1 Acetivibrio sp. MSJd-27 | reverse complement strand
GTGAGCTTTCCGCGGTGGACTGGGAGACCGGGGAGGTCAAACAGATCCGGAATTTCAGCGTCGGGGCGCTGGCCTTGTCCTCTGAGGGAAACCTGTACTATTTTGACGGGTTGGGGACTTCCCTTTTGAAGACAAAAATTGCTTCTGAGGTTGAGCTGCCCGAAATCACGGAGGCGGAACTGATAAATATGCCCGGAAGCTCCAAAGACTATATGCTGATAAAATCCGATTCCGTGCTGGAAAACCGGAAGATTGAATTGTATACAGGGCAAGCGGAGACACAAGCGAAGGCAAGTATTGCTTATCAGCCTTCAGAGGAAGAAACTGTTCTTCTTGAGATTCCTGCAGGCATATTGAAAGCTGAGAGCGGAACAATATATCTGGGCGTGGAGGCGGATGGACTTCGGACAGAAGTGCAAAATCGGCTGAAGGTTTCTTATAAAAAAGAACCCAAGATATCCGATAACATTCCCTCCAGCATAAAGGTGAAAGAGGTAAAGTCACTGAATATAACAATGGATTCCGATCGATTTGAGGTGGAAGAAGCAGAACTCCTTTCTTCGGACAGCGGAAAATTGCAGGCTATAACAAGCGAAAGGGCAATGAAGGGAATGGAGCAGGGAAATGTCGAACTAACGGTCACAGTAACCTGCAGAGAAAAACGAACAGGGAAAACAGCTACTGTAATAGGAAGTTTTCCAGTTACCATCACGAAAACCACGTCGACTACCGGTGGAGGCGGAGGCGGCGGTGGGGGCGGCGGAACGCCTGCAACGCCGAAGCCTACTGTGACACCGAGCCCCACACCCACTCCGGCGCCAACGGCAGAGCCCAGCGGCTCGCCTTCGGAAACCAGGTTTGATGATGTGGGAGAAGCATACGGCTGGGCAAAAGAATCCATTGAACTTTTGGCACAAAAGGGAATTATAGCGGGAACTGGAGAACGCACTTTCTCCCCTCAAGAAAATATTAAACGGGGGGATTTTATCCTGCTGATGGCAAGACTGTTTGATTTAAAACAGGCGGAGGGCGTGACAGAATTTTCGGATGTACCGAGGGACAGCTACTATCATGATGCGATCATGACCGCAAAGGCGATGGGAATTGCAAAGGGAGCCGAGGACGGCACATTCTCGCCGGAAGCGTTCATCACACGGGAAGATCAATCTGTTTTGCTGTATCGGATTTTGACGGAGACATCTGTTTTGGAGAAAGGAGAAGGCACGGAGGAGCTGGAGAAGTTTGAAGACAGAGATGAAATTTCCCTCTATTCACAGGAGGCGCTCGGCACAATGGTGAGAAATGCACTGCTGCGGGGCGATGGGGGAAAAATACAGCCCAAAGCGTTTGCTACCCGGGCGGAGACCGCTGTGCTTCTGAAACGTATTTATGACTTACTGTAATCTTTTTTTGTGTAAATTAATCATAGACAATCCTGTGGTTTTGTGATAAGATAATTATAAAAGTAAATAAAATGGATGTTGGTGGCAATAGAGATATTGCATAATAGGGAATCAGGTTAAAATCCTGAACAGTCCTGCTGCCGTGTTGACAGAGCGGCTTTCTGTGCGAAAAGCAGACCACTGAACGGTTTCGTTTGGGAAGGTGAAAGCTTGCGATGACGTCTGAGTCGGAATACCTGCCAGCATTTCCTGAAATGGGTTCGATGCGTTTCGGGATGCTATGGCTTCACAGTGTATGAAGGGTGTAGTTTACGGTTTTCAGCGAAAAAACAGGATGTTTTCTGTTATTCCATTTGTTGAGATCAAGAGCTCTGTCTGTAAAGTCAGGGCTCTTTTTATTTGCTGTTTGAAAAGAAGAAGGAGGATACTTATGAAAACAAATGGGAAAAAGCTGCTGAGCCTTTTGATTGCGCTAACAATGGTGTTTGGTCTGAGCGTAAATTTTGTCTCTGCAGAGATGCCGGAAATCATCTGCACAGCGGATGAGCTCATCCTGCTTTCCAATGATCCAAGCAGATGGGGTGGAAGTTTCATTCTGGGCAGCGACATTGACATGACGCAGACGACGGACGCATCTGCTGGAAAGATGTTAAAACCAATTGGCAACAGTAAGACCAAAAGCGGTTCCGCAAGGGCTCCTTTCACGGGAGCTTTTGACGGAAACGGCAAGACGATCTCCAATCTGAAGATAGCTGTCAGCACAGAGTTCTCGGGCATGTTTGGCTATATTCTGGGAGGAACGGTAACCGGCGTCACGCTGACAGAAGCCTCTGTTTCCGGCACAGATGGAAGCGTCGGCACTCTAATTGGGGTGAACGATGGAGGTACGGTGACGGACAGCGGCGTAATAAACACCACGGTATCCGGAAAAGGCTCCTGTATCGGAGGCTTAATCGGTAAAAATATGGGTACCGTGCGCAACTGTTTTGTGGACGGTGAAAACAGCATGGTAAGCTTGCCGGAAACCACCTCCACCAATTACGGCGGTTTTGTAGGCGTGAACGGATATGTGAGTTCACCGGGGCTGATTGAATCCAGTTTTTCCACCGCAAAGGTGAATGTTGTCCCGGAAAAACCTTTCGCTGGGCGGATCGGTGGATTTGCCGGTGCGATGGAGGACATAGAAGGAAGCGCGATAAAAAACTGTTACAGCTTAGGGGATGTAAAAGCCCTGAAGGAAGCCGGCGGCTTTATCGGAAGAATGGCCGGCGGCAGCCTGGAGAATTGTTTCAGCACTGGAAACCTCACCTGTACTGGAGAAAATGCCGGCGGATTCATCGGAAACCGGCTGGGCGGCGATATCCGGAATACATATTATAATCAATCTACATTTTCCGCTGCGGTTGGAAACGGTGCATCGGATGGGATCACTGTGAAAACAACAGATGAGATGCAATCGGATGCTTTCACTGCGCTCTTGAATACAGAGGCGGATGTTTGGGCGCGGAGGAATAATTTGAACAGCAAATATCCTTATCTCGTCTCCAATGAACCGGCTGTTGCCGCTCCTCCGGAGCAAACCGTCCAATTGAAGATGGCGGTGGCGGACTATCAAAGCTATCGTTTTGTGAAGATGAATCTGTTTGATGAATTGACCGTCTCCGACCAGAGTGAATTTGGTTTATCCGTGCTGGGAGCCCTGGACAGCGCTGGAATTCCCTATGAGGCCGAGCCCAGCAGCTACGGTGTTTATGTCAAATCCATCAATGGAAAGGCGGCTGGCGGCAATGACGGCTGGATGTTTATGGTCAATGGGATCAGCCCCAGCAGCAGTGCTGACAGCACTACCATTAAAGCCGGGGATCAGGTAATCTGGTTCTACGGAACTTCCGCGAACAACTATCAGGGACCGTCCTGGGCAGAATTGAACGGTACAGAAATTGGGGCGGAAAGCGAATATTTCGAGGGAACTGGTATATCTTCCGATCCATATCTGATTAAGACGGCGGAGGATTTGACCAATGTGATACAGCATCCCTCTGCGGCATTCCGTCTGGAGAACGACATTGCTTTAAAAGGAACACAGGATACCCCAATCGGAACACAGGATACTCCCTTTGCTGGAACGTTTGACGGAAACGGCAAGACGATTTCCGGATTAAGAATGGAGACGGAAGAATACAACATCGGCTTGTTTGGCGTGATTGACAGGGCAAAAATCCTGAATGTGACGATAAAAGATGCGGATATTACCGCAGGGGGACAGGTTGGTGTTCTTTGCGGTTATGCAAAGGAAGGCTCTTTGATTGCAAACTGTCACGTTTCCGGTAAAGTGACCGGGATAGGGGAACCGATCATCAAAGCAACCCGTGCCGGAGGCTTGGTTGGCTTTAATGACGGCAACAACACCATTCCGGGAACCGATTACAGCAGCTATATTTATGGCGTGATTGAAAATTGTTCCGCAAATGTGACAGTGAATGGAAGCACTGGTCATGTGGGTGGTTTGGTCGGTTTCAACCGCGGCATTATCAACCTCTCTCATGCGGACGGAAAGGTGACCGGGGAGAACACCACAGGCGGTCTGGTTGGAAGCAACTTTGAACAGATCACCAATTCCTATGCTACCGGTGAGGTGAACGGTGCGTATTCCACTGGAGGCTTTGTGGGATCCAGCACGGTTTATTCGACCATTACAAGCTGCTATTCCACCGGCAACGTGATTGCAACAGATAAAAAAGGCGGAAACTACTTCGGCGGCTTCGCCGGCGCTTCCTCTGCCGTTATGCAGGATTGTATCAGCACAGGAATCCTGTCGCCGGGATGGAGCTGGAACGGCGGTTTCTGCGGTACCTTTGATGGTATCTTTGGAGAGGGATACGGACAGAGCAGAAACTGTTTCGGCAACACGGATACGCTGGATGGAACCGAGATAAAAGCCATCGGAAATGATATTGAACTGGAATATCCGGAAGTCGCTTTGACTTATACGGAAGCGGCTGAGAAGATAGAAGAAATGTTTGGGGTAACAATCGCTCCCTGGCCGGAGGAGAGCAATACGGCAAACACCTTAAAAACGCTGGAAATCCAGGGATACACAAAGAAAGCGGCAAGCGGCGAAAACGCATACCGCGTAACGGTTCCCTACACCGTCGAAAAACTGAAGCTGATCGCTTCTGCAAATGATGCAAACGCCTCGATTGAAGTGCTTTGGAATGGCGATTCCGTCCGCGGTGACGGCGTCTATTCACTAAGCAGTGTGAAAACGGGGAACAACGTAGTTAAGGTGACCGTCATCCCGCAAAGTGCTCTGTTTGAACCAGTGGAATATACTATAACCATCCTTAAGGAAAAGAAGCCGTCCGGCAGTAATACGGATTCTTCAACAGGTACGGTGGTGAACGGAAATAACGGCGGTTCGAGAAAGGCAGCCTATATCAATGGCTATGAGGATGGAACCTTCCGTCCCGACAATGCGGTTACCCGTGCGGAGGTCACTGCGCTGCTGGCAAAGATATCGGAAAAATTCCAGATAAGCCAGTATTATGCCAACGGTTTTTCCGATGTGCCGGGCGGCTGCTGGTATGAAAAATATGTGGGCTTTGCCGCACAGAACCAGTTTATCTCCGGCTACGAAGACGGAACCTTCCGCCCGGACAACCAGATGAGCAGAGCGGAGTTTGCAGCGCTGATAGCCAAATATCTGAAGCTGGATAACACAGAAAACGGCAGTGCGTTTTCCGACAGCAAAGGGCATTGGGCAAACGGATATATCACAGCGTTAAGCAGTGCTGGGTATGTAAGAGGCTATGAAGACGGAACCTTCCGCCCGGACGGGACAATCACCCGCGCGGAAGCGGTTAAGGTGATCAATCTGCTGAGCGGCAGAGTGCCGGATAAAGAAAAGATCGATAAGAATATTGGGAACTATTCACTTCCACTCAAAGACATATCTCCTTCCCATTGGGCATACTATGAAATTGTTATTGCTACATTGGAACACAGAAACGGAGATTTTGAATAGATTGATATATAAGGAAAAAGCCATACACAAAAGAGAAAAGTTCCTTTATAAAGGATAAAAAAGAGGATACCGTTTAACCAAACGGTATCCTCTTTTGTTGAAGTCCACCCACTATGATACTTTTGAACTGTCTCTTATGGGGCAGCAATGCTGATTTTATACAGTTATTTCAATTGCTCATATTGATACGATGCAAGTTCAATAAAGGCTTGCCCCGTCATTCAACGAGGACAAGGGCACTGCTATGCAGTGCCGCGATCAGCGAGAGATTGCACTTCCGCTGATCGCGGATATGGAACCCGCCGCCTTAAGAGGCGGGGGGACATCTTGCCCGCAGTTATAAAACAATCGCAGCAGAATTGCACCTCATCAAAAACACTTAACTTTTCTTTTTACCCGATTTCCTCCGGTATCTGACCAAACTGAACAGAGTGGAAAGACTGATAAACAGAAAGCAATACCCCAGAGAAAAGCAGAGCTGCATCCATTCCTTCTGGCCAAAGTAATATACGACAGGGGCTAGCAGAAACACTGGGATGGATAAAATCAAAAAGCTTTTTGTGATATTGATTTTTCCTCGTTTCTGCACATTCTCAAACACATAGCTGGAAATATACCAAATAAGAGCAGTGTAAAGAAGAGCATAAATACACTGGGTAATCGCAAAAATCTGCATATCCCTGTCCAAAAACACAATCAGGGTGACCAGTAGGGAGATCACACAAAACTGCTTGGCGAACATATTAAGGGTTTTCCCGTATCGCCCGTGTTTGGCATAATTAAAGGCGTACAGGGCGGCGAGCAATTGAGAGACAGCCACGGGAACAGCGACATGCCAATAAAAATTGTATTTCATGCCCCCAAGATGCTTGTTTGCCAGAATCAATATCAGAATGGAAATGATTCGAATACAGGTTCCCAGGATTCCAAAGCCGGTATGGTGTCTTGAATTCATGATGCATTACTCCTATAAAAAAGTTTTTCTTTCCGAAAAACGCAGCTGCGCTTCGCGCGTTGTTTTTTGAAACATGCAATTGCGCAAGATTCCGCGCAATTGCCTATGTTATCAAAAAAGAACATAGCTGGTCTTAATATCCACGAAAAATTCTGAGCCGCTGGCCGGTACGGCGGGAATATCGTCCGTCAGTTTCTGATCGCCGAATAGATCCTGATAACTGACGTTTTTCGGATTGTCCAGCACAATGCATTTTGTGCGGATAGTGAAGCCCTGTCCGTTGTCAAAGACGAGGCTGGGGTAATATTCAAAGCGCAGGGTAACCCCGAACTTGTCCTGTCCGGCAGCGACAATTTTATCCAGCTGAGCGAGGAACATATCGGAGAATTCTCTTGCGAAGTCAAAGTTCAGCCGGGGCAATCCAAATTTTTCAGCACTGCCCGTGAAAGCGATTGGCGCATTGTACACGGCATTCGGAACATCCTTCAAAATATATTGGTATTTATCCTTTGACGATGGATAGGAGGCAAGGTCGTAAGAAATTTTGCTGTCCTTGGCAATATAGCGGTTTCTGTCATTCTTCTCGGTGGAGTAGATTGTCTGGGAACCGCAGATGTTTTCCAGCTGAATCAGAATAGCACTGATTTCTTTCAGGGTGACTGCTTCCTCCCCCTTGATATTTCCGCCGTCAAACAGCTGAATTCCGTTGGTGTAGGCATAGGTCAGGATAACATTGGTTTTGTCCTTTCCGATGCCGGACAGATCTTTATAGTAGTTGTCAATATTTCCAAGACTTACGGTAGCGTGAGATTTTTTGATCATGCCGTATACCAGAGCGCAGACAGCGTCTTTTTTGTTGGCTGTCTGATCCGCAAAGGCGGCTGTAATCTTGTCCTCCCCAAGGCACTCCTTGCCGATAATGGTGATGTCTCTTCCATAGGTATGCTCCAGCTGAGAAGCGATCGGAAAAGCGCTGTATGTCAGGTTGTATTCTTCACTGGCCAGTCGAAGTGCCGCTCTGGCCAACTCGCCGTTTGTCACGGTTTTGTCCGGATTGTATTCTTTATTGTCGAACAGCTTCATGCTGGTGAATACCGTTTTGGCAACCTCATCGGAAATGGCTTGGCTGAAGCTTGTTCTGGAGGAACCGTCCGTCTCTCTGGAACGGATGATCAGAGCGGCGGCTTCCGCGCGGGAAAGGGTGTCTCCAAGCCGAAGGTCCACTCCGTCGTTTCCAATCATAATGCTGTTGTTGTAAAGCCATGCGGCAGCATCCTGGTTCGCAGACTGTTCGGTGATAATAGAAGGCGCAATCTCGCCTTTTTTCTCGCCGGCACGGCTCCAGAGAAGCTCTGCTGTCTCACCGCGGGTGATAGGCCTGTCCGGCTCAAAATTGTTGCCGCTGCCTTTGAGTCCGGAATACATGATATATTCATATCCCCAATGGTCTTTCGGCACATCGGAAAAATCGGTTTCCCGTTTGTCAGGACCTTTTCCGATCATTTTGACAAATTCCGCTCTTGTGACAGTGTTGTCCGGGCGGAAAGTGCCGTCCTCATAACCGCTGATGGTTCCGTCGTTCACCAGCTTTGAGACGGATTCATAGGACCAGTGGCTGCTGCCCAAGTCAGAAAAACTTATCTCTGCTGCAGCAGGAATGGAAACGGCAGTGAGTAAAATGCCGATGCTGAGTATGTAGGATATTGCCTTTTTTAACATATGAAGAGAACCCCCTATTCTTATTATTAAGCATTCGTTATATAGTGTTTGACTTAAGTTGATTTTAACATATTGCGTCGCTGATTGCAACCTGCTTCTGTGTGATATCCACAAAAACTTGTTTGACAAAACATTTGGTGTATATTATAACCCCGCTCAGCTAAAAGCGGCAGATTTCGTTTGTGAGCAGGCAGCGGAAAGATAGCCCCCATTTCGCGGGGTTGAAACGTAAAAAGGTGACTTTTGCCTTGCAAAAGTGTTTTAATCTTGTTATAATGATATTACTATTACGGACAAAGGAGTTTCAGAATGCCGAACTACTGTATTGCCGGGCTTTCTGTCTGGGTTGAAAATATAAATTACCCCTTTTTTCTGAGAAGGATGGAACAATACCGTGTAAAAGAGGCTGTAGTGCCAGATTTGAAGATTTCCTTCTCCGAACAGGAGGAAATTTTTGAACCGGAAGGAGATTTAATTGGGCAGAGAATGGGGTATCGCACTTATCTTTTGACAAAAGAGGGCGGATATGTCAATTTCGACCGGCTGGAGAATACCGAAAACCGTACGGCGCTTATGACGGCAGATCCGGGGTTTCGTGAGGTACAGGCGGTGATACGGGATGTGGAAATGCTGGGCGGGGCCCCGGTTGATGTTCGCTGTTTTAATATGACAGGAGAAATTTTTAGAATGGCGCTGACGTTACACGGAGGGTTGGTGGTGCATTCCTCCTCCATTGCTTTTGGCGGGGATGGAATTCTGTTCTCTGCTCCGTCCGGAACCGGAAAATCGACCCATACCAGACTGTGGAAGAAGTGTTTTGGTGATAGGGTTACCGTTGTCAACGACGATTCTCCGGCGGTTACCTTTGTAGATGGGAGACCACATATCTGTGGAACGCCTTGGAGCGGGAAGACAGAGATCAATGAAAATATACATGTACCTTTGCGTGCTGTCGTTTTTCTGGAGCAGGCGAAGGAGAACCGGATCAGTGAATTGAAGCCGCAGGAGGCTGTATTCCGGTTGCTGCGGGAGATTGCGGTATATCCATACCGCGATATGGCAGATATTGCTCTTGATACGGCCGACGGGCTTCTTAAGCAGGTTCCCTGCTATTTGCTGGGATGCAGGCCGGATGAGGAAGCCGTGCAGATGGTAAAAAATACGTTGCGGATAGGAGAAAAGAAATGAGAGTCAACCAGGAATTTTTGTTAAAAGAAATTGCAGGCAGTTTTGTGGTAATTCCAGTCAGTTCTATTTTGGTGGATTTTGATGGGATGATTACCTTGAATGAAACCGGCGTTTTTCTCTGGCGGCTGCTGGAGGAGGACAGAACCTTTGAAGAACTGCTGGCAGAGCTCCAAAAGGAATACGATGTAGATGAGAAGACTGCCCGCGAGGATATCACGGCGTTTTTGGATGAAATCCGGGCGATCAAAGCACTGGAAGAATGAAAAACGAATTTCTGCTGAAACATATCACAGAACTCAGTCCCATCATGGAGGAATGTCTGCGTTCCGGGAAAAAGGTTCGCCTTACTGTGGTGGGAAACAGTATGTTTCCCCTTTTTTCCAGCAAGCGGGACAGTGTTGTTCTGTCTAAAAAAGAATCCTATCGCAAATACGACATTATATTTTACAGAAGGGAAAACGGCGCCTGTATTCTGCACCGGATCGTCGCTGGCAGGGACGGTGCCTTTTTTCTGTGCGGCGATAATCAGACAAGGCTGGAATACCCGGTTTATCCCGGGCAGATACTGGGAGCAGTAGAAGCGTTTCAGCGAAAAGGGAAAATGTGTTCCATCAAGAGTCTTTCATACCGTCTGTATACTGTTTTGTGGTGTGCGGTGCGTCCGCTTCGCCCCGCACTGCTGTCCGCCGCGCTCAAACTGAGGAGAATAATAAAGTGAAAAGAAACAAAAACGCCTTCCGCTGGATTTGTATCCATTCCAAATTTATTCTTTTTCCGCTGATCCTTTTATGCGCTATCAGTTTTGCCATGTCCATGTGTTCCGTTTCTTTTGCGGTTTTGTCCAGGGAGCTGATTGATACGGCTGTGGGGCAGCTGAGCGGCAGTCTTGCCGCGAAAGCTGTTTCGGTGGCTGCTTTGGTGGGAACCCTGTTGCTCTTGCAGGTTTCCTACAGCTATCTGAATGTGCGTGTTTCGGGAAAACTGGAAATAAAGCTGAGGAAAACTGTCTTCAGCAGCTTGCTGTGCAAGGATCTGACACAGGTCACCGCAATGCATTCCGGGGATTTGATGAACCGCCTTACATCGGATATTTCGATTATCACAAGTGCGGTGGTGGGGATTCTCCCCACTCTGCTGTCCTTCGTCACAAGGCTGGGAGCCGCGGCCGCTCTGCTGCTGTGGGAACAGCCCCTGTTTCTGGCGTTTTATCTGGTTTTCGGGCTTCTTTTTATGGGATTTACAAGAATATACAGCAAGCGAATGAAAAGATTACATAAGATGTGCCAGGAGAGTGAAGGGAAAACCCGCTCTTTTATGCAGGAGGCTCTTCAGAATATCCTGGCGGTGAAAGCTTTCCGTAACGAGAGTGAAGTCACAAATTATTCCTCCGACCTTCAGGAAAAGAATTTCAGGCTGAAAATGAAGCGCAATACTATAAGCATTATTGCTAATATATTCACTTCCCTTGCGTTTACAGCAGGCTACTATTTTGCAATGATCTGGGGAGCATTCCAGCTTTTTGCGGGGGCAATGTCTTATGGTACGCTGGTTTTCATGCTTCAATTGGTCAACCAGATTCAAACGCCTTTTCGCGGAATGTCCGCTTTGCTTCCCCAGTACTATTCCGCTCTGGCTTCGGCGGAACGGCTTCTCGAATTAGAGGAATTGAATCAGGACGCCCCTGCAAAGGCATCCTATCGGACATACCATGCATTGGAAGAGATCCGGTTTGAAAATTTAAGTTTCTCTTATGGAGAAGAACCTGTTCTGCAGGATTTAAACCTGACAGTAAAACAGGGAGATTTTACTGCAATCACAGGTATTTCCGGCATTGGAAAGAGCACTCTTTTGAAGCTTTTGCTAGGGGTTCTGAAACCTGTGGAAGGGAAAGTTTTGCTTACGTCCGATGCCGGAACGCAGGAGGCCGGATGGGAGACGAGAGCCCTGTTTGCCTATGTGCCGCAGGGAAACTTGATTCTTTCCGGCACCATTCGGGAGAACATTGTGTTCTTTCATCAGGAGGCAAAGGAAGAGGAGATTATCCGTGCGGCAAAAGCCGCTGAAATATATGATTTTATCATGCAGCTGCCCCAAAAATTTGATACTGTTTTGGGGGAAAAGGGACTGGGACTGAGCGAAGGGCAAGTACAGAGGCTTGCCATTGCAAGGGCTGTTTTGCATGACGCGCCCATTCTGCTTCTGGATGAGGCCACCTCATCGCTGGACGAGAAGACGGAGCGAGCTATCTTAAACCATATCAAAGAGTGGAAAACAAAAACGTTGTTTATTGTTTCTCACCGGCCGTCCGCTCTGGAGATTTGTAATCATGTGATTCATTTAGAAAAAGGCAAAGCGGAGATAAAAAAAGAGAATGGAACGGATGCCTGAGAAACGGTTTTTCATAACATAGGAAATTACGCGGAATCCTGCGCAATTGCATGTTTCAAAAAACAGCATGCGGAGCGCGTCTGCGTTTTGAAACGAAGAACTTTTTATTATGCATTAGGGAATTGCACACTGGGTTTTGCACTTTTTAGGCGGCTTTTGCTTTGCGAAAGCCTTTTCATTTTGTCAAAATAAAAACAGGCAGGTATCGGAAATGCAGAAAAATTGGATGGAAGACTGTACCCTCTGCCCCCGGATGTGCCATGCGAACCGGGAGGCAGGGCAGAAAGGATATTGCAAATCCGGAAGCAGGCTGACGGCAGCAAGAGCAGCCCTGCACTTTTGGGAAGAGCCTTGTATCTCAGGAGAAAATGGCTCAGGCGCCATATTTTTCTCGGGCTGTAACCTGGGATGTGTATACTGTCAGAACCGTGCGATCTCCAGAGGGAGAGCAGGAGAAGAAATCAGTATCGACCGGCTGGCGGAGATTTTTTTTGAACTGAAAGAGAAGGGCGCGCAGAATATCAACCTCGTCACGCCGTCACACTTTGTTCCTCCTATTCGGGAAGCCCTTATTCTGGCGAAAGAACAGGGGTTAAAGCTGCCGATCGTCTATAACTGCAGCGGCTATGAGCGGGTGGAAACCCTTCGGATGCTGGAAGGGCTTGTGGACATTTATCTGCCGGATTTTAAATATTTCTCTGCCGGGACGGCACGGAAGTATTCCTCTGCGCCGGATTATCCCTCTGTCGTGAAAACTGCAATAGCCGAGATGTTCCGCCAGACGGGACTTCCCGCATTCGATGCGGACAGAAGAATGACAAGGGGACTCATCGTCCGTCATTTGGTACTGCCGGGACAGCTTGACGATTCCAAGAACATTTTAAGCTATCTGTTTGACACTTACGGCAATCAGATTTACTACAGCATTATGAACCAGTTCACCCCTCTTGCGGGGCTGGAGCGGTACCCCGAACTGAACCGCACCATTTCTTCGAAGGAATATGAGGAACTCATTGATTTTGCGGTGGAACTGGGCATTGAAAACGGATTTATTCAGGAGGGCGGAACGGCGGAGGAAAGCTTTGTTCCCCCTTTTGACGGGGAGGGAATCTAGAGGGTACTGCCCTCGCTGAAGGCATTGTATAACAAGGGTACCATTTCTTATGAAAAAAGAGCCGCGGCAATATACGAAGTTTGCTGCGGCTCTTTTTGAATGCCTGAAACAGTTTTTCACTTCACATGATAAGGTGGACGTCAGATGTGTGTCCGGAATTGAAGCGGGCTTTTTCCCATGGCGTTTTTGAAAGCCTTGCTGAAATAGGATGCGTCGGAATAACCCAGCTGATTTGAAATTTCATCGATGGACGCGGTGGAAAATTCCAAAAGCTCAATGGCGCGTTCAATCCGGAGGTTATTGATGTATTGTTTTGGTGTGGTGGAGTAAATTTCTTTAAACAGGCGGATAAAGTGAGTGGGTGTGATACCGGACATCCGCGCCAGTTTATTCACGTCGATGATTTCTTTATAATAGTTCTGTTCGATATAGTTTACCGCGTCTTTGATCACATGATACCCTTTTAAGGCAATGTTCAATGTCAGCTGCTCAATCAGCAGATTTCGGAAAATTTCATATAACAGAGATTTGATGCGAAGCTTATATCCAAAATTTTTGGAGATCCATTCCTCATCCACCGTTTTGAAAAATTTGCGGTATTTTTCAGGCACTTCGGGGACACAGCAGGTCTGAAACGGGAACTGGGAACCTGTTAAAGGATTCATGTGGAAGAAAATGCTGGAGTAGCCAAAGGGAAGCGTTCCGCAGTAAGAAGAATAGGTCGCTTCGATTGGTACATAAAGCATATTGTTTTTTTGAACAGTGTATTCCACACCGTCAATGACAGCGTGGAATTCTCCCTCATAAACAAACAGAATCCGATGGCTTAGATTGTTTTTCAGATGGTGCGTCCAGGGCTTTATTATATGTTCATTACACACAGATGCAATCTCAGTAATATCGATATCAAAATCACCATATTTTGTTATTTTAGAAAGGTTTTTCATGAAATTTTAGACTCCTTATATGATATCTTTCCTTTTAATTTATCAAATTTTATGAAAAATGTCAAATGAATCAGAAATGGAAAAATGTTGAGAAATCACATAAAAGAATTCGGTTTCTCTATTTACTAATATTCTTTTCAGAATTATAATGAAAACAGACAGAAAAACAGCCGAAAGTTACACTTTTAGAGGAGGAATCAACATGAATAAGGGGAAGCGGGCATTAGGGATCATCCTTTTGCTCTGTTTGAGCGTTGCAGTTTCTTTCACCCCGGTTTTGGCAGAACAAGAGCCGGGGGGAACGGAGATGGCTTTTATCCATGAATTCGGATTGCTAAAGCAGCTGGGAATCGTCACAGATTCTCAGAATCAGCCTTTCGATACTGCGAAAACAGTGACAAGAGGCCAGTTTTGCAAATATGCTATCCGTATTTGCGGCATGGAAAATACGGGGCAGACGGATAAAAATACAGTATTTATGGATATGGAAAGCGGCAGGGATGATTTTTACGCTGTCAATACACTGTATCGCTTACATATTCTAAGCGGCTATGGGGATGGCACATTTCGTCCGGATGAGCCGATTTTATTTGAGGAAGCCACAGCAGCTTTGATGAAGCTTCTCGGATACGATATCTATGCACAGCGGGATGGAGGATATCCTACAGGGTATCTGGTTGCGGCAAAGGACAGCGGACTTTTAAAAGGGGTGAACCTGCGCTCTGGCAGCAAGGTTACCGGGGAGGATATGGTTTTATTGCTGTTTAATGCCTTGCAGGTGGAGATTGTTTCCCAAAATTCTTTTGGCGGCGGCAGTATTTCGCTGGAAAAGGGTAGCAATTTTCTCTCCATGATATTTGATGTCTATACCGGACGCGGGATAGTGGAAGAAAATCAGTACACCGGTCTGCACAGTCAGCAAACTTCGGTATCGGAGGGCTATGTCAGCATTGACGGAAGCCGTTATGCCTGCGGTGAGACGGAAGGCGACGGTTATCTCGGTTACCGGGTTACTTACTTTTATCGGGACAATGACGGGGATCCAGAGCTTGTCTATGTTTATGCCGATGAAAAATATAACCGGACGGTTTCGGTGAACGCGCAGGATATTGAAAGCGTGCAGCAGAATGTTTTCCGGTACGTCAAAGACGCCGCTGTTCGGGATAAGATTTATGAAATAAAATATTCCGGCGAGATCGAGGTGATCTATAATGGAACATTATATCCGTATTATACCGATGCGGATTTGATGCCGGAAATCGGCGGCGTCACGTTTATAGACAATGATACGGACGGGACTTATGAAGTGGTTCTAGTTCATTCCTTTGTCAATTTTGTGGTGGATTCGGTCAGCAGTGTCAAAAGCGTGATTCATTTGAAAAAATGTGATTACGCCTTAGATTTGGAGCCGGAAGGATGGGAAGTGGAATACAGATTGCAGAGAGACGGCGTATCCATATCATTGGAGGACTTGCGGGAAAATGATGTTTTGACGGTTGCGGAAAATAAAGAGAAAACCTTATATACTATCTATGTCAGCAATGAAATTCTGGAAGGCAGTATTGATCAGGTCGAGGAGGAACGTTTCACCTGGATAACGGTGGGGGAAGCCCGCTATCAAGTAACCGGCGGGCTGTCCTATGTACCCCAGGTAGGCGACAAAGGCCCTTTTTTCCTGGATTATCAAGGCAGAGTTGTAGGCCGAGATGAGAAATTGTCAGATAGACCGCAATATGGCTTTTTAATGGGAATCCGTATCGGAGAAGGATTGGACGAGAGTATTTCCTTCAAAATATTGACCCAGGAGGGAATGAAAATTTTCGAGGCACCGGAGAAAATATCATTAAACGGCGGGGCACAGAGACCGTCGGTGGAAGCGGTGCAGGATCCCATTCTTTTGAAGAACGGTTTGATGGATGGGGATAAGAAAACCGTACAGCAATTGATAACCTTTGAAGTCAACCAGAAAAATCAGCTGACAAAGCTGAATACCTATGAAGACAAATCCAATGAGACAAGAAGAAAAAACGAGGACGACGAAAAAGAATTTACCTTGGATTACAGAACACCGGAGGCCGGATTATATTACAGGGCGGGGAACGCCAGGATTTTTGGTGCTAAATACAGGGTGAATGCAGGCACCATTATTTTTAAAGTTCCAGAAGCGTACAGCAGTGATGAGAGAAAATACTCCGTCCATAACATTGGCTATTTGAGTAACAACAGACAGTATAAGAATCTAGAGTTTTTCAGTCTGACCAGAGACAATATCAGCAGGGTTATGCTGATGAAATCTTCCTCCGATTCAGCAGCTTCCAACATTATTTACTCTGATCCGGTGACGATCGTGGAAAAAGTGGCGCAGTGTTTTGTAAATGAAGAACTAACCTATAAGCTGTATGGATATCAGAATGGGGAAAAAATCGAGCTGACGGCATATAGCGGGGAGCTGGCAGATCTGGACGAGGTTTGGGGGAACGGCGTTTTCTTTAAGGATCTGAAGCCTGGAGACGTGATTCAGGTCAGCGTCAATTCTTTTGGACTGACTGACGAGCTGCGAGTTGTATTTAACAGAGATTCCGGAAAGGATTTATGGGAAACCGTCAGCGGCGCCAATGCAGGTCTCCACTATATACAAGGAGGAATCCATGCGGCATACGGGGAAGTGATCTATAAATCAAATGCTTCTCTTGTGGTAAACGCCCACGACTTAAACGATCCCCAATGGGACAGAACGTATGGCCTTGAAAACACCCCATATTTCTATAGAGTCAATCAGTCTAGCGGAAGGGTGAGCAGAATCACCATCAATGATTTGAAGCCAGGGGACAGAGTATTTATCCAGGGGAGTTATTCGATTCTGCAAAATATCATTTTATATGAATAGGAAAGGAGAATGTATATGAAGCCGTACAAGAGAATCCTTTTTTATGTTCTGGCCGCTATGATGCTGCTTAATATATATCCTGCAGGCGGATTGATAAGCCAGGTATATGGGAAATATATTTTGCTGGATGAAAATTTTAATTCTTATGAAACAGGGGAACAGACAGTTGCTTACACCGAATTCCGGACAGCTGTGAATGGTATAGGCTCCACCTTTGAGATAGCTGATTTCCCCTCCTCGTCCAACAAAAGTTTAAAGGCTACAATCAACAATGTTGGAGCGGGCACCAGCTCGGTTGCAAATCTGTATCTGCAACAGATCCCGAATTTTAAGATACTCACCTTTGAGATATCCATCTATGCCACCAGCATGAACGGAAATTTCAAAATAGGACCGCGGCAGCCTGTAACCAGCAAATGGCCGGCGCTGGCTACCATCACGAAGGAGGGCTTTGTGATTCCTGTTCAAGGAGATTCCGAAGCACGGGAGTTCGCCCAGCCCTATGACACCAACACCTGGTTAAAACTGCGGTTTGTGATGAACCTGCAAACCAGCAAATATGATTTCTATTTTAATGACAGACCGGTGGCAAGTAATTTAGACATGCCTTTAGGAGAAGATGCATGGAAGGATGGATTCAGCGATGTTGTCATCCAGCGCAGCGGCACCAATATTAACTCGGTCTGGTATTTTGACGATGTCCGGTTTTACAGCGGCACGCCAGACAGTATGCTGGAACCGCCGGTAATTGAGGAGGACAACGGGGGACTCAACCTGTGGTTCTCTCCCCGGGACAAGGTGACAACTCTTCAGGATCCTCCTTTTTTCCGCTGGACAGCCATCACGTTGGGAGAAAGTTATGATTTGCAGCTGTCCAGGGACAAGGATATGGCGGTCATCGAAAAAGAAATTAAAGATATTCCTTACAACTATTACAGTATGTCGGAAACACTGGGAACCGGCATTTGGTATTGGAGGGTGCGCGGAAGAAGCATCAACGGGCAGTCGGATTGGTCGAAGATCCGCCGTTTCCGGATCTCAAAGGACGCTACGCCCTTTGTTGTGCCGGAAACCGATGAATTGATCCGCAGAGTGCGCAAGGATCATCCGAGAATCTGGACAAACAACGATGAGCTTGCAGAATTCCGTGCTCTTGCAGACGGACCCTCCAAGGATTTCTATCAGGCGATCAAGAAGAGAGTGGACGATAATCTGAACAATCCGATTCCTGATGAACCAGTATTCAGCCCGCCGGAGGGGTCCAAACCCGGAGAAGCGGGATATGTCACCGCTCAGGGGAATCTGCGTACTTACAGTGACGGCAAGGTCAATGAAATGTTTGAAGCGGCCTTTGTTTATCTGGTAACCGGAGATAAACAATACGGGGAAAAGGCTGTAAAATTCATGGAGAGTATTGCAGCCTGGGATGTTTACGGTGACACCAACTATCATGTACAGGATCAGGTCCACCGCGCAATTGCTTATAAGACTGCCATTGCCTATGACTGGGTGTATGATTTGCTGAACAGCAAGCAGAAGGAAGCGGTTCGTGCAATGGTGAAGGAGCGCACTGAAATCATGTACAATCTGCTTTTGAGAGGATTTCCGCTTTACATTCTCCCCTTTGATTCCCACGGATGGTCTGCAGCGGGTTTTATGGGAATCATTTCGCTTGCTATGATGGATGAGATTCCCGAGGCAGAGGAGTGGTTCCGCAACATTTATCCCGCATATATCAATATTTATCCGGTATGGGGCGGAGAAGACGGCGGTTTCGCCAACGGCACGGCATACTGGAGTTACGCCAGCAGTCCTTTTAGCGCCGTGGCACTGGACGCGCTGTACAGTGCAACCGGATTTCAGACATACGAGAGAGCAGCCGCGCGCAACGAATATCTGTTTCCTCTGTATATGACTCCAAACGGTGCGCCCACGGGAGCATTCGGCGATGAAGGCAACATCGTTTCCTGGAGGGACAGCACCTGTGTGACCTATTATCTGTCCGCGGCGCACATTTTTAAAAATCCCGTGGCGAAGTGGGGCGCGCAGACCCGAGGGGTAAAACCTTACGACGGGGAAATCAGCTACTATGCCCACTTTGAGGATGAGGTGCCGGCAATTCCGCCTTTGGATTATCCAACAGGCCGTATTTTCCGTGACATAGGCTGGGCAGGGATGCACACCGATCTGGTGGATCCGCAAAGGGTATCTTTCCTGTTCAAATCCAGTCCGTACGGGAGCTACAACCATTCCCATGCGGATCAGAACAGCTTTATCATCAATGCATACGGGGAACCGCTGGCAATCGACAGCGGTTGGTATGATTACTATTACAGCGCTCATGACAAGGGGTACACCAAGAGAACCCACGCCCATAATGCAATCACATACAACGGACTTCTAGGACAGTATTTGAATCCTTTAAATGGGGAGGAAAATATACTGGCAAAGGGGAAAATGGGAAGTTTTGTAACCGGAAATGTGTTCGACGGTGTGACGGGGGATGCAACCCGGGCGTATGCAGGAAATCTTGGCAAAACCGTGAGGAGTGCAGTGTTTTTGAAAAATGCTCCGGCTATTGTTATGGTTGACGAGCTCAAGGCAAAGGAAGGGGAACAGACCAGTTTTGCATATAATCTGCACGCGATGAGTCCTATTGAGACTGACGCGTCAAAAAATCAGGTGGTGATCCGACAGGGGAAAGCGGAGCTGGTAGCAACCATGGCTTATCCTGAAAATGTCACTATCGAAAGTTTTGATAAATATATCACAGCGGAAACACGGGAGGAGGTCCTGCCGGGCTCAAAGCTTACGGGAAAACCGAACCAGTATTTTATTAACTTCAACACTGAAAAAGTGGAAGAAACCGTTATGGTATCCATTCTTGACATCCACAAAACGGAGGAAGGACAAAAAGAGATCCGGACGGAGAAAAATGGAGAATGCATGAAGATTACTA
Organism: Acetivibrio sp. MSJd-27; assembly: GCF_018918095.1. Lineage (GTDB taxonomy): Bacteria > Bacillota > Clostridia > UMGS1840 > HGM11507 > HGM11507. Next base: position 26,914 of record NZ_JAHLPV010000020.1, on the reverse strand, counting down.
TCGGCGGGGATCAGACAGTTTATGTCCGACTGAAGCAGGAGGGCGCGGTAACTTACGACAATGTAACCTTTGACGGAACGCTATGCGCCTTCGGCAACAATACCTTTCTTTTGCAAAATGGGACCAGTCTTATAAAAGACGGTATAGTTCTGGCGAAGACAGAGAAACTATCCTCTGTTTTATATGAGGAAGGCAGACTGCACTTATCTGCGGTGGAGGACAATACTTTGGATATGACTCTGGGATACCGTGCGCAAGGGGATTCAAACGAACTGAGATTAAGTCTTCCCGTTTCGGTCAGCAGTATTGCTGACGAAAAAGGATTTGTCATGCAACCGGAAAACAGCCCGGAGTACGATGTGAAAACCATGCCGCTGAAGTGGGCGGCTTCCGGAGAAAAACTCCACATTGCTTTTGAGAACGGAGATTACAATCTGTATCTTAACGGAACACCTGTTATTAAGCCAACAGAGCTGAGTATCCGGGTTGAGGGAACACCGCTCTGTCTTGAAAGCCCTCCTGTTATGATAAATGGAACGGTGCTCGCTCCTGCATTGTTATTCGGGGAGAGTCTCGGCGCACAGGCGGCTGATAACGGAAATAAAGTTCTATTGACAAAAGGGGATACGGCAATCGAAATCTCAGAGGGAAGCAGCTCTGTACTGGTTAACGGTACAGAGGTGCAAATGGCGGAGACGGCGCAGCGAATCAGCGGAGTGCTTTATGTTCCTGTCCGTCCGGTTTGCGATGGCTTCAGCGCAAGAATTGGTTGGCATGAGACGACTCAGACCGTTTATATCTATACAAGTCCTATCTATGAATCAACCTTTGATTCCAGCGTGTGGCCGAGATAATTGCGCCCTCGCTTTTGAAAGCGGCCGGACATCAATTTATGAGCAACCGATGGGGAAGAGTTTCCATCTTTCAACAGGAAAAAGAATAAATTATAATAAAAAACAGAAAAAACAATAACCAAATACTGTTTTGAGTTTGGCGGCATACAAACATCCAACTGCCGCCTGACTTTGCGGAGGATCCGTTCCGTTCGTTATTTGTAATGGATTCCGAAAGAATGAAAAAGGAGCGTATGAAAATGAAAAGAGCAAAAAATGTGATTTCCATGCTGGTGACAGCGCAGCTATTCCTTCTTTCTCTCTTTTGCGTGGCGGGTGCAAGAGAGAAAATTATCGATGAGAATTTTGATACAGGCTATACGGCAGGACAGAAAGCTGAGATTCTGAAATTTGGGACTACTAATGTTTTATCATATGTCACTAACGGGGGAACCGATGATAATCTGGGAACTGTCACTATTGATAAGGTTCCCTCCACCGAGAATATGGCATTGAAGTCCACAATGAACGTCGCCGCCCATACAAGCGGCAAAAGAAATATAATCTATATTTTTCCGGGCAATCAGCTATTGAGCAAAACAGCTGGCTTCTGGTCCATCTCTTGGCGCATGATGATTCCGAAATCTGGCGATCAGTGGTCGTTCAGTATGAAAAACAGTGACGGCTCAAAATCGACCAGCGTTCTGAGAGGGGTCGTGAAGGAAAATAAAGTTCAGCCGGTTAACGGTTCATCCTGGAATGGGCATCTTGACTATCAAAGATATTGGACACCGGGCGAGTTTTTCACTATAAAAGTTATTTTCAATATGGCGAATAAAACATATGATTACTACTTCAACGGCGAATTGGTAATCGCTGATGGCCAGTTGAATCAGAATGTTGACTGGTCGAAGGGTGGCTATTATATGACGCTGATTATGGATGGGATTCAAGAGAGCGAGGGAGAAAAAGACTTCCCTGCGACAAGTGTGACCAGTCCAAGTATTTATTATTTTGATAATCTGCAGATATATAGTTATCAAGACACGGAAGTGGAAGCTTACCCGACACCGGATTGCTTCTGCGCGCCACTTCCTTATACAGGGACGGACGAAGAACTTACACTGGTGGAAAGCATACGCGATGCGAACGGAAGAACAAGGCTGGGACTGGATTTTATCAACCGCTCCGGTGCGGAGAAACCGCTGTGCATTGCGGTTGCAACCTATGAGAAGGATGCGGAAGGCTTCAGCCGTCTTTTGGATGTAAAACTGCAGAACACTGTTTTACCGGCCGGCATAAGCCAAGTGTTCACTCCCGGCTTTAATCTGGAAAAAGGAGAGGGAACAGCGGAACGCTTTGTGAAGGTATTTACCTGGGATGCCTTTGATCAATTATTGCCTTACAATGGATTTTTACAGCTGACAGCAAAGTAGAAATGGAGTGAAAACAATGGGAAGAAACCGCATTATTGCCGCGCTGCTGAGTCTGGTTCTTTTTTGTGTCTCCAACAGTGCTTTGGCTGCCACAGTGGAACCGCCTGTCAGTACGGACAGAAAAATCGTGATAAAAGGCAATATCGGGGAAGCGGCAGAGGGCGTTCCGGTCACACTTCTCGTGCTGAGAAAAGGCAAAACAGCCGAGGATCTCAGGGAAGCGCTCCGGCTTCAGGATGAAGCTGCCCTTTACACAGCTGTTCTTTCTCTTGTCTGTTATCTGGATGAAACGGCAAGCGATCCGGAAGGCAACTTTGTATTCCGCTTTGTGATGGATGAGAGCTGCACCAGCGGAGATTACATTGCGTTTATCGGCGGTTCTCCTTTTCGCGCCGAAACCGGCGGAAGTATCGAGGGAACCATCGAACAGAATATCGAATATATCCCGATACAGGAAAAGATAAAAGCGGTAAAAGCGCTCAATGCCTCTTTGAACAGCGGCTCCGCAGCCGATTTTGAGACTGCGATGGAAACCTATTACCGGGAGCTTTCTCTTTTCTCCGGTGATATGCAACTTTCGGAAATGTTTGAGAAAGTAAAGAGTCAGCCGGGATTTTTTATTCTGCTCAAAGAAAGAGGAACGTATGAGGAAACTGAGGAAGCAATCAATGATTCCCTCAGCCGGTTCCGCAAAAATTTTACAGATGCGGTACTTTTTCAAAGCATAGAAATCCAGGAGGATGAGGAAAAGCTGGAGCAACTGATCACATCCTATGCAAAGCAGCTGGGCCTCCGTCTGGACGGTGTCAGCAAGGAGAATAAAAGTCATGTATACAACCGGATAGCGAAGCTGACGGAAATCAAATCAGCGGAGACCATTCAGGTGTGTATTGATGAGGTTGTTGTACTTTATCAAATGAACCATGCGAATAAATGGGGAGATGTCAAACGTCTGATCACGGAGCAAAAGGATTATCTTGGAATCGATCTGAAAAATCCGGGGACGGATTATGATGCGATTTATCACATTCTGTTTCAGGAAAGAGAAGGATTTCAAACGATACAGGAGATCACAGAACGCTTCCAAAAGCTGGTTCCACTGCATCCTGTCACGAAGCCAACCAATCGTCCTTCCGGAAGCGGCGGTGGCGGCGGATTTCCGTCACTGCCCGTGAGCAGTGTTACGCCTGCTCCCACACCGACGTCAACTCCTACCGCTCTCCCAACCGGTGCACCGGAAATCCATTTTGACGATGTTACGGAGGATCACTGGGCGGCAAAAGTGATTGACAGCTTGGCAAAGCAGGGGTTGATGAAAGGAAAAGAGGAAGGAAAGTTTATGCCGGAGGAGCAAATCACCCGGGAAGAGTTCGTAACGATTCTGCTTCGTTCCATAGGGGAGGAGGCGGAACCAAAGGAGACAAGATTTTCGGATGTACAAAAAAGCGATTGGTTTTCCGGCTATGTGGAGAAAGCAAGCGAGCTGGGCTTGGTAAAAGGCTATGCGGACGGCAGCTTCGGTGCGGGACAGGAAATTACCAGGCAGGATATGGCCGTACTTCTGTTAAAGACAGCTGAGATAACGGGAAAAGAATTACCTGTGTTGACTTCACCGCAGAAATTTACGGATGACGGGCAGATTGCAGACTATGCAAAGACAGCTGTCACAAAATTGCAGCAGGCAAAGATAATAAACGGGATGGAGGACGGCTCTTTTGCGCCAAGTCGGTATGCAACCCGTGCCGAGGCAGCGCAGATACTGTTTTCAATCCTCTCTTTGATTCAATAAAAGGAGTTGATAGGTATGAAAAAAATCGGGTGTCTTATTCTCGCATTGATATTATTCTGCCAGATGTCAGTATGCGCACAGAGGACGGTAAACGTGGAAGTTTTGTCCTGCCAGCAGCAGGACGACGGAACCTATGCGGTCAGAGTGAAAGTAACAACCGATCCGTCTCAGATGGTCACCCTTCTTGTAATGGGAGAAAAATCAAACGGCATATCGCCGCAGACTGCCTTCCAATATGGCGGAGCGGCCAAAAACGGCTATGTCTATTATATTGACGAGGGCGTCAGCGATTCCGTAACCGGAGAGATCACCTTCTCTTTCAAAGTGGCTATTCCGGGTGAAATGAACACGATTTCGGACTATCTGTATGTGTTTTCCGGTGCGGCGCCTCTGGCGGCAAAAGGGGAAACTTCTTTCCCGGTTGACCATACGCTGACACTGGATGTTGGCAGCCATGGTAAGATTGTGAAAGATGCGCTTGAATACCTGCCGGGCACAGCATCCGTCGGCGTTGCGGACGGCAAAACAGCGGCGTTCCAGATTGTCCCCAATGATGGATATGTTGTCGATCAGATTCTGTATAACGGCGCACCCGCGGTAGCAACAGGGGACGGTAGCTACACAACGCCTGCCATTACAGCGGATGCAACTCTGAAAATCACCTTTAAGGCAGATGAAACGGTTCCCCAGACAAGCAGCTATACCAAAACTTTTACATCGGACACGGGAAGTGTCTCCTTTGCAAAATTGGTTCAGCCGGCCGGGGATGTTTACACATTGAAAGAATATGGGGTTGTGTACTCTAGAACAGTCAGTCTGCCGGAACGGAATAAAGCCTCCTGTATCGCTCTGCAGGGAAAGAAGATCAATGCAAAAGGACAGTTCGGTATCGAAATAAAAGGAACTATCGTGTCGCTGGGCGAGTTGTATTACACCAGACCTTATGCGGTTTACACGGTTTCCGGCGGCGGGGAAAAGACGGTTTACGGTGATGTGATCGTCACCAATTGGAACGGGTTATCATCATAATACCAAAGACAGGCCCGGACAGTATGTCCGAGCCTGTTTTACATCTGTAATGAAAAGAAAGCCAAAGTTAAAGCGCTGTAAGAGAGGGTATGGTCCTTATGGAAGCTTCTATTTCCCGGGAAATAAAAGAATACGACATCTTTTTCTATCCTTCCATCACCTTGACATAAAATGTCCGGTTTCTGGGACCGTCAAATTCACAAAAATAAATTCCCTGCCAGGTACCCAGAAGCAGACGGCCGTCTTTCACCAAAACAGTAGCATTGCTGCCCACGCTGCTGGCTTTCAGGTGTGCCGCGCTGTTTCCCTCCATATGCCGGAATTCAGGCCGATCGGGAAAAGCTTTGGAAAGACCGTTCAGCATATCTGTCACCACATCAGGATCCGCATTTTCATTGATGGTAATACCGGCGGTGGTGTGGGGACAGAACACGATGCAGATGCCATCGGAAATACCGCTCTGTTGCACGGTATATGCCGCCTTTGCAGTGATGTTGTAGAAATTTTCCCTGTGGGTCTGTAAATGAAACTGACGTAACATAAAATCATCTCCTTTTCTTTATTATCCATGAAATCTGACAAAAAGTCAAACGACAGAAAATACTGTTTTCGAGAAGTTTACATAATTCACAGAAAGTTCACTTGAAAAAGCGGATTTTCATGCTACAATAAAGGTAGAGAAATAACATTTTATTTGCCGGAAGGGAGGCTGTGTTATGGCTATCATTATTGTTACAGGCGCTATAGGACATTTGGGTAATGTGCTTGTCAGAAAACTGGAGAGAACGGAACATGAGATAAGAGGGCTGGATTTGTCCGGCGGCAGAACAATATCCTTTCAGCGGGCAAGAATGTATTACGGAGACGTGAGGGATTACAACAGCTTAGAGCCTCTGTTTGACAATCCAAACCGGCAGGATATATATGTCATACACTGCGCCGGCATTGTGAGCATTGTGTCAAAATTTCAGCAGAAGGTGTATGACGTTAATGTGAGAGGAACGAAGAATATCATTGATCTCTGTCTGGTAAATCATGTAAAGAAGCTGATTTATGTAAGCTCCTCCCATGCGATTCCCGAGCAGGAGGGCGGAAAAGTGATGCGGGAGGTTTCTGTGTTTTCTCCGGAATGGGTTGAGGGACTTTATGCCAAAACGAAGGCCGAGGCCAGCCAGCTGGTTTTGGACAACTGTCAAAACGGATTGAATGCCTGCGTCGTTCATCCTTCCGGCCTGATTGGCCCAGAAGATTTCGGGCATGCACATTTAACGCAGATGATTCAGGACTATCTCAATGGGAGATTGACCGCTTATGTGAATGGGGGATATGATTTCGTGGACGTGCGGGATGTTGCGGACGGAATCCTTTCCTGTCTGCAAAAAGGGCGGAGCGGTGAGTGTTATCTGCTGACCAATCGTTACTGCACAGTCAAAGAACTGCTGGACTGTCTTCATCAGATAACAGGGCGCAGGGAAATTCATACCAAACTGCCCATGTGGTTTGCAAAGGCCGCTGCTCCTATGGCGGAAGCTTATTACAAGCTGCTTCATCAGCCGCCTTTGTATACCTCCTATTCCCTTTATACCCTGTTGAGCAACGGAAACTTTACACATGAAAAGGCTGACAGGGAATTGTCTTATCAAGTCAGACCCATGGCACAGACATTGAAAGATACTGCAGAATGGCTGGCGGAACAGGGAAGAATTAAGGGAAAGTATGTCCAGCGAAATGCCATGGCTTTCAAGAAAAGGAGATAGCAGCCTCAAAATCTTTCAGAAATGAAATTCTGGAAGAAAGAAAAAAGACAGTGCTTTTAACCGTGCACTGTCTTTTCTTATGTAAGAAGCTTCGCCGGATGATACCGCTTGTATCTCTGAATTATAGATGAAGCAAGGCTGAAAAAAAGCCTGCATTCGGAGGTACGGAAAGGCAGCATAAATTTAACAGTTCGTTTTTCTTATTCTGCCAGGCAGATAATGGCTTTTTCAACGCGGTGGTCCTTGATTTCCGTGACTTTGATATGTAAAGAATAAGCGTCTATCTCAAACTGGCTTCCGTCGTCGGGAATACTGCCATAGCATCCGAAAACAAAGCCGCCGAACGTTTCGTAATCATCGGTGGGCAGAGGAACTTTCAATTTTTCTGCAACTTTTTCAAGAGAAATACTCCCATGAACTTTCCATGTCTCGGAATCCAGCGGTTCTATTTCTTTGATTTCCGGAAGAACAGGTACGGTATCTTCCAAGTCGCCTACCAGCTGCTCCAACAGATCATTCATTGTGACGATTCCCACGGTTCCTCCATATTCATCCAGCACCACGGCGAAGTGGTTGTGAGACTGCTTCATCTGTCTAAATAAAACATCGCCGCAGATGCTTTCCGGCACGAAGAAAGGGGCACAAACCGCTGATTTCATAACATTTTCACGGCTTTTATCCGAAAGACGAAAATAGTCTTTTTCATTTAGAATACCGACAATCCGGTCAATGGTTTCATCGCAGATTGGGTATAGGGTATGACGGCTCTCGCGGATGGTTGCATCCCATTTCTCATCGGTTTCATCCATCCACAAAAGAGAGATATCGGTTCTGTGTGTTGCGAATTCTCCCACCGGTTTATCGTCAAATTCAAATACATTCTGTATAAATTCCTGCTCTTCGGTATCAATAACTCCTTTTTGACCTCCCAGGTTTACCATCATGCGGATTTCCTCTTCGCTTACCTCGTCTTCCTCCGCATTCGGGTCGATTCCGAAGAGCCGCAAAATGCAGTTGGTCGAGATGGTCAGAATCCATACGATGGGAGCAAACAGCTTTGATATGAAAGAGATCATCGCCGACATGCCAAGTGCCAGCTTTTCCGCTTTTTTCATCGCAATCCGTTTGGGGACAAGTTCACCGAATACCAACGTAAAATAAGACAGGAGCAGCGTTATCAGGATAACGGATACGGTATCTAATGTGGCGGCAGAGATCGGTACTCCGATCTCCATCAGCCAATCGACCAGCTTGTCGGAAAAGTTATCCGCGGCAAAGGCGCTTCCCAAAAAACCAGAGAGGGTGATTGCGACCTGTATGGTTGCCAGAAAACGTGCCGGCTGGCTTGTGAGACGACCAAGCCTTAAGGCCCTTCGGTCTCCCTGCTCTTTCAGCTGAGCCAATCTTGTATCATTCATTGAAATAACTGCGATTTCTGCACAGGCGAAAACCGCATTGAGTGCAATTAAAATAATTTGTAAAAGGATTTGCCATAAAATCGGACTATCCAAAATTGTTCCTCCTAGTATCTATTTCATCTTTATTTTTGAAAAAACAATTCGGGCTTACCGCAATAATTTGACAAACCATAGAAAGTAGTTATGACATTCCCAAAAGATATGTCGGTTTAACCAGCAGGAAAAATCATTTCCACAGCAGCAACAATGGCTCTCATCATCCATTTTTATTACCTCTTATTCAAAAACAATTTAGTGTAAGCGGAGACTATCTATGCTTAAGAAGCACAAAAAGGGCAGACCAATCCGGTCTGTCCTTTTCGGATCCTTTTATGAAATTGCATAAATGAGGGTCTGCGTCCATCATCACACCGTCGCTTTACGAAATAGATTGATACATGGAAAAAGGAATCCTTCACCGAAAAAAGAGCGGGCTCCTTTCTCCAACTATATACATAGTAATCTATTTTGCAGGTTTTGTCAATCTATATTTTTTTAACAATGGTTCCCGCAGGTATGTCCACAGTCCTCTCCGCCGTGTTCATGATCGTGATGATTGCAGGTGAAATCGGCGTCATGCTTCAACGTGCCCTGAAGATAATTTTTGACCGCGTCCTCAACGCTGCCGGAAGCGCCTGCTACCAGTTCTACACCGAGGGAGGCGAGTGCGTCCTTCGCACCCTGACCGATACCGCCGCAGATTAACACGTCCACCTGATTGTCATGCAGCATGCCTGCCAGTGCGGAATGCCCGTTACCCTCAGTATCCATCCGATCCTTAGAGATGATTTCATTTTCCTTTACATCGAAGAGGGTAAAGGATTTACATTTTCCGAAATGCTGAAAAATTTCGGAACCTTCGGTTGTAACAGCAATTCTTTTCACAGTTTTACCGCTCCCTTCTTTTTTTTCATCCAATAAAGCTTCTATTTTATTTGCAGTGTCTGTCAGCAAATCACAATCGATTTCCTCTACCCGGCCTGCGTCGCAGAGCTGGGCAACCGCCGGATTAATCGGCAGCTTGGCCAGGACATCCATTTCAAATTCTCCGGCAATCTCGTCAATGTGGCTCTCGCCGAATACATTGATTTTCTTGCCGCAGTCCGGACATTCCAAATAGCTGTAGTTCTCTATGATTCCCAGAATGGGTATATTCATCAGTTTTGCCATATTGGCCGCTTTGGCCACGATCATGGAAACCAATTCCTGCGGAGAGGTGACGATGATAATTCCGTCCAGTGGAATGGACTGAAATACGGTAAGCGGCACATCTCCGGTTCCGGGGGGCATATCTACGAACATAAAGTCTACATCCTCCCATACTGTATCGCTCCAGAACTGCTTGACCGTCCCGGCGATAATCGGGCCTCTCCATACCACAGGGGCACTGTCGTTTTCCAGGAGAAGGTTGATGGACATTACGTCAATTCCTTTTTCGGATTTTACAGGGAGTAAGCCGAAATCATGCGCCTCGGCTTTTTCAGTCATTCCAAACACTTTTGGAATGGAAGGACCGGTGATATCCGCATCCAAAACGGCACTGTGATATCCTTTCCGGTTCATCAGCACGGCCAGGGAAGCGGTAACCATGGATTTACCGACGCCGCCTTTGCCGCTGACTACGCCAATTACTTTTTTTACGCTGCTCATGCTGTTTAACGGCTCAATAAAATCAGCCGGATTTGTCTGGCGGGAACTGCAGTCTGCACTGCAGCTGCCGCATTCATGGGAACAATTTTCACTCATGATCGTTATCTCCTTTGAAAGTACATTTTTTACATTGTTTCCGGCATTCACAGAAGCCCTTGGCGAGCTCGTAATTGCCGCCTTCTATCTTGATCCCCTTGCCCCCGCAAAGGGCGGCTGCGGACTTCTTTCTTGCCGCATAGAGAATCCTCTGGAAGGTACCGCGGGACACACCCATCCGTTCTGCGGCGGAATCCTGTTCAAGGTTTTCCATATCACAAAGCCGGATGGCTTCCAGCTCCTCCACGCTGAGGGTAATATAATCAGCACAGCCATTTTCAGGGGAAAATATGCGGTTTTCCGGTTCCCTGCATACCCGCCGGCATTTGATGTTCCTTGGCATGTTCCACCTCCTGAACGTTTCCGCTTTCGAGCACATTGCCCGCATGACATAAATGAGCATATGCACACTATTATTAGTATAATGTGCATATGCCCGTTTGTCAAGGGATAATTTTATCAAACTTTTTCATAGAAGTCTCAAAAATCGTTGCTTTCCTTTTGATTATTTATTATGATAGAGGCAGAAAGGAGGTTGATCTTATGAAAACCGATTTGCAGAATATCCCTGGTGTGGGAAGAAAAACGGAAGAAGATCTCATTGCACTGGGCTATACTACCATTGATTCGTTAAAGGGGCAGAATCCCGAGGAGATCTATCAGCGGGATTGTGCCCGCCGCGGTTTTATCATTGATCGCTGCCAGCTGTATGTCTACCGCTGTGCTGTATATTTTGCAGAGACAAAATATCCGGATCCGGAAAAATGTAAATGGTGGTATTGGAAGGACGGGGCAGAATAAATAAGGAAGCGCATCCTGTGATCCATGTTTCGGTTCCGCTTCCTGCAATTTCTTCCTTCCCTTTGATGACACATAAAAGAAAAGAGGGAATACAATGAAAGCAGGAGGTGAGCTGTTTGGAACAGCGAAAAAAATATACACTGCGTCCGCTCCCTTATGCCTATGATGCGCTGGAACCTTTTATCGACGAGCGTACCATGCGCATTCATCACGATAAGCATTTGGGAACCTATGTGGACAATCTAAACAAGGCGTTGGATCAATATCCGGTTTTATATCAGTTCCCATTGGAGCGTTTATTATACAACATACAATACCTTCCCAAAGAGATTCAGACTGCCGTGCGCAACAATGGCGGCGGCGTGTACAACCACAATTTTTTCTTTGAGGGGATGGCGCCCTCTTCCCAGAGCAAGCCGGAAGGAAAAATCATCAAAGAGATAGAAAGTCAGTTTGGATCGCTGAAGGCTTTTCAGGATAAGATGAAGGAAGCGGCTCTTTCTGTTTTCGGATCCGGCTGGGCATGGCTTGTCAAAAATCCTCAAAGCGGGCGTCTGATGATTGTGACAACCCCCAATCAGGATACACCGCTTCCCGGTAACCTGATTCCGCTTCTCAATCTGGACGTATGGGAGCACGCCTATTACTTAAAGTATCAGAACCGGCGCGCGGATTATATTGATAATTGGTTTCATGTGATGAATTGGGATATGGTAAACAAGCGCTTTGAAAATACAGAGAAGTAGTGTACGGGGGAGAAAAGTCCCTCTTGTGCAAAGGGAGCTGTCAGCGGCAGCTGACTGAGGGATTGTCAAAAAACATTTTTACAACCCCTCCGAGCAACTTTGTTGCCAACCTCCCCTTACACAGGGGAGGCTTTTTATTTGCCCCAATCCAAAAGGTAATTAGGGGATACATGATAAAAATTGCACAACATTATTAATGATTCAATCGGAAGGGCGCGTGTGCCGCGTTCATATTGAGAATAGGTTGATTGGGCAATTCCTAAGATATCTGCAATTTGTTTTTGAGAATAATCATTATCTTCTCTCAGTGCCTTTAATTTTTCTAAATAAGTCATATACATTCACCTCAAATATGATTATATATTAATTCGAATTGAAGTATTGACTTTTAATTCAAAATGAATTAAAATTAAATCAATAATATACCATAGTACTTACAGATGAATTTAGTAATCTTTATTTTCTTGCAATCCCAAGATAGAATTAGACGAGATATGGTAAAAGCGACATAGTGTAATAAAATGTTCAATCGGAAGAGCCCGTACACCACGTTCATATTGGGAATAAGTAGTTTGTGCGACGCCTAGAATTTTTGCTATCTGTTCTTGACTATAGTCATTATCCGTTCTTAAGGTTTTAAATTTCTTCATATAATCCATTCAGAATCACCTCAATATCTATTTTACATAAAAAGATATTGAATTGTTGATTTTAATTCAAAATGAATTGAAATAAAATGAAAATAGAAAAAGGAGATACTTATCTTATGGAAAAAAACAAAGAATTAGCTTGTGTGCAAGAGACAGTTTTCCGATTATACAAAAACGTGAAGTATTTAAGGCTGAAAAACGGACTGACGATTGAGCAAATGGCTGATATCATGAAAATCAGCATAGGGAGGCTGAAAGCAGTGGAAGACTGCAAAAAGACGAGGCTGCTGTGCGACTATCACATCAAACATGTTTGTGACTATTTTCATGTCAATGCAAACGAACTATTTCGAAAGGATTTGAAAAAAGAGTAGCAGATTATTTAAGAGTTGGTTGCAATTGCTTAATAATATTTTGCAGGGGACGATGCCTTTACATCGCCCCCTGCGGTTTTTAATACAGATAAGCGGAAAGCTTCGCCTCGCCGCCATAAGGCTCATCCGTGCTGAACATTATTTTGAAGATATGTCCCGCATTTTCACTAGGTGTATAGGAAAGGCGCATACCTACTGCCATTGACGGAATCCAGTCTACCGTTTTCCCAGTGGAAAGATCGATGATAGCGACATTCATAGTCGGCATACTCTCCGAAGTTTCCTCAATATTGAAGGCAAGGGTTTTCCCCGCGGGAATAACAAAGCTTTCTGCAAATTGTTTGCCCTGATTGCCGTCTATATTTTGATTTAATGAAACCTTCTCCTCCCAGAACCGGTAAGCAACATCAATTTTGTTTCCCTCGCTCAAGACCTCGTAAGACAAGGTTCCGCCGTCCGCTGTAGGAGTCCGGAACATCGGCTGAAACTCTGTCGGTTCCTGAACCGCGGTGATGATGTACACGCCGCGTCTCATCAGTTCCCGGATAAAGGCGGGATGGTCATAATCCCACTCCGGTAATCTTTGGCCAAGAGGGTCTTTATAGTGCAGTTCATAGGAAAAACGGTTTTGAATCATTTTTTCAACAGCCGGATGGTCTGCATAACCGGCGGCTTCCTTTGCAAAAAGAACGGTTAATTCATTTTCTTCAACAGTATATTGCTTTGTGACAGCTCCCTCTGGTTTGGCAGATTCCTTTGCAGTCCATCTGCCGGTTACGCAAAGGACGGGCGTATTTCGGTTTTCATAATTGTGATATACGGTGGCGAAACCGTCTTTATCAATATAGATGCCGTTTTCCCTTACGCTCATTGCTACCCCTTCCTCATTACTGACAGGTAACTGAAGAGTGCTATTAATGTTCCATTCCAAGCTTTTGTACGCGTGATAGTAAGTGGATACACCGAATTCTTTCTCCTCCTCTCCCAGTGCGGCGGACGGCAGCAGGACAGAAGTGCATAACAGAAGGCAGGCGGTGATTCCTGCAATCAGCTTTTTGTGTTTTTTTGTTTCCATAATGAAGGAAAACCTCCTTTTCAGAATATTTTTGTTTTTGGAAAGATGGCTCACAAAAACGGGAGCAAGAGCGTGAAAGCTCAGCATCTTTAAAATCATTTCGCTGTACAGGCCGCGTTGTCCGGCGTCCATAGAACGCGTCACGGATTCATCGCAGGCGTATTCACAGCTCTCATTGATGTTGCGCACCATCAGGTAAGAGAGCGGGTTGAACCACTGAACTGCATTGACTATGGCGGCGAAAAATTTATACCAGATATCGCCGTGCTTGTAGTGCGTCAGTTCGTGACGGAAGATCAGAACCATCTCCTGTTCCGTCAGCTCCTGGCACGGCAAAATGATTTTTGGTTGAAAAAAGCCGGTCATCAAAGGGGAGTCCGTGTGTATGGAGGAAATCAAGATGACAGACCGGTGGATCCCCATCTCCTCTTTTGTCTTTTCAAGGATATCTTTTGCGGTGCCGCTGACCGGAAGGCAGCCCAGATGTGTCAGCTGATACTGATAGCGGTGATAAGCGCCCAGATAGCGAAAAAGAAGAAGGAGCGCTCCCGCTGCCCAGATTCCGAAAAGATATGCACTGTTGTCATCCGGCAGCTTGGTAGAGGGCATTTTCTCCGAAGTTTTCTGCAGCGTCTGTTCCGCAAGCGCCTGTCCGGCTGCAGGAGAAGCGGCTTGTTGTCCGTCCGTTGTCAGCTGTATCTCATTTGCTGGGGGAGCGGCGGTGAACGCTTCCATACGGCGTACCATCGGCGCCATATCCAGCTTGAGCGGAATCAGGAACATCAGCAGGGGAATGAGCCAGATATAATAGCTTTTTCGCCCTCCGCAGTATTTCAGAATCACTTTTTTTCCAAGCAGAAGAAGCACACAGGCCATACTGCCGGAAAAGGTGAGAAAGAGCAATGTTTGAAAAAAACGGTCAAACACGGTTATTCCCCCTTCTTTTTCATATAGTCTTTCAATTCTTTCAGATCGGCGGCGGTTAATCCGTCGCCGTCGAACAAGGCGCTTAGCAGACTTTTCGCAGAGCCTTTATGAACCGTGCTCAAAAAGTTTCTGGTCTGAATTTTTTTGTATTCTTTTTCGCTGATGAGTGCGGAATACTGATGAGCATGGCTCCGTCCGACCTTCTCGGAGGCGAGTACCCCCTTTTCGATCAGCCGTCCGGCCAGAGTCACAATGGTGGTCAGCTTTTTGCCCGGCAGAGCTGCCATGATCTCGCTGGAAGTCACCGTTCCTTCGGAATTCCAGACCACCTGCATAATCTCCATTTCCGCAGCTGTGATATTAAGCGGTTTCATCAAATCATCCTTTCGGTTCTACTTCTTGTTTTTTATTATACAACTTGTAGAAACGAAAGTCAAATATTTTTTTGATATATAGGAAACTATTTGGAATCATGGGCAGTTCTATGTTTCGAAAAACGGCGCGCAAAGCGGGCTTGTATTTTTTCGAATGAAAAACTTTTTATAAAGGATATTCCCTTTTTAAAAGAACTGTTCCCGATTGTTTTGGAAAGGAAGAAAATTAGTAAGAGATATAAAATATAACCTCAGTCATTTTCATGGAAAGAATTGATATTTTTTTGTTCCTATGGTAAAATCAGCCCATAGGGGGGATACTGATGAAACAAACGGCATGGTTACTGATAATCATTTTTCTTTTTGCTGCTCCGGCTTATGGAAAAGCGGAGAAGAGTGCCTTTTCGGATGTTTCGGTTTCCGATTGGTTTTATGAGGATGTGATGGAGTTAAGAGATGCAGGCGTGTTAAACGGCTATGAGGACGGAACCTTTCGCCCTTATGAGGTGATGACATGCGCGGAATTTGTCTGCGCTCTTGCCAGAACGGCTGACGCTTATATTTCACCGCGGAGTAAGCAGTATTGGGCTGTGGATTATTTGGAAAGAACGGCTTTATTTTGGATGTGGAATGAGGAGGAGGCTTCTCTGATACGTCCCAAAGATGAAAACGGTATGCCGCATATAATATTTGATGACTATACACCCCAGCAGCTTCAGGCGCTGATGGATTATTTTGAACAGCCCGTCGATCGCAAGCGTGCGTGCAGATATCTGATTCAGATGATCTATGAGCCGTTATCCTGTGATTTGGAACGGCTGAAAGAACAGACATTGGATATCGGGGATATGGAATCTTCCAAATATATATTGACCGCTTATTCCAAAGGAATTGTCGGCGGGGACGGCAATGGCAATCTTTTGCCGGATAAACTGCTCACCAGAGCGGAAGCATGTGCACTGCTCAACCGGGGAAAACTGAATTTGGAGCGCAGGCTTCCGGCACCCGCAGGGCTGTATGATCAATGCCCGAAGATCATACAGGCAGAATTTTACAGAACCTACGGAACGGCTCTGTTTTTGATGGATGAGAACAAAAGTGTATATTATTTAAGCGAAGAAGAGACACATGCCTCTTACCCGGAAAAAGTGATGGAGCAGATCCTGTTTTTGAATCAGAATTTGGCGGTTGCGTGGAATCACGATCTGTATGGCTTAAAAGGAAACGTTGTCAACTATCCGGGGAAAGGCGTATCCTATGTGCCGAGAGAATATGCTATCCGGGTGCTGGAGGGGGTTCAGTCTGTCGCCGTGGGCGGAGGAGTTGCGGGCGGAGAATATTTCGCACTTGATATGCAGGGAAATCTGTATCACTATTTTTCAGGTCAGGAAAAGGGTGTCGATTTTTGCAAAGTGATGGAAGGCGTCAAAAAGCTTGCGGATCTGGTGCGAAACGACACCTTTTCCGAAACCGATGAGGTTTACGCTCTGACAAAGACGGGGGAGCTTTTCCACTTGGATACCCAAATACCGGACGGCGCTCCGGTTTTATGTGATACCTGCGTATCCGATATCACAGGCGGAGAGACGGTTTGGGTGGAAAAAGAGGACGGGACCAAGTACTGTATCGACACAAGCTTCTATACCATACCGATTCCCTCCCATATCAGAAAAGCCAGCGTTGACCGGCAGGGCATAGGCTGTTACATTGATGACAAGGATCAGCTGTTTTGCAATTTTGTTCCGGGAAAGGAGTTTGCCGAATTTGAAAAGCTGGCAGATCACGCCGCAGATATCAAGATGGGGAAGGGAAATCTGGTGTTTATCAACCGGCAGGGAGAAGCTTTTCTGTACGGAAATTTGGGAGGAAATTATCGTTCAGGGAGCAATAACAAAAAACTGCTGCACAAGATCTATATTAAGGAAACGGAGGGTGTACAATGAAACGTATGGTTTGCCTTCTTAGCGCACTATTCCTTGTTTTTTCAGCGTGCTGCTCTGCCGGAAGTGCATCCGGGGTGACGGAATATGGAACGGATGTCCTGCGGATGCATGAGGAGGGCGTGATAAACAAAAACCGCTCCGACTTCGATTCGCAGGAAACTATCACGGTGGGCGAATTCCTCAGCTGTTTGGAAAAAATCCTGACAGAGGAAAAGCTGATTGCGGGAATCGATAGCTTTTTTCATGCCGGGGCAATCCGTTTCGGCTTTGAACATGATATTCTGGACAGCCGCAGCTATCCTGATATCTGTAGGGTTGCGTACGGCAAATACCGGCAGATTGATTCGAAACTGTTGGAACAGTCGATGGAGGTTTACGGTGCTCCGCTTCGCAGGGGACAGGCAGCGCAGATTCTGTTGTGTGCCGTAAAGGAACCGGCTGGAAGTGTTCCCGAAAAGGATGCGGAGAAGATCAGGGATATTTCAGAGGCATCGGAGGCGGAGCGGAATTTTCTTTGTACCGCCTGGAACAAAGGAATTTTTGAGACGGATGAAAAGGGAAATATTTATCCCAATCGTCCGGTTACAGTCGGAGAAGCATGTCACTATTTGAATCTCACATTTTTTGAACCCGAAAAACGCAGTGCGCAGCAGAAGAATCCGGGGAATATTTCGGTAAAACAGGCCTGCAGGCTGAATGAAAACGCCGTGCTCCTTTTGGACGAGAACGGTACTTTGTGGGGCTGGGGTATCAACGGAGAAAATGAACTGGGGCTTGGATATCGGAGCGGCTTTGAACTCTATCCCAAACAGATTGCGCAGAATGTCGTCAAATGCTGGAGCGGACGGGAAGCATATTTTTATCTGACGCAAAACAATGAGCTTTGGTATTTTACCAGCTATCAGGATATTTTAGCAGAAAAACAGGGGCAACAGCTGAGCGTGAAGCCATATCTGCTGCGAGAACATGTTCTGGATTTCTGCAATACCGGCTATGACAGCTTTGTGATCGACACCGACAATGTGCTGTATCGTCTTAAAAGCAAAATGTTCGGCGGGGATCCGCTGACTATGGGTGCTACTTTTGCCGCTTTTGACGCAGTTCAGGTAAAGACAGACGGAGGACTTTGCGTTTTTGTACTAAAAAAAGACGGCAGTCTTTCCTATTCCGATATCACGAAAAATTATTATGAAAATCTGGACGAGGAGGTTGCGGCTCTCTATGGAGCGGGTCCAAGGAATATACCGCAAGATATGTGGGAAAAATATCCTTCCGTTTTGTATTATATAAAGAAGAACGGCGAAAAATATGCGTTGCTTTCCCACATAGGGGAGGATGAAATTCAGGTTGAAAAAAGACGGATAGAAACCTCTGAAAGAGAATGTGCTTTTGTGTCGGCGCAGACAGGATATTCTGTCAATTATCATACGCGGCTTTATGTGGAAGAGAACGGTGACTTGTGGGCGGAATTTCTTTCTTCCGGGAAGAAGCAGAAGCTGATGACTTCCGTCAAACAGGTTGAAGGCGGATTGAACTTCGGTCTTGCGGTAACGGATGACGGAACGGCATATCAGATTGTAATCAATGGCGAAAACATCCGTCTATTTTCGTTTTAACTGTATTGAAAAATACTGAAAAAAGTGTATAATAAGTGGAGAGAAGGAGGTTTTTCCATGAAAAGACTTTACCGTGTGGAAGAAGGGCGTAAGCTGTGCGGCGTATGCGGCGGCATTGCGGAATATTTCAATATGGATCCGTCAGTTATCCGGGTGATCTGGGCAGTGGCGTCTGTCTTCTGGGGCGCAGGGATTATCGCCTATATCATTTGTGCATTTGTATTGCCGAACAAAAGTGAAATGCATTTTGACGATGACCAAAAGTAATCGGAAATAATGAAATCCCCCTGTTCAGCATTCAAAATAGAATGCTGAACAGGGGGATTTTTTGATAACATAAGAAATCGTACACAGTTCCATATTTAAAAAACAGAACGCGAAGTGAACTTGTATTTTTCGGAAAAAAACTTTTTTATAGAAAATCAAAAAAGAAAGAAACCTTATTTTTATTAGTGTATCATCTTTGCTTCAGTCCCATGAGAACGCCAATTGCAATCAGCTTCTTTTTTTCCTCTGTAAGATCACGGAAAAGATTGAGCAATTCGCCTTCTCTGGAGGTTAAAGTGGTGTCCAGCAACTTGTTCAAAGGCTGCTTGATATCCGTATGTTCTATAATATAATCAACGGAGGTTCCGAAATAAGAAGCTAATTTTTTTAGAATATCCACGTTGGGCTGATTTTTATGGATAACGTCCATTGACATTCCGGCGGGAAAGCCTTATACTGAAACAGGCAAATGGGGATTGCCGAGAAACATCGTTTTAGAAGTGAGGAGTAAGAGAATGGACTTTATCAAGAAAGGCAAAGAATTTGATCTGGTGGGATTCGGCGAGGTTATGCTGCGTCTGTCTCCGCAGAATAAAGAGAAGATATCGCAAAGCGAAGTGTTTGAGAAAAACGCGGGCGGTTCCGAGCTAAACGTGGTATCCGGGGCGGCTGTGCTTGGCGTGCGCTCGGCCATTATCACAAAACTGCCGGAAAGCAAGATCGGGCACTTTATCCGCAACAAAATCCGCTATGGAAATGTCAGCGACGACTATGTGGTCTATGACACGTCGGAGGAAAAACGGCTTGGGATTTATTATTATGAAAGCGGCGCTTACCCGCGGAAATCTTCGGTGATATACGACCGTGCAGCCTCTTCCATGACCACCCTTTCGCTGAAGGAAATCGAGCCGGATATCTATGACAAGACGGGTGTTTTTCACATCAGCAGCATCTCTTTGGCGCTGAACAAAAAACTTCGGGAAACAGCCGTTTCTCTGATCAAAAATTTTCATGCGAAGGGGGTTGCCATTTCCTTTGACGTAAACTACAGGGCTTCCCTCTGGAGCGAGGAGGAAGCTAGAAAAACCATCGAATCGGTGCTTCCTTATGTGGATATCCTGTTCGTTTCGGAGGAAACCTCCAGAAGGATGTTCCAGAAAACCGGAACACTGGAAGAGATCATGAAAAGCTATTGTGATGAATTCGGCTGTAAGCTGGTGGCCACGACACAGCGTGTTGTCAAAAGCCCCACCAGACATAATTTTTCTTCAAAAGTGTATTATGACGGGCAGTTCTATGAGGAAAAGCCCTATGAGAATATTGAGGTTGTGGATCGGATTGGAAGCGGTGACGCTTATGTTGCAGGAATGCTGTACGGGCTCATCCAGCATTCGGATGTCCGCCGGGCGGTACAGATCGGAAATGCCATGGCGGCGGTGAAAAACACAGTGAACGGGGATATGTGTGCAAGTAGTATCGGCGAAATTGAGGGAATCATCAAGGCGCACACCGCGGAAGGCGTTCAGAGTGAGATGGACAGGTAGCCCTATCCTTTGAGACTTTCAGAGCGGGAGAGTTAAGCAGTAGGGAGTCGAACACAATATGGTTTCCACAGGCAAATTTTCCGCAATCCTGTGTCAAAATGCTCGTCAATCCGTCAGGATTATCTGCGCTTTTTCCTTGTCTTACAAAAAATTTGCTCTGTGGAAACTCTGCGACCCTGCATGCAGGAATCTTTCGAGCAATTCGTTTTTTTGGTGCGTAAGGGTGCAGCAAGGCTGACGCCTTGCAAGACCGACAATCCGAAAAGGCGAAAGTTTAACAAGTGCAGGGCATATAGGGTTCGACTCCCTAATGCTTAAGCCTGCCGTTTTTATGAGAACAGAAAAAAGGCAATGGAAGTGAACTGCACCAATTTGTGCGGTTCAGGAATCCATTGCCTTTCTTTTTCTTCAATTGCCAAATAAATTTTTCAAACGGAACTTATTCTGCTTTTTATAATAATCCTCCAGCCAGACCAGACCGTCCTTGAAGGCCTGCGTTGTCTCCGGCGTTTCATCCAGAAAATAGGGTCTTGCCACTTGCTTATAGGTTGCGTCCCGCATATCATAGTCGGCACTGCTCCACCACAGAGCCATTTTCACGTTGGGATAGTTTACAATGCTCTGGAACATATCGGTAATCCATGCCGCTTTGTCGCCGCCTACAGAGCTGGAAGCAAACTCGGTGATGATAAAGGGGAAGTCGCTGTAAAACTGCATGTATTTTTCATAGGGTTCCTTATAAATTTCGTCAAAGGTACGCCATTTTTCATGGAATATATCCGCATAGTAGGTTCCCGTGTTGTAACCGGTCATTCCTATCATATGGACATAAGCCTCCCCGGGAAAATAGGCGGTAAACGAGTTCCAGTGGCAGGGAGGGCAGTCCTCTGCATTGGGATTGAAAATCCAGATGGCGTTGTCCACACCTTCCTCCTGGAAGATATCATAAATTCTGCGCCAGTTTTCCACAAAGATTTCCGGATCTGACAAAGCCGCCACGCCGGAATAGTTCACCCAGTCACTGTTCATTTCATTGTTCAGACGGAACAGGAAGGGATGACCGAAGGCTTTCGCACCACGGGCAAAGCTGCGGATGGTCTCATCCTCCAGACCGTCATAAACGGCAAAGTTGGGGTTCAGCCCAAACAGATCGCCGTTGGCGTGATAGGATATCTGCAGGGTCAATTCCGTGATTTTTCCGTGATCGTACATTCTTTGCAGTTCTTCGGCGGGGAAATTCGGTGACAGGTTCACATAGTGCAGGGCAAAATCAAATTCATGATCCACCTTCTTTTCGATATCCGAAAACCATCCATACCGCTTTTCATCCTTATAGGATCCGTCCACAAACAGCCCCCATTTAATCTCGTCCTGTTCCAGCAGGCTGGTGTAAAGGGCTTTTGTCTCTTTGTTCCAGTCTGGCATATGGTGCTTGTAAGCGGTCTTATATTTGTTTTCCCCCTTCAGGGTAATCTCCCGGAAGGACTGGATGATTGTCTCAATTTTGTCCTTACTGGCTTCGTAATCCTTGGATTTAAACATCACCCGGAAAAAGGCCTGTTTCCCTGTTTGGGATAAAACATAAAAATAGGTGTAGGAGTTCTGGCGGGGTACAAGCTGTTCTTCGGGTTCCCTCGTCAGGGAGATCAGCCTTGCCTTTGCACCGCTTTCCATGGTGAACTCTTTGTTTTCATGGATGTTGATATTGTTTTTCTCAATATACCGGTCATTTAAAATATAGTTGTTCAGATATTCTTCGATATACCAGGACACATCCTCATAGGGCGCCCATTCCCGGGTGACAATGGCGGTGGTATCCTCATCATAAAACTTGATAAAGCTGGGACTGTTTGTGATGTCATACTGCATGGAAGCGGGAAACTCCAAGCTGTATCCCTTCGGATGATCCATCAGCACCTTTTTCCCGTCCGCCGTCTCGATAATCTCTTCCTCAATCGGTTTTGCCTGGTTTACTTTATTGGTTATTTTCGTGATAATCTGATTCGCAAAATCCCGGTTCAGAACATATACAGCGCTCACTGCAACTGCACCGCAAAGGCAGAGAATCACCAGAGTCCATAAAATCTTCTTTTTCATACCTTCTCCTCAGTATTTATTTTGAGCATTAGAGAACTCGAATGCTTTCTATCCAAAAGTATAATGGAAAAACAGGGAAAAGTCAATGGCGGGAAGGGAAAAGATACAGGCACCGGCTCCTGCAAGATGGAACGGAAGACTTCCAGTTGATTCGGAAGGAGCAAGCCCCTTCCCTACGTGGCAAGACGATTCATTTCATGAAGCGTGGGTGCATTCTGAAATAGAATTCATAAAGTCCTCTTAACCTCCCAAATATCGTATTTGATAGATTTTGTCTCATTATGAATCGTTTTAAAAAATTCTGATAGCTCATTCCATTTGTTTATAAAGCCAATTGCATAACTTTTTTTCTGCCATATTAATATCACTATTTTAAAAGTTCTTCATAAGAGGTATCCAAAACAATTTTAAGTGCTTTTAGCTGGCTGGCATAAATATGTTGGATACCTCTTTCAATTTTTACAAGTGACTCTCTTGTGATATCAACACCCATCAATTGTATTTGCCGAACAATTTCCACCTGCTTGATTTTTTTCAGTTTCCTGATGCTTTTAATGTTTTGACCTATATGAATGGTATCCTGCTTAATCTTTTGTTCTTCCATACGAATTCCTCCCATTATGGACTGAAATAAGCACATTTTTGATTGATTATATAGTTAATGTGTGTTATAATGGGACTAGTATGAGTTCATTTTGAAATTCAGGTGAAATATATGATAATTGATGTGACAGGAATTGTGTTAACGCCGGGAAACGGCGGGAAGGACTGTCTTGGAGACGGAGAACATACGGATGAAAAAGGAAATCGGATCGAATGCTGCTGTGACGAATGCGATTATTTACAGTACTGTTTGGAGCATTAGAGAACCGGACAAAAGGGCGGAAAAAATAGCGGTTCCGCTGCGGTACCGCTATTTAAACTTGAT
This sequence comes from Acetivibrio sp. MSJd-27, assembly GCF_018918095.1. GTDB lineage: Bacteria > Bacillota > Clostridia > UMGS1840 > HGM11507 > HGM11507. The sequence goes on along the minus strand of NZ_JAHLPV010000020.1, from coordinate 3,525 downwards.
TTGCTTTTCGGAAGTTTTCAACGAGAGTGGCAAGAATATGTTCCTGCTCCTCTGTGAGGCCATCGATCAAAAGCCGGCGTTTTGTGTCTACGCCCAGAAGATAATCGGTTGTGACGCCGTACAGATAAGCAAGCTTTGTGATTACGCTGACAGGAGGCGTATTGATATTGTTTTCATAACTGCTGATGCTGGATTTTGTCGTCTGCAGTTTTTTTGCTACCTGTTCCTGGGTGAGATTGTTTTTTTCGCGCAGTTCCTTTAATTGCCTGCCAAAGTCATAAACCATATCGGATCACTTCCTTTCTAACAATAGTTTAAAAGTTTTAAGTAAGTTTATAATGTATATTATATACAAAATATATATTTATAATTGACTAACTGGTTTTTTTCGTTTATAATGGAAATGATATTATAATATGTGAAATTAAGGATGAGGTGAATTGGATGAAGGAAAAGGAATGCGGCGCAAAGCTGCAGCTTATAGAGAATACCTGTTGCATGATACTGCCGGAAGAACTGCGTAAAATGGATTCCGGACAGTTTGCAAACCGCAGATTGATGCAGAAGCTGGAACGGCTTTTGCACAATTTAATAAAAAAATTTGGAATGTATCACATCGCTGTCAATCTTCCGCCGGATTCCAGCCATGATATCATTCGCCTGATGAACAAAACGCTTGAGAAATATCAGGACATCAGTCTTTATCTTGTGGGAGAATCAGAGATACAGGGAATCCGGTACGGACAGGACCGAAAGAACATAGAAAAAGAGTTATTTCCTTTTTTCGATCCGCCTGTGGGACTGAAAAGCCTACCGCCCTGTGAAAAGCGGATGGTGGATCGTTCCGACCATATTCTCATGGTTCTGCCGGGGGAAGAAGAGGAGATAGAAGGAGAACTCAGAGATATACTGGAATATGCCAAACGGCAGAATAAGAATATCATTAAGATTAATGAGAAAACACTGCAGGTGAAAGCCTATTCCAAACAGGAATGACTGTTTTTATACAAAAAAAGAAAAAAGGGCGTACTGCAAAACAAAAGTAATGCAGCACGCCTTTTTGGATTTTTTGCGTTTTTCCCTTCAAAGAGCGGAGGAAAAGATGCATTTCGATCTTTTCAGTTTTCCAACAATCCCGCTGTCCACTGAAGCCAACTGGTGACTGTGGAAGCACGTCTGTAAAAGGTGCTCTCGCTTTCTACATGGTAAAGATCCGCACGTTTCATCAGCTCGATCACCCTTTTGCGGCCGGGCAGTTCGCCGCACTGCAGCCAGATTCGCATCCCGTCGCGGAATACCTTGTGGCGGAGAAGTGCCTGCACGATTCCAAGCTGCCGCTGGCAGTAGGGAAGCTTCATCAGACCTGCGCCGGCAGCAGTCAGCTGGTAGTAGGGCTTGTGTCCCTGTCCGTAGTCTTTTTCGATGAAGCCCAGATAGCGGCCCGCGTCGGTATAGTAGTTGGTCTGGCGGATGTCGAAGGCATATTCCTGTGTTACCTCCTCACGGCTCATAGGACGATCGGACAGCAATTCGCAAAGATTGATTACCCGCTCCAGGCTGTCCGCCTGGGGAAAGGCAATCTCGGGTTCCGGTTCCGGAACCGTATGCATGACAAGGGAGACAAGATCCTCACGCCGGATAAGCGTGTCCTCGATGGTATAATTTTTTTGGCGGATCAGCCGGAGGGAATGATACTCCAGCGGATGATAAAATTGGTACTCATACAGGCTGAAAATTCCGTTGGAATAAACCAGGAAAACAGGCCGGATCCGTTTTGAAATGCGCTCTCTCCAGGCACGGTAGGGATAGTATAGCTGGCGGACCAGAAAGTCCTCTGAAATATCCCTCTTTGCCTCGATCAGCGCAAGGCTTTCCAAGCCTTCCACGGCAGCGTCAATCTCAATCTGTGCGTTTTTCACCGTAAGATTGATGTTTTCCTGTTTTCTGGTGTGAAAGATATCGAAAGAGAAGGTTTCGGATCCCATTCGTCCGGAAACAGTGGAATAAAGGGATTTCTCCTCCAGAAAATCCGCAAGGATGCCGGAGGCCAGCGCGCAGTTCAGGGCGATGGCTTCACTGGGAATGCGGTTGGGGTTCAGGCTTTGCAGATGAGGCGGCAGGGAAGCCTTCTCCACCTTTTTTTCGGACGGTTCAAAGGGATGGTAGGCCTGGAAATGGGAGATCACATAGTCTCCCCGGGACACGGGAAGTATGGACAGCCCGTTGGCTGTGAAAATCCGCGGCAGATTGATTTTGTGGTCAAATTTAGCCATCAGGCGCGGCTCCCGAAATTCCCTTATCTGGTCAGCTGAAATCGCAAAAGCTCCGGTCTCGTCAATTCGGCTTAGAATATCATATTTTTCAAACAGCGCTTCCCACGCCACATCATTTTTTCCCTTTTGTCCGCTACTCATAGTTCCGTATCACCACTTCGTCAATCTGGCCGCGCTTGCTCGCCACCGAGTTCACCGCCCGTTTTGCTTTCACAATCTTGATGTGGTAGGCGGCATACTGCTCCTTGATAAAATCTGTGGCAGAATTGGACAGCATAAATTTAACACCCCTTCGGTTTAGATCGTCGCAGCATTCCCTCAGACGAATCTGTTCATGCCTGCCAAAGCCACCTTTGCTGTAACCGGTGAAGCTTGCTGTCTCGGACACCGGATCATAGGGAGGATCCAGATAGGCGAAAGCGCCTTTGGGCAGCTGTTCCAAAACGCTTGCATAGTCCCGGTTGTAAAAGGAGACCTCCGCCTTGTTAAAATATTTACTGACCGCCCGCAGGACGTCAGCGTTTACAATGTTAGGATTTTTATAGTTTCCAAAGGGTGTGTTAAACTCTCCGGCGCTGTTGACGCGGAACAGTCCGTTGTAACAGGTTTTGTTCAGATAGATCACCCGTGAGGCTTTTTTCACCTTGGACAGGGTTTGATAAAACACGGGGTTCCGGTCCCAGTCACGCACGCTGTAGAATGCGTCCGCCTCGTTTTGATACTGCTCCAGTTCTGCGATAAGCTCTTCCACATCATCCCGGATCACCTCGTAAAGATGGATGAGCTCCTGATTGATGTCATTGACAATCGCCTTGGAGGGCTGTAAATAAAAAAACAGGGCGCCGCCGCCCACGAAGGGCTCGCAGTAAGTTGTCATCCGTTTGGGGATCAGAGGGGTCAAATCATTCAGGAGCTGGCGTTTTCCTCCCACCCATTTTACAACCGGCGCGACAAGTTTGTCTTTTTTCATGTTCTGGCACCACTTTCTTTTTTCTGTGTCAGTTCATATCTTATCACAAAACCGTTTGTTTTCCTAGATTTTTTTCATTTTTTTGCACAAGGCAGATTGTATGTCATGCTTTTCTGACAGACGAAGGGGCGGAAAATTTTATTTTCCGCCCCTTCAGCCTGTCGAAAAACGCATGGATTCCATCAAGCGAATCCACGCGTTTTTGTGTCTATTGGGAATAAAAACATGAGTATCCGATGCAGCGTGCCATGGTTCCCATCCCGCCACTTCCACATGGCCAGC
>NZ_JAHLPV010000019.1 GCF_018918095.1 Acetivibrio sp. MSJd-27 | reverse complement strand
AAAAAGGAATGATACAAAGCATGTCAAGGAAGGGGAATTGCCTTGATAATGCTGTTATGGAAAACTTCTTTGGATTACTCAAGTCAGAATTATTATATTTAAAAAAATTCTCATCATTGGATGAATTTAAAATTGAATTAGAGAAATATATATGGTACTATAATAATAAAAGAATTAAAGCAAAATTAAAAGGATTGAGTCCGGTTCAATTCAGACTTCAATCCTGTTGTGTAGCTTGAAAATTTTGTCTAACTTTTTGGGGTCAGTACAAACGTTGCTGTTCAAGCGGTTTTCTTTGGTCGAGGCGACAGGACTTGAACCTGCGGCATCTTGGTCCCAAACGCATTTATGATGGCACTTTCCGCGGAAAATGTCTTTTTTCGCCCCTTTCCGCTCGGAAAACCGCGCTCTTCGGTGCTCCCCAGTCCACTGTTTCCGAATGCTCCGAAACGGTAGGTGGTCTGTTATGTGGTCAACAGGATTTCTACAGAATAATACGCAATACACGCCTCTCGTTATCACGCGAGAGGCGATTGCTTTTTATACGGTTATTATAACTCTGAACAACAGTTTGTTCAAGTCAAAATTTGCACCGCAGTAGACAAAGAAAAAGGGTTAGTGGAAGTTCACTTGTTATGGAGGAGCTATTTTCATGTCAATGGATATTTCAACCATTGTATTACTGCTTACTGGTTTATATTTTGGCTTATTATTCTCTACTACAGAGAATAATAAGTTTTGATCTCAAATATTATAAAATAGCGCAAATATCAAAAAATCACATAAAACTACTTGAAAGGATCTCAAAGAAACGCTATAATATAATTATATTGTGTTCCCAACAATCTAAACAAGGAGTACAGATATGGCTGATTATTTATCTAACTTAGTTAACGAAAACTATATTAGTATTGAGGACGCAGCGTTGTTTCTTAATATCAAGCCTGTTACTTTGCGTAAATGGATAAAAGATAAAAGTGTACCCGCCCACAAAATTGGAAAGCAGTGGAAGTTCAAACGCTCCGAACTGGAAGAATGGGTGAAAAGCGGACAGAGCGCAATGGAATAACTATTTACTAGGAAGGAACAATGGTATGTCAAAAGTGATACTTTATAATAGTGATTGCATACAGGCTATGGCTAGAATTGCAGATCACTCTATTAACTTGATTCTGACTGACCCGCCATATAATCTTGGAAATTTTATGATAAGCAGAGACACCAATCTCAAAAAGATGCGTGATAATTTTTTTGGAGCCGCAGGTTGGGATAATCTTGAATACGATGAATGGGTCAACGCTATGGATGGTTTTTTTGAACAAGCTGCACGAGTTATGGAAAAAGGCGGGTCGATGATCGTTTTTATGGCAGCCATCAAAGTTGAAACGACCATCAGCTTGGCTGAAAAGCACGGATTTTACTATAAGACTACAGGAATTTGGCACAAACTGAATCCTATGCCACGCAATATGAATTTGCATTTTGTGAATTCAACAGAAACCTGGATTTATTTCACATACAAAACCCGCACCGGAACCTTTAACAATAATGGTACCGTGCTACACGATTTCATCGAAACCGGAGTAACCCCTGCCAGTGAGCGCAAATATGGAAAGCACCCCACGCAAAAGCCGGAGATTTTAATGAACCATTTTGTTGAAGTCCTATCTAATAAAGGAGATTGGGTTCTTGATCCTTTCATGGGGAGTGGTACATCTGGAGTTGTAGCCAAACGAGCCGATCGCAATTTTATCGGAATTGAATTGGATGAAAATTACTTTGAAATGGCAAAAAAACGCATTGAAGGGGATTAAGTTGAATGAAACCTACAGTTATTGATCTCTTTGCAGGTGTTGGCGGCTTGTCGCTTGGATTTGAGCAAGCCGGGTTTCATGTTGTACTTGCGAATGAGTACGACGCTGAAATTGCAGCCGCATACCAAAAGAATCACCATGAAACTAAAATGGTGGTCGGTGATATCGCTGCATTAAATCTCGAAGATACCTTCGGCGTGTTTGCCGGAAAAATCGATGTAATTATTGGTGGTCCTCCATGCCAGGGCTTCTCTCAAAAAGGACAGCGTAAAACTATTCATGATGAGCGTAACTTTTTATTCAAGTATTATGTCAAAGTCGTGAAACTTGTTCGCCCTAGGTATTTCGTCATGGAAAATGTACCAAACCTTCTAACCGCTGAGAATGGATACTTTCAAAACGAGATCGTTGAGTTGTTTAATGGTATGGGATATCATTTGAACACAGATGTTCTGAATGCAGCAAATTACGGTGTACCACAAAACAGAAGGCGTGCTGTAATTATCGGCAAGAGAGACGGAGAAGCGCCGGCACTACCGGTCAAAACCGAACAACGAGTAACAATTTGGGATGCAATTGGCGACTTGGCTTTTCTTGAATCTGGTGAGGGTCAAGAAGAACAGAGATACGCTGACCTTCCTGCCAGCGACTATGCAAAATCTCTGCGTGGAGATATGTGTGTGCTTCATAATCATGTTGCTACTAAACATTCAAAATTGGCGTTGGAAAGGCTGGCACTTATCCCGCCGAACTGCGGAAAGGAAGTTTTACCCGACGAGCATCTGACAAAATCCATTTATAGCGGTACCTGGTCCCGAATGATAAAAGATGATATTTCTGTTACTATCACAACCAGATTCGATACGCCATCTTCTGGTCGTTTCACACACCCTTATTTGAATCGGGCTATTACCGTACGCGAGGCAGCACGTATTCAGTCGTTCCCGGATAGCTTTGTTTTCACTGGGACAAAGAGTTCTCAAATGAAACAGGTTGGAAATGCAGTCCCGCCACGTTTGGCTAATGCCATTGCAACCGTGATTAAAAAAGATATGGAGGACAATAAATTATGATCAGACCAGAATCTGCTACTGTATATGACCAAATAGACTTAAAATTAGGTATTAAATCTTCTCTTCCGTCTGTAAAGCCAACACTGGCATTACTTTTCCTCATGTGGCGAGAGATGGGACGCCCTTCTGAATTGGAGTATTCGTCCACACAGGGTAACGCAATTGTGCTGCGGACAGATATTGAAGAAAAACTGTATCAGAAACTGCAGGAGGTTTCCGATGGTGTAACCTTAGAGCAATTTCGTGATAAGGTGAACAATAATTTAATGTTCAAAGCACAGCTTGAAGCTCTTTTGGTTGCTTTTGAGCTTGTTTGGAAGGTAGCAAAAATCAGATTTTCTGACGGCAAACCAAACAGCACCGAAAGAACCGGTGGCTCCCGTTTCCCTAAAAAATTATGGTTTACTCTTAATATGGATCTGCTCGATGCCGTTTGTGGTGACGATACCGATTATATCAGGGTCTTTTTCTTATGGCTTGGGTTTGAGCTAAATGCCGATATCGAAAAAGAAAAGAACATTATCCGTTTTTTGACCGCCATATCAGAATCTGCATACTATAAGTTAATTGACAACGGAACAGATGTTGTATTTAATCTGGAAAGTGTGTACAAGGCTGTCCTATCCCACGCGGACGCTGTGGATATTTCTGGCGACAAAGAAGCTAAAGGCTCTCTGCGAATTTTGAAATCTGCTCTCACAGAAAACCTTATTTCAAACCTTTCTGTGCGTAACAATGCAGTAACTGCGATTGACACAGATGCTTTAAGACGCTACGCAGATAGGGTTGCTGCTTTCCATCAATTGGAACCTAAGGTTTATATCACGGCTCCGGCTACCGAACCTGCGATTGATTTAAATGATCTTCGCCAAGAATGGATGGATAAGGAAAACCAGGAATTTATACTTGCTTGCCTTGATTTCATGAAATCGCATGGATTATTCACCGACAGTTCCCTGGAAACACTCCAAAACAAAGAACAGTGTGCAGAATTGTTCAGTCATAATTCTCTGAATGGTATTCTCTTGCGTGTAAATCCCGAACTAGCCGAAGATGAGCAACGCAAAGATGCTAACGGAAACGCTCGTTATTATTCCGAAAAATATGTGATAGGGAACACAGGATATTTTGTTTCCTCCGAATGGAGACCTGATCGCGAGGATGCGAGGAAACCATTAATTGACTGGATTTTTGCCATGATGCAGGAAATCAAATTCAGCACAGGCTACCACAGTGAATTTTCTCGTAACCGTATTCTATTCGGTGCCCCCGGCACAGGTAAGAGTTTTACACTAAACGGCGACCGCAAAGAACTACTATATGGCGACCGCAATGTGGATGAAAACACTATCGACCGTAGTATGTATGGTGAGTACGAGCGCGTAACCTTTCATCCTGACTATTCATATGCTAATTTTGTCGGTACATATAAACCAGTGCCTTGTAAGGACAGCGATGGAAAGGATGCAATCACTTATTCTTATGTGCCTGGTCCGTTTATGCGTACCTATGTGAAAGCACTCCAGAACAGCAGAACCGATGCACCAAAGCCGTTCCTGCTTGTAATTGAGGAAATCAACCGTGCCAATGTTGCAGCCGTGTTTGGAGACGTATTCCAGTTGCTCGACCGCGGTGATGACGAGGTCAGCGAATATCCTATTCAGGCATCTGAGGACATTAAAAAGTATCTGGCAGGTGAACTTGGCGGAAACCCGGACGATTACTCCGAAATTCGCATTCCGGACAATATGTTCATCTGGGCTACCATGAACAGTGCCGATCAGGGCGTATTCCCGATGGATACCGCTTTCAAGCGTAGATGGGATTTCACCTATTTGGGCATTGATGACAGTGAATCTGGAATTGTTGGCAAAAAGGTCATCCTCGGCCAAGGCGATTATCGCCGCATTGTGGAATGGAATGCACTTCGTAAAGCCATCAACAATGAACTGCTCACTTATAAAGTGAACGAGGACAAGCTGATGGGTCCGTATTTCATTTCCAAGAAAAATCTGCCGGAAGGTGAAATAATCGACCCTGCTGTGTTCACTCGCATCTTTAAGAACAAAGTCATTATGTACCTGTTCGATGATGCCGCAAAACAGAAACGCCTTACACTTTTCGGCGGTTGCGATGAAAAAGCAAAGAACCAGTATTCCAAGATTTGCAGAGAATTTGACACCAAGGGCGTGTATATTTTCTGTGAAGCAATTAGCAGCCAGTTTATTGATAATGTCCCAGAGGATGATGGAGAATGATTTCAGTATTTTTACGAGAACAAAAACGCTATACCCAGGAAGACCTGGTTAAAGAGTTTCATTGCTCCGAGGAAAAGACTGTCCGCATTCTGAAGCGCCTGAAAGAATATGGCGTATTGAAAGCTGTAAAAGCAAATGACACCCAAAAGGCTCTTACCGACTTGGTAGATGAGGACATCGAAATCGCTGATGTTGAGGTCGGCGAAAACGAATATCTGTATGTATTCACTTTTGTGGGTGTCGTTACCATTGAGGGTCGTGTGCTGAAATGCTATCCAAAATATCTGCTTGATGCCACGGCCCCAAAGGAAGAACTGAAACAGGTGCTTAAGGTTCTGGAAAAATACAATTTCAAGGAGCAGATCATTCGTATGTACAATGATACGAGTGACAGCAGTGCATTTAATATGTTGGCTGTTATGCTGTTCCTCTTCCAGGATTATTTCGAATATGGTGCCTATACCAACACGCAGGATATCATCGAATCTAACGGATCCGGTGATATCCTCTGGGATAAAACCATCAACGAAACATTCACCCTTCTCAGCAACAACCGGCCGTATTACCCGGAATTGCTAACTATGAAGCGTGTGAATGACGATTTCGATTTTTTCAAGCGTCTGCACGAGAGCATCCTCACCCGCTGCACTGAGGAATTGAGGGATGCCGACCTGTTGGATCTGTTTGACATCATGGGTGTCGACATTTCCGATGAGCAGATTGAGGATTTCGGTGACAAAGAGTATGTTCTGGAGCGTATTGTCAAGGAACTCAATGTCCAGTTCAACACCCGCAAGCAGCTTCTACTGAAAACGATATATGCTTACATAGCCAACAGCAGCGCACTGGACGATCTGGATTGCTTCAGTATGTTCGGCACAAACAGTTTTAACCTGGTATGGGAGGAAGTCTGTGCAGAAGTAATGGACAACCAGTTACAGAAGCCAATCGGTGGTCTGCGATTGCCTGTGCCGTTGGCCGAGCAATACCACGACATGCGGCATAAGAAACTCATTGATTTGATTGATAAACCGCAGTGGGTTGGAACTGCGCCGAGCGGCGAACCGTTTGTGAAGCAGGCTAAGGATACTCTCATTCCTGACCTCGTTTCTATCGTTAATGTCGACGGGGACTACAAGTTCATCATTTTTGACGCCAAGTATTATAACATCCAATTGGAACACAACAAAAAGCTGCGTGGGCAGCCTGGCATCGAATCCATCACTAAGCAATATCTGTACCAGTTGGCGTATCAGCCTTTTGTGGAAGCACATCAGATTAGATCAGTGAGGAACTGTTTCCTTATGCCGACTGCTTCCCCGGAAATAATTTCAAAAGGCACTACATCCCTTGCTATGTTGAGTAATCTCGGGCTGCAGGATATTCAGGTGCGCCTTTTGCCTGCCGAGAAAATGTATCGACACTATCTTGAAAATACAAAAATTGATATAACAGAACTACAGTTGTAATAGTAGAAAACAAAAATAAACTTATTTCGTTGGTTTCTATGTTGTTCTTATTTTATTAGCGGTGTATAACATAATGGTAAAAGAATTAATGTACGATCCAATATTCCTTGCAAGAAAAGATGTAATCGTAGAACACGTAACCGCAGATATGATTCAAAACCTTTACTAGCTGGACCACGAAAATTATTCAACATGAGATAAACCAGTATAACGGAATTTAATATACGCAATCAATAATAAAAGGATGTGAGAGTTGTGCCCGTAACACATATAAGGATAGAGAACTACAAGTCGATAAAACGTTGTGATATTGACTTAAACAATATAACTGCGCTGATTGGTGCTAATGGTACGGGGAAAACCAACATTCTTGAGGCTATAAATTATTTTTATAGCAATTTGACTGAAAATAACACTAGCGAAATGGTTTTTGATGCAAACAATAAATTTAGCAATCAAGTTAAAATCACTTTAACTTTCGACCTGTCTAATTTTGTGATTATTTCAAAAACACAAATAAACGATTTTGCTGATTTATTCGATGATAATACCGAAAAATCAAGACATAGCGAATATTTTAAATCTATTATTGCATTGGTTTCTTCTCAAAAAGAGAAAACAATCTCTATACAAATGTCTCAAATCAAAGGTAGAGGAATTCAATGGAGCGAACCGTTCCAAAAGCGAACAATTTTAAAAAGTTTGTTCCCGTTTTTTTATATTGATGTTAGAAACCTTGATATAAATGAATGGGCGGAAGTTTGGAATGTCCTTGGCGAATTGTCGAAGGTGTCAAACTCTGAACGAAAAACATTAGAAAAGCAAGTGCGCGATATAGTGGAAAATGATATTGAAACTGCTAACAAAGTAAAAGCTATTCGCGAGGTTTTTGATTCGTCAAAATTAAGCGTTGTTCCTGAGACTTCAAAAGAGTTCGCAAGTTCTCTTTCTAAAATCTATTTTTCGGGGGAGAAAATTCAGCAAAAAGGAAGAGGGTTACAGTACTTTTCGACAGGTACAAATTCTGTGAAATACATTGAATTGCTTTTGCGAGCAATAAATGAGATTGCTAGAAATAAAATGAAAGAACCCGTTGTGCTTATTGACGAACCGGAGATAAGTTTGCATCCTAATTTTATTGACGAATTGGCAGATGCTATAATGGTTCTTGATAGTAAATTGAAACCGATTATTTCTACTCATTCTTCTCGACTGATCAAGCGTATGTTATCCTTTGAAAGTGTAACTTTATATAATGTGAAACTTGAAAATAATTACACAGTTACGAATTTAATGAAAAGGTTTCAACAATATAGTCCATCATCAAAGTATCGAGTGTTAGACGATCATATCAACTCTTATTTCTCGAAGGGAATCTTATTTGTCGAGGGCGAGACAGAACTTGAACTTTTTTCAAATCCGTATTTGCGTATTTTATTTCCATTTTTGAAAATAATAGATGTCTTTCAGGCAATGTCGCAAGAGCCAATTTTAAATATTATGAATCCCCAAAAGACAAAATCAAATGTCCCATATATTTGTTTAATAGATGCGGATAAAACATTCCGGTATGATACGGCAAGCAGACGGTTTGAATTGAAAAATGAATATTTTAATAATGCAAAAGAACGGTTTTATTTTAGGAATAAGAAAAATCATTCCGATTATTTATATCACTTGCATTTGAGAATTATAAAAATGGCCGAGAAATTAAAAGTTCATTACTATGAACCTTATTTTAGTTGCAATGATGTAAGTTTAGAAATTTTTACGCAAGCAATCCATAATTACTTAATGACTTATGGAGTTTTTACATTTAGGACAACGATAGAAGGAGCCTTAGTAAGTGAACATAGTCTACAGTTTTCCTTAGAGTTTTTAAAACAAAAAACAAAACCAAGTGATTTCCAAGAGTTCTTAACATTATTAAATTCATATATGAAGACTGATCAATTTAATATAATGCGATTAGTTTATAATGGTAAGACGGATTTGTTAAAAAATTACAAAGGTAATGATGGCGTTAAAAAGAGATTGGACGAAAAGGATGCTTTAATTATCGAAAAGGTTATGGTGGGCAAAAAAACTTCTGGATGGGTTTCAGAATACATTGATTTCTTTTTCTCAAAAATGATTCCTGAGGATATAGACAAAAGTCCGAGAGGAATGAAACAATATTTTGAAAGTAATTCAGAGACGCAAACTGCTTTTGTAAAGGAATTTGAATTTAATTTTCCGGAATTATATGAGCTTTTTACAAAAATTTATGCTATAATAAGTTGATGTCAGCAGGACGAAGCGAAGTAGCAATGCTTGAGCAATCAAGGCCTTGATGTTAGTTCGGCAAACTAAATTCCAAGGAACTATAGTCACTAATTGGCTATCCCCGCCGTGTCGCGCCGTTATTCACATCGCACATTCGGCGTTTAGCACGCGCTTCGCGATTTATTATGAAAGTACTTCGCTTCGTTCTGTTGTTCATTGAAAGGAGAGGTAAAATGACAATTGAATCGTTTTGTAAGGTTGCATGGAATCTCTCCTATAATCAGGTTAGAAGTTCCATCACAAAAAAAGATTATATCCAGTTTGATATCCCTAAGAAAAATGGAGTTAGAACCATAACTCTTCTCCCAGAAGGATCATCTCTATATGTGTTGCAAAGAAATTTCAATAAATATTATTTGAATAAGCAGGGGTTACCGATATGCGTAAAGGGATTTGTTCGAGGAGAAAGCTACATATCGTATTTGGAGTCTCATATAGGAGCTAAATATTTCGTTCGCATGGATATTAAAGATTTCTTTCCATCTATTACGAGCGAAATAATAAAAGACACATTTTCGCATTTGCTTTCATTTGATACAGATGAAGAAAAAGAAAAAATATTAGAATTAATATCTGAAATATGTACATATGAAGGTGTTTTACCGCAAGGCGTTCCTACTTCTCCCGTCATTTCAAATATAGTTATGACAAGAATTGACCAAAGGATAACAAAGTATTGTCAAATTTTAGGTATTACATACACTAGATATGCTGATGACATGCTTTTCTCAAGCAATATGTTTGATTTTAAAACGAAAAAATGGTTTATAAAAAAAATCAAGTTTATTCTTGCATCAATGCATTTTAAGATTAATTATAGCAAATTGAAATTTAGCGAAAATGAGATTTCGCTGAATGGTTATGTTGTTTCCGATACAGGTATTAGGCTTTCTCGTAGCCGTTTAATGGATATTAAAAAAGCAATTACCTTTTCTAAAAATAATCATACTTTATTAAAAACAGATCCAACTGGATTTTTGCGATTAGTAAATGAAACAAGTTTGGAATATCGAAACTTAAAAGTATATCCGTTTAATTCTGTTTTTCAATTTACACAATTTTTAATTGGGTACAGATCATATTTAATATCGTTTTTAAGATATGATATCGATTCTACCTTTCGAAAAAAAGCAGAGAAATTAATTCGCAACATAGAGGGAGAATTAGAATTTTATTGAGAAATACCTGGACTTCCGCGTTCCTCTGTGGTACTGTTGTGTACTGCAAAGGAGGTGCAGATATGGCACGAGTGACTGTAGAAGAAATTTACAGAGGCGAAAAGTATGATGTGATGAGTGCGGCAACGGCGGACTATCTTATGAATGGGCGTCCGTCGGAATACGACGAGCGTACTTGGCTTGAAATGCTGCTTGTAAAGCACACGCTGATTGCGGCAGAGAAAATGAAAAATGAGGGCGACACGGTGTCGGGTATGACCGATGACATGTCGTCCTCTTCTTATGTGAGGTGGAATGAAAATGACAACGCTTGAAGATCTGTACTACGGCAATATCGTTCCGCACGAACACAGTTTTAAGCGCGGGAGTGCTTACAGTGAAGTGTTGAGCTTATGTTATTCGGCATCAGGATAGTTTGATACCGACGCTTACGGCTCAGCAAAAAGAAATCTTTGGAAAGCTCAAAGACTGTGAGGCGGAACTGCACGGTATGAATGAGCGCGAAGCGTTTATCAGCGGCTTTAAGCTCGCGGCGAGAATCATGACCGAAGTGTTGTACGAGCCGTCAGAGGATTGAATTTGCAGAAACAAGGCCGAGCCGATTTCGCGGTTTGGCCTTGCGATTTTCAGTTCGACACAGCACGGTTAAAATCTGCACCGCAGAAAACAAAGAAAACAGTATTCCCGCAAAAGCGCCGGAATATACACTGTTGGCGCAAAAAACTTGACAGAATTTCCCTGGTATGTTATACTGTAAGTAAATAAAGCAACTGACAATTGAATACACATATTTTTATTTTGAGTTTCAGACTCGCACTTACATAATCACCGATGCAACTACGCATCGGGATTGAGTGCGGGTCTTTTTGTTTTGCAAAACAGCAGTCCTCTACATAACACGGCGAAAAACCGTGTGAATTTAACAGGAGGAAAAACCAATGAAAGAATCTGTTTACACCGCTTATGAGGATCTGCCACTGTTCCTTAATGCTGAAACGGTAGCCAAGCTCCTCGGCATCTCCATCTCAAGCAGCTACGAGCTGATGCACGAGAAAGGGTTTCCGTCGTTGCGTATCGGCTCACGGCTCATCGTACCGAAAGAAAAATTCCGCGCATGGGTCGAAGAAAAGACGGGAGGCAACATTTGAAATTTACCCGATATCCAAAGCGTGATGCGATCCGGGATTATTTTCCTCTGCCGAATGAAATTTTCAGCTTGGGTCTCAGCACTGGTGAGATTGCTGTCTATGCGTATCTGCTCCGATGTGAAAACCGAAAAACCTTTCAGTGCCATCCAAGCTACAAAACGATTGGCAACGCTGTCGGCGTGAGCAAAAACACCGTCAAGAAATATGTAGACAGCCTGATTGAAAAGCAGTTGATTACTGCCGAGCCGACTTCCGTCATCACCCAAAACGGAGAAAAGCGCAACGGAAATTTGCGCTATACAATCCGCCCGATTGCGGAAGCATTAGAGCAGTATTACGAGCAACAGCTGATACGGTTGCACGAAGAAGTTCGGCGTCAGGCGGCTTTGAAAAAACTCGCTGAATTTGACCGCAAACACGGGAAATCGGCGGTTTAACGGCAGTTTTACGGCTCGTCCGAAAATAAGCAGGAGAAAGAGTTGGGGTCGCAAGCGACCCGCAACTCGATTCACAGCGGACGGCAACGCCGACCGCACAAGGGTTTGCAGGGCTTTTACGGATGGCAACAAAAACTGCGATTTAGGGGTTGCTCGAATTTTAACCTCGCTGATTTAGGGGTTGCGAATTTTACCGCAAATTTAGCTGGATATTCCGCCATGTATGTGGTATTGTGTTGTACTGCGAAAGGATGTGATACTATGGCAAAGCGAAGGCCGTCGGGAGACGGTATGGTGCGCAAGCGCGAAGACGGAAGATGGGAAGGCCGCATCGTTGTCGGTCACAAAAAGAACGGCGATCCGATTCACCGCTATGTGCTTGCCCGAACACAAAAGGAGTTAATCGTAAAGCTCCACGACTGCATCGAGATGTACCGCGACGCCGACCTCACCGAGGATTCGAATATGATGCTCGGCGAGTGGCTTGACCGATGGATCAATGAATATATGATCTTCACGATTCGTGAAAGCACGCTTGATTCTTACAAAGCGATGATTAAAAATCAAATCAAACCGTATCTCGGCGACAGACCTTTGTCGGCGCTGACCACGCAGGAGCTTCAAAAATTCTATAACACCGTCAAAAAGAAAGGTCGGGTGAACCCTGACAAGCTGCACGGCACAGAGCTTGCCGACAGCATGGTGCGCGGTATTCATATGATGCTGCACGAAGCGCTGGATATGGCGGTGTGCCTACGGCTGATTGTTAAAAATCCAACGGTCGGCACAACGATTCCCAAAAACAATTATCCGCCGAAGCAGATACTCAATGACGAACAGCTTGAGCGATTCATGCAGCGCATCCGACAGGATGAGCGGTGGTACGATTTCTTCTACACCGAGCTGACCACAGGACTGCGGCGGGGTGAAATCTGCGGACTGAAGTGGGAGGACTTCGATGTGGAAAACGGAAAGCTGAAAGTGAGGCGCTCGGTTGCTAAAAGGAAAGGCGGCGGATTGAATATCGGCGAAACCAAAACCGAGACGGGAACGCGCACGATTGTCCTGCCGCCGAGCACTGCGGAACTTCTGCGGAAGCGAAAAGAAACGGCAGTCAGCGAATGGATATTCCCGAATATCTATGAGCCCGAAAAACCGATGCACCCCGACTATGCTTACCACCGATTAAAAACACTGTTAAAACAGGCTGAGCTTCCGCTGATTCGGTTCCACGATCTGCGCCACACCTTCGCCACTCACGCGCTGGCGGGCGGCGTGGATGCGAAAACCCTGTCGGGAATCCTCGGGCATACCAACGCCAGCTTTACGCTGGACACCTACACCCATGTGACCACCGATATGCAGAGAAACGCTTCCGCTATCGTGGGGAGCTTTATGGATGAGATTATGCTTGAAGGAGATGATACCAATCGCTAAAAAAAGAAAAAATGGTGAGGGCACATTACGCCTGCGTAAAGACGGTCGGTGGGAAGGAAGAATTGTTGTCGGGTACAACGAGAAAGGTCAGCCGATTACAAAATGCGTAACGGCGAAAACAAAAGCAGAATGCAGTGCAAAGCTGGAAAAGCTGAAAGAACAGTATGGACGCTCTTCCGATAAAATCAAGCCGGATATGCCGTTCGGGGATTGGATCGACTTCTGGTATCAGACCTACTGCCGACACACACTCCGTATTACCACAAGAACCGACTATGAAAACCGCATTTACAATCATATCATTCCCGAAATCGGAAAAATTCCGCTGAACAGGCTGTCACAGTCGGATTTACAGCAATTCTACGCAAAGGAAAAGACAGACGGAAGAAAACTGCACGCAAAAACCTACGGAAAGGGACTTTCGGACAGAACGATAAGGGGGATACATGCCAACTGCCGCACAGCTTTACAGCGGGCGGTACAGGACGGTTTGATACGAACCAATCCCGCCGTCGGCTGTAAGCTCCCGCCGAAAAAAGCGCGGGAGATGCAGGTGCTGACGCAAAACGAGATTCTGCGGTTTTTGCATCAGGCAAAGGAAGAAGGCTGTTATGAGCTCTTCCTGCTGGAGCTCGGCACGGGGATGCGGCGCGGTGAGATATTGGCGCTCAAATGGTGCGACCTCAACTTCGCAACAGGAGAGCTTCGCATTGAACGGCAGGTATATATCATCAAGGCAGAGGTGATTATATCGGCGCCGAAAACAAAAGCCTCGATACGCACCGTTATTCTGCCGCCGTCACTCTTGAAAACCCTTGTGGCGTATAAGAAAACGGTGGATTCGGAATGGATGTTTCCGTCACCGACTGATAACGGCAGACCGAGAAATCCGTCATCGGTTAGAAAACGGTTACAACTGATCTTGGAACGGGCAGGCTGTAAAAAGGTGCGCTTTCACGATTTGCGTCACACATTTGCGACCATGGCGCTGGAGCACGGTATGGATGTGAAAACTCTTTCGGCAACTATAGGCCATGTGTCATCAGCAACCACGCTGGATATTTACAGCCATATCACCGATACTATGCAAAGGCAGGCGGCGGTGCATATAGACCGCAAAATCGGCGGCACAGACGCCCAAATGCCGACGATAGCGCGGGAGGAAAGGAAAGATACCTCCCCGGTCGAATTCACGCCGTACAAACCCAAAATACGCAAACCCGGGACGGGCTGTGTCACGATGATTAACGACCACCTGTACGAGGGACGGTACACACCAACCAATGCCTACGGCAAGCGGGAAAGCCACAATATCTACGCGAAAACGCGCGAGGAATGCGAAGAAAAGCTGGCGGAAATGATCGAGCGAGTGAAAAAGGATATAGCGAAAGCTAAAGAGAAAGCGGAAGGATGAGCAATGACTATAACAAAATGGACTGAGAAAACAATACTCTCAGCCCATTTTGTTATGTGAGTTTAGACTTAAATTTCCAGTAAGTATTCCTCTAAAGCAGCCGCAAGGTGTAACGGTAACGGAAGGGTTGTTGATTGATTGTATTGAATTGATAATGAACACAAGTCAGTGATATATTTGGTCCAAACTGAAGGATCGTCTTCAATTTGAAGTTGTAACGGATATATTTCAATCATATCTTTTTCGGCGTAGTCGATAAAAGGATAATCGAAGCGTGACTCCTTCAGACTTCGATTATATTTGGGGTCGTTTGGCTTTTGTGATATTGCCCAAAACACTTTGCCATATTTGAAAATGCCGGAAGCGGAAGAATAATTCTCATCCTCGCGTTGGCTTGTGTAATAATCAGGAACTTCTGCATTGTTCCTTACACGAAATACGCGAACTCCAGTACCAGATAGTGAGATTGGATACGATGCTTTGTTAGAACCCGCATCTATCTGATCGGGCATATAATCATTCGTTACGATATATCCACTTATGGATTTATCTGAAATACCTCCCCATAGAGGGCGCGTGTTACCATCTGAATGAACCAAAAGGACTGCTCCTTGACTATCGTAGTCAAAATGATTTTTCATTTCGATGAGTTTTTGTTTGGCAGGAGAGAAACTGGCATTTACACATAACTGTTCGAAATTTTCATTCCAAAACAGTTTTGCCATTTCCAAACACGCTTTTCGATAACTTATATTATTCTCTTCAAAAGCAGCACATTGAACACGGGTCCTTCCTGTCGAAAGATCATGTGATACATAAATTGGCAAAAATCGTGCCTTTTGTCTAATACTATGTATCTGTGTGCACACATGCATTCCGACACAAGTGACATCTTTTAACTTGTATGATTTTAGTTGTTCGGTATTCATTAGAGTTGTAATACCGAGCTGACGATATAAATCATATACGGCATGTTCTATCTTCTGATGATTAAGAGAATCATCCTCGGCAGAAGCAACGACAAATTGTACTATTCTGCCAGAGCGTGCAAATGCATTGCGAATTATTAGTTTGGGGTCTTTATCATCTTTATATTCGTCAGCATCAGCACCAGGAATAATGCAAATGCAAGCGATTACATCCTCAGTTTCTCCAAGTTCTTCTTTTAACTCATCACATCTTTGGATTTTGTCATATTTATTGACTGGATTAGCAATATCACCTATTTCTTTCTGAACGATGTCGACAGATAAACATGAATTACTATTTTCTTCACCAAAATCGCACATAATCTTATTGCTGATTGCGGTTAGTAAGGATTGATGAGAGGGATTGTTTAACACTCCATATAACTCAAACAGTATTTTATTTGTTTCTGTGCATGATACAACCCATTTTCTAAAATCTTCTCTTGTTTCATAATGATTCGGTGACTTGTAGTAGCTCAGTTTCTGTCTTGTGGAGATTCTATTGGGTACAGAGGGTTTGTCCACAATATCTCCTAATAGTTCAAAAATCTTTTCATATGCTTCTGCTTTATCTTTGACGGGGACACCGGTGCCAATGGCAGATTTGATAAACCCCTCCATTCCGTTTGTATATGGAAGCATATATCTATTATCACCACACTCAACAATATCCCATAAATTATCAACCGCGGGAAGAGATTTGTATCCATATAGGTTATAACATTCTCGATCTTGACTTTTCCAGTCTAAAGATTTTGTTTCATAATTGTATTGAATAGGGATTTGACAAATTTTATCATCGGATACTCTTATATGACCAATGATGGCGCTTTTAAGAAAAGGTGATTTTGTCTTGTTTTTTCTACCGTATATCCATCTGCGCATGCTTATGTCACAAAGCAAAAGTGCTTCGCGTTCAGGGGGCGTGGTTTGTACCGAAAATCTAAACACGAAAGAATATTTGTGTCCAAATTTGGGCTCTGTGATGATGCTACTTACCAATTCGTTTTTTGCGGCATACGATAAGTGTATTTGATTTCCGCAGATTTCTATATCTTGCCCTACAAGTCTATTTACAACGACTAAAGGTATTGCTTGATATGCTTCATCACTAACTTGTCCATCTGCCATCGATAAGAGTACATCTTTTTCTGAACATAGAGGATAAAATTCATCAGCTTTCATTTCTGAACAAAGGTCTTTTGCCATAAAAATCACAAAAGGATTTGCTTTATAAGCGGAGATATATGTCGCAGCAATCCAAACACGGATGATTTCTAAAAGAATATTTATTCTTTTTCCGTCAAAAGGAATTGTGGATGCTAACCAGTGACTATCATTACTATATTCTTTCAAAGGAGACATGGATACAATACCTTCCATCCATGAATCAACCAGTTTTTGCAAAGCATGTGTAGGAAGTCCGTATTCGATCTTGAATTTTGGATTATTGGCTTTAGTTAATTTAATTAGTTCTTCTTTCCATGATGAAGGAAAACCGAGATAATAGATTTTTCTGACTTGATTAGGTTTTATTTTATAGGCCATAGGGAAAATAGGTTTACCTACCATAATTAACTCCTTTCTTAAATGCATCGTAAAAAGGTTTGTATAGTGTATTTGCAATTTCGGAACTTGTTTCTGACTGTATCATATTATCGAGGTATGTGCCGAGTTCTGTGAGACAGTCGAAACCACGTTCTGTATCAGGGGCTTTTCTAAAAGCACCATCTACAAAATAAACATGTGGCGCAGGCTTACTGGTGTCTGTAACACGTGCAAGACGTCCAAATATCTGCAGGATCAAGATAAACAGTGTTGATACTATGTCTTTTTTATCATCATCTGAAAGATTATCCAAGCCATAGTTTCCGCTTCGCGTAACAATACTCCATCTCTTTGACGCTTCCTGGCGCATACGCATATTATATTCCCATATAGATTCGCCAGGATTTCTTTTGCAGTGAGCCTCCATATAACCATTCAATTTGCTACCTTTTTCTTGTACATCATCAGGTACTGACATAGGACGAACAAAGAAGAAAACTGCACCTAACGCAGAGTGGCCTTTCTCGTCAACAATATTGTGTCCTCGTTCGATGGCCATTGCAGGAGCAATTAAGATTTCTGCAGGCATTGAAGCAAACCGGTTTGCTTCACCGCGGCGAATTACACCTTCAGAATCATCGGTAGTTGTTGCATCGGAAATCATACGATACACTCTGGCAGAACACTGCTTTTTGTGTAATGTGTTTGCAAGAGTCTCTTGAACGATACTTGCTTGTTCATAACTGTTTACGATTATTAGAATTTTTCCAACATTGCGGTTATATTCCTCGATGATATCACCCGCGGATTTTTCTGTAATTTTTTTAAGCATTTCTATCCGCATTTCCCCAGAGCCGGATACCCTTTCTGAAAAACCAGATTCATAGAACTTCGTTTTGGATAGAAAATCACGCTTGTCAGAATCTGCTTCTAAAATATAGTTTACAGGACGGTTAATGTGATACTCATACGACCCTTCAGCCCAACTTGAGCCGGAAAGCATAATGACATGAGGACCAATTGCTTCGCCGTTTTCATCCAATCTTAGATATGGAAGATCTTTCATTAAACTCCGTCCGAATGCAAACTGTCTGAATAGAATAATGTCGCCCTGCTCGTTCTTTTTCATGCCGAATAAATTTCCACATAATGCAGATGGTAGATATTTTTGCTGGTCTTGAAAACGTGTTTGAAGGAAACCAAAAATTTCATTCTGGCCGTACGAGGTCTCATGACATGCTGCATAAGCATCGCTTAATTTTCTGATAAAGTGGTCAAAGAATATTAGGCAAATGATGAGCTTAATACGAGCATCCTGCACGGCTATTATCTTGGCGTTTGTTTTAGTTCTATCGAATGAAAAATTTTCTTCGTCAATCCATCTCTTATACAATGTATTAAAGAGACGAAAGTCGGTTTCCATACAAGAAGCATTAAGGACTTCGCGCAGAGTATTACTCAAATTCGAATTATCGTTTTCGTCATCTATTAAGGAATAGATATCTTTGTAGATCTTATCTGGAATCTTATAATGTTCATCCCTTTTCAGATCATCCAAAAGCGTTAATGCAGAAAAAGGCTCGCCTGCAGATAATTTGTTCCATTTTCCAAGATTCCAATTGAGTGCTTTTGTAAGACAACTCATCACGCCAGTCGTTCTTAATTGTAATTCGCTATATTCTTGAATTGCTCGATTTTTTTCTCTTTCGAAGCCTGTCATATTCATATAGCGAGCGCAATCATTTGCGCTTTCTTTAATATAGTGATTAAAACTTGTTTCCGGCATAAACAACTGGTCCAATGTTTTTTGTACGCGGTCGCTTTCATCAAAAATCACTATGTCAAATTTTCTTAAAGCTACATCAAGGAAGGGTTCACGATTCTTACCAACTCGAGAAATAGCAAAACCAGCCACAGAAGTGAGAACTACGGATGCAGTATAGCAGTCACGCAGCATTTTAGCACCATGACAGAT
Source organism: Acetivibrio sp. MSJd-27 (assembly GCF_018918095.1). Classification (GTDB taxonomy): domain Bacteria; phylum Bacillota; class Clostridia; order UMGS1840; family HGM11507; genus HGM11507. The sequence continues at coordinate 29,385 of NZ_JAHLPV010000019.1, read as the reverse complement.
ATTAAAATAGGGACACAGAAAAGCTTTGCTTTTGCCAGGCTCTTTTAAGGAAAAACAAGGCTCTTTGCCATATGCAAGGCTGGCTTCATCACCATCGTTCATGCCATCAACAAGACAAGCGTTTGTTAGATATTGAGATAACGAGGATGGGAGACACGTCTTATTTGGCTCTGCAATTTGATTGATATACTTTAATCTTTCGCTTCTTCCAACAAGGGGGGAACAGTTTACCGATAACTTATTAAGATACATCCAAAGATTAAAGACTTCTGCCACCGTATCTAACACAATGACAATTCGCTTACCGTTTTTGTTTGCCCAATATGCTAACACCTTGATGAGGGTGGATTTGCCAGATCCCACCATGCCGACAATATTTACGGTTTGCATTATAGTGAATTTGTCGCATAATGATACTTTACCATCTTTTACCGCTTTTATAGTATTGCTTTGTAGAATATCATAGCAATAATCGGTGGGATCTATATTTCTCATCTCTTTGGCGCATTCTAAAAGCTCAGAAATAGAAATGGTAATTGGATTTATGTTTCTGCTATCGATCGGCTCTTCGGATTTAACTGATGCTAATGTGTTTTCCGAAAAAGAAACTTTAATTCTTTCTGATTTTTCAAAATCTTCTTTTGTTGTGGTATAGTAACAGTACGTGCCTTCTCCCGCCATCGGATATTCTTCTTTACAAATATCTGGTAAGAGCCAATGTTTTTCCCATTCTTTTATGCGGTCTTCGTAAGAAAGAGGTATTTTGTCCTCATTTACCATTAGTGTTGTTTTGCCGTTTTCACATTTGAACGCAAATGCTCTAAATCCGCTATATATATCAGAACGATATTCGTCTAAATCATCCTGCCAATACTTTCGAGAACGGTAACAACCTAATGTATATCGAGCACATTGTAATTGGCGATCAGCCTCAGTACCGCTTTCTATTCCTATAAGCTGATATTGCGAAAACAATAGGTATGCTTTTTCAGGCTCTGGAGTATTAGCGTGTTTAAGTAATAAATACAACACAGCCTCTATATTAGCAAATCTATCGATCGACATCATTTCATCGTTAAAATACGCCTGCAATGGTGCATAATACATTTTCGAGTCTCTTTTACCCATTTATTTCACCAACCTTTTGATTTATTTTTCTTTTTATTGCGGCCAATGTAACGCATTTTACATTAGGTTGTTGTGTCAAAACTTTGTTTACCACGGAAGTGTAGTTGCTTTTATTAGCTGTATACTCCGTTGGAACAACATAATATCCGAATTTATAATTGCCAGCTGGGAAACCACCATCGTTTTTGATTTTTGCACACAAGGATATTGGGTTACGATAAGCTTTCGCATCAATCTCCCATATTTCTCCGTCATTAAAACGAATTTCTATGTCAAATCGATCCTTTTGCGGCCATAATGAGTATTCGAGGTTTTTCTTTTCACAGAACTTGGCTATGCTCATTTCAAGTTTACCAGGCTGTGCGAAATATCTCATAATGCCTTTTTTAAGTCTGTAAACCGGCTTCATAGACGCATCAATTTTCATTTCATCTATAATTGCTGGCATATGTTCTAAGCAATGCTCCGAAACACACGAATAGCCATAGATGCCTTCTGTCATTGTCCATCCACAAGCTGCACAAGTTGTATAGGTTCCTTCAAACAACTCGTATGCAAGATTAAAGGCTTCTTTGGCATTTGCGTTGTCTGCATATTCAAGTAAGAAAGCACGACGATCTTCTATAGTTATTATAGGATTTTGTATTATATATTTTCTGACCTTGCAGTAATCATCTTGAGATAACTGAATGATTTTTTCATAAAGGGCACGTTCATCAGTTCCCTCAATAATATTATTTTCTTGAGTGCTAAGGAATTCAACACATTCTTCTGTGGTGATATAAACATTGTTTTTACCACGATGATATGCAAATGGACCATAGGCATAAAAGGGTTGCAAATTTATCTCGTACTGCACGAGGGCCGCTTGATCCCAATCATCGAACCATTCACAGAGGGGTTTGCTTATATATTGAGTTAGAAACGAACTCTCGTCAGCATACTTAAAAGTGTTTTCTCCAAGGCGCCCCATCTCTAGGCACGCAGCCAAAAACATATTGATTCCTCTTTGTAGGTTTTTGCTGTAAGGATATCGATTCGGTGATTCCTTGAGGAGCTTTTCTTTTTCAACTAATCCGCTTGCTATGAAAGCAAGGGCTTTTTGTAAATGTACAGCGTTCATAATAACCTCCAGTAAAATAAAAAAGTACCTCTTGGTGTACAAGAGATACTTTACAATATCAAAAAGGAATAGAGCCCAAACATGGCACCTATATCGATAATTCTATTTTTCTCGTGTACATTTATATTTTATCACAAACAAATCCATTTGTCAATAGCGCGATACATGGAGTTAACAATAAACCCGCAATAAACAAAAAATGGAACAAAATGTAATGATTCGTTATGTAAGAGCCTATCAAACAGCAAACGGAAGAAATTCAACGTTTACGATGACAACTGTGAGCAAACCGAAAAAAGCTCGCGGAAATGATTGTGCAGGTCAAGGCGCAAATCAAGGCGGAAAAAGAGAAAATGACAGGGTGACCGAAAAAGTCACCCTGTCAAAATTTGAGGTGCTGTAGACAAAGAATACGGTCGCTAATTAAAATATTGATTATAAATTTGATTGACAGCTTCAACATAAACAATAAATGACGGATGATCTTTCTCTAACAGATGAGATAAATATAGATTTTTAAGATAAATATAGCGCTCTCTTACATCAAGCCATAAATCATTGATTTTGATTTGTTTTACCTTTTGCGCTATGTTGTGAGAGCTTGGAACCTCATTCCAAACATACTGGTCATTACCGTATTCCCAGACATTTTTATTATGAATCAACCTGCACAGTGTTCCATCAGAATTTTTGGCGACAATTGCAACATCAAAACTAAATTCAACTGCAGGTTCATCTTTGAAATGTAACAGAGCTGTCAAACATGAAGTTGAATCTTGTGATTCGGAAAAGCAAGTCAATCCTTCGGCTTTATCAAGCAAAATACGAACGGTATTTTTTAAATGACGCAGATCATTCCAATATTCGTCCGGAGCTTTAATTATTTCAAGGTTGTAGTCAAGGTCAAACGGTCCATTGCCGTTTCGTGTAACCATATTTCTTGCTCCACTGCCAACAAGAGTGAATTGGGCGTTAATGCATTTTTCTTTAAGCAAGGCACATGTCTTTTTTAAGACATGTGAACAGTCAGAGCGATACCTTTTGCATTCTGACTCATCGACAATTCTGTACATTTTATATTTCTCCTTTTCGCCCATGCCACCCATTCAACACTTTAGTGATAAATCGTTAAATTATATCAGAAAATTTTTATTTGTCAATACTCATTCTGAAAAAATAAGCGATTGCAGTAAAAAATACTGAAATCGCTTAAAAATTGGTCGGAGTGGCGAGGCTCAAACTCGCGGCCTCCGCATCCCAAATGCGGCGCGCTATCAACTGCGCTACACCCCGATAGTTTATTTAATTGTGGTCGTGTAAGTGGTCAAATCTGTGGTCAAACACATTTTTGACTGCTTTTTTTCATTTTCCAAACCGCCCAAAATCCGCACGGTTGAAGGGCTTTCGGCGGTTGTCGTTGTCATACAGTGCGAACACCGTCTATGCTCCCAAACCAAGCACTCTACCAAACTGAGCTACGCCTCGAAAAATCTTGCGCCTGTATTTTTTTCAGACGCAAAATATATTATACATACAAAAATAAGGTTTGTCAAGGATTTTTGAAAGCTTTTTTCGTATCAATAGAAGAAAAGCTCTTTCAGAAAACATGCGCTCGATACTCTTTTTTCACACAAAATCAAAAAGCCTTCTGTTTGGTTCCCGAACCATTTAGCTGCCTTTGCGAATCATTGTGTCAGTAGGATAGCACCGCTCTGATGTCCCTGTCCTCTTCAGGCAGTCAGGAACCTTTTCCTCTTTTTCAGCGAAAGTACATATTCTCCCGCTGCATCATTTCATAGCATAACAGGGAAACCCGCCTTATTATAAACAGTATTTTACGATAACTCGCCGATCGTTTCCCGGATTCTTTCGACAATCTGAATTTTCTGAGGACACTTCTTTTCACACTGCCGGCAGGCAACACACTGACCTGCTTTTTCAGCAAGCGGCTCAAATCTTTGTTTCGCCAGCTCTGTAAGTCCATATACTTTATGATAAATAAGTGCATTAAAGATGCTTGGAATTTCAATTCCTTTCGGACAAGGCATACAGTATTCACATCCTGTGCAATATAGATCCGCCATCTTCTTAAATTCATCGGATATTTTCAAAAGTGTTTCCTGCTTTTCCGGTGGGAAGGGCTGGAATGAATTTATACTTTCCACATTCTGTTCCAGCATTTCCAAAGAGCCCATACCGCTCAGTGCAACCGATACGTTCGGGTTAGACCAAACAAATTTCAAAGCGGTATCCGGCAAGCTGCCGCCATCACTTAACAAAAACTTCTCCAGCTTGGGTGTCGGCCGTTCCAGCCTTCCCCCGCCCACAGGGCCCATAATCACAACCCCCATCCCTTTGGAGGCTGCATAGTCAATACCCTCCTCATAAGATCGGTCAAGAAGATTATACTGACATAAAACGGTAGAAAAAATTCCAGTGTCAATCATTTCTTTCATCGTTTCAAGATTATCATGATAGGAAAAGGAGATATGACGGATCGTTCCCTCCTGTTTGCGCTTTATCATTTTATCCATCAGATGAAACCGAAGAATCTTATCTCTCCAATGCGACTGATTCACTGCATGAAAATGATAAAAATCAATATAATCCGTTTGCAGCCTTTTCAGTTGTTCATGAAGAATCCGGTCAAAATCCTCCGGCCCGTTCACATGCCACAGCGGCAATTTTGTTGACAAATAGATTTGCTTTCTATAAGGTTTCAGGGCTTCTCCCAAAGCTGCTTCACAATTTTCATGGCAATAGCCGTAGGCAGCGTCAAAATAATTGATCCCCAAATCAACTGCTTTTGAAATCATCTGTTTTGTTTTGGCCAAGTCAACCGACCATTTACCGTCCTTTTGTATTTCCGGCAGGCGCATACAACCAAACCCCAACGCAGATATAAGAATATTTAAATTACCAAATCTTCTGTATTGCATTATCTCACTTCCTCTATTTTTCTTAAAGTTCGGCAAGATTGAAACGTTCTAAGGTTGTTTCAATCTTATCATAGCTGTCCGAGAGATTTGCTTTCATATATGCCGAATATCTTTTATTTTATTATTTTATCACAACGCTGTTTCCATTTCAAGGCAAGATAACGATAAACTGCTATAACAAGAAGTAAAACACCAAAAACTCCAAAAAAGCTGTAAAGCTTTCCAACTAAAGTAGAGAATGGAAAGAAAGCGGTTCCGACAGCTGCCCCACAGCCCGCCAACATCACAGCAGACTGTTTGAACTGAAAACTTCCTGCCACTGCATAAACAAATCCATAGAAACAAGAAACAGCAGTGGTAATCATTGCAAAATATAGTGCAAGCCCATAAATAGATTCGCTGTATTTTGAAAGGGACGCAACGACGTGCAAAAAAGGAAGTTCATATAATTCAGGGCGGAATCCAGGAAGATTCAGGCAACCGATAATGATCAATCCAACCGGAAGCAGGAACAGAAAAGCCAGCAAAAAGCTCATAGCAGCCTGTCGATTGCTCAATTCAGTACCCGCAGAGGAAATGGAAATCGGTAAAACGCTAAACGCATTATAGCCGGCATACACAAAGGCAAACAGCAAAGGAGGGGTCAGATATTTCATATTGATTGACGCAAACACTTCGGTTCCCTTTCCGAAAAAAGCAGTTGTACCCAAAAATAGAATACAGATGATGATGACAGGTGTTAAAATACTATTCACAAAGAAAATTCCGCTTATTCCATAAAGCAGTGTGGCAAAACTGATGATAAGAATCACCGCAACGCCAAACCAGTAGGGCATATGAAAACTTTCCTCAAACAAAGCACCGGATCCGGATACCGTCACACAAAAACACGCAAGCAAAAACAAAACAGAAATCAAATAAGCGATCTGTCCGACTCTTCTGCCGAGCATAGAACAGAGGTACTCTTCATAAGAACGGATATGTAGTTCTTTATTATAGAAATAGCAACAAACACTGCCCAGTATGATAAGTCCACAGGAAAATGTGAAAAACCATTCGGGATATCCGGTATACTTAACAAAAAATGTATAGATCTCCTGCCCAGTGGCAAATCCAGCTCCGATAAGGGTGCCCACAAGCACAAAAGCCAGGGAAAAGCTTTTCCCTATTCCTCGTTTCATATTGATACTCCATTCCGCCCCATTCATGGCATGAAATTCTTCAGCTTTCCAGCCGTTTGTACCAATTATATGAATCAAAAATAGGTGAAAGAACGAAACGAATAAAATGTTTTTATTCTGAAAATACAAAATCGCTTTACTTGTTCAATAAGGGTTGTCCCGTCATTCAACGAGGACAAGGACACTGCACAGCAGTGCCGCACGAAGCGGGAGATTGTGCTCCCGCTTCATGCGGATATGGACCCCGCCGCCTAAAGAGGCGTGGGACATCTCGCCCACAGTTATTTTTTGAAACGCTGTATGCCGGGCAAAATCCCCTATTGAAAGGAAAAGCCGTGCCCCTGAAATTTTCTAGATTTCAAGAACCGGCTTTTTCTATCTCTGTATCCCCAATATAAAGATTGTTTCATTGCCCAGTATCGTATTAAAAAGAGCGGAACACAATCCATTTCTGTGATATCAGTCCATCAGTGACTCGTCATTTCGCTGCTCTTCTATATCACAGACAGGAACATGATCCTGATCCAGAATATGCTCTTCTTCATTGGGTTCTATAGGCTGTGTCATCAGTTCCACCTGCTTTTTGCTGATTTCACTGATTTTCTGGAGTTCTGCCAATATGGCGATACCAATCCCAGCTGTGAGCCCAATGCCCATCCATTTCAAAAAACTTCCTTTTTTCATGACGATCCTCCTTTGTATTTTCTCGACAGGTATTCGGATGCAAAACTTCGAATTATGCCAACAACCAAATATCTGCTTATTTTTGTGAACATAATTTTCAATAAGGGGTGTAGACGCGGAATGCAATGTTTCTGCAGGGACTGTACCACCACAGAAAAATGAAGTTCACCCCGCCGTTCAATCTTTATTTCGTTATAACCCCACTTTTATATTTCGTGCTTTCTGTAAGCGTTCAGGTACAAATCTTTGCCCAAGCGGAGGGGAAATATCCCCCGCTTAGCGCGGTTAAAATGTTTTTATGGCGGTTATTTCCTTTATAATCTTTCTTCGTTTCTTCGCCTTAATCCATCTATCAGTATGCGAAAAAATTTCGCCATCAAGGGAATATAAGTTGCTGTAAAAACTGCAGATGTCCCAATCAGAGCAGTTTTTTTATATTTTTTTGGCACAAGTAGGCCAACTGTCATTCCCAAAGCATACAAGCAAAACTTCAGAAAACTCATATCCCAAAGAGTCATATTCCTGATGTAATCTTTTGCTATGGCAAACAACTTTTTCATATTCCTCTCCGCCTTTCCGATTATTTTTCGCAAATAATCAATGAAATATGTATCATACCCTTTGGAAATATGATATGACTGACTTATCGTGATAAATATAGCAAAACAGCGTTGCCACAGTACTGCGATTCAATATTCTCCGAAACACAGAAATCTTTGATTTCATTTTGTTCTGTGAGGTTATCTAAAATGCAAAAAGCTTGACTTGCAAGCAATTGAAAAGATTCCTATCTTTTCAATTTGATTTTATTATACCATATTCCATGAAAAAAACAATCCTTTACAAAATATCCCTACATATTTTCTGGAACCTCCTCTTTATAGCAAGCGTCCAAAAATATATTTCACACTACACAGGAGGACTCCCATCATGCGATATAAAAGGAGCTTTTTTGCCGCTGCGGCAATATTGACACTTGCTGTCTCTATACCATCCCAAGCAGATACAACTCCAAAACTAGACTCTGTAAACCATCAGGCGTACATCACCGGTTCAAGCGGATATTTTCTGCCAGACGAAGAGCTTTCCCGCGCGGAAGCATCTGTTATCCTTTCCAGATTAATGGTAGATGAGTATGGAGCCCCTTCTTACTCAGAGACTACTTCCTATCCTCTTCCCTTTTCCGATATCTCGGAACAAGACTGGTTTGCACCCTATATTGGTTTTATGAACCAGCAAAACGTATTGAAAGGGTACGAAGACGGCACCTTCCATCCCGAAAAAGGGATCACTCGTGCTGAGTATACGGTACTGCTTTCCAGATTTACACAAGTAAACAATACTTCTACGATTCCTTTTCATGATGTGCCGTCCGGTTACTGGGCAGAAAAAGAAATCTCTTCTGCCGTACACAACGGCTATTTAAATGGATATAGAGACGGTTCCTTCCGTCCGGACAATATCGTGACCCGCGCGGAAGCAGTGACGATTCTTAACCGCATTTTAGGACGTACTCCTGACAAATCATTCATAGAAAGCAAAAAAATCAGCCGGATTTTTCGGGATCTCTCTGTATCCCATTGGGCATTTTATGAAATTTTTGAGGCCGCTGCTTCTCACAGGTATGAATATCTCAACGAAACAGAAAATTGGCTGGAGGTATGGGATATTCCGCAGTATTCGAGTGAGTTTGTCTCGGATAAATTTCATTTTATCCTTCCCGAACTAAAAACGGCCGCTGCACTTTACCCGCTGAATTTGAATAAAGTGGACAGCATTGCTCTGCATCATATGGAACATCCGACTGCCGGCTTCCGCGATATTGAAGCCTGGCATTTACAGCGCGGCTTTGATGCTATCGGGTACAATTTCTGGATTGATTTTGAAGGAAATGTCTACGTTGGGCGAGGATGGAACAAGGGTGCCGCCGTTGCAAATCAAAACGGGCATATCATAAGCATCGGATTTCAGGGTGATTTTGAAAACGTTAACACCTATATGCCACAGGCGCAATACCAGTCTGGTGTCCAGCTAATCCGTTGGATTCAGGAAAGAGTCCCCACCGCAATGAAAATAGGAGGACATGGAGATTTTGGTGCGACAGATTGTCCTGGAGAATTCTTTCCATTACAACAAATGATAAGGGATACGCAAAAATAATCTTCTGCTGAAAGAACAAAAAACTGCTTTGAAAGCAGATTTCTCCTGTTTTCAAAGCAGTTTTTCAAAAATAAAAGACTATCTAGAAAGACAGTCTTCTATTTTTCATTATTTAATTTCGTCTTTTAAAGCTTTACCTGCTTTGAAAACCGGAACTTTTGTCGCAGGAATAACGATTTCTTTTTTGGTCTGCGGATTTCTGCCTTTTCTTTCAGCTCTCTCTCTTACTTCGAAAGAACCAAAGCCAACCAATTGTACTTTATCGCCTTTTTTCAGAGCGTCTTTGATAGCATCGATAGTTGCGTTTAAAGCACCTTCCGCATCTTTCTTTGAAATTTCTGCCTGTGCAGCGATTGCAGCGATTAATTCAGATTTGTTCATGATTTTAACCCCTCCTGAAAATATAAATTTTTTTATTTTTCACATTTGCATGTGATATTTGAAAGCTCGTTTTCACAGACAAGAAGAAGCTTGTCCAAATAGTGATTCAGGCACATATCAGCAGAAATTTTATTTTCTTCTGCAGCTAAAATAAGTTCAAATAAAGCTACCCCTATGTCTGATTCCATATTTTTTTCTGTACAAAGCCTGTCCCTATTATCTAATATTTCATTTATTTTGTCAATACTTTCTTGTTCAAAAGTATGAATATTTCGCATTTTTTTCAGTTTTTCCACTATTTTTTGGCCCCGAAGCAGCGTCGAATAACTTTTTGAGATGGATTTGAGAACTTCTGCAGGTGTTTTCTTCTCACTGTTTTCATACTTTATTTGCTCCCAATTCTTAAGGACTTCCTCCGAATCGGCTACCGTTCTGCCAGAAAACACATGGGGATGACGTATAATCATCTTCTTGGCGATATGGTCAATGACATCTTGGATATCGAAAGTCCCCTTCTCTCTTCCAATCTGTGAGTGAAGCAGAACCTGCAAGAGCACATCTCCCAATTCATCCGCCATTTGCTCGTCCGTTCCGTGCTCCGCCGCGTCAATAAACTCATAGGATTCTTCAATCAAATATTTAAAAAGAGTTTCATGTGTCTGTTTTCTATCCCATGGACAGCCATTTTCACCGCGCAGCACAGCAATGATATCCACAAGTTCTTCAAAACTGTAATGTTCCTTCAACGAAATTCCTTCTTTCCTCTTTTGTTTTAGACAGGAAAAGCAGTATTTAAAAGCACTTTTAATGCTTTTGCCTCAACACCGCTGTTTTTGCATAAGAGAATGATACCCATATGATTTTAAGCAATAGCTGAATTTCTCTAATACTTATCCCAGCCATCGTCCCATTATTACTGCAAGCCTCTCCCCTTTCGGCATCAATTCCACGTCAGATTTGCGAAATGCCTTGAGTAAAAACATGGCAACTAGATAAACCACTCCCGCCGCACAGATTGCAAAAGCGGTGGAAATGATATTCGGAAAATAATTCATAAAAAATGAATAACTGAAACGAGCTGTAACAGCCATTGCTACCACAGATATCAGCGGCTTGAAAACTGTGTCCATAAAACCGTAATTTACCCGTAATGTATTGTGAATACACGCCAGGTTCAATAGAAGCGTTGTTGCATAGCATAGTGTTGTGCTGATCGGAGCACCCATGATATTGACTTCTGGGATACCGATCAAAATATAGTTTGCAATAACCTTGACAATACCACCAATAGCCATGTTGAACACCGGCATCCAAACTTTATCCAAAGCCTGCAAAACTGCATTTGTCACCATTGTGACACAGACCATTCCAATCGCCAGTCCAAGAAAAGACAGCAATCTGGTTCCATCTTGGTTATTGCAGAAAAAGGCGAGAAAAGGATTGGAAGGCAGAACCGAATTCATCGGCAAAATAAAATCGGTGTCCTTGTATAACAAATGTAAAATTGGACTCGCCAGTACAGCCAATCCAATACCCGCCGGAAAGGCAATCTGCCAGGAAATCCGGACAGCTGAACTGATCTGGTCTCTTGCCTGAATCCGATTCCGGTTTGCCATCGCCATAGAAACAGCCGGAACAATGCTGATGCTCATTCCGACGATAACAGTAGCCGGCAGATTAAATAAGGTAATCGCATAACCGGAATAGTATCCATACATCATTTTATATGCGGTATCAGAATAGCCTATCCCCGAAAGACGCCGCATGATCATCGCTGCATCTATCATATTTGTTAACGAAAAAACAGAGGAACCAATGGTGATGGGAACAGCAATCCATATAACGGTTTTCAAAATCTGTTTGAATTCTCCATTTTCAAAATGAACCGGGATTCGTTTCTGTTTTCTGCGGTATGACATATAATACAGGATTAGAAAGAAAGCACTGAACATCGATCCCGTGGTAACCCCGAGAATTCCACCCGATGCAGCAAAAGCAGCCCCTTTGGGAAGCAATGCCCCTGCTAAGGCCAGCCCCACAAATAATTTAAACAGTGCCTCAATGACTTCACTGATTGCAGTCGGATACATGTTCTGATATCCCTGAAAATAACCGCGGTAAACAGAGGCCAATGATACGAAGAGCAGACTGGGAGCCAATGCCATAATCGCAATATAATCCTCAGGAATTGCCATTACTTGAGCAAACCATCTGGCGCCCGCTAATAAAAGAAATGTGCCGAAAATGCCGATAACCAGCAAAATACAGAAAGCCACTCTCAGTATTTTCTGCACTTTTTCACGATTGCCAACCGCCGCATTTTTGGAGACAAGTTTTGAAATCGCCACAGGCAGTCCAGCAGTAGATATAACAAAAAGCACCAGATAGATACTATAAGATGCCTGGTAAACGGCCATTCCTTCCGGCTTAATCATATTCGCCAGAGGAATGCGGAACAGCGCTCCGATTAATTTAACAATAATATGTGAAAATGCAATAATCATCGCACCTGTGATAAAGCTTTTGTTTGCTGTATTTTTTTCTGTCAAATGTCATGCACCTCTTTATCTATTTCCATAATGTATGATAACTATAACGAATATAACGAAAAACAAGTTGATAACGCAACAATGAATATGGCAATTTGTCATCGGAATATTGCATTTCAATGTTCTCCGAAACACAGAAATCTCCGATTTCGTTTTGTTTCGTGAGGTTATTATATCTTAACCTTATCCGTATAGTCAACTCAAAATTCAGATTTCAGCTGAAAAAGTCAAAATTCGATTTCACTGTTTTTGTTTGACAAACCCTCTATTCTAATGTATAATTAGAAATAGTATTTTATACGTTTTTTCCATAAAATACATTGATACAAGGAGAGTTTGGATAATGTTTCATTTTAGACAAGATATTGGCATCGATTTGGGGACAGCCACTGTTATCATATATTCAAAAGGCAGCGGGATCGTTCTTAGAGAGCCCTCTGTTGCCGCAATCGACAAAATGTCCGGCAATGTATATGCCGTGGGTGTGGACGCACAGAGAATGCTCGGGCGTACCCCCAGCAACATCGTTGCCATCCGTCCGCTCAGGGACGGAGTGATATCCGACTATGATACCACTGAAAAAATGCTGAAACAGTTTTTAAATAAAGTAAATTTCTCTAAGTTTTTTAAACCAAATATCGTCATCTGCGTTCCAAGCGGTGTCACAGAAGTGGAGGAGCGTGCCGTTATTGATGTTGCGCTTCAGGCAGGTGCGAAAAAAGCTTATGTGATTGAGGAACCGATCGCTGCGGCAATCGGCGCAGGGATTGATATCAGCCAGCCTATGGGTAATATGATTGTGGATATCGGCGGCGGTACCACTGACATTGCCGTTATCTCTCTGGGCGGTGTTGTTGCCAGCTCTTCCATTAAAGTGGCAGGCGATACCTTCGATGATGCAATCGTAAAATATGTAAAAAAGAAATATAACGTTTTAATCGGCGAACGCACAGCGGAAGAAATTAAGACTACCGTCGGTTCTGTTGTGGATACCGGAGAAGAGATTAAAATTGAAGTGCGGGGCAGAAACCTGATGACCGGTCTTCCCAAAAAGATCGAAATCACCTCAAAAGAGACGGTGGAGGTTCTACAGGAAACTGCGGTTCTGATCACGGATGCCATCCACAGTGTGGTGGAAAAAACGCCTCCGGAGTTGGTCGGCGATATTTATTCCAACAGCATTGTACTGACCGGCGGTGGTGCTTTGATGCGGGGTATGACCGAACTCATTGAGCAGAAAACCGGAATCCATGCTGTTATTGCAGAAGATCCCACTTCCTGTGTTGCAATCGGAACTGGTCTCTCTCTGGAACAGACCGATGTTCTGCAAAATTCCTTTGGAAGCGTGGCGGAGCGGAAGAATTTTGAATAAGAAATGTAACACGTGCAAAGCATAGGGGTTGACCTTGCATGTTCTCGGGCTCCGATAAGGAGCCCTTTTTCATGAATGGATGTGAAACAATTCTTCAATAAAAGGAGTTAACATACGTGGAATATTTTGCACAGCAATGTGATGTAATTGTAATCGGCGGCGGTCATGCAGGCTGTGAGGCAGCCCTTGCATCCGCCAGATTGGGAGCGAACACCTGTTTGTTTGCCATCAACCTGGATTCCGTCGGAAATATGCCCTGTAATCCGAATATCGGCGGAACGGCAAAGGGTCATTTGGTAAAAGAGATAGACGCTCTCGGCGGTGAAATGGGAAAAAATGCAGACAAAACCTTTATTCAATCCAGAATGCTCAACAAGAGCAAGGGGCCTGCCGTACATTCCCTGCGGGTTCAGGCAGACAGACGCGCTTACCAGAGCGCGATGAAACATACGCTGGAAACCACGCCTAATCTGCAGATCCGCCAGGCAGAGATTGTCCGTATTGATGTGGACGGAGAAAACCGAGTCAAAGCCGCAGTGACTGATACGGGAGCTGTATTCGAATGCAAGGCTGTGGTAATTGCCACAGGCACCTTTCTCCGGGGCAAAATCATTATCGGTGATTTTACAAAGGAGGGCGGCCCGGACGGCATGTTTGCCGCTACGCATTTATCCCAGAATTTAAAAGAGCTGGGAGTTGAATTATATCGTTTCAAAACGGGAACTCCCGCAAGAGTACTAAAGAGCAGTGTGGACTTTTCCAAAATGGAGGAACAGCCCGGTGATGAGCTGATTGTTCCCTTTTCCTTTGAGAATGATCATTTGGAGAGGGATCAGATCCCCTGTTATCTGACCTATACCAACGAAAAAACGCATCAGATTATCCGATCCAATTTAAACCGCTCCCCGCTGTACAGCGGAAAAATCGAAGGAACAGGTCCACGATACTGTCCGTCTATTGAGGACAAAATCGTTCGGTTTGCCGACAAGCCCCGCCATCAAATTTTCATTGAACCAATGGGAGAAAACACCGAAGAAATGTATGTACAGGGAATGTCCTCCTCCCTTCCGGAGGATGTCCAAATCGCAATGTATCGCAGTATCGCAGGATTGGAAAATGTGCAGTTTACCAGAAGTGCCTATGCAATCGAATACGATTGTATCAATCCCACGCAGCTCTATCCTACCCTGGAGTTTAAAAAAATCTCCGGTTTGTATGGCGCAGGACAGTTCAACGGCACCTCCGGCTATGAGGAAGCAGCTGCTCAAGGGCTGATCGCAGGAATCAACGCAGCCCGGAAGATTCAAGGGAAAGAGCCTTTCCTGCTCACTCGGGAACAAGCCTATATCGGTACACTGATTGACGATCTGGTAACCAAAGGTACGAAGGAGCCCTACCGGATGATGACCGCCCGTTCGGAATACCGCCTATTACTGCGTCAGGACAATGCGGATTTACGGCTGACGCCTTTGGGCTATCAGATAGGTCTCATCTCCGAAGAGCGGTACCACAAATTTCTTTCTAAAAAGAAGGCTGTGGAACAAGAGGTCGCTCGGCTAAAGAGCGTCACAATCTCCCCAACCGCTCAAGTCAATGAGTTTTTGGACCGATACCACAGCACCAACATTACAACCGGCATCAAATTAAGTGAATTATTAAAACGGCCGGAACTGGATTATGAGACGTTGGCTGCAATCGATCCGGACAGACCGGAACTTCCCTATCTCACAAGACAACAGGCAGGCATTCAAATCAAATATGAGGGATATATCAAGCGCCAGCTGGCACAGGCGGAGCAGTTTAAAAAACTGGAAAACAGGCCGCTGTCCGAAACAATCGACTATTCCGACATAAAAGGACTGCGACTGGAAGCCCGGCAGAAACTAAACCAGATAAAGCCCAGATCCGTTGGACAAGCATCACGAATATCCGGTGTTTCGCCTTCGGATATCTCGGTGCTTCTGATCTATCTGGAAGCACACAGTGAGCCCACGCAATAAATTGTGCTTGCAAACCATCTCTATTATTGGTAAAATAAATAAAAGAAGGAGAACTGCTGTCTTGCAACCGAATGATGCAGTTCTCTATATACAATAAAAAATTTTCATTCTAAAAAACGCACCCGCGCTTCGCGCATTGTTTTTTGAAACATGCAATTGCGCACGATTTCGCGCAATTTCCTATGTTATAAAAATAAGCAGTCTCTGCACAAGCTGATAAACACCATATATCTGCAAAAATAAAAGCGGGTTTATCGGCCGCATACTTCAAATGTGCACATATGAGACGAAAACCTTTTCAACAAAAAAGGGGGAAAAAAAGTGGATAACAGAACGATATTGATCGTGGAAGATGAAAAGCCGATTTCTGATATTCTGAAATTTAATTTAGAAAAGGAAGGTTTTGAGACAATACAGGCGTTTGACGGCGAAGAAGGCTTAAAAGGCGCCCTATCCAACCATATTGATCTGATTCTTTTAGACGTAATGCTACCGAAAATGGATGGCTTTCTTGTCTGCAAGGAAATCCGGAAGGTCAAACAGGTTCCTATTATTATGGTGACTGCCCGGGAGGAAGAGATTGACAAGGTGCTCGGCTTGGAGCTTGGAGCCGACGATTATATCACAAAACCATACAGTGTGCGGGAACTGCTGGCCAGAATCAAGGCAAATCTGCGCCGGACCTCTTCGGAAAATGAGGTACAAAAAAACAGTGAAGATACGGATATCATCCGGCTGGGCAGAATTGTGATCAACTGTGAGCGCTATGAGGTCACGAAGGACAACCAGCCAATCGATCTAACGCGCCGTGAATTTGAACTCTTGAAATTTTTGGCGGAAAAACCGGAAAAAATTTTTTCCAGAGAAACTCTCTTGGAAAAAGTTTGGGGATTTGAATATTACGGCGATGTGCGTACAGTAGATGTCACTGTCCGCCGTCTGAGGGAAAAAATTGAGGACAATTCCTCCGAACCGGATTATATCATCACAAAACGCGGAATCGGATATTACTTTAAGTATTAGAAAATCAATTCTGTCAAGGGATGTGTTCCCTTGACATTGCTTTTATTCTTTGTTTCGTGCGGATCCATTTTGCTCGTCTCAAAAATTTGAGATCCCATTCATTCGGAAAGACTGAGAAAAAGTAGGTGCGCAGTTTATGCGAAAAAGTATACAGACGAGGCTGGTTCTCATTTTTGTTTTGATTATCCTGGCTATCATGCTGGTATTGGGAACTTATCTTTTTAACAGCATCGCCGCATTTTACCATGATGATTTCAGAACACAGATGGAAGAAGCCTTTACGCCGGACAGAATTCAACAGTGCTACGGCAGCCTGAACACAGAGGATCCTCTAGCGATGCTGGAGGAACTTCTGACCGCTATCTCCGGGCAGTTGGGGGTGGATTCCTACCGGCATTTTTACCTGCTGGACGGCAGAACCGGCAACTATATCGGCGGCCCTGATCGGCAGGGCGGCGAAACCATTGACAAAAGTGAAAATATTCTCTCCGCCATGAACGGTCAAACCGGAAACGAAGTGAAGATCACAGACAGCTATATGGACTATGCGCTGCCTGTTCCGGCTGAGAACCCACAGTTCATTATCTATATCCGGGATTCCAAAACGGAGATGAGCGATTTTTTAAAAAGCATGCTGAAAATCCTTTTACAGGCACTCTCTTTCGGATTGCTTATCACCGCGGTATTCGGTTATTTTCTCTCCCGCACAATCACAACGCCCATCATCGGTCTGACTAGACGGGCTGAAAAATTGGCCAAAGGAGAATTCGAAAAAATATCCAGCGTCAAATCAGATGATGAACTGGGTATCCTGTATAATACGTTTAAATATATGTCGGATACTCTGAAAATTACTCTGGATGAAATTGCTTTTGAAAAAAACAAGCTGGAAAAAATTATGCAGTATATGTCCGACGGTATTATCGCATTTGACCCAAATGGAAAAATTCTGCTTATCAATGAAGTTGCCAAGGAATTTTTACAGGTGGAAGATGAAATTCAGATAAACTTTGACGATTATTTTGGAAAGCTGTTTGATGACATCTATCTGGGGGATTTTCTTTATCTTTATAAAGAACGGCGGGTGGAACGGGTTGCGGAGTTGAACGACAGCACCTATAAGTTCTGTTTCGGCACGTTCCTGTTTGAGAATAACAAACCCGGCGGTGTCATCGTGTCGGTGCAGGACATCACCAAACAGCAAAAGCTGGAGAAATCCCGCCGCGAGTTCGTGGCCAATGTATCCCATGAACTGAAAACGCCGATTACTACGATCAAGAGTTATGTAGAAACCATTATGGAAAATGAACTCGATCGGGAAACCGAATTGAATTTTTTGGATGTCGTCAACAAGGAATCCGACCGAATGACCCGGCTGATTCAGGATCTTCTGACTCTTTCTCGGCTCGACGGCAGACTACTCCTAAAAAGCAAAGAGCCCCTTGTCCTTTCTGATCTCATATCCGAAGTGGTTAAAAAACAATCTTTTGAGGCGAAAAAACACGGGCATAAGCTTTCTTTCCATCAATTGGGAGATATCCCGCCCGTCTTTATCGCACGGGATCGTCTGGAACAAATTTTGACCAATGTTCTCTCCAACGCGATCAAATACACACCCGACGGAGGAAAGATTGAAATCTTCGCAAAAAAACTGTATAATAATGCTTATATTAAAGTGAAGGACAACGGCATCGGGATTCCCGCCAAGGATCTCGACCGTATTTTTGAACGATTTTACCGAGTGGACAAGGCTCGCTCCCGTGATTTGGGCGGAACCGGTCTGGGACTTGCCATTGCAAAAGAAATCATTCAGGCGTACGGCGGAGATATTTCCATCGAAAGTGTGCAAAATGAAGGCACGGAGGTATCTATCACCCTTCCCATTGGGAATACGGTAGCCTCTGAAGCAGCCGAAAAAATCGAAAAAACGGCTGATTCTTGTTAAAAATCATTGACAAGTTGACCTAACTTGTATATAATTGATATGTTCCTTGCTCTGTACCTGATACAGGGCCAAAGTCCAGAAGGAGGTGAAAAGAAATGGTTGAAGTAATCAACAAATACGAGACTATATTTATTTTAAATCCCGCATTTGACGAAGAAAAGACAAATGAAGTTGTTGAAAAGTTCAAATCATTGATTTCCCAGCATGGTGAAGTGACAAACGTTGACGTTTGGGGTAAAAGAAGGCTGGCATATGAAATCAAAGATTGCACCGAAGGTTACTATGTATTCGTTGAATTCAGTTCCAAACCGGATTTTCCGGAAGAATTGGACAGAATTTACCGGATCACAGACGGTATCTTAAGAAGCATTATCGTAAAGAAAGAAGACTAATGCTTTAAAAAAGAGGTGAAACCCTATGTTGAACAAAGCGATTTTAATGGGTCGCCTGACCAGGGATCCTGAGGTTAGAACAACGACAAGCGGTGTTTCTGTTGCACGATTTTCCCTTGCGATTGACAGAAGATTTCAGCGTCAAGGGGAAGAACGCCAGACCGATTTTATCAATGTCGTTTGTTTTAACAGAACAGCGGATTTTGTAAGACAATATTTCGTCAAAGGTCAGATGATGTGCGTTGTCGGTTCCATCCAGACACGCAGTTGGGATGGCCAAGATGGGAAAAAGAACTATGCGACAGAAGTCATTGCCGATGAAGTGAATTTCTGCGGAAGCAAGAAGGAAACTGCTGTCTCCGGTGCGAACACCGCCAGCAACAACTATGCACCCGCCGAAAATTCTAACGACGGTTTCATGCCCATCGATGATGACGAAAGTTTGCCGTTCTAACGAATAAATATAGAGGAGGTTTGTACAATGGCTGATATGGATAGACCTTTCAGAGGCAGAAGGCCGAGAAGAAAAGTTTGTCAATTCTGTGCTGACAAAGTGCAGCACATCGACTATAAAGATGTTCCGAAACTGAGAAAATTCTTGTCTGAGAAGGCAAAAATTCTTCCCAGAAGAATCACAGGAACATGCGCAAAGCATCAGCGTCAGTTGACTTTAGCGATCAAAAAGGCAAGACATATTGCTCTTTTGCCTTTCACAACCGATTGATGACAAAACCTGCGTTTCGTACGCAGGTTTTTTTCGATCACATCTTCGTTTTTAGAAATAACAATTTTGATTCCACAATGAGGGGTGCCATGCGATGTCTGACATTTTCAAACAGATAAATCTGTTATGCGAGAAAGACAATAAAACAGCCTGCAAAGCAATGAAAGATTTACAGGCAGCAAGCGAAAAGTCCGACTGCGTTTATCCGTATATGGAGCATTTTATTAAACTAATGGAGAATGAAAGTTCCTATATCCGAACGCGCGGTCTTACTCTGTTTGCTTGCAATGCAAAATGGGACAGCGGCAATCAGATTGACAAATTTATAGACCGGTATTTACGGCACATCACGGATAAAAAGCCTATCACCTCCAGACAATGCATCCAGCTGCTCCCGCTTATTGCAAAGTATAAACCCGCTCTAAGCACTGTGATTGCCGCCGCATTGTCAAACGCCGACACTTCCATTTACAGCGACAGTATGCGCCCATTGGTGGATAACGATATTCAGGACACACTCAAAAAAATTCGGATTTCTCAAAAATAAGGTATAGAGAATTTTTTCTCTATACCTTATTTTTTTACTGCGTCTGCTGTCCGTTTTCACCGGGCGGCATCCGATTCATACTGTGTCCGTTTCCGTCACGGGGCGGCATACCATCCGGATTCTGTTCCCCATCCGGCTTATTCTGCCGTCCCCCCGGCTGTCCTCCACGGCCGCCCATACCGCCGTTCGGCTGCGTTGTCACACCCGATTCATTCAGATAAACAGCGCTGCTCTCCATCGAAAAGGCAAGAACCGTATTTCCCTTTTGATAGCCTCCAATTGTATACACTCCATCCATCTGAGCTGCGCTTGAGCTTCCGCCCGCACAATATTGATAAGATGTACCTACTTTTAACTGCGGAACACTGACAATCACCGACTGGTACTGCTTTTTCGGTGCAAAGGTGAGAAGCTCTGTTCCGCTCTCATCCGCCAGGCTGAAAAGGGTTCCCGCCGACTGAACCGCAGAATAGTTCATCGTGATTACGCCCTGCCCGGATTCCTGAGACGGAGACTGTGCCATGCCGGAGCTTCCTGCCGCGATTAGAACGCCGCCGTTGACTTGAAAACTACCGTTATAGTCCAAACTGCTGTTTCCGCCGTTTGCCGGTCCGTTGACAATCAAGGTGCCGCCGTTCATCTCTCCGCTGCCGTTGATATCAATTCCGTCCCCCGACGCGTCCACCGCCAGATATCCTCCATTGATGGTGAGTCCGGAGCTGCCGCCGGTTCCGGCACGAAAGCTGTCCATTCCTCCGGGTCCGCCTGTTTCTCCGTCTTTTCCGCCCGCCGCGTTGATCCCATCGTCCTGCGCGGTCAGCCGAAGTGTGCCGTCATCTATGATAATCTGACTGCTCTCCAGCCCCTCATGGCATTTCGTAATTTCCAGGTTTCCCCCAGTGAGATGAAGCAGTGTGTCCGCATGAACGGCATCATCCCCTGTGGCTATATTGTACACGCCGCCTCTTACCAGGATAGTATTGTTGCTGTGCAGTGCATCATCGCAAGAATCAATAGAAAACTCACCGCCGTCTATCTGTAACAAATTTGCCGCTTTCAATGCTTTCCGACTCTCTGATTCCTCCTGAGATGTCTGCTGCTGAGCTATTTGCCCTGGTCTGCTCTGCTGTGTCCGGTCTGCTGTGACAGCAGCGCTGCTCCCTCCGCCGCTTAAAATGGTGAATGTTCCCCCACATATCAGGAGATTTGTCTCGGCCTGTATTCCATCGTTTTGTGCTGTCAGACGATATGTTCCGCCCTGTATCGCAACATATCCTTTCTCCGCGTCAGAGTCATTGCTTGATTTTATGCAATCACCTCCTGCCTCAATTTCCATCTGTGCGGTTTGAATCACAATGCAGTCTTTTCCAATCAGTCCATCATCCTTTGCATTGATTTTCAAGCTTCCGGACACAATCTTTAAGTCATCCTTGCTTTTTAATCCATCCAGATAACTCCCGTTTATCGTGAGAGATCCTTCTCCATTGATAACCAGATCATCCTTGCTGTAAACCGCGGCATCCTCCTCCACAGAATGTGCTTCACTGTCAGAAAGCATGTTCTCCTTTCCAAGTTCCAGACTGAGAATCACCTTATCCGCCTGCCTGACACAGACAGCGGGTCCGTCTAACGCCTGTATCTGAACACCATTCAATACCAAACGCACCAACGCATTATCCGCATTGACGATCACCGAGCCCTGAAAACTGCCCTCCAGTACATATGTGCCTGCTTTTTCGATTAATATCTGCCCGTCTCTGACAATCATTCCGCTTCCGCTGGTCTGCGCGGAGGTTCCGTCGAGCACCGCGTATACCGGAGACTCATTTCTCCAGTCAGTATAAACATCCTCCTGGGCAAACGAAAAATATTTGTCTAGATTTACAGCAGCAATAGCAGTTGCTTCGGCCGTTTGAGCTGTTTTATCCGCTTGCATGGAACAAGAACAAAAGAGTACCAATATCATCCCGGGAAGAAGCCATGCAATCCATTTTTTCTGAGACTGTCTCATCGCTATTTCACCTTTCCTTTCTGAACACAGTATACTTGCTGTGTTTGTCAGAAAAATGAGTGGATTGAAAAAACTGTGTGAAAATTTTTAAATTTTTTTATTTTGAAAAACTGCAAGCACTCTTCGCATGCTGCTTTTTGAAACATTCGATTGCTGATAATTTCCTATATATAAAAGAGCAAGAAAGCTTCTGGTAGCTTTCTTGCTCTTTTCCCCATATTTTTCAAACGAACTTATTTTAGGTTCTGCTATTCAACGATTCAGCGGGAGATTGTACTCCCGCTGAAAAAAGGAAAATCGTTTCCACTTGCAGAAATATAGGGCATCTTTGCGACGTTATAGTCCAAGGAATTTGCACATACAATCGGATATTTCGTTGGCTTTCTCCACATTTTCCATCTCGCAGAAAACTCGAATCAAAGGCTCCGTACCCGAGAACCGCGCGATAATCCATCCACCATTCTCGAAATAGACTTTTACTCCATCCATATAGCTGATATGATCAATCTTTTCAGAGAACTGGGGCAGTTTTTTCTGTTGAAACAGCAAATCCATCAGTTCGGCTTTCTTTTCCCTCGAAAATTTATAATCCCGTTCTGTCATCTGAACATAACCGTATTTCCGATAAATTTCATCCAAAATATCCGAAAGGCCTTTCTGAGTAACGCACATCATTTCCACCAACAGACCAGCGGCAAAAATGCCGTCTTTGCCCCTGATGTGTCCCCGGATCGTTAAACCGCCGCTGGATTCCCCGCCAATCAACGCATCTGATTCCTCCATTTTAGAACTGATATGCTTAAATCCTACGGGAACTTCATAGCAAGTTTGACCGTACGCCTTCGCAATTTTATCCACCGTGTGGGTTGTCGCGATATTGCGTACCACATCCCCTCTCCAGCCTTTGTATTCCAGCAGATAGTAATAGAGAAGCGCCAGAATCTCATTGGGATGAATGAAATGCCCTGTGTTGTCGATGATCCCGATACGGTCAGCGTCTCCGTCGGTAGCAATCCCAATGTCATAGCCTTTTTCTTTGACGATCTCTTTTAAACGGGTCAGTGTCTCCGCAGACGGCGACGGGAGTCTGCCGCCAAAGAGGGTATCATGCCGGTCATTGATGATATCCACATCACAGCGTGCCGTCAGAAGAATGGTTTGCAGGGACGTCTTAGACACCCCGAACATCGGATCCAGCAGTACATTCAAATGCTTTTCACGAATCGCATCAATGTTCAGCATCCCAAGAATGCTGTCGATATAGTCGTTAAAGGGTTCAAAATAGGTAATGATATCCTGGGATAAACCTTCTTCAAAGTCCATTGTTTTGACTTCCGGCAATTCAGCGATTACCGCCTCTATCCTAGCGGTCACCTGCTCCGTTGCATCCCTTCCGCCTTCTGTGAAGACTTTGATTCCGTTATATTCGGCAGGATTATGGCTGGCAGTCACCGCCATACCGTATTTGCTTCCGGTTGTATTCACCGCATACATGATCAAAGGGGTCGGTGCATTCTTCGGAATAAAGAGCACCTTGATACCATTTCCGGCAAACACTTCTGCAGCCCACTTTGCCCCAGTGTCAGACAGAAAACGACGGTCAAAACCAATCACAATTTGTGCCGCCCCTTCCTTTTGCATCAATTTCGAAAGGGACTGCGTTAAAAGCTGTATATTCGCTTTGGTAAATTCATCTCCAATAATGGCTCTCCATCCGCCTGTTCCAAACTTCACCACAATCTATCACACTCTTTTCTTTTTCTTCTATCATATCACACGCCGACCCAGTTGTAAAATATTTGTTTCCATATTTAACATAAAGTTTAAAACTATTTTGATTGCATAAATTACTAATAGAACGAATAGCGGATTTATGGTATAATAACCTCACAAACCTCTAGAACATTGAAAATGTTAAGAGGTTTGGAGAACGATTGAATCACAATACTGCGGCGACATTCCGCCGCCTTCGTTGTTGTGGTATAATAACCTCACGAAACAAAACCAAATCAAAGATTTCTGTGTTTCGAAGAACATTAAATCACAATACCGCAGTGGCATTTTGCCGCTTTCGTTATCATGAGAAAATGGAGGTGAACGGATGAAAGAACCCTATCCAATTCCCGGTGGACTGTTAAACTCCATCGAAGAAGAAAAGGTTGTACAAAAACGCGGACGTCTCAAAATATTTTTTAGTTACGCTTCAGGGGCTGGAAAAACCTTTTCTATGCTAATAACGGCTCACGCGGCGAAACGCCGCGGTTTGGATGTACTTGTAGGCTATGTGGACACCCACGCAAGGTCTCAGACGGATGACCTTTTGAATGAACTGGATTTACTCCCGCTCAAAAAAACAGACGATAACAATGCTTCTGAATTTGATATTGACGCTGCCCTTCAAAGAAAACCGGATTTAATCCTCGTGGATGAACTTGCTCATGCCAATGCAAAGGGGTGCAGGCACGGCAAACGTTACCAGGATGTGGAGGAGCTTCTGAGAGCCGGTATAGACGTATATACCACGGTTAACGTTGAGCATATTGAAAGCTTGAACGACATGGTTGCATCCATAACAGGCAACACCGTTTATGAACGCATTCCCGACAAAATTTTTGACAATGCCGATGAAGTGGAGTTAATAGACATTGAGCCTCAGGAACTGATCGAACGCCTGCGGACAGATATAAGTTTTCAAAAAGATCAAACGAAGAAAGCACTTGAGGACTTTTTCAGTCTGGATAACTTGGCCGCACTGCGCGAAATCGCACTTCGCAGATGTGCTGACCGGATCAATAAACGGTACGAGACTGCAAAAATCCGAAACGGCAATGGATACTATACAAATGAACATATTTTGGTATGCCTTTCATCCTCACCAACCAATCCGAAAGTCATCCGCACCGCCGCCAGAATGGCTTATGTATTCAATGGCAGTTTTACCGCACTGTTTGTGGAGACTCCGGATTTTGTTTTGCTAAGTGAAGAAAATAAAAAGCAGCTTCGCTCTAACATCAAGCTGGCAGAGCAGCTAGGCGCGACAATTGAAACGGTCTACGGCGATGAAATCGCCTTTCAGATTTCGGAGTTCGCTAGACTTTCCGGCGTATCTAAAATTGTTATCGGACGAAATAACGCTATAAAAAAGTTTTTTCCCAGCAAGCTTTCCCTCACTGAGAAACTAATCAGCTATTCGCCTGAACTGGATATTTACATGATACCCGCTAAAAAGGCTGCCGCCTATAAAACACGGAAAGCAAAGCAGGAAAAAGCGCATCTACATCCGGGTGATTTGATAAAAAGCATTCTTAGCCTGCTGGCGGCCACGATAGTTGGCTATATTTTTTTCCGACTTGGTTTCAGCGAGGCAAACATCATAACCGTATATATTCTATGTGTACTTATTACTGCCGTTGTAACGGCTCAGAGAGCATACAGCTTAATCTCATCCGTTATCAGTGTACTGATCTTTAATTATCTGTTCACAGACCCCAGGTTTACTTTGCATGCTTATGATTCGGGTTATCCTGCCACCTTTTTCATTATGTTTTTGGCCGCATTTATCACCAGCACATTGGCGGTCAAATTAAAACAGCACGCAAAACACGAAGCTCAAACGGCCTACCGGACTAAGGTGCTCTTTGATACCAATCGTTTTTTGCAAAAAGCAGAAGGAAAAAACAGCATTATATCCGTCACTGCAAACCAGCTTATCAAACTGCTCGGCAAAGATATTGTTTTTTATACTGCGGAAAACGAAGATTTATCACACCCTCAAGTTTTTTTATGTACAGAGCACGGAAGGCAAGAGAATTATATCTCAAAAACCGAACAAGCCGCTGCCGCATGGGTACTGAAGAACAACAAGCGTGCAGGAGCAACCACTGCTACCCTGTCTAACGCGAATTGTCTTTATCTTGCAGTCCGGACGAACGGTACTGTTTTCGGTATAGTGGGCATCGCAATCGATGGGATGCCCCTGGAGGCTTTTGAAAATAGCATCGTACTTTCGATTCTTGGAGAATGTGCACTGGCTATGGAGAATGAAAAAATTGCAAAAGAAAAGGAAGAGGCCGCGGTTCTCGCTAAAAATGAACAGCTCCGCGCCAATCTGCTTCGCTCTATTTCCCATGATCTGCGCACTCCGTTAACCTCCATTTCCGGAAATGCAAATATTTTGCTTGCAAGCGGAGACTCCTTAAGTTCCGAAAAGAAAAAGCAGCTGTACAGTGACATTTATGACGATTCGCTGTGGCTGATTAATTTGGTGGAAAATTTACTTGCGGTAACCCGCATTGAAGATGGAACAATGAAACTCAGAATATCAGCCGAACTGATGGAGGAGGTTATCGCCGAGGCGCTTCGTCACATTAACAGGCAAAGCAGAGCGCATCAAATTACAGTAATCCAGCAGGACGATCTGCTCTTGGCAAAAATGGATGCCCGGCTGATTATCCAAGTGATCATCAATATCGTTGACAATGCTGTCAAATATACGCCCAAAGGTTCGTTGATAACAATCACTTCAAAAAAAGAAGGAAAAACGGCGGTCATAGAAATTGCAGACAATGGTCCCGGAATTCCGTATGAGACAAAGTCAAAAATATTTGATATGTTTTTTACCGGAAATAACAAAATTGCAGACAGCCGCAGGAGTCTCGGCTTGGGATTAGCGCTCTGTAAATCGATTATCAGCGCCCATAACGGCAAAATATGCGTTTTCGATAACAAACCAAACGGATCCGTTTTCCGTATCACATTACCCGCTGAGGAGGTACCTATACATGAATAAACCGCTGATTTTGGTGGTAGAAGATGACTCAGCAATACGCAATCTGATTACAACCACCCTTGAAATGCATGATTACCGCTTTCATACAGCTCCCGCAGGAAGTGCCGCAATTGTGGAAGCGTCCTCTCACAATCCGGATATCGTTCTGCTGGATCTGGGTCTGCCCGATATGGATGGCGTGGAGATCATAAAAAAAATCCGTACTTGGTCCAACATGCCCATTATTGTAATCAGCGCGAGAAGTGAAGATTCTGATAAAATAAATGCTTTGGATGCAGGAGCGGATGATTACCTGACAAAACCCTTCTCCGTGGAGGAACTTCTCGCCCGTCTTCGCGTTACCCTGCGCCGTTTAAACGCAATGCAAAGCAAAGCCGGGACAAACGAACAATCTGTATTTATTAACGGAGATCTAAAAATAGATTACGCCGCCGGATGTGTTTACATGTGCGGAGAGGAATTGCATGTAACGCCAATCGAATATAAACTTTTATGCCTGCTGGCTAAAAACATAGGAAAAGTTTTGACGCATACTTTCATTACAAAAGAAATCTGGGGCAGCACCTGGGAGAATGATGTGGCGTCTCTGCGCGTTTTTATGGCAGCTCTGCGCAAAAAAATGGAAAAAGCGTCGTCTTCCCGCCAATATATCCAGACTCATATCGGAGTGGGATACCGCATGCTAAAATTGGAGTAGCGTTACTGCTTCTTCCTGCCAGTCGATAGAGGATTCAGACGCTTTCTTTGACCGGAGGCACATCCAAGCATATGAAATGCAATAAAAAGATATATATAAAAACAGCACAGCCAAATAAAATGGCTGTGCCTGTTACATTTTAAAGCTTTTATGCTTCGTGTTCTTTCAGGTATTCCACAACGTCACCCACAGTGGACATCTTTTCTGCATCTTCATCAGCGATATCAATATCAAATTCATCAGAAAAGGCCATGATTAATTCAACAACATCCAAAGAATCAGCGCCTAAATCATCTGTGAAAGAACTTTCCATTTTTACATCAGCTGCCTCAACACCCAACTGTTCAACAATAATATCCTGCACTTTTTCAAACATGCTTTCACCTCCTTCAATCTGTCGCGCCCCTTGAAAGACAATGGCGCATCTAGTACGGATTATATGATATATTACTTTACTCTATGTGTCAATATCTATTTCAAAATTATTTATTTTTTTTCCTGTTTTTCGATTTTTTCGTCTGGCAAAGCACTTGCAATCGATCCCACAACATCCTGCCTGACACAGTTATATGCCTGTTGAATGGCATAATAGATTGCCTTTGCGTCAGAACTTCCATGCGCTTTGATAACCGGAGCGTTTAATCCCATGATCGGCGCGCCGCCGTATTCCTTATAGTCGAACCGCTTTTTAAATGCCTTGAGTTGTTTTCCGACCATGAATGCCGCCAGCATCGTCAAAATATTTTTCTTGAACATTGCTTTCAGTTCGCCGGAAAATTCTTTTGCCACTCCCTCAACCAGCTTGAGTACGATATTTCCTGTCCATCCGTCACCCACCAGCACTTGGCAGTCCCCTTTCAGGACATCTCTTACCTCTAGATTACCGTAAAAATGAAGAGGAGCCTTTTTCAGCAGCTGATAAGCTTCCATGACAGTTTCCGTTCCTTTGCATTCCTCGGTGCCGATATTCAAAAGTCCGACCTTCGGATCCTCTATCCCCATCACCTTTTCCATATATATGGAACCCATTAAGCCGAATTGCTCATAATATTCGCTTTTACACACTACATTTGCCCCACCGTCAATTAAAATGGCTGGTCCTGTTGCAGTCGGCAAAACCGGTGCCATCGCCGCCCGTTTGATTCCCTTCAGACGTTTGACAATCAAAGTAGCCCCTGAAAGCAATGCGCCGCTATTCCCCGCACAGACAAAAGCATCGCCCTGCCCGCTTTTTAAAAGGTTCAATCCGACCACCATGGAGGAATCTTTTTTCTGGCGGATTGCGCTGACCGGATCGTCCGTGCCGAGGATCACTTCGCTTGCATGATGAATAGACACATTTGAAAGCTTCTCCAAATTCTCTTTCTTTAATACGTCATTTATCTTTTTTTCATCTCCGCAAAGAATCAACTCAATTTCACTGTTCTCTTTTGCAGCACGCCACCCCCCCTTAACAATTTCCAAGGGTGCATTGTCCCCTCCGAACGCGTCTAAAATGATCTTCATATCTCCACCCCATTCTTCAGATTATCTTTATTATCAGTGAAAGAATGACAAAAGTCAAGAGTTTCTTTTGCCGACGAAAAAAGCCGTATGCTCGGCATACGGCTTCCAGCCTGTCGAAAAACGCATGGATTCCATCAAGCGAATCCACGCGTTTTTGTGTCTATTGGGAATAAAAACATGAGTATCCGATGCAGCGTGCCATGGTTCCCATCCCGCCACTTCCACATGGCCAGC